>NZ_AUEE01000006.1 GCF_000425825.1 Jeotgalicoccus marinus DSM 19772
CTTCGATAATTTCTACATCTTTCATATCACATAATCGTCTAAGTATTTTCCCTATGTCTTTTCGAAGTTGTCCATACACAACTTTTCTCCTATACTTAGGAGTAAATATTATATGATACTTACAATTCCATCTTGTATGTGATAAACTTTGGTCGTCTTTAGACATTCAATATGCCCCTTTCTTTTCTAAATAGCGGTTGGTAGCCATTATTTAGTATACAGAAAGGGGCATATTATCGCTAAAGCTACTTCATCCACACGCATAGCGTGTGGTTTATTTGTTTCGCACGTCTACGTGCTCAACCGACTGAAGTCACTAATAAGAAAAATCCAGCGATTAAAAATCGCTGGATTTTTTATAAATACTATACAAAGATAATATATTAGTTTTTGTGGAATGGTGATTTTACAAATTTAGCAGGTACTTCTTTTTTACGAACTTGAACAACAAATTCCTTATCCAATTCGTAGAAGTCAGTATCAACTAAAGCAAAGCCAATTGAACGTTTACTTGTTGGTGACTGTGTCCCACTTGTAACATATCCAACTTTGTTGCCTTCTTTATCGAAAACTTCATAGTCAGTACGAGCAATACCTTTGTCTGTTAACTCAAAAGCAGAAAGACGACGTGGTGCACCGTTTTCTTTTTGGTCTTTCAAGACACTTTGTCCGATGAAATCTCCCTTATCTACTTTAACGGCAAAACCAATACGTGCTTCAATTGGTGATATTTCAGGTGTTAAGTCTTGACCATGTAATGGTAGACCAGCTTCAAGACGAAGTGTATCTCTCGCACCCAGACCACATTCAACTGCACCATTTTCAACAAAAAGATTCCATAATGCTAGTGTATCTTCGGGTTTGCAATAAAGTTCAAAACCATCTTCACCAGTGTAACCACTTTGTGAAATAATTACTTCTTTACCATCTACTTTTCCATCTTTAATGAAATTGAACATTTTAAGTTCAGATAGATCTGAATCAGTAAATTTCTGTACTAAAGCTCTAGCATTAGGTCCTTGTACAGCAAGTTGACCATATTCACTAGAAACATTTTCTACAGTTACATTGTAACCTTCTACAGATTTCAACCATTCAAAATCTCCATCAGTGTTACCTGCGTTTGGAATAAGAAGATATTCATTGTCACCAAGTTTATAAATGACTAAGTCATCAATTACGCCACCATTTTCATTTGTGATTGTCGTATATTGAGCTTTAACGTCTGTTAGCTTAGTAACGTCATTTGTAAGTGTGTAGTTTAAGAATGCTTCAGCATCTTCACCAGTCACGCGGATTTCACCCATGTGACTTACATCAAAAATACCGATATCTTCTCTCACTGCAGTATGTTCTTCTTTGATACTTGAGAATTGTACAGGCATTTCCCAACCACCAAAATCAACTAGCTTTGCACCTTGTTCATGATAGTATTCATTTAAAGGTGTTCTCTTCAATTCACTCATTCAAAAATCCTCCTTAAATAAAATAACAGGTCAGTTTAATGCTGGCCTGTTGAAAATCTCTTCAGGATGACGTCCAAACACTGTCCTTTTGCCTGAGAGATTCACCAGTAGTGGCTTGCTCCTTCGGCGGCATTTTTATGCACTCTCCAATGTTTTTCAATCGTCTGTATATTATTGAATCCGTATTCATTATACTCATATTTTATTCATCTTTGCAAGCTACAAAGCTTATTAGATAAGCATTCAATACAAATTAGCTAGAATAATATCAACTGTTTCATCAATAGACTTATCTGTAGAGATTTCATGATCACAAAGTGCTCTATATTTATCAAGTCTAGATTCATATAAGGCTTTTACTTTTTCCTTTTCTTGATTACCTAAGGGACGTGTTTTGTCATTATAAATTCTTTCATACATGTCATCAAATGGCGCATTCAAGAAGAATATTTTTAAATTATTTTGCTTTTTTAATAATTCAAAAGACTGATCAAAAGAGACAATACCCCCACCAGTTGAAAGGATTATATCTTCTCTTAAATTTAAACTGAGTGCTTTATATTCATATTCTCTAAATGTTTTTTCTCCAGATGCTTTAAAGATTTCAGGTATACTCTTGTTTGCAAGTTTTGGTATAACATCGTCTAAGTCCACTAATTCTTTATTGAGTGTATCAGCCAAAGCGTTACCAATCGTTGTTTTTCCAGAACCCATAAAACCGATTAAAATCATTCTAAAACCCCTTAATATATTAACTTACTGATTTGATTGACGTAAATTTCGATTAGATTCATACGAATATTAAGAATTAATTGAAATCTTTCATAATAATAATAATATACACCGATTAAATAAATAAGTACAAAGTATACTGATAAACTAAAAAATCCTTTAGCGTTTAAATTCAAGTTTTTCATTTTGTACACCTTCTATATTTATGACAATACTCGACTTAGATTCTTCGACGTCAAAATTTTTAACATTATACATAAGGGTAACAAAACCACTGTTATCTATACTTTTAATGATTCTGTTAGCGGAAAAATGGTAACTTACAATTCTGTTATCACTTATAAAGTTAACGCTCTTACTATTGTTAACTTCAATATCGTCTGTTGATTGGTATGTGTTTCCAATATCTAGTATGAAGACATCGAAGTCATAATTATCTTCATGCAATTTAATATTGTTTAAGGTTGTCAGTAATTGAGGTAATGTGAATGTAATTAAAGTAATCACCATCAGTGATAATAATAATTCGACATAGCTAAATCCCTTCATGGACATAAATCACTTAATTTTTCTTTACACTTTATTTCATTTATTTTATGTTCATTCTTTGCATAGTTTATAAATTCATCCTCTTCCATTAATAAACTTTTAATATAAAGGTGTCTGTAAAACTCGACTTGGTTTTGGCTATCGTCATCTATTTTTTGAATATGTAAAATAGCAGGTATTAGCATTAATAAGGTGCTAAAGATGACTAAGGATAGTATGCTGTCAAAAAGTAAGAAACCATCATTTTTCAATTCTAAACCTCCCCTTTTGAATCTGCATCACGATTTTGACATTTTTCTTATCACATATCATATAAACTGTGCCAAAAGCTGTAGTATCACCTAAAGTATTATAGGAGAACTGCTCTAATCCGTAATTTTGCAGTTTACAGATATCCAATTTATAGCCATTCACTTCGTTTCTCTTTGCGTCTCTTACAATAATTTTATTGTTTTTCCTATCAAAATTTACTGTAAATGAACTGGACTCAGCCTGTGCCTTCATCTGAGTCCCTTCTAATAGGTAGCTCATATTTAACAATTCGTCATCAACCGACTTGACCTTGTATTTTGGTAGACTACCGAAAGATAAAGATACTAGAATGCTGACGACCATTAAGGTCATCAGCATCTCCACCATTGTAAATCCCTTATGAACGGACAGCTGTGCCATTAGTAATTGTAATAGAGTCACCGTTTTGGCAACTGATTTGATCTGTAGACAGATAAGTCGGCACAAGTGTATCTACACTGGTCGGCGGCGATCCTTCATTTAAAGTATAGGCTTCTATTTGACTTTGCACCATTTTAACTTGAGCATCACAACCTGTGTCTTGTACATTACGACTCTGTGCAGCGATATTGGGAATGATTAAAATAATCAGAACCGAGATAACAAGCAATACTAATAACATTTCAATTAAAGTAAATCCATCTTCTTGATCTTTAAATCTTCTTATAAATGCACGTCTCATTTTATTTCCTCCTAAGATATTGTAGATAACATATTAAAGATTGGCATAACGATTACGAGGTATAAACAGATGATCAAGAGCCCTAGAATTAAAAATATTATCGGTTGAATTTTCTGTGTCATTTTTTCAATTTTAAGAATGATATTTTCTAATGTGTATTCACTATAGATAATTAGTTCTTTACCAACATTACTGTTATACTCTCCGTGATTCACGAAGATACTCAGCCTATGATCTAAGAGTGGTATAGATTCTATGGACTTACCAAGTGTATTTCCAATTAATAGTTCTTTTTCTATTACATTAGCTGTAAAAGAGAGATATCGATTAATAGTTTGAGTCTTAAATAAAAGGATGATTTCCTTTACTTCAAGACCATTATTTAGAAAATAGCCAAATTCTCTAGAAAATCGATATGTTATATAGTATTTAAAATAAGTTTTTACAAGAGGAATTTTAAGTAGAATTGAAACTGCCATTTTAGTATTTTTTAGCTTGAATACAAACCAGATATATATAATAAAAATGAGAAGGAGTCCCACAATAAATAAAACAACGTGTGGAAGATATTTTAAAACCAGAGTTAATATATTAACTAAAAATGATTTTTCAGCCTGCATGGCTGTATATAATTCATTAAATTGGGGAATTACGGTGTAATTTAATAAGATCAACATAATAATGAATATGCCTGTGAGCACTAAAGGATACTGAATCGCCTTTATCAACTTTTCTTTTGTTTGTCTCCTCCGCTGTAAATAAGCACCAGATTCATATAAATTTTCAATGATTTCACCATGGATTTCAGCAAACGATACTTGCATGATAATTGATTTTGAAAAACCTAAACGCTTAAGTAAAGTTGATATTGATGCACCTTCTTCTAGTAAATTTAATATTCCCTCTCTATCTTTCTTTGTTAAAACCTCGTATTGCTCAAGTAAAAATTTCATAGCTTGGTACATGTTAAAACCGCTACTCAGTAAATCTCCGAGTTTAATTAAAAAGTGAGAATCGTGCTTTTTTAACTTATTGGAGGATCCGATGGTAATATTGATATTCTTCATCATTCATTCCACTTTCTTGATGGATAAGTGCTAATTTATCTATTAGGGTGTCATACTTAACCGTTTTACCTTTCAAAAAATCCTCAACATCTTTACTTTCGATATATTCACAAATAATAAAGCTTCTTTTTGCTGTATGAATCAGCCTTTGATTTACGATTAAAGAGATACTCTCAGACAATTCTTCTTTGAATAAGCCATAATCCTGAAGTCTAACTAGTGTGCCGAGCGCACTTTTACTATGAAAAGTACTCAGTACTAAATGACCAGACAAGCTTGTTTTAATAAGCTCTTCAGCAATGGTTTTATCTCTAATCTCTCCAAACATAATAATATCCGGATCACAGCGTAAGACACCGCGGATTAAAGGCGCATATTCGAGTTTTGCTTTTTCATTGATTTCAACTTGAACGAGCCCCGGTACTTCATATTCCACAGGATCTTCAATACTGATGACGGCTTTTAACCCTTCATCTGCAATTTCCTTAATCAAGCGGTACATCACTGTACTTTTGCCTGAACCAGTTGGCCCAGTAAACAATATAAGTCCCTGAGCCTTTTTCATATACTCAGATAAAAAGAGATAATCCTTTTTATCATAAAATAATTCTCTTGAAGTTTGACGATCATTATTGTTCAAAATTCTAATGACAACCGACTCCCTTAGAATTGTCATAGGTAAGGTGCTTATTCTGACGCTGATTTCACCATGTTCTAATTGAACTGTTGTTCGACCGCTTTGTGGTACTTTGTGTTCATTGATATCTAATTCTGTAATAAACTTTAAATAATTAATCAATCGCTTGAACGTATCACCGTCTAATAGTTGCAATTGAACCATCTGACCTTTGACTCTTAATTTTACTGTGCCACCGGACTCGTCCAATGTGATATGTATATCACTCGCTGAATGGGTGTGAGCTTCTGTCAGAATACTTTCAACTAAAGATTTCATAAAATACACCTCCTACCCTATATATACGAAAAAAATGCTCATTTGCTTTTTTTCAGACACTTAAATACAATCTTTATAAAACCGCTTTACTTTTTACACAGTTTAACTGACAATTGTAATTAAATGACTAGAGAAAATATTGAAAGATGCTTAATTCCTATTTACTTTATTCGAGTACTTATCTATAATTATATTTAAAGATATGTGAAATTATTCAGGTGGGAGGACGTATCACATGGATAAAGTATTTAAAATGCTAGGCTTCTGGACAGCAATGTTTGCTATTCTTTTCTACGTTGGAGACATGGTCACAATGACTATTTTCTTTGTCGTACAAACTGGCTTGTTCGTTCTACTTGGCTATATGAAATTAACTGAAAGAATGTATATGTATATTTTTGCAGCGTACTTGATTTTATTCTTCGTTGGCTTTACATACTATACAACATTCCTATTAGAACCATCATTTGGAAACCAGCACTAAAAAAAGGCAGGAACGAAATCTCGTTCCTGCCTTTTTATAATGACTTATCTTACATACGGATTATTTTGTTTTTCTTCCCCGATAGTTGTCGGTACATTGTGTCCAGCATAGACAGTGGTATCTTCATGGAGCTTGAAAAGTTTCTCTTTAATAGAATACTGTAAATCATCATTAGAACCACCAAATAAATCTGTACGCCCTACACCATTTCTGAATAAAACGTCACCAGATACAATAAAGTCATCGAATTTATAAGACAGAGATCCTGGTGAATGACCTGGCGTATGAATGACTTCAAAATTAAAGTCTGCAATAGAATGCTTGCCTTCATTCAGTAACTTAGGTGCTGCTTTAGAAGTAATTGGATACTTATAACGTACTGAACCATTCTTTTCGATATCAGTAAGCCAAGTGCGTTCTATATCAGACATATAAACATCTGCTCCACTGTACTCAATCACATCATCTAAAGCACCAAAATGATCATAGTGAGTATGCGTCAGTAAAATTGCACTGACTGGTAAGTTGATGTCTTTAAGTTTACTAAGAATTACTTCAGGTTCTGCTGATGGATCAAAAACTAACAACGATTTGCTATCACTTAAAATATAGCAGTTCGTTGCAAGATCACCTAAAGGTAAACGTGTAATATTCATATAATCATCCTCCAAAAATATACTCGACAAATCTATTTATTAATTATACAATATTCTTAAGTGATTGTTTAATGAGAAATATTAGGGGGTCAATTCAATGCCTTTCTTCGATACTGGAGAATTATTCACAATTGGTGGCGTAACAATAAGAATTGGTATTAATGCGCTAGCAATCTTAATGGGCTTAGTAGCAGTATTTGGTATCATTGGTCTTTTAAACTCAATGAAAGCTAAAAACTTCTTAGCTGCTGGATTCAGTGGTCTTACATTTGTCGTTTTTGGATTATGGACAGTAGCTACTATATTTACATTTGGTTATCCTGACTTAGGGTACTAAGTTCAAAAAAGCCGTTCCATTTAAAAAATGGAGCGGCTTTTTTATGTGATTCTTTCTCTTGCAAGTTTTAATTGCACTTTAACTGCTTCAGTACCAGTTGAACCATAAGATATACGACGATTAACTGAGACTTTTGCGGATAAAATATCATAAATATCGTTCTCGATGACTGAGGACGCTTTCTTATATTCCTCAAACGGTAAATCTTTTAAGTAAATTCCTCTGTTAATACAAGTCAGGACTAATTTCCCTACAATTTCATGTGCATCCCTAAAGGGAATCTCTTTTTCAACTAAATAGTCTGCGAGTTCGGTAGCATTTGAAAAATCATTAGACACAGCTTCCTCGAGTACATCTTTATTAACGGACATTGTACTTAACATGCCATCCATTATTTTAAGCGCGCCCTTAATGGTCTTCACTGAATCAAATAACCCTTCTTTATCTTCTTGCATATCTTTATTATATGTTAACGGTAAACCTTTTAAGAGCATTAACATACTCATTAAGTGACCACTCGTACGTCCACTTTTACCTCTAATCAATTCAGCCATATCTGGATTTTTCTTTTGAGGCATCATTGATGAGCCTGTCGTAAATGCATCACTTAAAGTAATGAAGTTCGCTTCATCTGTCGACCAAAATATGAGTTCCTCCGATAATCTTGATAAATGAACCATCGTTAATGAAATGTTAGATAGTGTTTCAACAATATAATCACGGTCACTAACTGCATCCATACTGTTGTGATATATATCGTTAAAGTCGAGCGCTTTTTGAGTTTGGTGACGGTCTATGTCAAATGTTGTCCCACTAATTGCACCTGCACCTAACGGTGAGATATCAATACGTTTTAAGGCATCTTTAAATCTTGCTTTATCTCTTTCTAGCATCCAAAAATACACAAGTATATGGTGAGAAAACAGTATGGGTTGTGCCCTCTGGAGATGTGTATAACCTGGCATAAGAACTTCAATGTTAGACTCTGCTAACTCGACAATGGTACCTTGCAAATACTCGATGGTTGAGATAATATCTATTACTTCTCTTTTTACATATAAATGCATATCTGTTGCGACTTGATCGTTTCTGCTACGTGCGGTATGTAGTTTACCGCCTATTGGACCAATTTTTTCAATTAGTAGTGCTTCAATATTCATATGAATATCTTCTCTTTCAATTGAAAATGTGATCTGCCCTTTTTGGTATTCTTCAAGGATTTCTTTTAATCCTGCCTCAATTTTTTTAAATTCATCTTCTGTTAGAATACCTTTAGTTTTTAGCATATCCCCATGAGCAATACTGCCTTTAATATCTTCTTCGATCAGCACTTTATCAAAATGGATGGATGCATTAAAGTCATCCACCCATGATATTGAATCGTTAGTAAATCTTCCACCCCAAGCTTTTTTAGTCATCCACTGACACTCCCTGATCTAACATTGCTTTTACTTTTGCCGGTAGACCAAAGATTTCTATAAACCCAACTGACGCAGCTTGGTTAAAAGCATCTTCTTTTGTATAGGTTGCAAGTTTTTCGTTGTAGAGACTATTATTCGACTGACGTCCTTTAACAATAACATTACCCTTATAAAGCTCTAAACGGACTTCACCATTCACAGGTGCTTGCATATCTTTTAGCATTGCTCTAAGAGAATCGGATAATGGTGTAAACCATAGTCCGTTGTATACCTGTTCAGTATATTTTTGTTCGATTACTGGTTTAAAGTGCGCAATATCTTTAGTTAGGGTTATCGTTTCTAAATCATGCTTTGCAGTGAGAATCACTTTAGCAGCGGGTGTTTCATAAATTTCTCTAGACTTTATTCCAACCAGTCTATTTTCAACGTGATCAATACGCCCAATACCGTGCTTGCCTGCAACATCGTTTAATTGAAGAATTAATTCGTGTAAGTCATATTGTTTACCGTTCAATTTAGTTGGTAAACCTGCTTCAAAAGTGATTAATAATTCTTCAACTTCATCGGGTGCATCCTTAACATTAACGGTTAAATCATAAGCATCTTCTGGAGGTGCTGCCCAAGGATTTTCCAATATACCGCACTCATTACTGCGTCCCCATAAATTTTGGTCTACTGAGTACGGTGAGTCTAGGTCGATTGGAATCGGTATGTTATGTGCTTTAGCATACTCAATTTCCTCTTCTCGTGACCATGTCCATTCTCTAACCGGTGCGAGTACCTTGATAGTTGGATCTAAAGATTTTATTGCCACTTCAAATCTCACCTGGTCGTTACCTTTACCTGTACAACCATGCGCAACAAAATCTGCAGAAGTTTCATGGGCAATTTCTACAAGTTTCTTAGAGATTAACGGACGACTGAGCGCTGACACTAAAGGATATTTTTCTTCATACATAGAGTTTCCATATATTGTATAACTGACAAATTCCTCTGCAAATTCCTGTTGAGCATTGACTATATGACATTCACTTGCCCCCATTTTTAAGGCTTTGTCATGGATTAATTCAAGATCCTTACCTTCACCTACATCAAGGCAAACAGCTACAACGTCAAATCCTTGGTCAATAAACCATTGAATCGTTACGCTAGTATCTAAACCACCAGAATATGCTAAGACAACTTTCTTTTCGGACATATCAATCACTCCATAAGTTTATTTTTATATGATAGTTCATAGCATATCATTATAAAATTACGTAATCAAGTATATTTATACATAATATTAATTAACTTCTTCAGCAAGTATTTTAAGTCCATCATCTTGTATGGGTTTCTCAAGTTTATCTAGTGCTTCTTTCATACTATCGTAATCCTGTCTTTTTCTATAGGCGATTATCTTATCCTTAGCGGTTAGTTCATTGGAAGGATCCATCTCATAGCTCTGATCTATCAAGCTTTGCCCCTTTTCTTCGTCACCCGATTCGATATACAGTTCTCCAAGAATATAATAAGTAAGTGGTGTTTCCACCTCTTTATTAAATGAATTATTAACAACTTCTAAGGCACGTTCATATTCACCTTGTTCATAATACGTCATTGCCTCATCATCCATCGGGTGAATAGAAGTTTGCTGATTCATTGCATAATGACTATATAAAGTGAATAAAATGATAACTACGAGCGCACCAACCGAATATTTTATACCAGTCTTTTTAATATTATAAATTACACCAAGTAAGGCACCGATGATTAATCCTGCTGCATGTGCAAAATGATTTATATTTGCTGTAAGCATAGATAGTGCTGAAACTACCACGAAAATCACTAGTATCTGCATAATTAATTTAGCCTTTATCTTTCGATTAACTAAGAGATGTACAATAATTACGCCTAGTAATCCATATACTGCCCCACTTGCCCCGAGTGATATACCTTCAGTAATAAACCCTAAAGAGAACATACTCGCAATCACACCACTAATAATATAGGTGATGAGTAAATGCCAGCCTGAATATAGTCCTTCAACAAATTTACCTAATATGAATAGTGCAAAAATATTCATAAGAAAATGGCTAACACCTACATGTAAGAATGAGGACGATAAAAGCCTGTAATACTCACCAGATGTGACTTCATAATGAATCACAGCAAGTAAATGCGTTAATTCATTGCTATTAAATAAATGAATAAATAGTATATTTATTAGGAAAACTAGCGTATTTAAAGTGACTAAAAGTAAGGTCATCGGCGTAAATTTAATCATATATTTCTCAAAAGGATGTCTAGAAGTTAATCGTTTTTGATAGTACGAATCATCCTTAGATTTTTTATACTTAATGTCAATCTTATAAAATGGATTTGATATAATCTTCTCTAAGTTATTGATTGCTCTATGATTTACCTTAAGTGTTTTAGATTTAAATTTTCTAGTAAATTTCTTATCGGTTAGATGGTAGACATTAATGGCCTTAATAGTAAAACCTGCCAGCTTGTTAAGATGGTCCTGAGAATTAAAAATACTGTCTGTCACATCTTCTAATTCAGTATCTGTCAAATCGACATCCACTAAACAGAGTAAAGTTCTTTTCTTCTGATCCTTTAACCAAATAATTTCTGGATTTGTATCGTGATGGAAGAAATCGTAATTTGTGTATTTAGCTACTTCATAGGCAGCCTGCCATTTATTTCTCATCGGCTCTCACTGACTTTACATCAAATAGTGCTTGATCAGTAATGATCGTATCGACAGGAATATCATGATCATCTACTATTGTTTGGCCGATTTGTTCTGAAAAGATAAGGGATACTGTATCATTCTTAAAAGTGCTTAGGAAGCGATCATAAAAACCACCACCATAGCCAATTCTATAGCCATTAGTACTAAATATTAAGCCTGGTACAACTAGGAGATCTATATCATTATTAATAGGCTGATTAGGGTCTGGTATTGGAATATTCTTCTCATCACTTTCTACTTCATTTCTAGAGTTTAACCTATGAAAGTTCATAGATTTATCTACGTAGTTGCACTTTGGTGCATACACCTCAATATTTTCTTCTAAAAGCTTATCGATTAAAGTCCATGTATCATATTCAATAGACATAGGTAGCACTATACCAACACTTTGATAATTATTTTCTTTTATAAAACCAACAGCGCGTTCTGTAATATTTCTTGTTGCAGCGAGTTTCTTATCTGCTGGTAGATTTTTTAAAATTGAAATCATTTCTTTACGCAATTCTTTTTTTGTCATAACACTTCTCCTCACACAATATTCTTATTACTAGTTTATATGAATATAGAAAAAACCTCCAGATATCTGGAGGTTGAATATTATTCTCTTGACCCTTTTTCAAAGGGAGTTCCTGTTTCAGTGTAATAGATATGTTCAGCAATGCTCTTTATATGATCGCCGATACGTTCTAAATACTTAGCTGTTAACTGGATTTGACCGGTTAAGAATGCATCAGACTCTTCAAAGATATCTGAAGTTGTAATCTGAACGAAAACAGCATCTATATCCTTATCACGTTCTATAATTTCACGGATAAGATCCATATCACTTTCTTTAAATGCTGTATAAACATCTTCTAACATAAGTGATGCTAAACGTTCCATGGTTTTAAATCTTAAGAGTGTACGTTCATTAGTAATTTTTATACGTTTTCTAACTTCTGCAATATTACTGATGTTATCCCCTATTCTCTCAAGATCATCAGCAATTTTAATGCATGAAATAATGGTACGTAAATCACTAGCAACAGGTGCTTGAGTGGTAATTAAATTAATTGCATGGGCGTTAATCGCTGATTCTAACTGATTAATTTCTGAGTCAGCTTTTACCAGTTTTCTAGCTTCTTCTATATTATCAGTCACAAGAATTTCTACAGCCGTAGATAATCTGTTATGACATGCTTTACCAAGCGTAATGCATTCTTCAATCAGAGAAGTAAGATCTTCATGAAACTTCTCACGATAAACTGTCATCTATTAACCGAATCTACCTGATACGTAATCTTCTGTACGCTTGTCATTAGGGTTTTCAAAGATAACATTAGTATCATCTGATTCAACAACATAACCTTGGTAGAAGAAGGAAGTTCTATCTGACACACGTGCAGCCTGTTGCATATTATGAGTAACGATAATAATGCTGTAGTCTTTCTTAAGCTCTTGCATTAAGTCTTCAATCTTAGTTGTTGAGATTGGGTCAAGGGCACTTGTAGGCTCATCCATTAGGATAACTTCAGGTTCTACTGCAAGTGTACGAGCGATACAAATTCTTTGTTGTTGACCACCAGATAAGCCATAAGCGTTATCGTTAAGACGGTCTTTAACTTCATCCCAGATAGACGCACTACGTAATGATTTTTCAACGACTTCATCGAGAATAGATTTTTTCTTAATACCGTGAACTCTCGGTCCATATGCAACATTATCATAGATTGATTTAGGGAATGGATTTGGTTTTTGGAATACCATTCCGACTCTTGTTCTTAATTCTTCAACAGACATACCGCTTTTGAAGATATCGTCTCCTCTAAATTCAATGTTACCTTCTGTACGTACAATAGGTACAAGTTCTGTCATACGGTTCATTGATTTAACGAAAGTAGATTTACCACAACCTGATGGGCCGATGATTGCATTGATATCATTTTCATGGAAAGTTAAGTTGATATCCTGCAAGGCATGGTTGTCACCATACCAAAGGTTGAAGTTTTTCGCCTCGAATACTACTTTTTTGTCTGTTTGAATAATTGAGCTAGATTCAGTTTCCTTATTGTCTACTGTATCTTGTTTGTTAACTTGAACGTTTTTAAGTTCAGCCATATATAAAACTCCTTTAAAAATTAATATCTTTTAGAAAACTTATTACGGATGAAAATAGCTGCTGAGTTCATCAGTAATAGAACCACTAACATAATAATGATACCTGCAGCTGCGATATACTGAAATTCTTCATTAGGCATTTTAACCCAGCTATATATTTGCATTGGCATAGCTTGGAAAGAATCTAAGAAACTATTCGGTGTGACAAGTAAAGTAGTTGGAACACCAATTACAACTAGAGGTGCTGTCTCACCAAGTGCACGGGATAAGGCTAAGATAATCCCAGTGATAATACCAGGTATTGCTGCAGGTAAAATAATCTTAGAAACTGTTTGCCATTTCGTTGCACCCATACCGATTGATGCTTCTCTAACAGATGCTGGGACTGTTCTAATCGCTTCCTGTGAAGCAACAACGATAACAGGAAGAATCATTAGTGCTAAAGTTAGACCCGCTGCTAAAACTGAGTTACCTAGTGCTAAAGCACGAACAAACATCGCTAGACCTAGTAGACCAAATACAACTGATGGTACACCTGCAAGGTTAGAAATATTAATTTTAATGAATTCAGTAAATTTGTTTTTCGGTGCATATTCTTCTAGATAAAGTGCTGTACCAACTGAAAGCACAATAGCGACAGGGGCTGTGACAACCATTAACCAAAGTGATCCAATAATCGCACCATAGAAACCAGCACTTTCTGCTCTACTTGAGTTAAAGTTTGTTAGGAATTCCATATCTAGACTATCCCAACCATCAGCAACTGTGTCTGCAATTAACATAATGAGGACCATGAGTCCAAACATAGTACAAAGGAAGAACAACCACTTTAAAATTGAGTTTCTGGTTTGTCTACCAGAACGTTTGTTGGCAATGATATCCTTATCAATCAATGTCATTTTAGTATTCCTCCTTGAATCTGTTTGTTAACCATGAAGAAATTATGTTCATAATTAATGTCATGACAAACAATGCCATACCTACAGCGAACAAGCTGTAATATAGATTTGTCCCGAATGCTGCATCACCAGAAGTAATCTGTACGATAAAACCAGTCATAGTTTGTAATGGTTCTGTTACATCAAAGCTTGCATTAGGTGTTGAACCTGCTGCAATCGATACGATCATCGTCTCACCAATTGCACGAGAAATTGCAAGTACAAATGATGCAATTATCCCAGAGAATGCTGCAGGAATAACGACTCTAACCGCTGTTTCTAATCGAGTTGCTCCCATACCTAACGAACCTTCTCTCATTGAGGCAGGTACAGAGCTCATCGCATCTTCACTCAGACTTGCAATCATAGGGATAATCATAACACCAACAACAAGACCAGCAGATACGGCATTATATAGACCAAAACCATCATAAATAGATTGAAGGATTGGGTTAACAAAGTTAATAGCGAAGAAACCATAAACTACTGTAGGAATACCTGCCAATACTTCTAGGATTGGTTTAATCAATCGTCTAACCTTATCAGATGCATATTCACTTAAATAAATAGCGGCACCTAGTCCAATTGGAATTGCAACAATTGCTGCAATTACTACAATTTTCATCGTTCCCATTATGAGTGCCCAAATTCCCCACTCACCATCTCCTACGTATGGTTGCCAAGTTGTAGATAAGAGAAATTCAGTTATCGGTACTCTTGAAAAGAATTCAAAAGACTGTGAAATTAATGTATATAGAATACCGATTGTAGCCACGATCGATACTAAAGTTATCACTAATAAGATAATTGGAATAATTCTTTCAAACGTATTTGATTTATTTCTTGTGTTCTCTACTACTTGTTCACGAATTTTATTATTACTCATCTTAAACCTCTCTTTACTTTAAAAATGGACGGGGATATACAAATCATCCCGTCCATTGTTATAAGATTTTTACTTATTGTTCTAAGTTTGGAAGTTTAGAAAGTTCTTCTTCAAGTGCGTCGTCTTCAAGAGGTACATATCCAACTTCTTCTGCAGCTGATTGTGAATTTTTAAGAGTGTATTCCATGAATGTATGGAATGTTTCATTCTCTTCTAAAGCTGAGTTATTAGCGTAAACGTAAAGTGGACGAGATAATGGATAAGAGAAGTCCATTACGTTTTCAAATGATGGTTCAACAGCTTCTTCACTGTCTGGACCAACAATGTTTACAGCTTTAAGCTGATCAGCATTTGCTTGGTAGAAGCTATATCCGAAGAAACCAATTGCATTTTGATCTCCTACTACAGAAGAAACAACTTGGTTAGTGTCTTGGATTAATTGTCCTTGAACACCTTCTTCTTCCATAACTTCTTCATTGAAGAAATCGTGAGTTCCGTGTGATTGGTCAGGACCGTATGCAGTGATAGGTTCTTCAGGGAAGTCTTCACGAACATCAGACCAGTTTTCAGCCTCACCTGAGTAGATTGTTTGTAGCTCTTCAAAAGTTAAATCTTCTACAAAGTCGTTAGCTGGATTGACAGCAACAGTTAGTCCATCAGTTGCAACTAAAAATTCAGTGTACTCGATTCCTGCTTCTTCAAGTGCATCGATTTCTTCTTGTTCAATTCCACGTGATGCGTTAGCGAATTGAGCAGAACCGTCGATTAATGCACTGAAACCAGATCCAGTTCCGTTACCACCTAGTTCAACAGCAACACCGTGATCAGCATTGAAGTCTTCAACTAGTAAGTTTAGAATCGGGAATACTGTTGAAGAACCTTCACCAGCGATTTGCTCATCATCTTCGTTTACAGAACCTGTAACTTCTGCAGATGATCCGCTTTCTGAACTTTCATCTTCAGATCCTTCTTCAGTACTTTCGTCTTCAGACCCTTCTTCAGTAGTCTCTTCAGAACCAGTATCTTCTTCAGTACTAGTGTCTTCTTCAGAGCCAGAACCAGAACATGCAGCTAGAATGAACATTAAGCTCATTAGTAGCGCAGCAAGAAATAAATTCTTCTTCATCGCCAAAATTCCTCCAATTAAGTATTAATTATTGTTACATTCATATTCTAAGGAAGTATTGTAAATCTAAAATAAATGTAGTGTTAAGATTATGTAAATACAAAAATACCCGAATAAATTCGGGTATTAATAGCTGCCATATTCAAGTTCTTGATAAAATTCTGACGCATCGTAATTATGAAGTGGTTCTTCATCTTGACCATAGTAGATCTCGTAGTATTTTTGAACAACATCCTGTCCCATGTATTGGGCAGGGAAGAATGGTACTGTACTTGGCAATGTTGGGAAGATAATTGAGAATGCCATATCAGGATCATCATATGGTGCATAGCCTAAGTAAGTTTGGTTCAAGACAGGATCACCATCTCTAAAACTTTCCGCCGTTCCTGTTTTACCAGCGGCCTTAGGTTCCAGTTCGTGATATGCATCCCAACCTGTTCCATACATATCTCTTGCTTGGTCATGTGTGTTAAACACATCATAGAATCCTGCTTGAATTTGTTTTAGTTGTTCACTTGTAATCGGTATCGTATTCAATACGTTAGTGCCATATGAACGGATGACTTGTCCTTTATCATTTGCATTTGAACCTCTGACTTCTTTAGCTAAGTGTTGCTGGACACGTTTGCCATCATTTGCAAATGTAGACATGTACTGAGATAACTGTAGTGCAGTATATGTGTCATATTGGCCAATTGCTAAGTTTAAAAGATTTGTTGCGTTAAGCTGTGGTGAAAGACCTGTCGCTTCATTCGGTAGGTCTATACCTGTTGAAATACCTAGACCAAACTGATTGAGACCATTTCTTAAATCATAGCCTGCTTGATCGATATCTGTAGGTAATGCCATATTCTGTGAATAATCTAGACCTAGTAAACCAAGTGCTACCTTAAACATATAAGTATTGGATGATACCATTAATGCCCTTTGATCATCTACAGGTTCTCTACCATCTGGATTAAAGAATGAAGCTCTCGGTTGGTCACTCGAAATATAGAGTGGTTCATCGATAACGACTTCGCCTACTTCAAAAACATCCTCTTGATAGCCAGTCGCAACTGTTGCCCCTTTAATAGAAGAACCTGGTACATAGGTCGCTGTTAAGGTGCCATAATCGTAATCGACAATATCTCCATCTTCATTGATAGTCTTACCGACCATCGCTAAAATATCACCATTATTTGGATCTTGTACGACTAGTTGAACTGTGTCGATGTATTCAGGAATAATTGTATAATCGAGATCTCCTCTTGTTTCATCCATTTCAACAATTTCTTCAGCGAGATTTCGAATTCCAGTTAAGTGGTGTTCTGCAATCTCCTCAAGTTCCTTTTGAAGTTCTATATCGATTGTGAGATAAAGATCGTCTCCAGCTTTACCCTCTTCTATAGTTTCTTCACCGATTATCCGACCGGATTTATCTGTAGTGTATTTCACTTGAGGTTTCTTGCCGCGAAGTACATCCTCATATTGGAATTCTAAATAAGACTTACCGACCCTATCATTTCTCGAGTAACCAAGTGCCTGATAGTATTCAACGAGCTCTCTTGGCAACCCTTCTTCATTTGTTGATACTTCTCCTAGTATCGTTCTGAGAGAGTCATCATACGGATATGTTCTTTCCCAATCTAAGCCTGTTGTTATCCCGGTGAGTTGATCTAAGTCTTCATTAATAGAAGCAAATTCTTCTTCCGTCACATCTTCACTTTTTACGATGACAGGATTGAGTTCGCTTGCTGATGCCATTTCAACATAGATTGCTATAATATTTAAATCTTCTTCTCTTAAGACAGAATCAGCAAATTCTTCATCAATCATTTCATATGCTTCTTCATTGAATTCATTCTGAGAAATACCACCATTTTCTAGTAAAGCGACCTGTTCAGACATCACTTGTTCGAGCTCATTTGGATAATTATTTATAATAAAGTCTTGTTTATCTCTAAGAGATAAGCTACTCGTATCCATCGTTAGGTATGAACTTAACTCTTCAGCTACATCCATAATTTCAAAATTAGACATGTTTCTATGCCTTGTGAAATAGATTGCTTGTTCAGCCGAGTTTCCAACGAGTAAGTTACCATTTCTATCGTATATTTCTCCTCGTGGAACACTCTGATTGATTTCTACATATTGCGCATTTTCAACTTGTTCTTGATATGTATCACCTAAGACAATTTGTAAGTATCCAAGTCTAATAATGATGATTAGAAATAAACCAAAAATTACTAACATCAAGATGTTAATTCTTGCTCGAAGCACTTGTTTATTTATTGCATCTAAGCTTTTTATTTTTGCACGTTTCACACAAATCAAACCCTTTAATAAAGTCCACATCATTTTAACATATTTTTAAGTATATCCGTTAAATAAAAAAAAGACGAGGAAAAATCCTCGTCTTTAAACTATAAAATATTATTTAGCTGCTTGGTAAAGTTCGTTAACTTTGTCCCAGTTAACTACGTTCCAAATTGCACTTAAATATTCAGGGCGTTTGTTTTGATATTTAAGGTAATAAGCGTGTTCCCAAACGTCTACACCAAATACAGGTGTTTTACCTTCTGTAAGTGGGTTATCTTGGTTAGGTGTTGTAACGATTTCTAATGAACCATTGTTAACAACTAGCCATGCCCAACCTGATCCAAAGCGCCCAGCTGCAGCAGCTTCAAATTCTTCTTTAAATTTGTCAACTGAACCAAATGCTGATTCAATTGCATCTTTAAGTTCACCAGTTAATTCTTTTTGTTCTGGAGATAATAATTCCCAGAATAATGAGTGGTTGTAGTGTCCTCCACCATTGTTACGAACAGCAGTCTTGATGTCTTCTGGTACAGAGTTTAAGTTTTTAACAATTTCTTCGATAGATTTAGACTCAAGATCAGTACCTTTAACTGCATCGTTTAATTTTGTTACATAAGTGTTATGGTGCTTAGAATGGTGAATCTCCATTGTTTCTTTGTCAATAGTTGGTTCTAATGCATCATAAGCATATGGTAATTCTGGTAATTCAAAAGCCATAAATAAAAATCTCCCTTCAAAATTGTTTACATCCTAAATATAGCAATTTGATGTTAGAATAACAATTAGATTGCTTAAATCAAAATAAAATAAGACCTTAGTCCTATTAAATAATATTAAGGATGATAACATGAAATATTTTGAGTTTCTTAAACGTTTACTAACGTTTAAAAAGTACCCACTCTTTAGAACTGTACCCTTTAGATACTTGCTTTTAAACATACTTTTAGTATCTATTTTAATTTCTTTACCCTACATAAGTTCTATGTTTTTGACTGCTAATACCTTTGGTGAGCTGGATGAAATTCAAAATGAAATTCCTGACTTTACCATAGAAAATGGGCAGTACCACGGCGATGACAAGATAATTAACTTAAACGGTGACTCAGTACTATTTACTGAACAAATCAGTCAGGATAATGTTGAAGAAATTAGTGATGATGTGCTCCTTGGGTTTTTATCTGATGGTTTATATATTGCTGATTTTCAAAATGGGACGTTTTCCTATAGTTTAATCGGTGATGTAAATGATAAGGAGAGTTTAGAACATTTTATCACGACTCAGATGTCTAGTTTGTATTTCTACATTATTATGTATGCTACAATATATGTCATTGTAATATATTTCTTTGTCTTTACATTAATGTTGATACTATCATTTATATTTAGTGGATTAGCCAAGCTCGGTAATAAAAAGACAGACTATATGAACTGGTTTAAAATCGGCTCATATGCAATTTTAATACCCGCTTTAATTATTGGCATTATCCAAACGACCACAGGTTTGTTTCTCTGGCAGATATTTATTCTTGCTTTAATTCCTTTCGTGTATTATTATAAAAAGCTACCTGTGAAAAATAAAACACAAAGCTAAGGCGTCAAGGTTACATTCCACAGATTTTTTTATTATAATGAAATTATAAAATGAGTAAAATAGATTAGGGGCTTGTATATGTCTGAAATTACACATCGTACAAAAACTAGAAAAGTTAGAGTTGGCGATCTTACAATCGGCGGTGCCGATGAGATTATTATTCAAAGTATGACAACGACAAAAACACACGACGTTGAAGCAACAGTTGCACAGATTAAAGAACTTGAGGAAGCAGGTTGTCAGATTGTTCGTGTCGCATGTCCGAAAGAAGAAGATGCATTAGCGATTGCTGAAATTAAAAAGCAAATCAACATACCGCTAGTTGTCGATATACATTTTGACTACAAGTTAGCTTTACTTGCCGTTGAGGGCGGTGCGGATAAAATCCGTATTAATCCTGGTAATATTGGACGTAGAGAAAAAGTTGAAGAAGTTGTTAAAGCATGTAAGGCAAAAGGTATTCCAATTCGTATTGGTGTCAATGCCGGAAGTTTAGAAAGACACATCATTAAAAAATATGGCTACCCTACTGCTGAGGGTATGGTTGAAAGTGCCTTACATCACATTCAAATTCTAGAAGAATTAGACTTCCATGATATTATCGTTTCAATGAAAGCTTCTGATGTTAACTTAGCAATTGAAGCATATGAGAAAGCATCTAAAGCATTTGACTACCCATTACACATTGGTATCACTGAAAGTGGTACATTGTTTGCTGGTACAGTCAAGAGTGCCGCAGGTTTAGGTACAATTATTTCTAAAGGTATCGGAAATACAATGCGTATTTCATTATCTGCAGATCCTGTTGAAGAAGTAAAAGTTTGTAAGGAACTGCTGAAAACATTTGGTCTTGCATCAAATGCTGCAACACTTATTGCATGTCCGACATGTGGACGTATTGAAATTGACTTAATTTCAATTGCCAATGAAATGGAAGAGTACATCTCTACAGTAAAAGCACCACTTAAAGTTGCTGTACTTGGATGTGCTGTAAATGGTCCAGGTGAAGCACGTGAAGCTGATATCGGAATCGCAGGTGCACGTGGTGAGGGACTACTGTTCATGCATGGTAAAACAGTTAGAAAAGTTCCTGAAGAAACAATGGTAGATGAACTGAAGAAAGAGATTGACATCTTAGCTGAAGAATACCATGAGAAAAAGCGTTTAGAAAAAGAAGAATTAAAGAGTAACTCATAAAGAAAAGGTGGAGATCGATATTGATCTCCACCTTTTTATATACCATATTCTATGAATACTCAAAACTAGGCACATTTCTCGCATAGGCCATACAATTCAACTTTATGACTGTTTATAGTCAGACCACCTAATTCTTTTTGCCACTCACCAACAGGACAATAGTTAATTACTTTAGTTTCACCACATTTTTCACATATAAAGTGATGGTGATGATGATCTGTACAAGAAATTTTGTACTGCATCTCGCCTGAAAATGTTGTTTGTTCGAGTACATTAATATCATTTAAGGTATGAAGGTTACGATAGATTGTATCGTAACTAATACCTGGATATTCTTCATTCATGCTTTCCTGAATTTCTTTAGCGGATAAATACCGCTCATCCTCCATAAAAATTTCAATCATTCTAAGTCGTTTCTTTGTAACTTTAAAATTTGCCTCTTGTAACATCGCTTTATAATCATTGAGTTCTTTGTGCATTTTTAACAACTCCTACACGGTTTAATAATAAGGTAATTAGCAGGATTAAAATAGATACAAGTACTATTGTGCCTCCTGGTGAAATATCTAAATGATAACCTAAAAATAAACCTGCAATTACTGAAATCTCGCCAAAGATAATACTGACTATCATCAACTGCTTGAAACTTGAAGTTATTCTCATGGCACTTGCAACTGGTAAAGTCATCATGGCACTTACAAGTAAGATACCAACAATCCTCATCGAAGCACTGATGACAAGTGCGACGAGTACAATAAATATAATATGAATATATTTACTTAGTTTCATCACTCCGGCGTACTCCTCATCAAAGGAAATAAAGAACAACTCCTTATAAAGTAAGAAGACAAAAGCTAAAACAATAACACCAATAAGACTGATCAGTATTAAGTCATTAAAGCTTACTGCACTAATGCTACCAAACAAGTAGCCAAATAAATCTTGATTAAAGCCATTTGCTAAAGATAAAAATAAGACACTTAGAGCAATACCAAGGCTCATAATAATCGGAATGGCAATCTCTGAATAATGTTTATATAAACCCCTTAGCTTTTCTATTCCTAGAGCGCCAATGACAGAGAATATAACGCCTGAAATCACTGGATTGATGATGATATTAAAAATCGATGAAATATACACCCCGAATGCAATACCACCTAAAGCAACGTGACTTAGGGCATCGGCAATCAATGATAATCGTCTTACAACAATGAAAGTACCTAATAGTGGTGCAATTAATCCAACTATGAGCCCACTAACAAAGGAATATCTCATAAAATCATAATTTAAAATTGCTTCTATCAATTACAGCACTCCCTTTGGTGATTATGTGAAACCAACTGAAGTGGAAAACCGTAAATTTTAGATAGCTCTGCTTCACCTAGGTTTTTAAACTCTTCGTTAGTACCATGAAAATGTAAGTGCTCATTCAAACATGCCACTCGGTCTGCATTATCTACTACAACTCCAATATCATGAGTAACAAGTAAAATCGTCACATTCTCACGTTTTAATTTAAGTAAGACATTATAAAAATCTTTTACATGTTGACTATCAATACCTTCAGTAGGTTCATCCATAATTAGAACCGAAGGCTTATTGACTAGTGCCCTTGCAATAAATACACGCTGTGTTTGTCCACCAGATAAGTTAGATACATTTTGATTTTTTAAGTTCTTAATATCCAGTAACTCCAACACTTCATCTAACCGTTCATAATCTTTTTTAGAATATCTTTTAAATAATCCACGTTCTTTAGTTAAACCACTTAAGACAACTTCCTTAACCGTCGCTGGAAATCCCTTAGCATTCGCTGCTGCTTTTTGAGATACATAACCGATCTCTTGCCAGGCATTGAATGACTTCCTCTGATTGCCATTAATTAAAATTTCACCTTCTTGTAATTTATACACCCCAAGAATCAATTTTAATAAGGTAGATTTACCAGAGCCGTTTGGTCCGACTATAGCTAGAAATTCACCTTTGTTAATGGCAAAGGAAATGTGCTTTAAAGCAGGTGTCGCTTCCAATTTATCTTTATATTGAAAACTGACATTTTTAAGTTCAAATATTGGTGTTACCATATCTACACTCCTTTATCTACCTTGGTTATTATAATGGAATGGTTACGATTTGTAAATAGGAATGATTACGAAAAAACTGTACCTGGTCATAACTTGACTAAGTACAGTTTTAGTTTCTTAATTGTTTTACTCTAACTCTGCAACCGCTGGATTGATTTTAGTGAGAAGATTTGGATCAAATTCTCCACTTCTAATCATCTCAATCTCATGTTTATATGGTGCTAAGCGATTTGACTTATCTGGACCAACAAAAGGGGTTTCTAAGATTTTAGGAATATCTTTAAACTCAGGATGATTAATAATGTAAGATAAGGCATCAAAACCTAGATATCCAAATCCAAAGTTCTCATGTCTATCTTTGTGAGCGCCAACATCATTTTTAGAGTCATTCATGTGTAATACCTTAATACGGTCGATACCAATGATCTTATCAAATTCATTTAAAACACCATCGAAGTCATTCTTAATATCATAACCTGCATCGTGAACGTGGCAAGTGTCAAAAGTAACACTCAGTCTTTCATTGTTTGTGACACCGTCAATAATCTGTGCCAGTTCTTCAAATGAGCGTCCGATTTCGGTACCTTTTCCTGCCATGGTTTCTAAAGCAATTTGTACATTATTCTTATTTGTTAAGACTTCATTTAGTCCTTCAATAATTTTCTTAATTGCGGCTTCACTACCTGCACCGACGTGTGATCCTGGATGTAGGACAATCTGACTAGCTCCCAGTGCTTCAGTTCTTACTATCTCTTCTTGGAGAAAATCCACACCTAGATTAAACACATTCTCTTTTTCTATATTAGCGATGTTAATAATATAAGGTGCATGAACGACAAAGTCACTAATACCAAGTTCTGTCATCTTTTGATGCCCTTTTTCGATGTTTAAATCTTCGATTTTTTTACGTCTCGTATTTTGTGGTGCACCAGTGTAGATCATGAAAGTATTCGCGCCATAAGATGCTGCTGTTTCTACAGATTCTTCAAGCATCTTTTTACCACTCATTGATACGTGTGACCCGAGTAACATAGTTATCCACCCCTACTTATTTTCTCTTTGTTTACGTTTCTTTTCATTTCTTGATTTAGCCTTGGCGTAACGACGTCTTTCTTGACGTTCTAACTCTTCTTTTTGGTACTTAATTTTTTTCTTATAACCTGGTTTTACTTTTTTAGGACTACGTACTTTATAGTTCTGTGTCTTATTCGTTTTAGAACGGTTGGTTCTAGACTTTCTAGTTGTACGGTCCTTGATTTCTTTAAGTTCCCCACCACGTAGGTCTTCATGATTAAAGATGTAACCTTTACTTTCCAATTCATTGATTAAGTTTTCTTCAGATGGTTCATACAAGGTAATCGCGACACCAGTGTAAGTACCACGCCCTACACGCCCTGAACGGTGTGTAAAGAACTCAATTTGTTTAGGAATATCGTAGTTAATCACATGTGAAGCACCGTCGAAATCTAGGCCACGTGCTGCTAAATCACTTGCAACGACCCAGTGATATTTCAAACCTTCAATATTTTTAATTTCCTGGCTTCTTTCACGTGGTTTTAAACCACCGTGGAAAATCCCTACATTGATACCCTCTTCTTTTAAGTAGGCATACAATTCATCTGCACGCTCACGTGAGTTAGCAAAAATTAAACCGATATAAGGCGTAATGGTACGTGTCAGTTCTAATGTCTTTTCTAACTTTGAACTACCCTTAACCGGAACTAAGCTGTAGTGAATAGACGCTTTATTTTTAGGTGTGTCAATGACGATGATTTCAGTCTCGCCAATATACTTCTCTAAGAAGTGTTTTAACGGTTCTGGAATGGTCGCAGAGAAGACTAAAAATTGACTCTGGTTAGAGATGCGATTAGAAATGTAATCCACATCATCCATGAACCCTAAGTCCACCATCAAGTCTGCTTCATCAATGACAATATTATTTGCATTATGAATATCTAAAGCTTGATTGTCGATTAAATCCCTCACTCGTCTCGGTGTACCGATAACGATTTGTGGTTGCTGATTCGCTCTATCTTCATCGCGTTTTAAATCTGTACCACCGATGAAGGCTCGGACAGTCACACCTTCAAGATGTGCTATAACTTTTTTAGCCATGTTCTCTAATTGTTTGGCTAATTCTCTAGTTGGTGTTAAAATAATTGTTTGTGTAGATTTCTTTTCATGGTCAATACCTTGAATCAAGGGTAAGAGGAAAGCGTGACTTTTACCGCTACCTGTCGCAGACTGTGCAACAACGCTTTGACCTTTCATAACTTTAGGAATTACACGTTCTTGTACTAAAGTTGGATGGGTAAAACCGATTTTCTCTATTGCATTTAGCACTGTGTCATCAAATTCAAATCTTTTAAATGCTTTGGACATATTTGTCACCTGTTCCTTTCAAACTCTACATAATTATAACTAAAATTCACTAATTACGCTATAGAATTACAATAGTTGACTTGATGATTGAAAGTGAATCAAAATCAAGTATAATCTTTATTAAGGAGGAGTTTCATTTATGGATATTATTAAAATTTCACCGCGTGGGTATTGTTATGGTGTCGTTGACGCAATGGTCATTGCAAGAAACGCATCCTTAGACAAAACTCTACCGCGTCCTATATATATTCTCGGTATGATCGTACACAATAAACATGTAACGGATGCTTTTGAAGAAGAAGGTATCATTACATTAGATGGCCCAAACCGTTTAGAAATTCTAGAACAAATTGACCACGGTACAGTAATATTTACTGCACATGGGGTATCACCACAAGTTAAAGAGAGAGCCAAAGAAAAAGGTCTAGTATGCATAGATGCGACATGTCCAGACGTAGAATTCACACATGATTTAATTAGAGAAAAAACAAAAGATGATTATCATGTGATTTATATTGGTAAGAGAAATCACCCAGAACCTGAAGGTGCTGTCGGTGTTGCGCCCGGTCAAGTACACCTAATTGAAACACCTGAAGATGTAGGGAATTTACCAGATTTCCTTTCTGATAAAAAACTCATTGTTACTAACCAAACAACAATGAGTCAGTGGGATGTCAGCCACTTAATGGACGACCTTAAAACACGTTACCCACACATCGAAGTGCATAAAGAAATTTGTCTTGCAACACAAGTAAGACAAGAAGCAGTTGCTGAACAAGCAGGAGAAGCTGACTTACTTATTGTAGTCGGTGACCCTAAGAGTAATAACTCAAACCGTCTCGCACAAGTGTCTAAGGAAATTGCACATACTAATGCATACCGCATTAGTTCCTTAAATGAATTGGACAATTCTTGGTTAGAAGGCGTTGAGAAAGTTGCAATTACTGCCGGTGCTTCGACTCCGACACCGATTGTTAAAGAAGTTATTGATTACATTAAGAACTATAACATCGAAGAGCAAAAGACACCTGAATCTGTTGTACCGATGAGAAAAATCTTGCCGAAAATTAAAAATCCTACTCCAGTTAAAATTATGGAATAGTGAAATACGAAAGCGCTTGGGACAATGATCCCAAGCGCTTTTACTTTGTTATTCAAATGGATTAGTATTCACGCTTGATGCATAGACTGTGACATCACTATACTTTTCTATCAATGATTGTAAACCATCAACCATCACTATTTCTAAATAGTGTCCAGCATCTATAATATTCCATCCGGCTAGTTTTGCAACATATGCTTCATGATATTTAACGTCACCTGTAATTAAAACATCAACGTCTTTTTTAAATACATCATTTACATAGGACATACCGGATCCACCGATGATTGCGACCTTGTTTATTGGATTATCATTTGCTTTAACTAGGTTAACAATCTTTCTATCCATTACGGCTTCTAGTCTGTTTACTAAATCATCAAGAGATTCCCCAAATTGAAAACTCACACCAAGTCCTTCGTTCTTATTCATATCAATAGAAATAATATCAAAAGCTGGAGTTTCAAATGGATGGTACTTATAAATTGCAGAAACGACTGCTTCAGTATCTTTAGCATCGAATATACACTCTAGGACAAATTCTTCTACATGTTCTAGCTCACCACTCTTACCTATCGTTGGATTGGCATTTTGACTCGGTTTAAATTGGCCTTGGACCTCATATTCAAAACTCACTTCAGAATATTCGCCCATCTTACCAACAGGTGCATTTTTAAGCATATTTTCCTTGAACTTCTCTTTTTCTTCACGTGTAATATTAATTCTAAGCTTTTTAAAATTTCCAGCTAGTGGCAGTAACACTTCCGTGTCTTCAAAGCCAAGTTTACATGCAATCATGTGGCTTACACCATTTGTCTGATGATCAAGATTCGTATGCATGGCTATTAGGTTAATATCATGTTTAATTAATTTTCTAATAATCTTCCCAATGCCAGATTCAGTTACAGATGATAATTTTGAAAAGATGAGTGGGTGGTGAGCAACAATAACATTAGCACCTAAGTCTATTGCTTCATCGACAGTGGATGTGTGACAATCGAGTGTGGTCAAAACACCCGTCACCTCGTTATTCATATCTCCGACAAGTAAACCTGTATTGTCCCAAGTTTCACTATCATTAAAGGGGGCTATTGTATCAAGAACTTTAAATAAATCTTTAACTGTGGTCATGATCAATCACCTCATTTAAAACTTGTAACTCTTTTTTTAGCTCAGTAATTTTACCTTTATTTTGTTCTGTTTCTTTAATACCAAGAAGAATTTTTTCAATATGTTGTTTTTCACGTTTTAAATCATCGATAAACAAATCTGTTCTTCTCACTAAGTTTAAAGGACCAAATCTCAGTTCTCTCTCACTATATGACGGCTTATCAGGACAATAATCAAAAACAATAATATCGTAAAAATGTGGACCATCTTTATATTGTCGTTCATCACTTACTTGGTAGTTAAGTATAGACATAACTTGTCTTACCTTGTAAGGGTAAGTATTTGCCTGAGCGATAATTCTTGGTTTTCCAGATACGTTTTTAAAGCCAGTCTCAATAATAGATGCAATCAGTGGTCCACCCATACCACATATTGTAATCGTATCGACTTGATCCGATTCATTTAAAATTTTTAAACCATCACCAAAGCGGACTTCAATCTTATCATCCATGTTTTTTTCTTTCACATTTTTTACTGATGAATCAAAGGGGCCCTCTACAACTTCTCCACAAATTGCAGATTGACATAACCCATTTTCAATCGCATAAATCGGTAGATATGCATGGTCTGAACCAATATCAACCAATGTATTACCAGTAATATAATCTGATACTAATCTCAATCGTTCATTTAACATAAATTCGCTCCTATACAGAAAAAGACTCTCAAGTTTTGAGAGTCTTTTAAAAATAATTATTGTTCAGAGAAGAATTGATATAAAGCAGTAAGTTCTTCATCTGCAATTTGATCAGCTGAGAATGCAGGCATTGAACCTCTACCATCACGAACTGTCGTTGTGAAAGTTTCTTCATCTAGGCTAGTACCAGCTAAAGCAGGCCCCATACCACCAGAGAAGTCTTGACCGTGACATGATGCACAGTTATCGCGAGCGATACCCTCAGCATCTACGTCACCGCTTGATGCCTCTTCGCCGCCACCTGATTCTTCTGAAGCACCTTCTTCGGATGCTACATCTTCTTCACCGTCATCAGTCGCCCCTACACCTGAAAGTAGGAAAACAAGTCCAACTCCTAAGAAGATAATCAGTAAAAATGGAATTATAGGATTTTTATTCAATTTGTTACCCCCTCAATACATGGATTTAATCTCATATTCAATTGTATCTCAATTTGTGACAAAGTCAAAACAATTTTGAGAAAAAATTACACATATTAGTCCATAAAATCTTTTAATTTTTTACTTCTTGAAGGATGTCTGAGTTTTCTTAAAGCCTTCGCTTCTATTTGACGAATTCGCTCTCTGGTAACCCCAAATACCTTACCAACTTCTTCAAGTGTTCTCGTACGTCCATCATCTAAACCAAATCGTAGACGAAGTACATTTTCTTCACGGTCCGTCAATGTTTCTAGAACATCTTCAAGCTGCTCTTTTAATAATTCATAAGCAGCATGATCGGAAGGACTTTGTGCCTCTTGGTCTTCTATAAAGTCACCAAGGTGGCTGTCATCTTCTTCACCAATTGGTGTTTCCAGTGATACAGGCTCTTGGGCAATTTTTAGAATTTCTCGAACCTTATCAGCTGGTAAATCCATCTCTTCACCGATTTCTTCAGGTGTTGGTTCACGACCTAAATCTTGTAATAATTGACGTTGAATACGGATTAATTTGTTAATCGTTTCAACCATGTGAACTGGAATACGAATTGTTCTAGCTTGGTCTGCAATTGCTCTAGTAATCGCTTGGCGAATCCACCAAGTTGCATAAGTGGAGAATTTGAAACCTTTAGTAAAGTCGAATTTCTCAACAGCCTTAATTAGACCCATATTCCCTTCTTGAATTAGGTCTAAAAATAACATGCCACGACCGACATAACGTTTAGCAATACTAACAACAAGACGTAAATTCGCTTCAGCTAGACGTGCACGTGCAACTTCGTCGCCTTCTTCAATTTTTTTGGCAAGTTCAACTTCTTCTGAAGCTGATAAGAGATCAACACGCCCAATCTCTTTTAAATACATTCTAACTGGGTCATTAATTTTAACACCTGGAGGTGCACTCATATCATGAAGATTAAGTTTCTCATCTTTATCAGATGCATCTTTTTCATTGACCATTTGAATGTCATTTTCATTTAAATCATCGAAAAATTCATCCATGGCATCGGAATCAAGTTCAAAGTTGGCAAGCTTATCGGCTACTTCTTCGTGAGAAAGTTGACCTTCTTTCTTACCCTTATCTAACAGATAAGTTTTAACCTGCTCAATGCTAGTAAAATCAATATCTTTTGTATCAGCAATAGCTGCTTTTTTGTTCGCCATATTGTGCCTCCTAGTTATAAAAAACTACATCTTATGAATTCTATTCAGTTCTATTATTTCCTGAGTGAGCTTAAGTTGTAGTTCTACATCATTGTCACGCTCTGCTAATTCCAATTGACGAGATAAAAGCTCAATTTCGTTTTCATTATTTCTTATACCACTTAAGTCTTCTAAGTAATCATTTATTTCACTCTCTGACACATCCTGATGAATCCTCATATTATCTAAGTCAATCAGTGTGTCTGTCAGTGCGCCGTCTAGATAGTTAAGGGCTAAAGAAATATCAAACACTTCATGTGTTTCAAAATAAACACAAAGTCCTCTAACTATATCATAATATGGTTGATAAGTTAAGATATTTTCATCGAGCTTTTCACTGTATGTCTTCAAGTATTCTGGGTGAGACATCATGATGCGTGTTAGATATCTTTCTTTTTTCTGCCTGAGACTTAAAGTCCTTCTATTGACTTCAGGTTCAGTATAGGTAGCTTCCTGTGTAACCATTGTTGATGGCATTCTGTTTTTAAGCGCATCTTTGTCAATATCGAAGATAGATGATATTACAGTAACCAACCGTTCTCTAGTTAGTGAATCTCTTACAAATTTTAAATCCTCAATCACTACACTTAGGTTCTGATTGATTTTCATGTCGTTGGCTCCAGCATCCGATTTAAATTTTTCCGCCTTAAATTGAAGATAGTGCTGCATCCGTTTTTCGATAAAATTCTCAAAACTCTCAGTACCGTATTTTTCTATATATTCATCAGGGTCCATTCCCTCAGGCAGTTTTTGAACGTACACATTCAGGCCTTCATGTAAGAGTGCGTCGCCGACCTTTAATGTTGCATTTTGCCCGGCCTTATCACCATCAAACATAATCGTAGTGTTTGATGACAATCGTTTTAATAAGGTCAAATTCTCTCGACTCAACTCTGTTCCCATGGTCCCAACAATATGTTGAACATTAGTCATCTTAACCTTTAGCACGTCCATATGCCCTTCCATAAGAATGACATTATCCATTTTTCTAATGTGTTTCCTTGCATCAGACAAGTTGAAGAATAGTTCTCTTTTTTTAAATATATCTGTTTCTGGTGTGTTTAAATACTTCGGTTCACTACCATCTATGCTCCGAGCTGTAAAACCAATGTGATTACCTTGATGATTCTTAATCGGAATCATAATCCGTCCGACAAATCGATCATAGTAAGAAAAATTTTCTTCATTTCTAGACAGTAGCCCTGCTTGGTAGGCCGATTCTTCATTATATCCTTGCTCTAGCAATGCATTTTTTGCAAAGTAAGACATCGCAGGAGCAAAGCCTATTTTTTCTTGTCGAATCAGGTCCGTTGTAAATCCTCTATCAAGTAAATATTGTAGAGGTTGATTTCCTTCATTCGTATTCATTAACAGATGATGATATAAGTCAGTCATATATTCATGCATCTTGATCTGTGACATATCACCTTGATCAACTTCAATTTCACCAGTTTCAATCTTAATGTCTAATGGTTCACCGAGTTTTTTTGCCGCTTCTGTAAAACTAATATTTTCAATTTCCATTAGGAATTGAAAAACATTACCACCCTTTTTACAGCCGAAACAATGTGCAATCTGTTTGTCCGGACTTACTGAAAAGGATGGTGTTTTCTCGTCATGAAACGGGCACAGACCAACATAGTTACGCCCGCGTCTCTCAAGTTTTATATAGCTTGAAACTAAGTCTATTATGTCGGTCTGTGTTCTTATGTTTTCAATTGTTTCCTCGGGTATTTTCAAATAATCACCCTCTGATATTACTTTCGCTATCTACATATCTCATGATAGCATTCGCAGTTTCTTCAATGGCCTTATCAGATACATCAATTACTGGACAGCCTATTTTTCCAATTATTTCATCAAAATAAGATAGTTCCTCATCTATTCTTGAGCCATTCGCGTACATCGCAGTATCTTTTAGGCCAAGCTGTGATAGTCTTTCTTTTCTGATTCTATTTAATGTTTCTGGATTAATTCTAAGGGCCACACACTTTTTAGGATTGACCTCAAATAATTCTTGAGGGGGTTTAACTTCTGGAACTAGTGGAACATTCATAACCTTATATTTTTTTAAGGCTAAAAATTGAGATAATGGGGTTTTCGATGTACGAGATACACCAATTAATATGATATCTGCCTTATCTAAGCCGCTCGTATCCTTGCCATCATCATATTTAACTGCAAATTCAATTGCTTCAATTTTTTTAAAGTAATCTTCGTCTAAGCGGTGGACTCTTCCCGGTTCATTTAATGGTACTTGGCCAGTTGCATTAGAGATTTCACGTATTAATGGGCCCATAACATCAATATAAGAAATTTCTTCTTGAACCATTTCAGCATCTATGTACTCTCTTAATGAAGGGGTGATTATAGTGTATACAACTAAAGCATCTTTACTTTTAGCTAAATCGATGACATCATCAATATCTTCAGTAGAGTCTACATAAGGGTAACGAATTATAATATTATCTGGAGCATCAAGATCGAATTGTGAGAGACAAGCTTTTGTGACTAGTTCACCGGTTTCTCCTACAGAGTCTGATGCAACGATTACTTTTAAGTTTGTCATATATAATCACTCCATTAAGTTTACGAATACTTTTGTAATATTAGTTTTAGTGATTCGACCGATGACTTCTAAATTATCATCTACGTCTTTAACGACTGGTAGAGAGTCAATTTGACGGTCAATAAGCTGTTTTGCTGCGTACAAAAGTGAATCATCAGCGTAACATACAGTTATATTAGGCTTTCTCATCATAATTGTACTAACCGAAGTGTTTTCAATATCACTAAAGCTCATCGTGCCTTTGAGTAAGTCTTTTCTTGAAACAACGCCTTGCAACGTTTTTACTTCGTCAATAACATACAGTGTACCAACATCCTCTAAAAACATTTTAACGATTGCATCATAGATTGTTGTTTCAGTTGTAATAACTATTGGTAAGCTTTGCACATCTTTAACGAGTAAATTATTTACCTTGAGAGAAATGACATCATTAGTTTCTTTCCCTGTATAGTAATAACCGACTCTCGGCCTAGCATCTAAAAATCCTGACATCGTTAAAATTGCCAAGTCCGGTCTCAATGTCGCTCTTGTTAAAGACAATTGTGCAGCGATATTACTTCCTGTAATGGGACCATGTTGCTTTACAATGTTTAGTATTTTTTCTTGTCGCTCATTCAGTTCCACGTTCTCACTCCCAACATAAATATTATATAATATTTATCGAGATAAAGAAATATGATCGCACTTGCATTCCAAACTAGCCGATTATATAATAGCATTAAGCGAGTTAAGGATGGTGTAAGCTTAACAACAAATTTGGCATTGAAATAACTTATAAAATAACTTTATATATAAAAGCGAGTTTTCTTACTAAATTGGGTGGAACCGCGGGCTACGCTCGTCCCTGGATAGCATATATTATTGCTGTCCAGGGATTTTTCTATATCAAAGTTAAAAATAAAAGGAGTTGCATTTATCATGAATATGGATACGATTGTAAACTTAGCAAAAACGAGAGGCTTTGTTTTCCCGGGTAGTGAAATCTACGGTGGTCTTGCAAATACTTGGGACTATGGTCCACTTGGAATCGCCCTTAAAAACAATGTTAAAAACGCATGGTGGAAAAAATTCATTCAGGAATCACCATACAATGTTGGTATTGACGCTGCCATCTTAATGAATCCTAAAACTTGGGAAGCATCAGGTCACTTAGGAAACTTTAATGACCCAATGATAGACTGTAAAAACTGTAAATCGCGTCACCGTGCAGACAAATTGATCGAAGATGTCATGCAAAAAGAAGATGACACTTTTGTTGCTGATGGTTTATCTTTCGATAGAATGAAAGAAATAATCGAAGAAAAGAACATCGTTTGCCCGACTTGTGGTGCCAACGATTATACTGAAATTCGTCAGTTTAACTTGATGTTTAAAACCTTCCAAGGTGTAACAGAAGGTTCAACAAACGAATTATTCCTCCGTCCAGAAACTGCACAAGGTATCTTTGTAAACTACAAAAATGTTCAAAGAACAATGCGTAAAAAATTACCATTTGGTATCGGACAAGTTGGTAAATCATTCCGTAATGAGATTACCCCTGGTAACTTCACTTTTAGAACACGTGAATTTGATCAGATGGAACTTGAATTCTTCTGTAAGCCAGGTACTGAAATTGAGTGGCAAAACTACTGGAAAGATTTCGCTGTTAACTGGTTAAAAGATTTAAATCTAAAAGAAGAAAACACTCGTCTTAGAGACCATGATGAAGATGAATTATCACACTACTCTAACGCAACGACTGACATAGAATATAAATTCCCATTTGGCTGGGGTGAGCTTTGGGGTATTGCAAGTCGTACAGACTTCGACCTTCGTAAGCATATGGAGCACTCTAATGAGGACTTCAATTATCATGATCCTGAAACGAACGAAAAGTATGTGCCATACTGTATCGAGCCATCACTTGGTTTAGACCGTATGACTTTAGCATTCCTATGTGATGCTTACGACGAAGAAACGCTTGAAGGTGATGAGAAACGTACAGTATTACGCTTCCACCCGACGCTTGCACCGTTTAAAGCAGCTGTTTTACCACTATCTAAGAAATTAAGCTCTGAAGCTATGGAAGTTTATTCTAAACTTGCGGGCGACTTCAACATAGAGTTCGATGAATCTCAATCAATCGGTAAACGTTACCGTCGTCAAGATGAAATTGGTACACCGTACTGTATTACATTTGACTTTGATTCATTAGAAGATAAGAAAGTGACCATCAGAGATCGTGATACGATGGAACAAACACGTATTGCAATCGACGATGTCCATGACTTCTTATCATCAAGAATCAAATATTAATAAAAGGCACCTTAGGGTGCCTTTTACATATAAGGGGGCGTCACCCGTTGAAACGATACTTATTATTATTTCTTGTTATAATCCTCTCATCGTGTTCAAACGACATAGAACCCAATTCATATTATGGTAACACCTTAAAAGATTTTGAAGCAATCAATCAAGATGGCCAAAGTTTTACACGTGATAACATGGAAAACAAGGTATGGCTCGTCAATCAGATCTTTACAAACTGTGTGACTGTTTGTCCTCCAATGACTGCCAATCTAGCCGAATTGACAACTAAGCTTAAAGATAATAATCTTACCGATGTAGGGCTGGTCAGCTTTTCTGTAGATCCAGAATACGACAGTCCAGAAATACTCAGTGAATATATCAGTTGGTACGACAAAGATGAAAGTATCGAATGGCAATTACTCACTGGCTATGACTTTGAATATATTAGAGACTATGCACTTAACAATTTTAAATCTGTCATCAAAGCACCACAAGACGGTGGCAACCAGGTTTTACATAGTACAGCCTTATATCTTGTAGACGAAGATGGTGTGCTAATAAAAGATTATTCCGGTGTAGACGTTGGAGAACAAGAATTCAATTCTGATGAAATAATTAAGGATTTAAGAAAGCTAAATTAAACATATAAACGTCCCTAGCATTAGCTAAGGACGTTATTTGTCTATTAATTTTTTACTTTTAAAATATACACCACTATATTCATCATAAAGCATCTCTATAAATCGTAGTAATTGCTTACCTATGTCTTCTGAAATATGAATACTTTTTACATCTCTAATTTTAACGTGCTTTAAATATAGTGAAAAATATAGCACCTTATTCGATATTGCAACTGCCCGTTCTAGACTTTCTTCACTTAAACAACGATTGCAGATTACACTGTGGTATTTAAATGAATAGTGACTATAGTTTTGATAATTAGACTCGCCGCAAATCGCACAAGAATCAACATTAAGTTCGCCACCGTAGGCAGGTAACATTTTAATAAGTACTAAACTTGTAACTGAATAGCGTTCATTATTATCATCTAGAAGGTCATAGGCTTTCCTTAAAAGATTGTAGTAGGCACTTTCAGCATAGTTCTCATCCAGTGCTCGACTGATAACTTCTAATATATAAGAACCATGTGTATATAGCTCAAAGTTACTATTTAAATTTGTATAACGCTCGGTCACATCAACATCATTTAAAGTACCCATACCTTTGAAACGATTATATGTAAACAGCGCTTCTAAGAAACCTTGTCTCAATACAGTAAAAGGGCTTTTCGGTTTGTTAAAGCCTCTAGCCATCAAGGGAACTTGTTCCCCACTCTCTGTTAATATTGTTATGATACGGCTAGTCTCACTGTAATTTGTCTGCCTGATCATCATGCCTGTTTGCTGATAAATCATTTACTCACCTATTTTTAATATTCTTCATCCTTATAGCCGAGTGAGCGAATAAATTGTGGTTTATTTCTCCAATCTTTCTGGACCTTAACCCATAGCTCAAGGTACACCTTACTACCCAATAAGTTTTCTATGTCACGACGCGCCTCTTGTCCGATTTCCTTAAGCATCTTACCACCCTTACCGATAACCATGCCTTTTTGTGAATCGCGTTCTACAAAGATGGTTGCCTCGACGTGGACTTTGCCACCATCATCTTGCCCTTTCATCTTCAATACTTCAACACCAATTGCATGAGGCAATTCTTGACTGAGGCGATGCAAGGCCTTTTCTCTAATCAATTCACTAACAATAAAGAACTCAGGGTGGTCTGTAATTCTATCTTTTGGATAGTACATTGGCCCTTCTGGTAAATGGGTTTCGATTACACTGAGTAGACGGTCAATGTTGTTACCCTGTAAGGCTGATATTGGGACGATATCACTAAACTCTAATTTATCTTTGTACACTTCAATTTGCTTTAATAGCTCATCTGGGTGGACAAGATCAATCTTATTTAAGACAAGAATAATCGGCGTCTTTGTATGTTTTAACATATCAATAATGTATTCATCACCGCGACCAATTTCTTCTGCAGCATTTATGATAAACAAGATGACCTCTGTCTCACGTAAAGTGTTTCTAGCAACCTTCATCATGTGTTCACCGAGCTGATGCTTAGGTTTATGGATACCAGGCGTATCAATAAAAACGATCTGACAATCATCCTTTGTATAGACTCCCTGCACCTTGTTTCTTGTTGTCTGTGTTTTATCAGACATAATTGCAACTTTTTGACCGAGTACCTTATTCATAAAGGTAGACTTGCCGACATTTGGTCGACCTATAATGCTGACGAAACCGGATTTAAACCCTCCAAAATCCATTACTCCATATCCTTTCCACTAAAACCGAGTGGTAGTAAATCATCTACTGTGCGCTCGATCACTTCCCCACTTGGGCTGACTAAAAATACTGGCATGTCATCATGGCATAACTCTTTCATAACCTGTCTACAAGTACCACATGGGCTAGCAGGTTCTTTAGCATCTGTAACGACAACAATCGCCTTAAATTTTCTCTTATTATTTGCATAGGCAGTAACTAGGGCCGTTCTTTCCGCACAAATTGTTGCTGGGTAAGCAGCATTTTCAATATTAGCACCGTAAATATACTCATCTTCATCTGTAATTAGTAACGCACCGACGTTAAATTTTGAATAAGGTGTATAGGCATTATCTTTCGCCTTTAAAGCTTCTTCTAACCACTCAGATTTGAATTCCATTCGTTTCCTCCTAAAATATCTGAATTATATAAGGTATAAACACAGTAAAACCAATCACTACAGCATAAATACATGCAAGCACTACAGCAAAAGCTGCAACGTCTTTAGCGTATTTTGCAAATAAATTATAAGAATCTGTCGATAAATCTACAGCGTATTCAATAGCCGTATTCAATGCTTCAACTATTAAAACCATAAAGATTGCTGAAGTGACAAATAACCATTCGACCTTAGATATATTAAAACAGAATCCAAAGCCGATCACTAGTGCTGCAATGATTAAATGAACTAAAAAATTATAATCTTTTTTTAGTAATCGGTACAATCCCTGGAGAGGATACTTAAATCGACTAGGATTAATCTCTTGTCACTCCAAAGGCAGTTAATATTTCTTCTTGTTTTCCATTCATTTCTTTTTCCTCATCGCTCTCCATGTGATCGTAGCCAAGCAAATGTAGAAATCCGTGTAAGCTTAAAAATAACAACTCTCTACGGTAGGAATGACCGTAATCTTCTGCTTGTTCTTTAGCACGGTCTGTAGAAATAATAATATCACCCAATGTACGTGGTGCATCTTCATGAATTAAGTTGAGTTCATCTTCTTCAAGTGCAAAGGAAATCACATCTGTAATACTGTCCTTGTCACGGTAGTCACGATTAATATCTTTAATCTCTTCATTAGATACGAAAGATACCGACACTTCTGCAGGCCCTTCTTCTTTTAAATGTTTATACGCAAATGATAAGAGGTCACTAATATCGTTTTGTTCTTCAGTTGTAACAAAACTACCTTCATCGATGAAATCTACATTAATCATAAGTTCGCATCCTTTTCGTAGGCAACTATAATCTTAGAAACAAGTGGATGTCTGACAACATCACTCTCGTCCATTCGATTAATTGCAATACCTTTAATATTCTCCAATCGCTTAACAGACTCAACTAAACCACTCTTTGTAGAACCAGGTAAGTCAATTTGAGTTTCATCACCAGTGACAATCATTTTTGAACCAAATCCGAGACGTGTTAAAAACATCTTCATCTGCATCTCAGTTGTATTTTGTGCTTCATCAAGTATGACAAAGGCGTCATTCAAAGTACGTCCACGCATGTACGCTAAAGGTGCCACTTCAATAATGCCTCGCTCAATTAGACGGTCTGTTGTTTCAGCACCTAATACGGCATGTAAACCATCATACAATGGTCTTAAATATGGATCTACCTTTTCCTTTAAATCTCCTGGTAAGAATCCGAGGTTCTCCCCAGCTTCAACTGCAGGTCTTGTAAGAACAATACGTTTAACTTGGTTTTCTCTGAGCATCTGACAAGCGATTACCACAGCTAAAAAAGTTTTTCCGGTACCAGCCGGGCCAATTCCAAAAGTTAAATCGTGTTTTTTAATATTATCGACATATACTCTCTGACCTGTTGTTTTTGCTTTTATACTCTTACCTTTAGAGTCTTTAGCTATTTCTTCATTATAGAGATCTTGTAAATATTCAATGGTTTTATTTTTAGCCATCATTGCAGCAGATTGAACATCTCTAAGAGAAATACTCATTCCCCGCTGAATTATTTTTAATAAATGAAGCAACACATCTTCAACAAGTTCGACTTTTTCTTCATCTTCTCCGCTCACAGTAATTTCATTACCAAGCGTGTGAATTTTTACGTCAAACTCTTCTTCAAGATAAGTGATGTGTGAATCATTTGCGCCTATTAGAGCTTGAGCTTCATCTAGGCTATCAATATTAATAATATTAGGCATTTACAAACCCCTTTTTAAGTAGTGTTATTCTATTTAAATTTACCACTATAAAAGTACTACTGCAATTAAGAAGTCGTAAAAAAACATGCAGGTGGTTACCTGCATGTTCTTAATTACTGCTTAGATTTTGGTTTACCGAGAATTTCCGACATAATAATACCATTCACAACAGATTTAGAATCAAAACTGATATCACCACTTGTAATATCTGTTTCCTTGATTCTATCTTTATTTTGTCTATTATTTTGTCGTTCCTCAATCATATCTTTTGTTAGACCTTCATCCATTGTTATACGCTCATCATAAGCCTCAGTGAGCACTTTCTCTTTAGCTTGATTTGCTCTGTTTGAATGTCTAGAACGGTCTGTCTTACGTTTTTCATAATCAGATACATTTTGTGAAGTATTTTGACGATTGTTAGAGCGTTGAATTGTTTCTCTAGCTTGTCTTTCTGCCGTTTGTGTTCTAGACTGATTTTCAGCTCTTTTTCTAGGTTCTGTTTGAGGTTGTCCCTCTATTTCTTTCTCAAAATTCTTCATTTCCTTCTCAAAATTTTCTTGTAAGTTTTCAAAAAATCCTTTATTCTCAGTTGTTTGGTTTTGTTGATCTTGACGTCTTCTTGGTGCAGTTTTTGACTTACGATCTAATTTAGAAGGATCGATATTACGTTTTTCTTCATTCTTTTTGTTTGATTGACTACTGATGATTGAAGAAATAATACCGAGTACAATTATAACGATTGGAATTAATTCCATTACTCATCACACCCTATTCTTCGTCGTTGTAGCGTGTAGGGTTCGTCATCTTATTAATAGAGTCTCTCATACTTGTATCAGCTTCTACATTTTTAAGATTGTAGTAATCTGAAGCACTGATATTGCCATCTTCTAATGCTTGAGCAAAGGCAAGTGGTACACGTGATTCTGCTTCTACTACTTTCGCTCTCATCTCTTGAACGCGTGCTTTCATTTCTTGCTCTTGGGCAACGGCCATTGCACGACGTTCTTCGGCTTTCGCTTGTGCAATATTCTTATCTGCAACAGCTTGTTCCGTTTGTAGATCTGCCCCAATGTTCTTACCGATATCAACATCTGCAATATCAATCGAAAGAATTTCAAAGGCAGTACCTGCATCGAGGCCTTTCGATAGTACAGTTTGTGAGATTTTTTCTGGGTTTTCTAGTACTTCAGCGTGTTTAGTTGAAGAACCAATTGTAGAAATGACACCCTCACCAACGCGGGCAATGATTGTTTCTTCACCAGCACCACCGACTAGACGTTCGATGTTTGCTCTAACTGTAATTCTAGCTTTAGCTTTAACCTCGATACCATCAACTGCAACACCTGCAATGAATGGTGTTTCAATAACTTTAGGGTTTACACTCATTTGTACAGCTTCAAGTACGTCACGTCCTGCAAGGTCGATTGCAGCACAACGTTCGAAAGTTAAATTGATGTCCGCACGTTGGGCAGCAATAAGCGCATCTACAACTCTGTCTACATTACCACCTGCTAAGAAGTGTGACTCAAGCTGGTTCGTTTTTAATTGAATTCCGGCTTTGTGTGCTTTAATCATTGGTTCAATTACACGTTTTGGTTTAACACGTCTTAGACGCATACCAACTAAAGTGAAAATACCAACTTTAACCCCTGCAGCAATTGCAGAAATCCATAAACCAATTGGTACAAACGATAAAATAATTGCTAGGGCGATAAAAATAACAACAATAATCAATAGTGTTATTATTGTCCCACCAGTAATAAATCCTAATGCCATATGTTTCTCTCCTTTGTTTTACTATTCTTCTAACGGTCTAACGACAACTCTAGTACCTTCTACATAAATAATTTTCACCTTTACTCCACTCGCGATATAGGCGCCTTCAGCTACTGCATCAATCCGTTCATCACCGTGTCTGATTGTTCCAGAAGGTCTTAGAACGGTATGAGTAACCGCCTCTTCACCAACTAGGTGAGAGCGATCATCAAACGATGTATAACCTGACTCCTTATCAGTTGCATCATCTAAAATGAGCTTACTTAAAAAAGGTATTCTTCTTTTCTTATGTTTCACAAATATCACCCACTCTACTACTGCTAATATAAGTATTACAGCTAAGAAAACAGCATATAAACCGGGATCTTCGCTTACAACCAAAATACTCGCAGCAAATAAAATTACACCAAATATTCCTAGAATCATACCGATCACAAAAAATTCTACAAGAATTAAAAATGCACTCAGCAAAATAAGAATTAAAGCAGTATAATTTCCACTACCTGTAAGAAAGTGACCTGTAAAGAATACAAATATTGAAATGACACTTAAGACACCAATAATATTAATTCTTTCAGAAAAGAGTTGGTAGATTACACCGAGGAAGAACAATGCTAATAATAGAAATGCGATGGGTGGTGATGTAATTATATCTACATAGTTGTTCAATATATTATAAATGTTAGATAAATACACATTAACCATGCACATCCCTCCTACTTTCGATTATACATGACTATTATGGAATTGCGATAATAAAACAAAAAAACAGCGTACAAAAATGTACGCTGTTTTATATATCACTTATCAGAGGGAAGAGTGATATTACTTGAACTTACGCTTACGCGCAGCTTCAGATTTTTTCTTACGTCTTACACTAGGTTTTTCGTAATGCTCTCTTTTACGTGCTTCTTGTAGAGTACCGCTTTTAGAAACTGTACGCTTAAAACGTCGTAAAGCATCTTCTAGTGGCTCGTTCTGTTTAACAACAGTTTTTGACATGTGTTTTCCCTCCCTCCGATAATGCAAAAGGCTAATTCACATAGTAGATACTATGTACTTCAGTATTATAATATATTGTGATTGTTTCAGTCAATATTTAATTAATAATCATTATCCGAAACTGCACCATTAACAATCGCTATCCCACTAGATGCACCGATTCTTGTTGCACCAACTTCAATCATTTTCTGGGCATCTTCAAGTGAGCGTACACCACCACTTGCTTTAACACCCATCTCTTCACCGACAGTTAAGCGCATCAATGTAACTGATTCAACGCTTGCGCCACTGCCATTAAATCCTGTAGAAGTCTTAACAAAGTCCGCACCTGCTTCTTTACTTAATTTAGATGCAGTCACGATTTCATCTTCAGTCAATAAGGCAGATTCAATAATAACTTTAACTAAAGCATCATTATCCGCAGCATCAACTACACTTTTAATGTCTGTTCTCACGTAATCTTCATTTCCATCTTTAAGTTGACCAATGTTGATGACCATGTCGACTTCATCTGCACCATTTTCAATCGCATTTCGCGTCTCAAAAGCTTTTGTTTCTGAACTTGTCGCACCATGCGGGAAACCGATGACAGTACAAACTTTTACTTCACTGTCTTTTAATGCTTCACTTGCTGTACTCACCCATGATGGCTGGATGCATACACTAAAGAAGCCATACTCGTCAGCTTCCTTGGATAATTTTAAGATTTCTTCCTTAGTCGCAGCTGGACTTAGTAAAGTGTGATCAATATACTTTGCAATGTTCATAAGGACACTCCTAATAATTAATTTCGAGCATAATAATAATAGCACATTTTCTTTATTCGAAATAGTTACCAATTACAGATAATGCATACAATGGTGCAGTTTCAGCTCTCAATATTCTATGCCCTAAGCTGACATTTGAATCATTCTTAAATAATTCGACCTCTTTAGATGTAAAACCACCCTCTGGCCCAAAGATGAATGCAATATTTTTGGCATTTGAATGCTCTAAGACAGAAGTAATTGGTATACCAGAAATATTGTAATCCTCATAAGCGAAAAGTACCAAATCATAAGAAGAAAAATCGATTGTCTTTAAGCGACCATCAAAAGACACTTGAGGAATAACAGTTCTCTTACTCTGTTCTGCAGCCTCTCTTACAATTTTTTCAAACCGTTCTAAGCGGCTCTTTTCCTTCTTTTGATCTAGCTTAACGACACTTCTATCCGCCTTGTATAATACGAAATCAGAGGCACCTAACTCAGTAGATTTCTGTAAGACAGTATCCATCTTATCACCTTTTAAAAGTGGACTAAACACAGTGATTTGAACAGGTAATTCCACATCACTCGTCAATTGTTCCAACACTTTATATTCAAGCGGTTCGATTGAGATCAACTGAACAAAATAAGCGGTGTTCGTACAATCTACAACAGTGAAAGTATCATCTACATTAGAACGCATGACATTTCTAATATGATGATGATGTGTAGGGTCCATCTCATAAACTCCACCTATTGAAACTTCTATTTCAATAAAATAACGTTGCATTATTTCACCTTTTTCGCAAGTATTGCCACCCAGCCATCTTGTTCTAAGACATCTTCAATATTAAAGCCAACTCGCTCCATATGCTGAACAATACTATCTCTCTTTTCTGTAATAATACCAGAAGCAATAAAACTACCATTCTCTTTTAAGGTATTATAAGCATCATCGATCATCACATCGATAATATGCGCTAAGATATTTGCTACCACAACATCATATTTGCCATCTTCAGTAGTCAATAAGTCTGCACTTTCTACTTTGATTGCATCACTGCATTGATTCAGCTCAAAGTTCTCTTTTGAAACTTGTAAGGACAGATCATCAATGTCAGTTGCCTTAATATTTTTAGCGCCTAAAAGATGTGCCCCAATGGATAAAATCCCAGAACCTGTACCAACGTCAATAACATCATCGCCTTTTTGTACTACATCTTCCATCAAAGTTAAACACAGGCTAGTTGTTGCATGGTCACCGGTACCAAAAGCCATACCTGGATCAATTTTAATGACCTTATCCTCACTTTGGATATTCACGTCATCAAACTCCCATGATGGTATGATAAAGAAGTTTTTACCTACTTTAAAGTTATGAAAGTGTTTTTTCCATTCATTTTCCCAGTCAGCTTCATTGATGATTGTATGATTGATTGTAATATTTTCCTTGTCGAATAATGATCCAGTTGCTATAAAGGAGTTTATTTCTTCTAATTTATCATTAATATCTATGGTTTCATCAAAATAAACTGTAATAGTTATATCACTTTCAGGATAATCATTTGGATCTAGACGGAATTTATCGTCAAAATCAGTTACACCTTCACGTAGTATATCTAGAGCATATTCAATAGAAACACCCTTGGCTATTGTATTTAAAAACATAGTAAGAGTCTCTTCATTTTCTTTTTTGGTACCAATTGTGATCTCATGCCATTTCATCATTTACTCACCTTTGAAAAATCGTTTTGTTTTATCGAAAATGTTTTCTTGTTGCTCGTTGATATCTTCACCATTTACTTTTGCTAACTCTTTAAAAATATCTCTTTCTTCTTCAGAGAGTTTTGTAGGTGTCACCACAGTTACTGTTACGAATTGGTCACCATAACCAAATCCTTGAACATTTTTAACACCTTTTTCTTTTAATCTAAAGCGTCTACCTGATTGTGTACCTGCAGGAATCGTTAACATCACAGATGAATTGATTGTCGGAACTTTCAACTCGTCACCTAAGGCTGCTTGAGCAAATGAAATTTTTAGTTCGTAATGAATGTCATCGCCATCACGCGTGAATTTCTTATCTTGTTTAACTCTAAAGACAATATATAAGTCACCTTGTGGTCCACCATTAATACCTGGCTCACCTTCACCAGAAAGGCGGATCTGTTGTCCGTTATCAATACCCTCAGGAATTTTCACTTCAATATCAACATTCTTACTTAATGTACCATGACCGTTACAGTTGTCACATGGATGTTCAATTTCTTGTCCTGTACCTGCACAAGTTGGACATTCTCTTTGTGTTTGAACTCGCCCAAATGGTGTGTTTTGTTCTACAGACACATGACCTGATCCTGAACATGTTTTACATGTCGATTTAGAAGTACCAGGTTTTGTACCATCACCATGACACACATCACATGTTACATCTTTTTTGATTGTCACAGTCTTCGTTGCACCAAAGACTGCTTCTTCAAAAGTAATCGTCATTGTATACTGCAGGTCGTCACCCTTACGTGGTGCATTAGGATCACGGCGTGCACCACCACCAAAGAATGAAGAAAAGATGTCTTCGAAGCCGCCGAAGCCACTACTGAATCCACCGCCGCCAAAGCCGCCTTGTGAGTTCATACCTTCATGACCAAAGCGGTCGTACTGCGCACGTTTATTATCATCAGATAGTACTTCATAAGCTTCTGAAACCTCTTTAAACTTTTCTTCAGAGCCTTCTTTCATATCCGGGTGATATTTCTTTGATAGCTTACGATATGCTTTTTTAATTTCATCCTGACTTGCATTTTTATCTAAGCCTAATATTTCATAATAGTCTCTTTTAGCCACAATTTTTCCCTCCAACAGTCAATATAATACCATTTAAAAAGTCAAAGCCAAACACATTGGCTTTGACTTTTTGGTCAACTATATTATTTCTTATCGTCTTCGTCGTCTACTTCTTTGTAGTCAGCATCGATAACATCATCGTCTGCCTTTTGTTCTCCTGAACCTTCAGCACCTTCTGCATTTGCTTGTTGCTCTTGTGCCATTTGTTCATAAAGTTTTGTTGTGATTGCGTGTAAAGCTTGTTCTAACGCTTCTTTTTTCTCTTTGATTGCGTCTAAATCAGAACCTTCTAGAGCAGTCTTCAAGTCTTCTTTAGCAGTGTTAATTTGTTCTTTTTCTGATTCTTCAACTTGTTCACCAAGATCTTCAATGCTCTTATCAGCAGAGAAAATCATTTGGTCTGCTTCGTTTCTAAGGTCTGCTTCTTCTTTTTTAGCTTTATCTGCATCTGCATTTTCTTCAGCTTCTTTAACCATTCTATCGATATCGTCATCTGTTAAGTTAGAGCTTGATTCGATAGTGATTTTTTGTTCCTTACCAGTACCTTTGTCTGTCGCTGTAACATTCACGATACCATTTTTATCGATATCGAATGTAACTTCTATTTGAGGTTGACCTTTTGGTGCTGGTGGAATATCTGTCAATTGGAAGCGACCTAATGTCTTGTTATCGCTTGCCATTGGTCTTTCACCTTGTACGACATGAATATCAACTGCTGGTTGGTTATCCGCTGCCGTTGAGAACACTTGTGATTTACTTGTTGGGATTGTTGTATTTCTTTCAATGAGTACTGTAGATACGTTACCCATAGTTTCGATACCTAATGATAGTGGTGTAACATCAAGTAATACAACATCTTGTACATCACCTGTGAGTACCCCACCTTGTACTGCAGCACCCATAGCGACAACTTCGTCAGGGTTTACACTACGGTTAGGCTCTTTACCTAATTCCTTAGTGATTGCATCTTGTACAGCTGGAATACGTGTTGAACCACCAACTAAGATAATTTCATCAATTTCTGATTTAGAAACACCAGCATCTTTAAGTGCTTGACGTACAGGGCCCATTGTTTTTTCAACGAGTTTGTGAGTTAACTCATCGAATTTCGCACGTGTTAATGTTGTTTCTAAGTGTAAAGGACCTGCTTCTCCAGCAGAAATAAATGGTAATGATACTTGAGTTGAAGATACACCTGATAAGTCTTTTTTCGCTTTTTCTGCAGCATCTTTAAGACGTTGCATTGCCATTTTATCTTTAGATAAGTCAATACCATTTTCTTGTTTAAATGAATCTACTAGGTAGTCAATGATGATGTCATCAAAGTCGTCCCCACCTAATCTGTTATCACCTGCTGTAGCTAGTACATCAAATACACCGTCACCAAGTTCAAGAATTGAAACGTCGAATGTACCACCACCAAGGTCAAATACGAGAATGTTTTCTTCTTTTTCAGTCTTATCTAAACCATATGCAAGTGCTGCTGCTGTTGGTTCGTTAATGATACGTTCTACTTCTAAACCAGCAATTCTACCAGCATCTTTAGTCGCTTGGCGTTCTGAGTCGTTGAAGTAAGCAGGTACTGTAACAACCGCTTTACTTACTTTTTCACCAAGGTAACTTTCAGCTGTTTCTTTTAAGTTTTGTAAGATCATTGCTGAAATCTCTTGAGGTGTATATTCTTTGTCTTCAATTTTCTCTACATGCTCAGTACCCATGTGTCTTTTAATTGACAAGATTGTGTTAGGGTTTGTAATAGCCTGACGTTTAGCGACTTCACCAACTTGTCTTTCACCATTTTTAAATGATACAACAGAAGGCGTTGTACGGTTACCTTCAGCGTTTTGAATTACTTTTGGTTCTCCACCTTCTAATACTGATACTACTGAGTTTGTTGTTCCTAAGTCTATTCCAATTACTTTACTCATAATTATATAGCCTCCGTTATATTAAATATTATTACTCGCTCACTTTGACCATTGTAGGTCGAATGACACGGTCTTTTAAAATATATCCTTTTTGGAATTCTTCTACGACTAAACCAGCATCCTTACCTTCCACAGCTTCTGTCATCACTGCTTGATGGAAATTAGGATCAAATGGCTGATCTAGTGCTTCAATTGCTTTAATATCATGGTTTTTTAATGTGTCTAATAAGTTATTATAGACCATTTCAACACCCTTATTTAAAGCTTCAAAACTCTCAGTATCGCCTTCGATGCTGAGTGCACGTTCTAGGTTATCAATGACCGGCAAGAGATTTTCAGCAAATTTTTGATCTTTATATTTGTTGTTAATCTCAGCTTCTTGCCTAGTACGGCGTTTGTAGTTTTCAAATTCCGCATAAAGTTTTAAATACTTGTTTTCAGTTGCTTCAACTTCATTTTTAAGTTCAGCAATTACATTTTCTTGTTTTTCTTCTTCAGATTCATTCGAGACAGCTTCTGTTGTATTATCATCAGTTTCATTGGAAACCTCTACCGATTCTTCCTTAGCAGAATCAACTGTCTCCGTGTCAAGTTCTTCTGAAGTGACATCCTTCTTCTCTTCTGTCAAAGTCTACACTCCTTTTTTAAATGAGTGAAGTAAGTTAATGACGTGCTTGTACCCCATTAATTCCGGGCCAATCACCATCAAATTACCACTCAGTCCTTGATGCTCAAAATTAGTTGTAATGACTGAAACAGCCTTGTAACTATCATCCAACTCATCACCAAAATAAATACTTACATCATTAGATGATAACTTTTCTACAGTTTGTTGCAATGATTCTGACTCAATATCCTCGTAAATATGTTCTAAGGTCTCTACTTCATCTTTCATATCACTCAAGAGATAGTTAAAACCTGCATAGCCGACTGTACGCTTTGGCTGTTCTACAGCAGCAGCGATTTGTGCAGTCAACTGATCATATAAATTTCGGATTTCATGCGGTACAACTGTATGCTCATTTAAAATAAACAATGAATCATCTAAACGCTTATCTTTAAGTAAACTAGAAAATAGATTACTCAGTTTTGATAAATCGTCAACTGAAACATGTTTTCCCGTCCTTACTGGAAGCTGTTTTACACTACCTGTATTCAAGACGATAATCGCAATACCCGCACTGTCGGTTAGAGGTGTGATGTACATACCTTTTACCTTTTCATCATCAGAACTTGCTGATACTTGAGTTAAATAGCCTGTTTCTTTACTTATAGATGTTGCAAGCGTCTGTGTAAAAGCCTCAATATCATCCACCGAACTGACAATTTCTATTGTCTGTGGCGGTGATGCCTTAATCATAGCTTTTTGTTCTTCGATGTAGAATTTCAAAGCTCTTCTCGATGGCATTCGTCCCGAAGACGTGTGAGCCTTTAGTAAAAAGCCTGCTCTTTCAAGTGCTGCCATTTCATTTCTTATTGTTGCACTCGATACATCAAATTTGTATTTGTCTAATAAATACTTTGAACTAATAGGTGTCATTACATCCAAGAAATCATCTACGATAAATTTCAAAATGATTTGCTGCCTGTTCGTTAGCAAGTAATCACCTCATTAGCACTCTTCTCTCTTAAGTGCTAATAATAATTTATCAAATAGGTCAAAGTATGTCAAGGGTAAACGTTTCTTCTTTTTTAGAGCAAGAATTCAGCGAATACATCATTACCAATCATACGTCCTGACTCAGTTAAACTTACAAATCCACGACTTTGACTAATCAACTGTTTGGACTTCAACTTATCTATTGTTGGCCCGTAAACATCCTCTATAGTCAAACCGTACTTTTCAATAAATCTTTTTTCGCTAACACCTTTATTTAACCGAAGGCCTAAGAACATTTCTTCTTCATACTTATCATTTAAAGAAAGATCTAATTTTTCTTTAACTACAGAACCTGTTTCATTCATGCTTTTTATATAGTGTGGGACAGGCTTAATATTGTAATATCTATACTCACCATTGTAGCCGTGGCTACCAGCTCCTGCGCCAATATATGGTTCATTTAACCAGTAAGTCTTATTATGGGTCGACTCATGCTCTAAAGTGGCGAAATTAGAGATCTCATATTGTGGATAACCGAGTGCAGCTAAACCATTTATCACCTTATTATATTTTTCGCCCTCTTCTAAACTTCCTGCAATGGACATCTTACCTTGCCTAATTTTGTTATAGAACACTGTATGTGGTTCAATGATCAATGAATACCATGAAATATGTTTAGGTTTCAGTTCTTTTACATACTTTAAACTCATATCGATATCTTCAAATGTCTCCCCAGGTAGATTGTACATTAAATCTAAAGAATAATTAGATAGTCCAATTTTCTCTAGGTGATTTATACTTTGAAAGATATCGTCAAAGCTATGTGTACGTCCAAGTACTTTCAATAATTCATTATTAAAGGTCTGCACACCGAGACTAACTCTGTTGACACCGTAATGTTTTAATATATCTAACTTAGTACTCGTCAGCTCATCTGGATTAGCTTCAAATGTAAATTCCTCTGTCACAGTAAACTGTTCAGTAACAAAGCTGAGTAGTCTATCTAACTGAGTTTCATTTAGAGCGGTCGGTGTACCGCCACCAACATAGATTGTTTTTAAAGTTAACTTGCCATAAGTTTTCAACTCTAAAATTAATGCATCTATATATTCATCAACAGGCTGATTTTTAATTAGTACCTTATTAAAATCACAATAAGTACATATGCGATTACAAAAAGGAATGTGGATATACATGCTATCCATATGCGTCCTCCTAAAACTAAAGGAGAAATCCGTCGATTTCTCCTTTGTTCTGATTAATTTATTCGTCATCCATTTTTAAGACGGCTAAGAAAGCTTCTTGTGGGATTTCAACATTACCCACGGCTTTCATTTTCTTCTTACCTTCTTTTTGTTTCTCTAACAATTTCTTCTTACGGGTAATATCCCCACCATAACATTTAGATAGGACATTTTTACCCATAGATTTAATGTTAGTTCTAGAGACAATCTTTTGTCCAATTGCAGCCTGAATTGGTACCTCAAATTGCTGTCTTGGAATGATATTTTTTAATTTCTCTACGATTGCCTTACCTCTATCATAAGCAAAATCTTTATGGACAATAAAGCTAAGTGCATCGACTTTTTGAGAATTTAATAAGATATCCATCTTAACCAATTTAGACTCTTTATATCCAATTAAATCGTAATCTAATGAAGCATAACCTTTAGTATTCGATTTTAATTGATCAAAGAAGTCGAATACAATTTCCGATAAAGGAATTTCGTAGATTATATTTACACGCACATCATCTAAGTAATCCATCGTTAAAAAGTTTCCACGTTTCTTTTGACATAACTCCATGACTGATCCTACGAAATCGTTCGGCACCATAATTTGTGCCTTGACATAGGGTTCTTCAATCTTGGTCACTTTTTGTGGATCTGGCATTTGTGCAGGGTTGTCGACATTGACAACTTCACCGTCAGTCATTTCGACACTGTAAATAACAGAAGGCGCTGTAGCAATCAATTCAATACCAAATTCTCTCTCAATTCGTTCTTGAACAATCTCCATATGAAGTATGCCTAAGAAACCAGTACGAAAACCAAAACCTAGCGCCTGAGATGTTTCCGGCTCATATTGTAATGATGAGTCATTCAATTCAAGTTTCTCCAATGCTTCTCTTAGGTCATTGTACTTATTGGAATCAATCGGATACATACCACAATATACCATCGGATTCATCTTCTTATATCCTTGTAGGGGTTCAGTTGCAGGGTTATCTGCATTCGTAATTGTATCACCTACTAAAGAATCCCCAACTTTTTTAATCGACGCGATGATATAGCCCACATCACCTGCAGATAGATCATCAACAGGTAATTGCTTTGGTGTATTAATGCCGACTTCTGTCACTTCAAATTCCTTACCACTCGCCATCATACGGATCTTATCCCCTGCTTTGACCGAACCTTCCATAATTCGAATGGAAGAAATTACACCTCTATAGGCATCAAAGGAAGAATCAAAGATAAGCGCCTTAAGCGGTGCATCGATATCACCGTCCGGTGCAGGCACAGCATCTACAATACGCTCTAATATTTCCTCGATACCTATATTTGCCTTTGCTGAGGCATAGATAGAGTCTTCTTGAGGTAAGCCGATTACATCTTCGATCTCTTCTGCAACTCTATCAGGTTCAGCTGCAGGTAGATCGACTTTATTGACAACAGGAATGAGTTCTAAATCGTTGTCTAAAGCCAAGTAGACGTTAGCTAATGTCTGTGCCTCAATTCCTTGAGCTGCATCGACAACTAAGATTGCCCCTTCACATGCTGCCAATGAACGAGAAACCTCATATGTAAAATCGACGTGACCCGGCGTATCGATTAAATGAAAGGTATACTCTTCTCCGTCTTTAGCTGTATACTTTAAACGTACTGCGTTAAGTTTAATGGTAATACCGCGTTCTCTTTCAAGATCCATAGAATCAAGAAGTTGTGATTTCATATCTCTCGCATCAACACTTTTAGTATTTTCTAATAATCTATCAGCAAGTGATGATTTACCATGGTCAATGTGAGCGATGATTGAAAAGTTCCTTATATTCTTTTGTCTTTTTAACCGTTCCTGTTTATCCATATAAAAATCCAACTTTCCTCGTGTTTGCAATGCTATAATTATATCAATGCTGCACATTAACTTCAATTCATTTCGGATTGATTATTGCATAAGCATCGTATATTTGGTAAAATATCTTGTGTTGCAATAAAAGTTGTACAACTTTATGTCGGAGGTGACATTATGCCTAATATTAAATCAGCTATCAAACGTGTGAAAACGAACCAATCAGCACAAGAAGCAAACATTGCACAAAAAAATGCAATGCGTACTGCTGTAAAACGTGCTGAAACAGCTAAAGCTGAAAATGCTGAAAACACAGACGCTTTAGTATCACAAGCTGTAAAACTTATTGATAAAGCTGTGAAAAACAATCACATTCATGCAAACAAAGCTAACCGTGTAAAATCTCAATTAATGGCTAAATAAGCACAAAACCTTCTTATCATTAAGAAGGTTTTTTTATTTTACCTATATTTCTAATATAAATAATTCAAATAAAGTATTCCGATCTAAATACGATGACTTAAATTTATAGTCAATATCTCGGCATAGCATCATCTTAGATAAGAGATTTTCTAAAGGGAATTTTCTAACGTGTCTAAGCGCCAACTTCACCCTGTAGGGATGCACTTTTAATGCTTTGGCGATATTGTCCTCTTGATAACCCTGTTGATTTAAAATCTTCACTTGGTAAAACAAACGGAACTGTCCTATGATTAGATGTAACAATTTCATCGGCTCTTCTTTTTGAAGTATGAGTTCGCGTCCAAGTTGTACTGCTTTTTCCTTTTCATTTTTCAAGATAAATTCTGTCAGTAAAAATACATTTTGTTCAAGGGAAATACTAACAACTTCTTTAACATCCTCTAAAGTAATGTCACCATCTGTATAAAGCAACAGTTTTGAAAGTTCATTATGAACATTTTCATATTTATAGCTCGTTCTTTCTAAAAGCAGTTCCAATGCCTCACTATGTATCTCAATGTTTTCTTGGTTAAGGACACTTTCAACATATAAAGAAAGCTCACGTTCAGTCATTTCATTAATTTCAGTGACCTTACCTTTTTCCTTTAAGACTTTCGTTAGTTTTTTTCGGTTATCAAGCTTCTCTGTGTACACAGTAAAAAGAATCATTGTATCATCATTCTTTTTTGTTAAATAATCAAGTAACAAGTCGATATTATGATTGACAGAACCTGTATTCTTGTTTGCAGTAAATATAAGCGCATCCTCAATGACCAACACTTTTCTATCTGTCAAAAATGGTAAGGTTTGAGCCTCTTCTACAACCGTTTCAATAGATGTTTCTTTTAGATTCAAACGAGTGAAATTGAAGTCATCTAAGTCACCTGCATAACTTTTAGCGATTTTTTTAACCTCATCTTCAATCCGTATGATATTGGTGCCGTACATTAATTGTAGCAATTCCATTTATAAGGCTCCTTTAAATTTATAAATATATTATAGCTTTTTTCTTTAATTTGTCCTATACTATAGGTAAGTGTTTAGGGGGTAATTACATGAATAAATTCGAAAAAAATGTACAATCTAAAAATAATGATGTAATTGATTCAGGCCTCGGTTTTATCGTAGGATTTATTGGTTTTACTGTAATCTACATCATTCCTCAAATTTTCTCTATCATAGCAGGTTAAGCTAAGCTTATTTAGAGCCGTTAACTGGCTCTTTTTTTATGTCTTTTTGTAAGCAAGACTGTCGTTGAGTTAATTTTTCATGAGTACATATTGTACCATCTTTAATGCCGAACTTCACCATACCGCTATCAGCTGTTAAATAAGTTCTTATGCCTTCTAAATTATCTATCACGCTATTATGAGGATGACCATAACGATTATTAACACCAGCTGAAATGAGTGCGATATCTGGCTCTACTGCCTCTATAAAATCTAAAGATGACGAAGTATCACTACCATGATGTCCGACTTTTAATATGTCACTTTCTAAATTATATTTACCAACCAAATCCGCTTCACGTTCAATTCCTATGTCACCAGTAAACAGTACTTTAAACTGATCTAAGGTCACTTTCAACACGACGGATTGGTTATTTGAATCATCAAGCACATCCATACTATACAGATGTTGAATGTATATAGTACCCACCATAAAATCCTCTATATTTCGACTATCTATTATTTTACTTAGGTATTCTTTAGGGATACTACTCGACCACTCCTCAAACTTCTCATCATTAGTATTCATAAGGATATTTGTTGAATCTATCTTAGATAAAATATTTAACAATTCACCACTGTGATCAATATCTAAATGACTGACTACAATCAAATCAAGTTGATCAATACCTTGTTCTTTTAAATAAGGTAGTACTGTTTTTTCACTTAAGGGAATTACTTGTTTGTTATGTAAGAATTGCCCTCCAGTATCAATTAAAATGGTCTTATTTGCTCTATGATCCTCAATTATAAAGGCATCCCCTTGTCCAACGTCTACCATGGTAAGTGTGTAATTTTGTGTAAAATTTTGATGATTAGTATATAAGACAATCGTCATCATTACAGTAGCAGTAAATATTTTAAAATACGATTTTTTTAAAGTGAAAATAATCAAACCATAACTTAAGATAAAGAGGACTAGCGTACTTAGAGGATGTAAATTTTTAATTGGCATTCTATGTTTAAAACTATGGCTTAGAAAATCAATCAAACGCTTAATACAGCTGAAAGTAAAATTGTAAATTTCGTCCATAAATACAGGTAGATGTATAAAGCTTAAAAAATTAAAGATGAGTACACTAGGGAAAATAATAAAAGAAAAGAACGGCACAAAAATAATATTTAATATTAAGCCACTTAAACTTATTTCATTAAAATGTAGCAGTACAATAACAATCGTGGATAATTCACATATAACTGTAATAATGACAAGTTGACCAATACTTGAAAACTGCATGAACAGTGGCCGAGTTAAAAGAATAAAATAAGTGGTTACATATGATAACTGAAATCCTGCATGGTACATTACTGACGGATTTATAAGTACTTGAACCAAGGCACTTAATGAAATTATCGTCATATAAGGTTTTTTATCGAAGAAGGAGCAAACCAAAAGGCATACACCCATAAAAACAGCTCTTAGGACACTCGGACTGAAAAAATTAATTAAGAAGAAGCATAGTAAGACGATAATCAATATAATTTTAATGTAGTGCACTGGTGTTCTGATCATTTTCAATACACCATATATAAAAGCACTTAAAAACGCAACATGCGTCCCCGATATAACATAAAGGTGATATATACCTAACTTTTGTAAAGCATCAAAAAATTCAGATGTTATGTAAGACTTATTTCCAACTGCCAATGTGAGCATGTCAAATTTATAGTCGTATTCAGTAATATTCAAAACCTTACTCATATAAATAAATCTAATTTGATTTATTTTTGTTTTTAAGTTGAGATCCGCTTCCTTACACTCTACACCAGATAAATTGTCTAAATAAATTCGTCCACTTAACTCATTTAAAATTAAAGATGTTCGACTATCCTTCTTTACAAAATTTCTTTGTTCTTCAGGAATACTAGTATTAAAACTCCCTGTACACTTAGAACCAAGTGGTATTATATCTAGACCTTCTTCAATATATAGTTCATATGTTTCATTGTTATTTTCTACTATGTAGTGAATACTATCTTTATAATATTTGTAGTCTATGATGTGCAAGTAATCAATTCTCTTTTCTTCTAACGTCACGTCTAGCTGATTAATTAATAAGATAACAACAATAATGACTATTGACAGGAAACTTAAAAATTTTAAGGAGAATCTATTCACTCGACTACTCCACATTAAAATTGCATAAAAAAAGAAGCCCAAAAATGGGCTTTCTAAAAAGATATAACCAATGACAACAGCTAAGAATATGTATAGTAAGACCATTACAAGGCTTCGAAATAAGCTTTTACTTTTTCCGTGTCTGTTTCTATCAGTTCATAGTTTATATTATTCTTTTCTAATAACTCTATCGCATAAGGATGGTTTTTATAATTTTCCCGATAATAAATGTTACTGATACCTGCCTGAATTAATGATTTTGTACAATGCACACATGGGAAATGTGTCACATACACTGATGCACCTTCAGTTGAGACACCAAATTTTGAGCATTGGAGCAGTCCATTTATTTCAGCATGGATGGTACGTATACAATGACCATCCTCTACATAACATCCTTCATCTATACAGTGAACTTCACCTGAAACCGAACCATTATAGCCGCCTGCTATAATGCGATTGTCTTTGACAATCGTTGCACCTACACTTAATCTCTGACAAGTTGAACGAAGGGATAATAACATTGCTTGGGCCATAAAATATTCATGCCAATTTATTCTCATAAAGCACCTCATTCTATTGTAATATGTGGTTCTAAAGTTAGAAACGTCTTATCACCAATACCTGGAATGTTCTTTATATCTTCCAATTTCATAAAGACCCCCGTCTCTTCACGGTATTCTATAATCGTTTGTGCTTTTTTCTCACCTATACCGTTTAAGGTCATCAATTCATCCAAACTTGCTGTATTGATGTTAACTTTTGCCTCACTCGTCTCTACCGCGCTTGGTACAGTCATGGCATGTTTGATTTCCTCATGATTAATTTCACCCTTGAATGGGATATAAATAACCATTTCATCAGTTAGCTTTTTAGACTGATTAACGGTGAGTAGATCTGCATTTTCAGAAACATTTGCGATATCTAGGGCATTCTTTACCCTAGCATCAACTGGAAGTTCATAGACACCTGGTGAGTTAACTGCACCCTTCACTTCAACGTACACCGTCGTCTCTATGTTTTCTAGGTCAGCTTCTTTAGCATCTACTTCACTGCCCTCAATATCTTCACTGACGTTCATAGAGATATCCTCAATAGCCACAGTGTCTTCTTTCATAAAGATAAAAAGAACAATGACCAAACCAATGAATAATCCCCCACCAGCAAGGTAAAATTTATACTGTTCGAAAAAGGTTTTGATTTCCAATCCATCTCCTCCTTAAAATAGCTCTCATACTATATATATTAAAAAAAGATGGATTTACTTTTTATCGGACAAGTTATTTAATTTACCTAGAGTCGTTTTAGAATATAGAAATTCCTTTCAGCTACTTCTGTTAATGGATTATCAATATCAAAATCACTAAAAGAGTGATGGATTGTAAAGCCGGCCTCATTAGCTAACTGTAATATGTCACTATGCTTATAAGTTTGTTGATAATGCGTTTCTTCAAATTTTTCATAGAGATCATTTTGAACTTTGATGAAAAATGTCAATTCATGCCAGACACTGAGTTCCGCTTCACCCGGTATCGTCTGCCAAGTATAGAATACATCATCGTTAGAATCAGAATATAGTTCATAGTTAAAATCTGTTTTCATCTTATATTCTGTATGAACATCAAAGATAAAGACGCCGTCTTTGTTCAAATGTTTGTATGCATTTTGAAGTACATTACCAAAGGCTGTTACATCTTTTGCATAATTGAGTACATCTGCTGTTGCTATGATCATATCAAAGGATTCACTCAAGTCGAATTGAGTCATATCGTCACAAAAATACTCGGATGTTGGATCATTTTCTCTTGCAATTTCCACCATTGTTAATGAATTATCGATACCAACTTTCCTTGGTACTTTTAATGCATTTAAAACAGTCCCCGTACCTGAGCCTATGTCTAAAATTGAGTTTACATTTTCACCGTAATATTTAATGATATCGAGCCATAAGTTATATGGCATCTCATCATTAAATAAGTCGTAAACTTTAGAAAAATTTTCGTATTTAGGCACGTCCAAGGTCATCACCAGCATCTTTGAATAAACGCTCTAAATTGTAGTATTCTCTTTGAGTTTTTATAAATACGTGAACAATCACGTCTCCTACATCACAGAGAATCCACTGCCCTTCTTTATGGCCTTCAATTTTTACATCAAGGTTATTCTTAAAAGCGACATCTCTGATTTCATCAGAAATTGCTTGCGTTTGTCGTTCTGAATTACCGTGACAGATTACAAAATAATCTGTCACAGGGCTATGATCTTTTACATCGTAAACTTTTATGTCGAGGGCACGTTTATCATCCACGGCCTCAACCATTAAATCTAATAGCTTATTGCTATCCATACTTTCACTCCTTAGCCATATTGTAATAATTCAAGCACTCTAATGTTTTATAATAAATGGTTTGATCTTTTTCTAGTAAATGCTGCATATTTGCTTTAGTAATCTGATATACAGCCCGGTCAATATTTTCTTCTTTATAAATTATATCCCTGATGAAATCTACACCTGGCTGACTTCTTTCGGGCTCAATATAATCCGCCACAAATATAATTTTTTCAATGATACCCATCTGCTTTGCCCCAGAGGTATGGTGGGTAATTGCTAAAAGTACATCTGGGTCATCTAGACCAAATTTATTTTTAACTTTAACTGCTGCAATCGGACCATGTAATACTTCTGATTTGTACTCTAATAATTCAGGATCTAAGCCTTCAGATTGAACAGTTTGATACATCTTGCCAAGGTCATCATACTTGGAATAATCATGTAATACACCTGCAAGATATACTTTATCTTTATCTGCGTTAAAAATCTTTGCCATTTTTTCTGCAGTTTCAGCTACCCTTTGGCAATGTTTAAAACGTTTTTTTGGTAATTTTTCTTCTGAAACTTTTAAAGCTTCCTTACGTTTCATAAATACGCTGCTCCTTTATAAACTTAAATACGTTTGGATTAACAAGGTGTTGTATTTCTGTATTCGTCTTAAGTCGCTCTCTGATTGTTGTGGATGATACTTCAACAATATTTGTTTTTAAATATTTGAATGGTGATTTAATTTCAAGGTTTGAAACATCACGATTAATGACCACAAATTGAGCTAAATTATGGAGTGCTTCTGAATGCGCCCATTTGTCAAAATTTAAATAATGATCTGTACCAATAATGAAATACAAGTCATCATTAAGATATTTTGACTTTAAAGTGCTTAAAGTATCAAAAGTATAAGTGACTTCTGCACGTTCTAATTCACTTGTATCAATAGAAACAAATTCGAAAGGTTCAACGGCAAGCCTAAGCATTTCTAAACGCTCAGAATCACTTGAATTTGCCGAATTTTTTAAAGGTGAAACATAAGTCGGAACGATAATGATCTGGTCTAAATTCAGACCAATATATGCTTCCACAAAGGCATTGATATGTCCATTGTGAACAGGATCAAAAGTTCCGCCGAAAATGCCTATTTTCATGGTAATTCTATCTCTTTATGTTCATCAGATTCTCTATATAATACGATAGTATTTCCCATAATTTGAACAATTTCAGCACCGGTTGCTGATTCTAGCGCTTTTGCAATAGAATCTTTATCTTCTAAACAATTTTGTAGTACAGAAATTTTAATTAATTCTCTTTTGATCATGACATCGTCCACTTGTGCAATAAAATTCTCAGTCACACCATTTTTCCCAATTTGAAATAGTGGTTTTTCATGATGAGCGAGTGATCTTAAGTAGCGCTTTTGTTTTCCTGTCAATGTCATTATGATTCCTCCATATATTTTTCTAATTTGTCTTTTACTGATTTAGTGTCACCAGTTTGCCCTGTCCAAATTTTATAGGCATCCATCGCTTGATTAACTAGCATATCTAATCCATTAATACTGTGCTTAAAATATGTCATGAATGGTGTTGTTTTCGGATTATAAATTAAATCCATACCCACTGTATCATCATCAATAAATGATGGATCAATGCCCATTGTTTCAAATACATCTTCATGATTTAACCCTATAGGTGTAGCATTAATGACAGCATCATAATGCCGGTTTGTAAAATCGTTTGTCACAATACCTGTAAAATCATCAGACTTAAACGTAGCAAAACTTTCAAGTCTTCTAGCAACAATTGTAACAATATCACCATGATCAATATGTGCTCTGTGGACTGCTTTTGCTGCACCGCCAGCACCTAGAATTAAGATATGACGTTCTTTTTTTTTCTCAAATGCTGCATTAAAGGCAGCTATATATCCTGTTACATCGGTATTATACCCATGTAATTCACCGTCTTTATAATGAACAGTGTTCACAGCACCAATTTTTATCGCCTTAGGATCGATATAGTCTAAGTGAGCCATGATGGTTTCCTTATGTGGCACCGTCACATTAATGCCCGATAATTCACTGTCCATGATCCATTTTTTTATATCTTTAATGTCTTCTGCTAGGACTTCATGGGCAGTATAAGTCGACTCATTTTTTAAGGCGTCAAAGTTTGTTTGGTGTATAAGTGGTGACATGGTATGTTTTATAGGATAACCGATTACAGCATAGTTCATCTTACTGCACTCCTTTAAAAATGGTCGGTCGTACGGTAACATTTACATCTTTAGGTACTCGAACACTTACCTTCGCTTTCTTTGCCACAGAAATAAAGGCTAGACCACTAATCAATACATCACTCGCACCATGTAAATCGAATTGATATTCGTCGTAATTTGACGTTAAGAAATCTTCTTCTATGGTTGGGGGTGCCAACAATTCATTGAAATGCTTACTGTAAAAGTCATAGGCATTTGTCGTTTTAGTTCGGTGAACGGTAAGGTGTTGACTACAGTAGACAGAAAAACTATTTGAGCCACCTTCTGTATAGTCTATACGTCCAAGATTACCGATAAACAGAGTTTGATCAATATTCAACTGAAAAGTCTTTGATTTAATCTCTTTTGTTGGAGATACAAATTTTAAGTCACTTGCTTTTACAAAATGTGAGATTTGTGAATCCACAACAATACCTGGTGTGTCATACATCGTTTGATTATCACCGAGAGGAATATCAATCATGCCAAGTGTAGTCCCTGGAACATTGCTTGTCGTGATCACATGTTTTAAGCCCGTATTATCTTCTAGTAGTTTATTGATTAAAGTAGATTTCCCAACATTTGTCGTACCGACAATATAGACATCCTTACCTTGTGCCATACTACTTATCTTTTTCAATAATTCATCTAAGTGTTTTCCTTTAAGTGCACTGATTGCTATCGTATCATTTGCAGTTATACCTTCGTCCTTAAGCATTTTTTTGGCACGTTCAACTAATCTAGATGTATTCGTTGATTTTGGCAATAAGTCAATTTTGTTAATGACTGCTAAGACCTGTTTTTTTCCGACGATTCGATTAAATGATGGTATAATACTACCCTCAAAATCAAATACATCGATGACCTTTACAATTAAGCTATCTGTTTCATAAAGTGAATTCAACATGGTTAAGAAGTCGCCAGAATCCATAGAGACTTCTTGTACCTCATTATAATGTCTTAAGCGGTAACAACGCTGACAAATAGGTTCATCTTTCTTTAAGCCAGACTCAGTTATATAACCTTCTTTATTCTTATCATTGGTTTGGAGTACACTGCCACAACCGATACATTTTATGTCTGTCAAATTAATCCTCCCAGGTAATCATGTTCTTTTTCTTAAAGTACTTCATTATAACACGTTCTATACGGCGGTTTAAGTAGGTCGCCCATCCATCTTTTTCTTTGACAGGGATAACGAGTACACTTTTTATGCCAACCCGATTTGCACCCAGTACGTCTGTCATTAACTGGTCTCCGACCATCACAGTATTTTTCTTTTTAGTACCTAATAATTTCAAGCCTTTATGAAAGTTTGCAAGCATTGGTTTTCTAGCACTATCAATATAATCTATACCATGCGGTTCAGCAAATGCTTTTACTCTCTCATGACGTCCATTTGATAAGATGAGCAACTTGATATTGGAAGCTTCAAGTGACTGAATCCACTTAAGTACATTATCATCTGCATCCGCTTCGTCAAAAGCAACCAAGGTATTATCTAAATCCGTCATGACAGCACTAATATTATGCGCTTTTAAAAATTCAACAGTAATATCTTCATATCTATTCACAAAATGGCTAGGTAAAAATTTATCTTCAATAATTGTCATAAGCTCTCTCCAAATTAGTGATAATACACAAAAAAAGCACCTTAAATAGTTTAAGGTGCGCATTTTACTACTCGATTATTTCAGGGTCTTCCGTTTCAGTTTCTGTGTAAACAACAAAGCCAATAATAACCGTAAATACAATTGCAAGAATCATTAAGAATAACATAGCTACCTCCACATTACAGTTCTCTTAATATTGATTTTACAACTTCAGAAGAATGAACACAAGCCCGAGCTAAAAATTCATCATAACTCATGTCCGCACTATCATCCGCTTTATCACTCATCGAACGCATAATTAAAAATGGTGTCTCAAATTGATAGCAAGTTTGTGCAATACTACTTGATTCCATATCTACACAAAGTGCATCAGCAAAATTACTAAGAATGTTATCTTTTTCTACTTTACTATCGATAAATGAATCACCACTTACAACTTGACCACATTGTCCTTTAATCTCTTCGTTATTGTCGATTATAGATAGGGCGAGTGCTTGAAGCTGATCATCACTATGATAAACCTCTGGCATGCCAGGAACTTGGCCCAATACATAACCGAAGGCAGTTGCATCCACATCATGATGTGTGACATCTGTTGAAATCACCATATCTGTTACGTTTAATTTATTTGATAAAGCACCAGCGACGCCAGTGTTTATTAAATAATCTAAATCATAGCGCTCAATCATTAATGCCGTAATGATACTCGCATTCACCTTACCAATCCCAGACTGGACTAAGACAATATTCTGCCCATTCAACTGTCCAATACAGGCAGTAGTGTGAATAAGCGATTCTTCTCTCTCTATTGTCATCGCCGTTTTTAACAAGGCAACTTCAGGTTCCATTGCACCTACGATACCGACTGTAAACTTAGTCAATTTTCACGATTTTCACTTTCATTGAGTTACCATTTGGTAAGGGTACATCGACTTCGTCTTTTAATTTTGCACCTAATAGTGCTTGTGCCATTGGAGATTCGTTCGAGATTTTTCCTTCAAACGGATCCGCTTCTGCACTACCAACGATCTGATATGATTCTTTATCACCATCAGGCACTTCAGTAAATGTTACTGTATTACCTAAACCAACAGTGTTTTTATCTCCATTATCTTCAATGATAACAGCGTGTCTAATCATTTCTTCAATTTTAGTAATCTCTTTTTCAACAAAACCTTGTTCATCTTTAGCTGCGTCGTACTCTGAGTTCTCAGATAAGTCACCGAAACTACGTGCAACCTTTATTTTCTCAACCACTTCTGGTCTTTTAACTGTTTTTAATTCATCTAGTTCAACTTGTAATTGCTCAAAACCTTCTTGTGTCATTGGGTATTCTTTTTTGTTTTCCATCGTAATCCTCCGTTAAATATAAATCTTTTATTCGTTGATTAAAGTTCTAATCTTCGTTGTAATGATATCGATTGCCACCATATTTTCCCCACCTTCAGGAATAATAATGTCACTGAAGCGTTTGGTAGGCTCAATAAATTGAAGATGCATTGGTCTAACAACTGATAAATACTGATCGATCACTGAATCTAGTGAGCGACCACGTTCTTTGATATCACGTGCCAAACGACGTAAAATACGAATATCTGAATCCGTATCTACATAAAGTTTCACATCCATAAGATCTCTAAGCGTTTCATTTTCTAAGGCGAAAATACCTTCAATGATGATTACTTCTTTAGGTTCTACCCTTATCGTTTCAGTACTTCTTGTATGGTTAGCATAATCATAAGTCGGTATATCAATCGTTTCCCTATTTATCAGCTGGTTGATATGTTGAATCAGTAGATCATTATCAAAAGCAAATGGATGGTCATAGTTGGTTTGTAATCTTTCATCCATGGTCTTCTCACTCTGATCTTTGTAATAGTAGTCCTGTTCGATAAGAACAATGCTGTGTCCTTCAAGTGATTCCATAATTTTTCTAGTAACTGAAGTTTTACCAGAACCTGAACCCCCAGCAATTCCTATTATCGTCGGTTTTTCCATTTGCGTACACACCCTTAGTAAATGACTAGTAAGCCGTCTCCGATATTTAAGTATGAAGTCGAATACTCACTATCTTTCATATTCTGATTGAATTCCCTAACCTTATCACGAAGTTTTCTTTTGTTTTTATTCTCAATTTCATCTTCAGTGATTAGCCCACGGATAAAAATATTGTCTACAATGATCAGTGCATCATCGGATAAATAAGTCTTATATTTATCGAAAAAGAATTGATTGTTTCCTTTTGATGCATCTATAAATAGAAAATCAAAATCTTTTTGATTTAGTTCAACTGTTTTAGCATCGGCTAGGATCGTTGTAATTCTATCCTTATATGGGCTGTTGTTGATATTTTCATTTGCAATATTATGACTCGCTTCGTCCTTTTCGATCGTTGTCACGTGAATATCGTCATCAACGCTTGCAAAATGCAAAGCACTATAGCCAATAGCCGTTCCAATCTCTAAGATGTTTTTTGCACCTTTAATAGATATGTACTGTTTAACAGCATTTAAGGCATCGCCATCAATGATTGGAACATGGTGCTTAACTGCGTAGTCATATATATCTATAAATATCTCAGCCTCTGTATTCAATTCTCTAATATATTGTTTTAGTTCCATCTGATCACCATATACAAAAAATACAACTGATAACAAAGTTATCAGTTGTTCATCCATTACGATAGATAATAACACATTTCAATTAATTTGAAAAGCGCATATTATTCTCCATCAATATATTTCTCTCTATTTTCGTTATGCTCTTCATAGGTTTCTGCAAAGTGGTTATTACCTTCACTATCCGCTAGGAAGTAATAATAATTAGTATCTGATGGATTTAATGTACTTTGAACAGATTCTAAACCTGGTCCAGCAATAGGTCCTGGTGTTAAGCCGTTGTGAATGTATGTGTTATAAGGATCATCAACCTCAAGATCTTCATACAAGACCACTTCTTGGTGTTCCCCAAGTGCATAAAGTACAGTGGGATCTGTTTGTAGTGGCATTGTTGGAACGGATGCCATGCGATTTAAAAATACACTCGCGATTCGTGAACGGTCCGCAAGGGAGGTCGCTTCTTCTTCAATTAATGATGAGAACGTCAAGAATTCATGGAATGTTAAAGTACGCGATTCACCTTCATAAGTAATTGTATAATCAGGTGACGATGTATATAAGTTATAACTGTTCTCTTTTGTTGCATTCAGCATATTTCTCACCAATTGTTTTAAGTCTGGTTCTTCTGTTGTAATATCATAGGTTGCAGGATAGAGATACCCTTCAAGTGCATACTTAATATCTTCTTCCTTAATTTCATCCGTTAGCATCTCTGGGTACTCACTTATCAATTCATCAATAAATTCCTCATCATTCATGAGTTCTAGGAATTCATCTGCTGAAGCAGGTGTATTGCTTTCAATCTGGCCAGCGATTTCTTCAATTGTATAGCCTTCTGGAACTGTTAATCTATACTGAACTTCCTCATATATCGTACCGGTTTCTAATGTTCGAGCGATCTGCTCGAAATCCATTGCGGGTGACATTTGATATGTACCTGCTTGATAGCTAGAAATACTATTTAAACGTAAGTATAACTCAAACATCGTACCATTCTTAACAATGCCTTCACTTTCTAATAAATCCCCAATGTCACTAGCAGAATAGCCCTGTTCTATGGACATTTCAATTGTTTCAGTTGAATCCTCATCGACGGGTTGTAAACCACTTCTAATATATAAAAAGGCTGAAATAATACCGACGATTAAAATAACAACTAAAATAATTACGATAAAAAGTGTGAGGTAAGACGATACATTTTTTGAAAATTTAACATCATCGTATTTACTCATAGATTTATCCTTTCTGAAAAAATAGCTTCCAATATTTCTATTGGAAGCTGGAGGGTATTACTCGTCGTAATCATCCATTTGTGTGTTTACAACTTCTTCGATCATGTCCCATTCATCGTCAGTTTCCACTGGTAGGAATTTACCGCCGTCGCCTTCTTCATCGGGAACGTTAATCATTGGGATAAGCTCGATATCCTCTTCTTCGTCACTAAAGTTTCCTTCTTCAGCAAGGATAACGTAGTTCTTATCGAATTCTGGGTGATAAAATTCGAGCATTTTTCTGTAAAGTACTTCTGAACCATCCTCATCATAAAGCGTAAGTAGTTCTTCTTCTTTGTTAAATTCTGTATTCTCGCTCGTCATATTCATGCTCCTTTATGCGGATTATCTAAGTAGCCTTGTAGTATAAATACTGCAGCCATCTTATCAATAACCGCTTTTCTTTTTTTGCGTGATAAATCAGCTTCTAGTAATGAACGTTCGGCAGCGACCGTGCTTAAGCGCTCATCCCACAGAGTTATTTTAACATCTGTGAGTTCAAGAGCAAGTAATTCGGCAAAATGTTGAGATCTTTCTCCACTTTCCCCAATCGTATTGTTCATATTTTTAGGTAAACCTACAACCACTGTATCTACTTCATACTTTTTAACAATGTCTACAAGTTCATCTATGCCGTAATCATCTTGATGCGTGTCTATTTTTAGTGTAGTCAGTCCTTGAGCAGTCCAACCTAAAGCATCGCTCATGGCCACACCAATTGTTTTTGTGCCTACATCGAGCCCGAGAATTCTAACCATTTATCTCTTTGTCGACATAATTCTTCACTAAAATTTCCATAATCTCATCACGTTCAATGTGTCTAATCTGATTACGTGCTTCATTATGGCGAGGAATATAGGCAGGATCCCCACTTTGCAGATAACCGACAATTTGATTAATAGGATTATAGCCGCGTTCTTCCAAAGTGTTATAAACGTTAGTTAAGACATTTTTAACGTTCTCTTCCTTACGTTCATCTACACTGAACTTCATAGTTTTATCGAACTGGTCCACTAAAAGCACTCCTATTCATACATCTATATTTGGTTCATATTATAACATTTTACAGCGTTTTATACATTATCTTTAATATACTCTTCAACAAATTGTAATGCTGCTGTTATACTCTCAGGGTTTGTTCCCCCTCCCTGAGCCATATCAGGACGGCCGCCGCCTTTGCCGCCTACAATTTCTGCCATGCCCTTCATAATTTGTCCAGCATGGATTTTTTCTGTCAATTCCTTAGGCACAGTGACGACTAGTGATACTTTGTCACCCGTTACTGCACTAAGCGCGATAACCGCATCCTGATTTTGTGATTTTATGACGTCCATTTGTTCACGTAATTCTTTGGCATTTGATGCCTCAACTTCTTGGCGAATTACATTGATACCGTCAATTTCAACTGTTGATGCAGATAAATCATTGAGTTTGGTTTCTTGAAGTTCACGTTTTAACCCATCGTAAGCAATCTGTAGTTCTTTTTTATCTGTTAATAGTGTTTCTAGTTTGTGAACCGTATTTTCTGGTTTTGATTTTAGTAATTGATCAATTTGTGATAGTTTATCTTCTTCTTCCTTATAGACATTGACTGCAAATTTACTTGTAACTGCTTCAATACGACGAATGCCGGCGCCAATACCACTTTCTGAAACAATTTTAAATACACCGATATCAGAAGTATTACCAACGTGTATCCCACCACATAGTTCGACTGAATAATTATATATATTTACCACGCGTACAATTTCACCATATTTCTCACCAAAGAGCGCCATTGCACCAAGCTCTTTCGCTTTATCGATTGGCATTTCTTTAATAACAACATCTAAACCTGCATAGATTTTTTCGTTTACAATGTCTTCAATCTGTTGTAAATCTGCCTTAGATATCGACTCTAAATGAGAGAAGTCAAAACGTAAACGTTCAGCTTGTACAAGTGATCCCGCTTGGTTGGCATGTTCACCAATAACATCCTTCAATGCTTGGTGTAATAAGTGAGTTGCAGTATGATTTTTAATTACAAAACGGCGTTTTTCTGTGTTTACTTGAAGTTGATAACTTTCTCCTTTGGTTAAGCGACCTTCTACAACATTAATCACATGAACATTTTGACCATTTGGCGCCTTGTAAACGTAGTCGACCTCTGCTTTACCATACTGGTTAGAAATAATACCAGTATCTGCAATTTGTCCACCACTTTCACTGTAGAATGGAGTTTCACTGAATATGACTTCAACTTTACCTTCTTCAACTGAATCAACGAGTTGATCATCTTTTACAATATAATCTAAAGTTGATTCAACATATGTGGTCTCATAACCTTTAAATACACTTGGGGAGGTAATGCTATGGAAGGTTTCAGACTGCACTTGCATAGAGTCCCCGCTCTTTCTACCTTGTCTTGCGCGTTCTTTTTGTTGAGCCATCTCTTCATTGAATACTGCTTCATCAACTGTTAAACCATCTAAGGCGGCATATTCTACTGTTAACTCATAAGGGAAGCCGTAAGTATCATAAAGTTTAAATGCATCCTTACCATCAATCACACCATTCGTTTGTTTAGCACGATCACGTAATCCTTGATAGATTTTGATACCTTCATCAAGTGTTTGCAAGAACCGTTCCTCTTCACCTTTAATAACTTCTTTTACAAAGTCTTTTTTCTCAGAAACATTTGGATAGAACCCACCCATAACTTCACTTACAACATCCGTCAACTGGTACATAAAGGCTTGGTTAATATCCAAGTCTTTACTGAATCTCACAGCTCTACGAATTAAGCGACGGAGGACATAACCACGTCCCTCATTCGATGGTAGTGCGCCATCAGCAATCGCAAATGCAACCGTTCTAATATGGTCAGAAATGACCTTAAATGCAGTATCGTAAGTATCATTTACACCGTAGTCTTTCTTAGATACCACTTCAATTTCTTTAATGATTGGTGTAAATAAATCAGTATCGAAGTTTGTTTTCGCATCTTGAATAACGCTCGTAATACGCTCTAAGCCCATACCCGTATCAATATTTTGCTTTGGAAGTGGTGTATAAGAACCGTCTTTATTATGGTTGAACTCACTAAATACTAAGTTCCAAATTTCTAGATATCGCTCGTTCTCTCCACCAGGATACATTTCGCTTTCTGGGCTTGTCGTATCGTAAGCTTCACCACGGTCATAGAAGATTTCACTGTTTGGTCCACAAGGGCCTTCTCCTATATCCCAGAAGTTCCCTTCAATACGGATGATTCGTGATTCATCTAGCCCAATCACATCTTTCCATAGATTATAAGCATCGATATCTTCCGGGTGAATCGTCACATAAAGTAAATCTGGATCGAAACCAATCCAATCTTCATGCGTTAAAAATTCCCAGGCACGAATAATTGCTTCTTTTTTAAAATAGTCACCGATTGAAAAGTTCCCTAACATTTCAAAGAAAGTATGGTGACGAGCTGTAAATCCAACATTCTCTATATCATTTGTACGGATTGCTTTTTGTGCATTAACGATTCTCGGTTTTGTAGGCACTGTACGACCATCAAAATATTTTTTTAAAGTTGCGACACCTGAATTAATCCATAATAGTGAATCATCATCGACAGGTACTAGTGACGCACTTGGTTCTACCATATGATCATGTGACTTAAAATAATTTAAAAACATCTGACGAATTTCATTACCAGTTAACTTCTTCATCATTATCACTCCTGTAATTTTATAAAATAAAAAAATCGTCCCTTGTAAAAAAGGGACGATAGTTACCGCGGTACCACCCAGTTTATGACATAGTCATCACTTTAGCATTATTAGTATAACTGGAAAGTAGCACATAGACGGGGTCTCATTGCTTGCACCAACCGCAATGTCTCTAAAAAAACAATCCGTATATTTAAAATTCCAGTAAATTTAAATCAATTATAAAATCTTAAGGTTTAAGTGTCAAACAAATTCATACGGGGTAATACCCTCCATGCCAATCATTGGATCTACTAATTCTTTGTTGACGACTTCTTCCGTTAGATAGTCTGGCAAGGCTGTCGGTTGTAAAAAGGTTTTACAATACGTTCTTAGAAATTCCTCTAACATAGTATTTCTTTCTATTCCTACTCTATTAATTGCACTGTAAAAAGCATTAGGGTCCCCACATAAGACCAAGGACTCCTTCGCACGTGTAATACCTGTATATACAATGTTCTTCAACAACATATGGTAATAACTAGAGACGATAGGCATAATGACAATAGGATATTCACTACCCTGTGCTTTGTGAATACTCGTACAGTAGGCATGTGAAAGCTCCATCAAATCTTTTCTTTCATAGGAGATATGTCCAGTTTCAAATTCAACGACAATTTTGTCCTTGTCAGTTTCGCCGTCGGATTTTAAAAAGATGTTGGAAATTATGCCAGAATCACCATTAAATACATTATCTTCTGTTCGATTAACAAGTTGAATGACCTTATCACCTTTACGAAATACTTTATCACCAAATTCTATTTCGGTTTTGTCGTCACCTTCAGGATTTAGAATACCTTGGAGTAGTTGATTAAGGGTATTAATGCCTGCAGGTCCTCTGTAAATCGGGGCAAGTACCTGAATATCTCTCATGTCATAACCCTTTTCAACAGCTCTTGTAGCGACCTTATCTACTACTTCTACAATTTGGTTCGCATTTGCAGGGAAAAACACCCTGTCTTTAAACTTATCTGTGATATTCATAGGATTACCATTAGCAATATCGTATGCAAGACTAACGATAGACGAACCTTCGCCTTGACGGTAAACTGTGTCGAGAATTGTCGTATTTATAACATTAGACTTAATTAAATCTTTAAATACTCGACCAGGACCAACTGACGGTAATTGGTCACTGTCTCCTACAAAAACGAGTCTGGTATGTGGCATTACATTTTGCATCAACTGATAAAATAACCATGTATCGACCATGGACATTTCATCAATAATTATTAATTCTGCATCAATCTCATTATCTAAAATCTCGTCAGCTTCAGTATCTTGACCCCAGCCGATCATCCTGTGAATCGTCTTCGCTTCTATACCTGAAGTATCCGCCATCCGCTTCGCTGCACGACCTGTTGGTGCCGCAAGTTTAATAGGATATTCCCCATCTTCATATTCACTGAAATTTTTATAGTCATACATTTCCTTATACAGGGCGATAATCCCTTTAACTATTGTTGTTTTACCAGTACCCGGTCCCCCCGTAATTATCGAAACCTTTTCAGTGATTGAATTTAATATCGATGTTCGCTGTTTGTCACTATAATTTATATCGAATGATTTTTCGATTTCTTTAATGGTATGTCTAGCTTCATCCACATCAATCTCATCGATTTTAAAATCCATAATATGAGAAAGCTTATTCGCTGCTTTATACTCAGAATGATAGATATTCGGCATAGTGACACGTTGATCTTTTAAGATTAGCTTCTTGTTTAAAGCTAAGGTCTCAAGCGCCACATCAATATCACTCTTGGTAAAGTAATTTTTTGATGTATTTAAGAGTGTTAGGGTTTTATCTTGTATTAAATCAACAGTCGTATAAGTGTGACCGACCGCATTGATTTCATCGCTAATCGTATACATGACACCAGCAACCAAGCGCTCTGGATCATCCGCATTAATACCTGAATTCAATGCGATTTGGTCAGCCTTTTTAAAACCTATGCCAAAGATATCACTGACGAGTTGATAAGGGTGATTTCTCAATATATTTAAAGTATCACTCTTATATGTATCAATAATTTTAGAACGCTTAGATGGTTCTATATTTAAATTAATCATCAACAAATAAGCTTCATCTGATAGGTTAGACTGTCTAACAGTATCAGTTATCATCTGTCTTTTTTGTTTTGTTAAACCCTTAACCTTATTTAGAGCATCGTCATCATTTGTAATGATACTAATGGCTTCTAAACCAAGCGTTTCAACAATTTTTTCTGCTGTTTTAGTTCCTACACCAGGAAACTTATCACTAGAGAAGTATTGAATCAGCCCTTCATTAGTATCTGGAATTTCCTTATGAAAACTATCTGCTGCGAATTGCTCACCAAATCTTTGGTGGCTTGTTACCTTACCAACAAAACGGTAACTTTCACCTTCTTCAATTTCATGAAAGAATCCAGTGACTATACCATCATCACGGAACTTAGTATTTGTCTTTGTAATATTAACTTTCAATACATGAAACCGCGAATCTTCGCTCATGAAGATAACGCGGTCCACATCACCGATAATATAAAGTTCGTCATATATTGAAGTTTGTCCGTGATCAGCCATAGAATCTACTCCAACTCATTAAATTTTTTTAAGGCGTGATGACTTAGATGATGATCTGCTTGAATTTCAGTCGCCTTCTTAAAATGTTCAGTTGCCTTACTCTTATCCTCAGTTAGCATGTATATTGCAAGTCCTAGATTATATTCAGCATCTGCATGATCGATTTTTTCTGTCACTGACGATAATAGTTTAACCGCAGGTACATATTGTTCGACTTGACACAATGCTAAACCATAGTTAAACAATAAATCTGTGTCATCTGGCATGCTTTGATATGCTTTTTCAAAAAATGGGATGCTCATTTTAATTTCACCGGTATTGACGTGTGTGCGACCTAGCATGAAATTTAAATCTCCATCATCCATTTTACTACCATAAGCAGTTAAATAAACTGTTCTTGCTTCATTATAACGCTCAGCATCAAAATATAAATTACCAAGCGTATATAAGGCACTAAAACTATCTGGATTAATCACTAGTGCTTGTTGTAAAAAACGTTCTGCTTCTTCTATTTTACCTATAGTTGACAAAACAACGGCACCGTTTATATAGTGTGTGTCTTCTTTTGGAGATTCATCTATCGCTTTAAAAATTTCTTCTAAAGCTGCTTCATAGTCCCCTTTTTCAATGAGCGTCTTATATGCAAACATTAAGCCAGATACTCCAATCTCTCATCATTTCTATATACTGAATCAATCGTCGCCCCGCCAATTACAGTATCACCGTCATAGAGTACAACTGCTTGACCTGGTGTGACAGCATTTGCTGAATCGTAAGTGACCTCTATCTGATCGTCGCCCATCACTCTAACAGTTACCGGCACATCTTTTTGTCTATAGCGGAATTTCGCTGTTGCTTCAAAAGTATCTTCAACTGGGTTTATAAAGTTCACTTCACTTGCAAGTAGTCTCGTTGAAGTTAAGGCATTCGACCCATCACCTTGTACAACGTACAATTCGTTTGTTTCTAGGTTTTTACCTGCAACAAAATAGGGCCCACCATCTCCACCAATACCAAGACCTTGTCTTTGTCCTATAGTGTAGTACATTAAGCCATCATGACGTCCTTTATCTTCACCAGTTTCTAAGTTAATCATTCTTCCCGGATTTGCTGGTAAATAGTTACTTAAAAATTGTTTAAAGTCTCTTTCTCCGATAAAACATATCCCTGTTGAATCTTTCTTATCTTTAGTTGCTAGATCGTATTGATGTGCTAATTCACGCACTTCTTTTTTCTCAAGGTGACCGAGTGGAAACATCACTTTAGAAAGTTGTTCTTTAGATAATTGATTCAAGAAATAAGTTTGATCTTTATTATTATCTACCCCACGAAGCATACGTACATTTTCACCATCATGCTCAACTCTAGCATAATGACCAGTTGCTACATAATCTGCTCCAAGTTTCATTGCATGGTCTAAGAATGCTTTAAATTTAATTTCTTTGTTACACATCACATCTGGATTAGGTGTACGTCCTTTTTTATATTCGTCGAGGAAATACTGGAATACACGGTCGTAATATTCCTTTTCAAAGTTAACAGAGTAGTATGGTATACCGATTTCTTCGGCAACCAACCTCACATCTTCGTAGTCCTCAGTTGCTGTACATACACCAAACTCATCTGTATCATCCCAATTTTTCATAAAAATACCGATCACGTTATAGCCTTGTTCTAATAAGAGTTTCGCTGTGACTGAAGAGTCTACACCACCGCTCATACCAACGACTACAGTTGTGTCATTATTAGACATTTGTAAATCTTCCTTTCTTTTTCTTTAGCTTAAATAAAGCCGTTTTCATTTAAATTATTATATATTTTACTTAAAGCGCTCGAGACTGTTTTTATATCTGAGGGGGATAGTTGTTCTGAGAAACTAAAACGTAAAGAATGCTTGCTACGGTCTTTGTCGTACATGGCTGTAATAACATGTGAGGGGACGACTGTACCCGCATTACAAGCTGAGCCACCAGAGGCATATACACCTTTCATATCTAAGGCAGTTAACAAGTATTCCGATTCACTCCACGGGAAATATAAATTCAATATATGTCCTGTCTGATTAGAAATGTCTCCATTGATTTCAAATGGCACCTTATCATCTTCTAGTGACTTAATGAATGAATCTTTTAATAGATTAAGTTGCTCTGTATTTCTCTCTCTATTTTCAGCTGCCTTTTCTACCGCTAAACTCATTGCATAAGCATATAAAGTATTTTCGGTACCCGCTCGACGTTCCCTTTCCTGGGAGCCACCAGTAATCATGCGTTTAATATGTGTATTGTTTTTCACATATAAGACACCTATACCTTTAGGCGCATTTAATTTATGTCCACTTAAGGTGAGGAAGTCACAAGATAATGCCTTAACATCAATAGGTAGTTGCTTAAATGCTTGGACTGCATCAATGTGGAAAAGAGCATCAGTTTCATTCAAGACATTCGCGATCGCTTCAACAGGTTGAATCGTACCTGTTTCGTTGTTTACCATGATTATCGAGACGAGCTTTGTTTCTGGTCTAAGTGCGGCCTTTAGCTCATCGACATCTATTAAACCTGTCTCGTTGACATTCAAATAAGTAATATCAACATTCTCTTTTATATCATCAAAAGTTTCCTTAACAGAAGCATGTTCAACGTTCGTTGTAATAATATGAGGTTTTTCATAAAAACCACTAATCCCACGAATGACAAAATTATTTGCCTCCGTGGCACTCCCCGTAAAGACAATTTCGTCAGCTCTAGCATTTAGATGTTTGGCAACTCGTTGTCGTGATTGTTCATAAAAAGCTTTCGCTTCTTTACCAATCCGATGAATACTTGATGGATTTCCAAACTTATCCGCATTATTTAGCATCTCTTGTAATATTGATTCATCAATTGGTGTTGTCGCTGCATAATCTACATAAATTGACATACTATCCCTCTTATCTCATACATAATTCTTATAGATTTTATCATGTTCGAGCAGATATTTATACTTTTCTGTTTGGATATAAGAAAATGTAATAAATAATATAAATTCATGGAGGTTCACAAATGTCGAAAAACATTAATATATCTGTATTAAATTTAGTTCCTGTAAGAGAAGGTTCTAATGCTACAGGTGCTTTTGAAGATATGATTACTTTGGCTAAACATGTGGATAAAACAGCCTATCAAAGATACTGGATTTCAGAACATCATAATATGAGATCTCTTGCATCCAGTGCGACTAGACAACTCATCCAACATATCTTACAAAATACTGATGAGATTAGAGTAGGATCTGGAGGGGTCATGCTACCTAACCACTCTCCTTATATTGTTGCAGAGGAGTTCGGTACACTCCATGCAATTTTTGGTGATCGTTTAGACTTAGGGCTTGGTCGTGCACCAGGTACAGATATGTTAACTGCTAATGCAATTAGACGCAGTAATCACGAAGGTGTATTTTCATTTAAAGATGAAATAGAAGAGCTCCGTCGTTACCTAGCGGATAACGGGGCTGCCTTAGTTGCATATCCAGGTGAAGGATCAAACGTCCCCTTATATGTATTGGGCTCTTCAACAGACTCTGCCCACATTGCGGCGAAACTCGGCTTACCTTATGCCTTTGCTTCACACTTTGCACCTGCTCAGATGAATGAAGCCTTTATTATATATGAAAATAATTTTGTGCCGAGTGCCCAACTCGACAAACCGTATAAAATGGCATCAGTTAATGCTATTTTAGCTGAAACGACGTCTCAAGCAGAGCATCTAGCAACGACACATTACCAAACTATTATTGGACTAATTAGAAATAAAAGAGAACAACTTCAACCACCTGTTGATTCCATGGAAGGATTATGGACACCAATGGAAGAAAATACGATTAAGCAGCAGTTCCCAATTCAGTTCTTAGGTGACAAGGCGGACGCGATGGCGAGTTTAGAAAAATTCCAAGAGAAATATAATGTAGATGAGTTGATTGTTGCTTCGTATATTTATGATATGGATGCATTATTAAAATCCTACGACCTGTTTGCTGAGGTTGCAAGCGAATATAACAAACTTTAATAAAAGACAAATGTGCACCTGATTTTAAGTCAGGTGCACATTTTTTATTTCTGATAGACATTCACAATTCTATGCTCACAGGAGTGAATAGTTTGTAGGTGTTTTAAAACAGCCCTTGTATCATTTTCTTCAACTAATGTTAGAACTGTCGGCCCTGCGCCACTGATTACTGTGGCTAAGGCACCATTTTTGAGTGCCATTTCCTTAATTTCTTCAAATTCCTGAATTAATGGTTGTCTATAGGGTTCATGAAAGCTATCTTTCATCATTAAATGACCCATTAACTGATAATCTTGGTTTTGTAGTGCGAGAATCATCACATTGGCAAGGGCATTTTGCGCCACTGCCTCTACTCTTGTATAGGCATTTGGTAATACTTCTCTAGCCTCAATAGTATTAATCTCATAATCCGGCACACTAATAATTATTCCAAGTTCCCCAATATCGATATGATAATAATACAATTCATTATTTAAGTAGTAGCCCACAAAAGCACCGCCCGTTATACATGGGCCCACATTATCTGGGTGTCCCTCTATCTGACAGCCGATTAGTACTTTTTCGTGGTCACTTAAATTTAAGTCTAAATAATGATTTGCAATTTCTATTCCTGCAACTATTGCACTAGAAGAAGATCCTAAGCCATGTGAAAGTGGAATATCACTATCCATAATCATATGGATTGGTGGCAATGTTCGCTTATAATCTTTCGCTATTTTTAATGCAGTTTCAAAGACTAGATTGGTCTCATCAGATGGCAATACTTCTAGTTCTTTAGATTTAAATTCCACTTTAAACGCATCTGCTAAAGTGGTTTCAATAGTTAAAAACAGATCAACTGCAACACCGATTGAGTCAAAGCCGAGTCCTAAGTTAGCACTTGATGCGGGTACTTTGAATGATAACTCGCTCATATTATTGACCTAAACTCTCAATATAATCAACAATCGCTTGTTCATCTAATGGTAGTTTCTTCGGTTTTTCCATAGCTGTATCAATCGCTGTATCTGGGTCTTTAAGTCCGTTTCCTGTAAGTACAGTAACGACTGTTGTGCCTTTTTCAATTGACCCGTTATTCACTGATTTTATGACACCTGCAAGAGAAGCTGCGGACCCTGGTTCACAAAAGACACCTTCAGTTTGTGCAACTAATTTATAAGCGGATAAAATTTCATCATCTGTTACAGCATCAATTTTACCTTTTGATTCATCTCTCGCTTTTTCAGCCTTAGTCCAGGAAGCTGGATTACCGATACGAATCGCTGTACCAATTGTTTCTGGATTTTCAATAACTTTCCCTTTAACAATTGCAGCTGACCCTTCTGCTTCAAAGCCAAACATCTTTGGTAAACCAGATTGTTTTTGTTCATGGTATTCTTTAAATCCTTTCCAATAAGCAGCAATATTAGCTGCATTACCGACCGGAATTGCTAAATAATCTGGTGCTTTCCCTAATTCATCAACCACTTCAAAAGCTGCAGTCTTTTGACATTCAATACGGTATGGATTCAAGGAGTTTACTAATTCTACACCCTCATTTTTCAGAGCGATCTTACGCACAATTTTTAAGGCGTCGTCGAAATTACCATCAATAGATACCGTTTTCGCACCAGCCATCATCGCTTGTGATATTTTCCCTGCTGCTACCTTACCTTCAGGTAACACAACAATTGCATTAAGTCCTGCCCGAGCTGCATAGGCTGCAGCTGAAGCTGAAGTATTTCCTGTAGACGCACAGATTACAGTGTGTGCACCCTCTTCTTTAGCTTTTGCAACTGCAAGTACCATACCTCTATCTTTAAATGATCCTGTAGGATTCAAACCTTCGAATTTAGCATATAAATCGATGCCTAAAGTATCGGAAATTTTTTCTAATTTTACTAAAGGCGTGTTACCTTCAAATAAAGTGAGTTGAGGTGTCTGTTCTGTAATTGGTAAATATGCTCCGAACGCTTTAATTAGCCCTTGCCATGCCATTATAAATCAGCCCCTAATATTTGGTATGAAACTTCTGACGTTAGCTTATTTGTAAATGTTTTATACGATGATTCATTAGCATCTTTTATAATACAAATAGCGTTTTCATCATCTAAAACTTCATATGAAATGTTCTCACTATCTAAGACACTTTTAACCATCTTAATTTCTTCACTAAAACGAATATAATAATCTGCTTCAACTATACCATTATTAATTGCAGCAGTCTTTGTCGGTAAAGTTAGTTGATTCACATCGATATTAAAGACGTTAATCATATCACTTAAAACTGCTGAGGCCGTCTCTAAACTTCCTGCCCCAGGTCCATAAAACATTGCTTCTCCGATGCCATTACCTGTAATATACACTGCATTTTTTTCATTTTTAACACTGCTCAGTTGATGGTTATTTGATATCAGTATTGGTGAAACAGATAAGTGATAATCCTCATTTACCGCTTCAGCTACCCCAAGTAACTTTATGGTAAAGCCATTAGATTTAGCGATGTTAACATCCTTAATCTCCACACCAGATATACCAGACATAGTGACTTGATTGAAGTCAAATTTCTTATGAAAGGCAAGTCTTGCTAACAATAAGATTTTTCTTCCAGCATCTATTCCGTCAACATCAGCTGTAGGATCTGCTTCTGCGTATCCAATATTTTGAGCTGTAGAAAGGGCTAATTCATAATCCCAACCCTCGTCACTCATCTTAGTTAACATATAGTTTGTCGTACCGTTCAAAATACCCATCACTTTATTAACTTTGTTACTGTTTAAACTATATTTCATACTATTGATAATTGGAATACCACCAGCTACTGCTGCTTCATAAAGAATCTTAGTATTCGCTTCTATTGCTTTTTCCTCTAGTTCATCTATGTGTATTGCTAACATATCCTTATTCGCAGTGACGACAGGTATGCCTAATCCTAAAATCTGTAGTAAAAGGTCTTTAGTATCATTGATACCACCCATCACTTCAACGACTAAATCAATGTTATCTAAATTAATTTCTTCAATATTATCGGTCACATGCATGTCTGATACATCTACGTCTCTTACTTTTTTTGTATCTGACACTAAAATATGTGTAATGGTAAAGGTAAGACCTGTTGTTTCTTTAATCAAGTCTTCATTTTCTCTGAATAATTTGATAACACCACTACCAACGGTGCCCATTCCGAGTAAGGCAATTTTCTTTTCCATAGTGACCTCCAATAATCTGTTATAGATTCTCATATTAGATGCGTTTTGAAAAAATTTCAAGACATTATTCAGAAAACTCTACACTTTTCTAAACTTTTCTTGTAATATAATAAACTAATCAAAATATATAAAAAAAGGTGTTAATTATGAAAGTAGCTAAATTCGGTGGAAGTTCCTTATCAAATGCAAGTCAAATTAAAAAAGTTGCAGCAATCGTTAAAGAAGATCGTGACATTAAAACCATAGTTGTTAGTGCGCCTGGTAAACGTTTTGATGATGACGTTAAAGTCACAGATCTACTTATTGCGCTTTATACAAATAAAGTCGCAAATATGGATACTTCTAAGATAATAGATGAAATCATGGATCGCTATCGTTCAATCGCTGAAGAACTTTCTTTAGAGACAAAAATAGTCGAAAGTTTTGAGGCCATCTTAAATGACCGTTTAAACAATATAGAGGAACAAGCATATTTACTCGATGCGCTTAAATCATCTGGTGAAGATTTCAATGCTCAATTAATTAGTACATACCTCAATACGCTCGGCTTATCGAGTAAGTACGTCTCTCCAAAAGAAGCGGGTATTATCGTTTCAAATACACCTGCTAACGCACGCTTACTCCAATCATCTTATGATGAAATAAAAAAACTTAAAGACTATGAAGAAGATGTCTTAGTTATTCCAGGATTCTTTGGCTATTCAGAAGATGATGACATCATCACTTTTGCGAGAGGTGGATCAGATATAACTGGTGCGATCATTGCCCGAGGACTATCTGCAGATATTTATGAGAACTATACGGATGAGTCTTATATTTTTGCAGCACACCCAGGTATTATAGATAATCCTTATAAGATTAAAGAAATCACCTATAAAGAAATGCGAGAATTAGCCTATGCAGGTTTTGGTATCTTCCATGATGAAGCGCTTGAACCACTCTATCAGGAAAAAATCCCTGTCATGATTAGAAATACAAATGATCCAACTGTTGAAGGAACAAAAATTGTTGCCGAAAGAGCTTTAGATCCAAAAGTTCCGGTAATCGGCTTTTCATGTGATGAAGGTTTTATTTCCATAAACTTACACAAGTATCTTTTAAACAAGGAAGTCGGATTTACAAAGCGGATTTTACAAATACTTGAAGATTACAACATATCTTATGAGCATATGCCTTCAGGAATTGATGATATTTCAATCATCATACGTTCCAATCAATTTGAAGGCAACGACAATTTAGAACGTGTCATTGAAGATATCGACACACAACTAGAGCCTGAATGGATTGAAGTCGAAGATAATCTTAGTCTCTTATTCATTGTCGGACTTGGTATGGCTCGGCAGGTCGGAACCGTTCAGCGAGTGACTACCGCACTTGCTGACAGCAATATAAATATTCGTATGATGAATCAAGGTTCGACTGAATATAGTATGATGTTTGCCATACAGTCACAGGATCATGTCCCTGCGATTAAAGCATTATTCAATCAGTTTTTCTAAGTCCTATACTTTAACTATTACTTTAGTTTATTCTATAATAGACTTAAGCGTTTTTTCATATAGGAGTGATGGTTTATGAGTCTGCAAACACGTGTGTCTTACATTAATCGCTACAGAGAAATTGCAATTGCAATTTCAAAAAGTGGCTTTGGTTATATTATTGAGGAGCTCGGCCTAGATAAGGTAATTTCCCTACCAAGAAGATTACTAATTTGTCAAAAAGATGATGAAGTTCAAGAATTAACCTATGCAGAGAGAATTCGCTTGTTTATCGAATCGATGGGGACCACCTTTATTAAGCTAGGTCAAATTGCTTCTACACGTGGTGACTTACTCCCACCAGAGCTCATTAAAGAACTTGAAAAACTACAGAGTCACGTGCCAAGTTTTCCGAGTGACAATGTGAAGACGATTATTGAAGATGCACTCGGCGCTCCAATGGATGAAATATTTATGATCTTTGATGAAGATCCAGTCGGGTCTGCCTCAATTGGTCAAGTTCACCGGGCAATGTTATTAAGTGGTGAAGATGTTGCCGTTAAGGTGCAACGTCCAAATATTGAAAAGACTGTCCGCACAGACCTTGAAATTCTCAGGCATTTAGCAACACTCGCTGAGTCAAATCTTGAGTGGGCAAGAAACTATCAAGTTACCGATATGATCGATGAATTTTCAACCGCTTTAATCAATGAATTAGATTATACGATTGAAGCGAGAAATATGGAACGCATAAGTAAAACTCATAAGCATGACAGTCGTGTAATCATCCCTGGTATTCATTGGGATTATACGACTAAAGAAGTTTTAGTGATGGACTTTATAAAAGGTACACCTATAAACCAATTCGATAAGCTCGATGCATTAAATATTGACCGAAGTAAAGTGGCAGACACACTAGCTAAGTCAATTTTTAAACAAATCTTTGAAGATGGCTACTTCCACGGTGATCCGCATCCAGGTAATGTCAGTGTGTTAAATGACGGCAGTCTCGTCTTTTTAGACTTTGGAATGATTGGTCGCTTGACAAGTGATTTAAAAAATAACTTTGGTTCATTACTGATTTCATTAATGAAAAAAGATGCATCAGGTGTTGTTAAATCTATCGTAAAAATGGGTGTTGTCCCAGCTGATGTCTCAATGAAAAAGTTAAATCGTGAAGCGGAAATCATGAGAGATAAATATTATGATGTTCCCTTATCCAAATTGAATTTCTCTGATGCAGTCAATGATTTATTTGGCATTGCGAATAAGTATAAAATTAAGTTACCTCAAGACTTCACAATACTAGCGAAGACACTCTTAACTCTAGAAGGTGTCGTCAGTAAGCTGGATCCAGACTTTAGTATTATGGACGTTGCTGAACCGTTTGGTAAGGCTTTATTACTTGAAAGATATAACCCTAAAAACTTAATCGATTTTCAAATCGATGAGCTCCAGCAAATTGGTACAGAACTTAGAGATGTAACTTCTAATGTGCACCAGTTTTCTAAAGGCTTAAAAAACTCTAATTTACCGATTGAAATTGATGTTAAAGGCCGTTCCCAATTTTCAAAACATCTAGATAGAGTCATTAACCGACTTAGTTTCTCTATTGTTTTACTTGCCTTTAGTATTGTCATGGTAGGACTTATAGTCGGCTCAGCTATACTCGGTGAAGGTAGTATTATTTTTAGAATACCTATCATTGAAATTGCAGCTATTTTTGCAATGGGCATGTTTATTTGGCTCCTCTGGTCAATCGTTAAATCAGGTAGGTTCTAAAGAATAGGTATATAAAAAATGCCCTTAGATTTTTTAATCTAGGGGCATTTAACATTTAGATATAAAACATATATCCATCAAATTCATCTGTATCATTGTCGATAATATCGTGTAAGGTCGTGTGATCTAACACATCGTTAACGGCATTACCAATACGTTTCCACAAGAAGCTTTCATTTTTACTCTCATGATCGTCGGAATCAACCACCATGACATTTTCTTCTACTGCAGAGAACACTTGCCCTACTGTTATTTCTTTTGGTGGATAATTTAGTTCATATCCCCCGTACGCACCTCTTGTACTTTTAACTAAACCATCTTTCTTTAAGTTAGCAACAATCTGTTCTAGATATAAATCACTAATATCTCTTTCTATTGCTACTGATTTTACACTACGTTTTTTTATGCCATATTCTTTTGCTAATGTCAGCATAAAATATAATCCATATCTACCTTTAGTGGATATTTTCATTGTTACACCTCTAAAATTTAAGTTCATAAAGATTTTGTATTATAATTAAATATAACATATCTTTAAAGTAAGGTGAAAAACTATGAATAACCAACCGTTAAGCTATCGAATGCGTCCTCAAAATATTGATGAAGTCCTAGGTCAGAACCATCTCGTCGGCCAAGGTGGTATTATAAGACGTATGGTCGACGCAAAAAGATTGTCATCAATGATTTTATATGGCCCACCGGGTATTGGTAAGACCAGTATAGCAAGTGCCATTGCTGGTTCAACTAAATATAAATTCCGCACTTTAAATGCGGTGACGGATACTAAGAAAGATATGCAGATTGTGGCAGAAGAAGGTAAAATGAGCGGGAGTGTCATCTTACTCTTAGATGAAATCCACAGGCTGGATAAGGCTAAACAAGATTTTCTTTTACCTCATTTAGAGAAAGGTACGATTATTCTAATTGGGGCGACAACCTCCAATCCCTACCATGCAATTAATCCCGCCATTCGCTCAAGAACTCAGATTTTTGAACTAAATCCATTAGAAACAGAGGATATTAAAACCGCAATCCAGAGAGCTCTTAACGATAGTGAACGTGGTTTAGCTGATTTAAATATAACAATTGAAGACGATGCAATTGAACACTTTGTTTCCTCTTCACATGGTGATGTAAGAAGTGCTTTAAATGCTCTAGAGCTTGCTGCCTTAAGTTCTAACAAAGAAGATGGTACTGTTAACATCACCTTGCAAGATGCCTTAGATTGTATGCAAAAATCAGCATTCTTACACGATAAAGACGGTGACATGCATTATGATGTAATGAGCGCCTTACAGAAATCTATTCGTGGTAGCGATGTCGATGCAGCGCTTCACTACCTAGCACGTTTAATTGAAGCTGGTGATTTGGTTACAATTGCAAGACGTATACTCGTCATTGCTTATGAAGATATTTCCCTTGCAAATCCAAACATCGCATCCAGAACTCTTGATGCGATAATTGCTGCAGAACGACTTGGTTTTCCAGAAGCGCGTATTCCTCTGTCACAAGCTGTAATTGAGCTCGCCTTAACACCTAAATCAAATACAGCAATTACAAGTATTGATCAGGCATTATCTGACGTACGTAAAGGAAAAACCGGTGCAATACCTCGCCATCTAAGGGATGGACATTATAAAGGTGCTAAGGAATTAGGTAATGCCATTGGCTACAAATACCCACATGATTATCCTAACCATGTTGTTAGTCAACAATATCTACCTGATGCGATTAAAAATAAGAGATATTATAAAGATGATGGCATTAGTAAATACGAGCAAACTTTAACCGAAACCTATCGCAAACTTAAAAATTTAAATAAATAAAGCAGTGTGGAAAATCCACACTGCTTTTTCTCATAAAAAATAACCACCAAGAAAACTTGGTGGCTACCGAAATACCCAACATAAGCCGTGTGTTATTGTTGATTATTTTGGCCTGCTATTTGCAGGTGGGTGCCCTGTTTCCAACTCCAAACGTCCTATTGCGTTCATAGGCTTGTTTTTCGAAAGAAAACCAATTAGGCTCCCGTTTAAAAAGGTGTTAGGTCAAAATATAATTCAACACATCACGAACTCTTCAGGAATTTCTATTAATATAATAATACCACAAAATATATAGAAGTAAACTAAAAAGTCTGAAAGCGCTTTAAAATACTTGGCAAACATCTATATGACAGTCTTCACAATTAATCATATGTCGTAGTTTTTCGATGTTATGTATTGTAATTACTTTATTTTCTATTGTAATCAATTCCTGCTGAATTAATTCTCTCAATAATCTATTAACGACCTCTCTAGAGGTTCCACACAATTGCCCCATCTCTTGGTTTGTAATCTTTGTTTTAATTACAATCCCTTTTGAAGTCTTTTCACCAAATGAATTGGATAAGCGAATTAAAGTTGAACAAAGTGCCCCAATTTTACCGTACATGATATTGTCTCGCATTTTAGTAATTGAGCGTTGTCGATCAATCTCTACCCAGTGCATCCATTCTGTTTTTATATCTTCATTTTCTAATATTAGAGTCTCAAATCTCTTTCTAGAAATTTTATAGATTTCTGTATTTACTTTTGCCTTAGCGTAAGTTGCATGAACTTTCGGTCCACAAAAGAGTGTTACAGCACCAAATATGCCTTTCTCACTAATTAAATTTGTGGCCAATTCAACACCTTCTGGTTGCATACGACTAATAAATACTTGTCCTTTTTTAATGGTGCATATGTAGGTTGTTTCATCACCTGGATAATAAATATAATCGCCTTTGTTAAAGCTCATTTTTGAGCCGTGAGTTTCTATAAGACTAATGAGTTGGTCAGGATAAAAAATTGTATTATTCATCATAATTTAACCTCCAGTCATTTGAGTAAATTTTATCATAAAGTGTGACAAATATCACTTTTTTCTGAGGCCTACTCGCTTACAATTTATGTATAGAAAACATTCGTAAAGAAGGTGAAAGTATGACTGAGAAGAAAAATTTAGACAAAAAGAACGAAGAAGATAGCCATCAAAATATGGATTTAAGAGGCACATTTATGATGGTACTTTTTCTCGGAGGTTTAATGTTACTCAGTTGGTTCGGTGCATTTATTTTATTCATGGAAAGGATGTAGGTTAACACATGCACAAGTTTGAGAAAATTTGGATTACGCTTGGGACCGGTTCTCTTGCGATATTTTTAATTATTTTAGGTATATCTGCAGTCCATGGTGGGCACACACCTGCTGCAAGTGGTATTGAAACTATAAATCCTGAACATGTCAGAGATGATGAACGATTTAAAGAGCCCGGACTCGTCGAGGCAACTTCTGGAGATCATGATTATGATTTATATTTTGTTGCGAGTGCTTTTATGTATGAACCAGGTGAAGTTGAAATTCCTGTGGGTTCTAAAGTTAAAGTCCATGTCACCAGCCCAGATGTTGTTCACGGCTTTCAAGTCGTTGGGACAAATATCAACATGATGGCTGAACCGGGTCTAATTTCCACATATGATATGACCTTTGATGAGCCTGGAGAACATCTAATACTCTGCAACGAATATTGTGGTGTCGGTCATGCTGATATGACATCTAAATTGAAAATCGTAGATGGAGGTACAACGAATGACTAATTTCACAACTGCTCAAATGTTTGCACCACACACTAAGGTCGATTCTAAAGATAGTAAACTTGTTTTAGCAAACATGTTTTGGGTTGCATTCGCCTTACTTATCGGTGGATCTGCTGGTCTCCTGCAGACCTTAGTACGTTCAGGTCAATTCGAATTACCTTTTGGTATCGGTTATTATCAACTTTTAACATTACACGGTGTTATACTTGCCTTAGTCATGACATTCTTCTTTATAATGGGCTTTCAAATTGCTGCGCTTTCAAGAACTGCAGGTCCGTTAAACAACAAAGAACGTCGACTCGGTTGGATTGGCTTTTGGGTAATGACTGTCGGTACGCTTATGGCCGCGGTGATGATTGCGACTAATGAAGCTTCAGTTTTATATACTTTTTATGCACCGCTTCAAGCACATGTTATTTTCTATATTGGATTAACGCTAGTCATCGTTGGTACATGGTTGTCTGCTTTAGGCCAAATGATGCGTTACTTCCGTTGGCGCAAAGAGAATAAAGGACAAAAGACACCTTTACTGAGCTATATGACAGCTGTAAATAACCTTATGTGGTATGTCTGTACAATAGGTGTTGCAACAACAGTACTATTCCAATTTATTCCTTGGTCCGTTGGTTGGGTTGAGACAATAAATATTACACTAAGTCGTACCTTATTCTGGTATTTTGGTCATGCCTTGGTTTACTTCTGGCTCTTACCTGCTTACATGGTATGGTACGCAGTGATGCCAAAAATATTAGGTACAAAAGGATTCTCAGATAAACTAGCGCGTCTTGCTTTTGTATTATTCTTATTCTTCAGTATCCCAGTTGGTATTCACCACCAACTCGTTGATCCTGGTATTGATGCATTTTGGAAAGGACTACAAGTTGTTCTAACTTTCATGGTTATTATTCCATCCTTAATGACTGCCTTTAGTATGTTTGCTGTATTTGAAACTTATGGACGTAACAAAGGCGCCACTGGTTTATTAGATTGGTTTAAAAAATTACCATGGTCTGATGCACGATTTGTGCTGGTATTTATAGGTATGCTCTTCTTCGTTCCAGGTGGACTTGGAGGTATTATTAATGCATCCGGTCAAATGAACCAATTGGTACACAATACGATTTGGATTGTGGGTCACTTCCACATCACAGTAGGTGCACCTGTCGTACTTACCTACTTCGCAGCAATGTTATTTTTACTTCCACATATTACAGGACATAAAATCGACCGCATTGCGAACAGATTGGGACTGATGCTCGCTTACACATGGGCACTGGGTATGGGTATTATGTCTGCAGCTATGCACTTTGCAGGATTAAGAGGCGCTCCACGTCGTTCAACCTTCTCTGAATACGGCGGTGCGCCAGTCGCAGAAGAATGGATTACTTATCAGGTCATGCAAGCCGTCGGGGGTTCTTTCTTATTCATTGCAATTATTATCGCAATACTAATGTTCCTGAAATTGATTACTGGACCAAAAACAGATGAAATTGAAGAATTTCCTGTCGCAGAATTCCTTGATCAGAATGATCCGCCAGTCAGATGGGTCGATAATTGGAGGCTGCTCTTTATAATTACAGCCTTTTTAGTACTAATTGCCTACACGGTACCAATCACACAAATGTTTACAGAGAACATTCCAGGTGCTAAAGGCTTTAAGTTATGGTAGCAAAATAAAAATGGTGTGAACATCTTAAACAATGGATGTTCATACCATTTTTTATATTGCCTGCTTGTTTTTCATAAATAAAGTTTAATTTTCTTTTAATCGACTCTTTGTAATATAACGGAACATTGGTATAACTGATTGTATCAGTATGCCGACAATAACAAAACCAAACATCACACCAGAAAGTGTAATAATATAATATTCGAACTCTCCTAAGTCTTGCCAGAATGGCCGGTCAATAGTGTAGAAGTAATTACTACCTATTGATTTATTTAATAAGTGTGCAACTGTCATATATACCATAAAACCTAATGCAGAAATTATTGAACCTTTGATATTAGGTACAAAGCCATTAATGGCATGTCTGATATATGGATATACGATAATTAAACTATGCAGGATAAAGAATGTTACACCAAGCATGTGGAATGGTGATGAGATGCCTACAGGATAGATGAATGATGCGTAAGCAAAAATTCCCCAATAAAAAATAATTTGATCCAACCAAGCTTTGTTTACAAAGAACTGAATGATAATCAGATAGCAAACTAAACGGCAAATGTGCAATGGTAAGGACTCAGTTAATGAATAATCAGTGAATCCGACAAAGTAAATGACACTCAGAACGCGCTGTAAAACGGCAAATGAAAGTATGATCACCATTGCCTTTTTAGGTTCTTTTTTTACCCGCCATCTGTTCTTGATTAAAAATGCAATAACTAAAGCAAATCCAATCAAATAAATGATGTGCTCTAAACTGCCGAGTTCAATTGTCGCTGCATTTGGATCAACAAATGTTTGCATTCCCCGCCTCCATAATTTTAAAAATAGACTGAGATGAATTCATCTCAGTCTAAGTGTAAACAATTTTCGTCTTATTTGCCAACGTCTAAATCAATATTTAACTCTTTTAATTGTGCTTTAGAAACCTCAGAAGGTGCTTGCATCATTAAGTCGCTCGCATTTTGCGTCTTAGGAAAGGCAATAACATCTCTGATGTTATCAGATCCTGTTAATAGCATGACAAAACGGTCTAGTCCATAGGCAATACCACCATGTGGTGGTGCACCATATTGGAAGGCTTCAATTAAGAATCCAAACTGACGGTCTCTTTCCTCATCAGTAAATCCAAGTGCTTTAAACATTTTTTCTTGAAGACTTGAGTCGGAAATACGAATCGAACCACCACCGAGCTCATAACCGTTTAAAACGATGTCGTAGGCGTTTGCTTTTACTTCTTCAGGTGCTGTTTCTAGTTTGTCAATATCTTCTTCTCTAGGTGAAGTAAATGGATGGTGGGCAGCAAAATAACGCTCAAGTTCTTCGTCGTATTCTAGTAATGGCCAGTCGGTTACCCAAATGAAATTAAATTGTTCTGGATCGATCAATCCTAAATCCTTACCTAATTTATTTCTTAAGTTTCCTAGGCTTGCATGTACAACAGATGTTTTATCTGCAACGAATAGAACAAGGTCATCAGTTTTAAGGTCAAGTTTTTTAAATAATTCCGCTTGACTTTCATCATCAAAGAATTTTGCAATTGGACCTTGTAGTCCTTCTTCACTGACCTTCAACCAAGCGAGACCCTTAGCACCGTAATTTTTAACGAAAGCTTCAAGCTTATCAATATCCTTACGTGAATAGTTTTTAGCTTGGCCTTCGAGTACTAAAGCATTCACTATACCCCCGCTTTCCACTGCAGAAGAGAATACTTTAAAGTCTGATGTCTTAGCAAAATCACTAATATCTTGTAGTTCTAAAGCAAAACGTGTATCGGGTTTATCTACACCGTATCTCGCCATTGCTTCATCATAAGTGATTCGGCTAAATGGTGCAGGCACATCAATATTCTTAACCTTTTTCATAACAAACTGAATTAACCGTTCATTCATCTCAATCATATCTTCAATGTTAGTAAATGATTTTTCAATGTCTATCTGTGTAAATTCTGGCTGACGGTCTGCACGTAGATCTTCATCTCTAAAACATTTAACAATCTGGTAATATCTTTCTAGACCCGACAACATTAATAGTTGCTTATAGATTTGTGGAGATTGTGGTAGTGCATAAAATTCTCCTGGATGTACTCTAGAAGGTACAAGATAGTCTCTCGCACCCTCAGGTGATGATTTCGATAAAACAGGTGTTTCAATATCCATGAAATCTTCTTTATCTAAGAAATCTCTGACAGCTTTATTTATTTTATATCTCGTGCGTAAAATATTTTGTAGTTTCTGACGACGAAGGTCAATATAACGATATTTTAAGCGTGTATCTTCATTTACCTTGTCTTCGCTCACTTGGAACGGTGGCGTCTTAGCTTTTGCTAAGATTTCAATGTCACTCGCTAAAATTTCAATGTCACCAGATGGAATATTTTTATTCACTTGAGATTCATGTCGTTTGATTACTTCACCATGAATACTTACAACATATTCTGTACGGATTGTATCTGCAATCTTAAGCGCTTCAAGAGATACATCTGGGTTGAAGACGACCTGCACTTGTCCTTTTAAGTCACGCATATCAATAAAAATTAATCCACCTAAATCACGACGCTTTTGTACCCATCCTTGTATATGAACCTGCTCACCAACCTTGTCTAAGGTCACTTCATTTGAAAATATTCTTGTCATTTATTGGTCCTCCAAAAATTGTATTAATTCGTCGAATTTCACATTTTTACTATCGCCAGTAGCCATTTCTTTGATATCAACCGCTTCACTACTTAACTCATCATCACCTAAGACGATGGTATAGCGTGCATTTTTTCGGTCTGCATCTTTCATCTGTGCCTTCAGTTTACGATTTTCATAATCCATCTCTGCACTAATATTGTTTTTTCTAAGCTTGTGAAGTAAAGTACTTGCAACATCTCGCGCTTCATCAGTCATTGTACAAATATATAGTTCAATGCCACTTTCATCTGGAATTGTGATACCTTCAGCTTCTAAGGCTAGGAGTAGACGTTCAATACTTAAGGCAAAGCCAATACCCGTTTTTTGTGGACCATCTAACAGCTCTAAGAGACCATTATAGCGACCGCCACCACATAAAGTTGTTATGGCTCCGAATCCTTCAGAATCACTCATTAACTCAAAGGCAGTGTGCGTGTAGTAATCTAAACCACGAACGAGATTATAATCTACTTCGTACTCGATATCTAAATCATCTAGTTTGTTTTTTACTGCCTCAAAGTATGCTTTTGATTCGTTATTTAGATAATCGTACATTCTCGGAGCAGTTTGAACAAGTTCATGGTCCTTATCCTTCTTACAGTCTAGAATGCGCATCGGATTGGTGTTAATTCTGCTTTGACAATCACTACAAAACTCACCAATCCTTGGAGAAAAGTGTTCAACCAAGGCTTTATTATATTCATTTCTTGAATCGATATCACCAATTGAATTTATCTTAAGCTTAAGCTTTTTCAATCCAAATGATTGGTAAATATTCATCAACATACTGATGACTTCAACATCGATTAATGGATCCTCTACACCAATTGCTTCTATACCAAATTGAACGAATTGACGATATCTACCTTTTTGCTTTCTTTCATAACGAAACATCGGTGCTAAATAATAAAGTTTTGTGGGTTGTTCAACATCATGTTGCATCTTATTCTCTATATAACTTCTCACCACGGGAGCAGTACCTTCAGGGCGTAATGTTAGACTACGATCACCCTTATCTTGGAAGGTATACATTTCCTTATTGACAATATCAGTTGATCCACCGACACCTCTGACAAAAAGTTCAGTTGATTCGAAGACAGGCGTGCGAATTTCTTTATAGTTGTAACTTTTAGCAACTTCAGCTAGTTTTTTTTCTATAAACTGCCACTTATAAGATTCCGACGGTAAAATATCTTGGGTACCTCTTGGTACTTGAATCATAATATCTCTCCTAAATAAATTATTTAAATATAAAAAAACCTTATACCAAAAATGGTATAAGGGACGAAATGGTCGTGGTGCCACCCTATGTTCAGTACGAGTATCGTACTCTCAAGACAGATAACGGTTGTTGCCGCTGATTTTCAGATGTATGAGCAAAGTGTCGGCCAATATCTTTTTAAGCATTCACTTCCAGCCTAGGTGAATTTCTCTTTTGCTTTTATATAGATACTCTCTTTGCAAATGAAATATTTATAATTAGTCTCTTAATAATAGTCAGAATTATTGTTAATGTCAAGTTATCTATGAACATAAGAATTTATGCCTTCTATTAAGGCTGTCACCATCTTATCTTGATATTCCGGTTCATTTAAAATATAATCATCAAACTCATTTGAAAGATAACCAAGTTCAACTAAAACCCCAGGATAATCTAACTGCCAAGTGACCTGATAGTTCATCGTTTGATTTCCACGATTATAAAGGAATGAATGTCGATCTAAGGCTTCGTTTAAATGTTGACCAAAGGCCTCTTGTTCTGGATAAGTATAAAAAGTAGTAAAACCAGATATAGCAGGATCATCAAAAGCATCACTATGTAAGCTTATAAATAAATCTGCTTCAACCTTCCTATCATCTAAACTCTTCGTTTCTTCTTCACTGCGAGTCATAATGACTTCTGCACCTGAATCCTCTAAAGTAGTTTGTAATTTAGAAGCAATCGAGTAGACGACATTATCTTCATTTTCTCCGTATTTACTTGGTGCACCCGGATCTTCACCGCCATGGCCAGGATCAAGCGCCACAGTGATTCCACTCAAATCATAGGTTGGTGCTTCTGTTTCATTTGAAAAATCCATAGTAATTTTTTGTTCAGGTTCATGAATCACTGTTCTATATATATAAACAGCTAAATATAAAATTCCAACTGCAATAATTAAAATAAATAAAGGCTTTACATATAAATGTTTTTTATATTTTAAGAAATATAAAATATTCGAAACTACTTTTTTAAAAAATGCTTTGATCGTATTCATCAGACTATTTTTCCATCCACAGCTTCATAGATGAGTGTAATCGGACCGTCATTTACAATTCTAACGTCCATATGTTCACCAAAGAAACCTTCTTTAACAATGAGTCCTTCATCTCTTAGACCTTCATTGAATACTTGGTACAGATCTTTTGCCACGTCACCAGATGCGGCATCGGTAAAGCTCGGTCGATTCCCTTTTTTCAGTGAAGCATATAAGGTAAATTGAGAGATACTTAAGATTTGACCGCCTACTTCTTGAATCGAACGATTGATTTTTCCTTCTGCATCTTCAAACACACGGGCACTGGCAATTTTTTTAGCGAGTACTTTGGCATCAGCTACAGTAGATGATTGACTCACACCCACTAATAAGCAATAGCCATCATTGATTTCATTATACATTTCGTTATTGCTAACTAGTGCATGTGATACTTTTTGTAATACAATCTTCATCGTCATCCCTCACTTAAATACGCGTTCAACGCTGTATATATCTTGTAATTGTCTAATTCTATCTACAACACGGTGTAAGTCATGTTTATTCGGTACCATAATCGATAAACTTACCCGTGCTTGTTTTGTTTCATCAGCTAAGCCATTCACTCTCGTAATTGGAACTTTTAAGCTTGAAATTAAATTTAATATTTCATTGACCAGGCCATTTCGGTCATAACCAGTAATTTCTAAATCAACTTGATATCGCTTGTTTTCTTCTTTGTTTCCAACCCATTCCACATCAATTAAACGCTCAGTTTCATTGATGATGTTTGGACATGTACTGACGTGTACTTTCACACCATGTCCCTTAGTAATGTAGCCGATAATGTCATCACCAGGAATTGGATTACAACATTTAGATAAGTTGATCAACATATTATCCATGCCTTCAACATAGACACCGGATTCGGTTGCAATATCTTTATATTCCTTAGTTCTGTCAATCTCTTCAACATGGTTGGATTGAATTTCTGCTTCTTTTGCCTTAACCTTCTCTAACAAACGATTCGTTACTTGATTAACGGTTACACCACCAAATCCTATCATGGCAAAGAGATCATCAGCCTCACGTAAATTATAGCGATCTAAAACTGCATCAATATAATTTTCTTTCCATATTTCATCAGGAATATAACCACGTTCTTTAATCTCTGCCTCTACAGCAGTTCGCCCTTTTTCTATATTTACTGCCTTATCTTGTTTCTTAAAGAATGAACGTATCTTATTACGAGCAGAAGACGTCTTTACCATTTTTAGCCAATCAATGCTTGGTCCATATGATTGTTTACTTGTTCTGATTTCTAAGATGTCTCCAGTTTCTAACTCGTGATCAATCGGAACAATTTTACCATTTACCTTAGCTCCGACCATCTTATTACCTACTTCTGAGTGAACCTGATAGGCAAAGTCAATCGGAATGGCACCTTTAGGTAATTCAATGACATCACCATCTGGTGTAAAGACATATACTTTATCACTCAATAAGTCAGTTTTTAAGGCTGCCATAAATTCTTCGGCATCTGGATTGTCAGAAACATTCCCTACAATTTCTTTAAACCAGTTTAGCCTAGAATCAAGTGATACTTTCGATGCATCAACGCCTTCTTTGTACGCCCAATGCGCAGCGACCCCGTGCTCAGCAATTTCATGCATTTCATGGGTCCTAATTTGTATTTCCAATGGATCTCCATTCGGCCCAACGACCGTCGTATGTAGCGATTGATACATATTCGGTTTCGGCATAGCAATATAGTCTTTAAATCGTCCTGGCATCGGTCGCCATATGGTATGAATAATACCAAGCGCTGCATAACAATCCTTCACATCGTCCACTAAGACACGAATTGCAAGTAAATCAAAGATTTGCTCAAAATTCTTTGCCTGCTTTTGCATCTTTTTATAGATACTATAGATGTGTTTAGGTCGTCCAGACAGATTATGATTGACTTGACTGTCTGTGAGCTCATAGTCAATTTTTTCAATTGCTTCATTAATGACATTTTCTCTCTCACTACGCTTTTTCTTCATCAGACTTACTATACGGAAATACTGACCAGGTTCAATGTATCTTAATGAAGTATCCTCTAGTTCCCATTTAATACTGGAAATACCAAGTCGGTGTGCAAGTGGCGCATAGATTTCTAAGGTCTCCTTAGAAATTCTTACCTGCTTCTCCTCAGGCATTGCCTTTAACGTTCTCATATTGTGTAGGCGGTCTGCAAGCTTAACTAAAATAACTCTTATGTCTTTAGCGATAGCAATGAAGAGCTTACGGTGATTTTCTGCTTGTTGCTCTTGATGAGAACGGTATTTTACTTTTTCTAATTTTGTTACACCGTCTACAATAACTGCAACTTCTTCATTAAACATCTCTACAAGATCATCAAATGTATACGGCGTATCTTCTACGACATCGTGAAGAAAGCCTGCGATAATGGTTGGTGCATCTAGTTTTAATTCTGTTAAAATGCCTGCTACTTGGACAGGATGTGCAATGTACGGCAGACAATTTTTACGGAATTGTCCCTCATGAGCTTCTTTTGCAAGACCATATGCTTTTTTTATAAGACGGACATCGCTGTCATCTATGTATTCACTGCACATGTTGAATACGTCTTTCGCACTATATGGGTATTCCTTATCCATGATCAGACCGCCCTTCTTAAATTAGATATAGAACAATAATACTACAAATAAACGTTGAATAAAACATTTGCTATATAAAAAAGCCTGTATAAACAGGCTTTAAGTTAATCTTCGTAAGTTATTAAGGAAATGGTATCATAACCTTCTAGTAGTTCCATACCATTTAAGTATTTTAGTTCAATTAAAAATGCAATTCCTGCAACAATACCGCCAAGTGCCTCCACAAGTTTGATTGTCGCTAAAATCGTCCCACCTGTAGCAAGTAAGTCATCAGTAATTAAGACGCGTTGGCCAGGTTTGATTGCATCCTTATGCATCGTTAGTACGTTTGTACCGTATTCAAGTTCATATTCATATTCTAACACTTCTCTTGGTAACTTACCTTTTTTACGTACCGGTGCAAAGCCAATTTCCATGCTGTAAGCGACTGGACATCCGATAATAAAGCCACGTGCTTCTGGTCCAACTACAACATCGATATCTTTTTCTTTCGCATAAAGAACAATCTGATCAGTGGCATACTTATATGCTGGACCATTATCCATTATTGTTGTAATGTCTTTAAAACTGACACCTTTTTTCGGCCAGTCTTCTACTTCTGATACATACTGTTTTAAATCCATAATTTCCTCCACATTTACGTCGTAATTAATGTCCGTAAATAATCTTTCATTTTAATCCCAGATGACATTTTTAATTTTGCTTCCGCTTCAATTTTATCAGTCAAGCGTCTTAAATGCACGCTCTGTTCAATATCAATATCATCTTTGATTTTATCCTTATATACTATACCATGTTCTAACGTAATACGGCTTAAATCCACTAAAATATCTATAATATTTTTCAAGTTCTTCATAGATATATCAAGTTTACTAGCTAGGTACGGTGCATGAATTGTAAGGTCGATTGACCCATTCTCGGCTTTTTTAATGACTGCATCTGTCTTTTCAATAATTTGTTTACTAGGTAAACCTTCAAAGAAGAGCTCATTTTTATCGTTAAAAATAACGATGATTTTAGAGGCTTGAATACCGGATAAACTTTCTTTTAGTGCCGAAAGGGAGTAAGGAATATCTCTAAGTACAAGTGTGTCCATTGCTAAAGGTAATTCCTCACCGTAAACAAAATAGTTTCCTTTTTCCGTCTCATTTACATCAGACGTTAGAAAGGTATCTTCTTTAGATACTAGTGAGAAGTCTTGGTCATTTTTCGCCCTCATATCTAATATCTGTAGGTCATCCACTCTTGCATCTGAAAGAATCATCTGAAGACTTCTCTTATGATTGAATTCATTGATATCTAAAGTGCCGATAAGAGAAATCCGGTCTCCTACTTGTACTTCATTATATAAGTTACCAAATTTAAAACCTATGATATCAATATCCGTATCATCTAAATTAATTTTAATATGTGTCTTATCTTTACCAACTTGGCGAATGCTCTTGATTGTTTGATTAGTAATCATGAATGTGGGTACGTTAAAGTCTTTACCAAACGGTTTGAGTCTAGACAGTCGTTCAAAATCTTTCATGGTCAAATTATCTTTAGTAATTTTATAATCTATAAATTTAACTGGTTTTAACTTCAAGTTCAAATTGTTGAAGTGGTCAGTAACGGTCGTTTTAAATTCTTCTGCTCCACTCTCGTAAATCGCTAGACCGAGTGCCTGAGAGTGTCCACCCAGGGATTCGAAATACTCAGGGTACTTCCTCAACGCTTCAAGTAAGTTTACACCGTCTATAGACCGTGCAGAGCCTTTAAAAAGCTCAAAGTCTCGGCTTAAGACGATAGCTGGTTTTCCAAAAGCATCGGTGAGTCTAGAAGCGACTATACCTAATACACCATGATGCCAGGTCTCTCCAATAACAATATTAATTTCATTACTCTCATCTATCTGTTGTACCGCTTCATTGTATATAGTTTCTACAAGTGCCTTACGCTCCGTATTTAAACCATCAACCACACTTGACAGTTCATAAGCCTGGTTTTCATCCTCGGTGAGTAGGAGTTCTACACCAATAGAAGCCTCATCGATTCTACCTGTTGCATTCAGTCTAGGTGCGATTGTAAAACCTATCGTCTCTTCATCAATCAATCCACTGTGATTACTCGTTTTAAGTAATGATTTTAATCCAAGTGGAAGTTGTTCGTTCAGCACTTTTAAGCCTGCTTTTACTAACATTTTGTTTTCATCTGTCATTGAGACAATATCTGCCACAGTACCAATAGCAAGTAAACCGAGATATTGGTCTTTCATTAAGTCTAAACCTTCAATCACCTTGTATGTCACACCTGCTGCTGCGAGTTCCTTAAAGGGATAGGCACTCTCTTTATAGTCAGTGTGAACAATGGTTGCATTTGGAATTTCTTCTGAAAAACTATGGTGATCAATAACGACAACTTCAATGTCATTATCTCTTAATAAACCGATCTCTTCACTGTGTGCCACACCATTATCTACAGTAATAACTAAATCGACGTTGCCCACAACTTCAAATTCAAAAAAATCATAGTTCGGCCCATAACCATGTTCTATACGGTTTGGAATAAAATAAGATACATTGTCACTTTTACCTCTTAAAGCGTCATACAGCATAGCAGTAGATGTAATACCATCAGCATCGTAATCTCCATAAATTAAGATGCGACTATTATTTTCAAGATGGGTGTTAATTATATTGATAGCATGCTGGATGTTCGGGATATATTGCCAATTATAAGTTTGTGGATTTAGAATTGTCTCCACTTCAACGCTTGATGTATAGCCACGATTTTCTAGTAATGTCTGCTCTAAATGGTTTAATTTATATTCTTTAATTAGCTGATCTTCAATTTGGCTCGTTCGTTCTCTTACTTGCCATGTAAATTTTGACGTAAACACTCAATCACCTCTTAAAAAACGCCCGGCGTAACCGGACGTTTGAATGTACTAATATTATACTACCACTTTATCATCATTTTTTGGTTTATCAGTATAGACAACTAATTCTCCACCTGCTTTTCTAAGCTGTCTACGTTTAAGCACTCCCCATAGTTGAATAGCAATGAAGAATGAAGAATATACACCACTGATTAAACCAATGAGTAAAGCTAGTGAGAAGTTAAAGATTGAAGTCGCTCCAAATAGTACCAAGAGGACGACAACTATAATAACTGTCAATACTGTATTAATTGATCTTGTCGCTGTCTGTCTTAAGGAACGATTGATGACTTCATTAATTTCAGCTTCACTTCGGTATACTTTAACTTTTCTATTATTTTCCCTAATCCTATCTAAAGTAACAATTGTATCATTGATACTATAACCAACGACGGTCAATACTGCTGCAATGATAGTTATATCAACCTCAAGCCTTAAGATAGAGAAAACTGCAATAATTATAAAGACGTCATGTAAGAGCGCAAGTACTGCTGGAAGCGCCATTCGCCATTCAAAACGAATCGACGTATAAATGATAATACCAATCGAAGCAATAATTAAGGCTACTATTGCATTTTGTACAAGCTCCTGACCAATCACAGGACTCACCGTACTAATCATTGGTTCTGAACCATAAAGTTCATTAAAGTGATTTTGTAAGTCAGTGACTTCCTCTTGATTCAAATCAGTCGCATAGCGTGCTACAAATGTATCCTCACCTGACATTGTAATTGACTCTGCTGGAACCCCTAGGTCACTGAGCTCTTCTGTGACTTCACTTTCAGTCACATTACCATTTGTCGAAATATCAGCACGTGTCCCGCTTGTAAAATCGATACCTAAATTTAGTTTAAAAATAAAGAGAATCACAATACCCGCTACAATCATTAAACCGCTAAGGGCAAAGAACTTATTGGCATGTTTGACAAAGTCAAAACGATCCCAAATTGATGAAAGATCTTGAATGTCTTTACCTTCAGTAATATTATGAATGTTCTTTTTAGCTACACCAAACCAGGTTATTTTTTTATTAAAGTAATTTGAATTAACGATTAAATTCATTAGCACTCTCGTTAAGACTACTGCTGTAATAAAACTCATTAGAATTGATAAGAGTAGCATTGTTGCGAACCCTTTAACACTACTAGTACCAAATATAAAGAGCACAATAGCAGCGATTAATGTTGTTAAGTTCGCATCTACAATCGTCCATAGGGATGAAGATGCTGCTTTTTTATACGCTTGTTTTAAGCTTCGGCCAATCCTAATCTCGTCTTTTAATCGCTCGTATAATATAATGTTCGCGTCCACAGCCATACCAACACCGAGTATGATTGCCGCAATACCTGGGAGGGTCAATGTACCACTGATTGCATTAAAGCCAACTAATGTAAGATAGATATAGATTGTTAGAGTAATCGCCGCAATGATGCCAGGTACTCTATAGAAGAAAATCATAAATATAAATACTAAAGCAACACCAATCAATCCAGCAGTGACCGTTTCATCTAGAGCTTGTTCACCAAACTGTGCACCAACTGAAGTCGAATAAATCTCAGTTAATTTAACAGGTAATGAACCAGAGTTTAATAGTGCTGCAATATTTTGTGCACGTTCTACACCTTCTTGACCGTCAAATCCGCCAGAAATCATGACATCTGAAGAATTAATCGGTTGTGAAACAGTCGGTGCAGAGATAAATTTAGGGTCTTCCTTTTGAACTTCTTCGGCGAATGAATCTTCACCTTCTACAAAGTCCATCCAAATCACCATCAGGTTTTCACCTTGTGGTTTAGAAGAAATTTCCTCAGTGACTTCCTTAAATTTATTACTATCACGTAGTTCAAGTGACACCATTGCATTATTCAGTTCATCATAGCCCTGAGATGCGCCGCCCTGAACTAAGTCTTTACCAGAAAGTAAAACATTATCATCAACATCACGGATGGTCAGTTCTGCCTGTGTACTTAATAATTCACGTGCTTCTTGCTGATCTTCTACACCTGCTAGCTGTATTCTAATTCTATTATTATCCTCGATTTGAATACTTGGTTGTGATACACCGAGCACGTTAACACGTGAATCTAACGTTGATGCGGTCGATTCAACAGCACTATCGTCAATCGTATCCCCCTCTTCTAAAGGATCAACTTGATAAAGTACCTCGAAACCACCCTGTAAATCCAAACCTAAATTGACGTCTTTTAAGACATCTTTTAACGTTAAACCAATTGTCGTAAATGACACGACAACAATCATCAATGCAATTATTATTTTATTAATTTTCTTTTTCACTACTACACCTCTAGTTTCAACAGTGAGTTCATTATAACGCTAATGAAAAGAAAGATAAATATAAAAAAAGCCGACTACAGTCGACTTTATTTTAATTATTTAACTACTTCTTTTAAGGCAATTCGGTCAAATTTAATGACAACTGATTCATCTGTACGCACGTACATATGTTTTTGGTCGAATGATTCAATTGTACCGTGCATTCCACCAATTGTAATGATGTCATCGCCTTTTTGAAGATTAGCTTGCATGTTTTGAACTTCTTTTTGTCTCTTCTGTGCCGGGCGAATCATCAAGAAGTACATAACAAGTACTAAGACGATTATCGGCGCTAATGTAACTAATAATTCCATCTAGCTGCTTCCTCCTGCTTAGAAATTTTTCGGATTTTCTTTATTCAATCCGTAAGATTCGAAAAATGCTTCTTTAAAATCTAGTAAGTTATCATTTAAAATTGCAGTTCGAACATCTTTCATCAAGTTTAACAGAAAATACAAGTTATGATAAGTAGTAAGTCGTAAACCGAGAATTTCATCCGCCTTGAACAGGTGACGTATGTATGCTCTCGTATAATTCTTACAAGTGTAGCAATCACAGTTCGGGTCTAGCGGTGTAAAATCTCGCTCATAGACTTTGTTCTTAACTACGACTCGTCCTTGTGATGTCATTGTAGTACCATTTCTAGCGATGCGTGTCGGTAAGACACAGTCAAACATATCCACACCACGAATGACACCTTCGATTAAAGCGTCTGGAGATCCGATACCCATCAAATATCTTGGCTTATTTTCAGGTAATAAGGGTACGGTTTCTTCAAGGACTCTATACATCGTTGGTTTGGGTTCTCCAACGGATAAGCCTCCAATTGAATAGCCTGGAAAGTCCATAGACACTAAATCTTTGGCACTTTGTTCACGGAGGTCTTTATATTCTCCACCTTGGACGATACCAAAGAGTGCCTGGTGTTTATCGTGTCCTTTTTTAATGTGGTGATTCAAGCCTCTTTCAGCCCATCGAGATGTTCTTTCTACAGACTGTTTGACGTAATCATGTGTTGATGGAATCTCAGCACACTCATCAAAACTCATCATGATATCTGAACCGAGGTCATGTTGGATATCCATAGCACCTTCAGGTCCTAGGAATAAGTTTCTACCGTCTAAATGACTTTTAAAGTGCACACCATCTTCAGTAATTTGTCTTCTATGACTCAAACTAAAGACCTGGAAACCACCAGAATCAGTAAGGATTGGCTTATCCCAGTTCATAAATTTATGAAGGCCACCCGCTTCTTTAACAATTTCATTACCCGGACGTAGCCAGAGGTGATAAGTGTTTGATAAAATAATCTGTGAGCCGATATCAGCGAGTTCTTCCGGTGTCATCGTCTTAACTGTTGCGAGTGTGCCAACTGGCATAAAAATTGGCGTGTCGATAACACCATGCGGTGTATGAAGCTTTCCTAGACGTGCACCAGTTTGTTTACAAGTTTTTATATGTTCATAACGTATAGCCATTTTGTCACCTCTTTAATATAAAATCATTGCATCACCAAAACTAAAGAAACGATATTCTTCATTTACTGCATGGTGGTAAGCATTTAAAATATTATTTTTTGTCGCAAATGCGGACACTAACATAACTAACGATGACTTAGGTAAATGGAAGTTAGTAATCAATACATCGACAGCTTTATATTCAAACCCAGGATAAATAAAAATATCTGTGAATCCTGATGCTGCCTTAAATTCCCCGTGATCATGCATAATAGTCTCAAGTGTTCTTGTACTCGTCGTACCCACACTGATTATGTTATTTCCAGCTTGTTTTGCTTCATTTAAAGTTTTTGCCACATTGTCAGTCATGGTGTAAAACTCACTATGCATAACGTGATCTTCAACCGTGTCTACTGAAACAGGTCTAAAGGTACCGAGACCAACATGTAAGGTAATGTAGACAATTTTTATGCCTAATTCTTCGATTTCACTAAGTAAGTCTTTAGTAAAATGTAAGCCAGCAGTTGGTGCAGCAGCAGAACCTGACTCCCGTGCAAAGACTGTTTGGTAGCGGTCCTTATCTTCTAACTTTTCTTTAATATAAGGTGGTAGAGGCATCTCACCGAGTTCATCTAAGACATTTTCCAAGATGCCATCATAACTCAACTTCATATGATGAATACCTTCATCAAATTTCTCGACACACTCCGCAATTAAACGCCCTTCACCAAAGATCACTTTCGTTCCCACTTTAACCTTTTTAGAGGGTTTTAGAAGCACCTCATAACCGACTTCTATCGGTTTTAAAAGTAGCATCTCTACTTTGGCGTGAGTATCTTCTTTAACACCAAATAGACGTGCCGGTAAGACTTTTGTGTCATTTAACACGAGCACGTCGCCGCGCTTAAAATAATCCGTCACATTATAAAAATGTTTGTCTGAAAGTTCACCGGTCGATTTATTGACTGCGAGTAAACGAGAATGTGTACGCTCTTTTAAAGGTGTCTGCGCAATTAAATTTTCAGGTAAGTCGAAATCAAATTCGTCTAACTTCATGTGTATCCTCCACTTTAACTTAGTTCGTTTTGTTGTCTTTAAAATATTCGAAGGATTTAGCAGTCGCTTTACGTCCTCTCGGTGTACGTTCTAAAAATCCGCGTTGAATTAAATAAGGCTCGTACACATCATTTAATGTTACAACTTCCTCACCAATCGAGACTGCAACTGTTTCTAGTCCAACTGGACCGCCACCGTATGTGTCAATAATCGTCCGCATTATTTTGTGATCCACAGGTTCTAAGCCTTCTGGATCAACTTCTAAGACTTTTAAAGCATGGTTCGTAGTCTCTAAAGTAATTTCATCCTCTTCTTTTACCATAGAAAAATCCCTCACACGTCTGAGTAGACGGTTGGCAATTCTAGGCGTACCACGAGAGCGTCTCGCAAGTTCATTCATACTATCTGTCGGCAATGTGACTTCAAATATATCTGCAGTACGTTCGATGATATGTTTAAGACTTTCAAGATCGTAATATTCTAACCTAAGTTGCACTCCAAAGCGGTCTCTTAGCGGTGCAGATAAAGAACCGAAGCGCGTTGTGGCACCAACAAGCGTAAAGGGTGGCAAGTCAATTCTTATACTTCTCACTTCATCACCACTACCGATGACGATATCGATGAAAAAGTCTTCCATAGCTGAATATAAGACCTCTTCAACGACTCTCGGAATTCTATGAATCTCATCTATAAAGAGCACATCGCCAGGTTCTAGACTAGATAAGATCGCAGCAAGATCGCCTGCCCGTTCAATTGCTGGTCCTGAGGTGGTCTTGATGTTTACATCCATCTCAGCAGCAATGATGTTTGCCAATGTCGTTTTACCTAAACCTGGTGGGCCATGTAAGATAACGTGGTCAAGTGCTTCTTCACGCATCTTTGCTGCTTTTATGAAGACATTTAAATTTTCTTTAATGGCATGCTGTCCGATATATTGTGATAATTTAACCGGCCGTAGCGAGAGTTCTAAGGACGCTTCATCACCGTGTTCATGTTCATCGAGAATACGTTCATCCATAATGTCACTCCTACCATTAGTTTAATAATAAGTTTAAGCCTCGTTTTACGTTAGCATCAACTGATTCCAATGTTTCATCAGCAAGTTTCTTTTCAACTTTTGTAAGTTCTCTCTTTGAGTACCCTAAAGCCTCTAGTGCTAAGAGTGCTTCACTTAGATAATCATTCGTAGTCACAGACTTATTAGTCTCTTCAACATTGTCAGTAATTTGCAGTTTGCCTTTTAAGTCTAAGATAATTTGACTCGCAGTCTTTTTACCGATACCAGGAAACTTCTGCATAAAGGCACTATCTTCGTTCTCTATGGCACGAATGATATCACTCGGCGAAGCCGAAGCAAGTATTGCAAGGGCACTCTTTGGCCCAATTCCAGTTACCTTCAAGAGTGAATTAAACAAGTCCTTTTCATCCTCAGCCATAAAACCGTATAGTAGCTGTGCATCCTCACGCACTATAAACTCAGTGTAAATTTTAACTTCCGTATTAATATACTGCTCTAAACGAAATGGATTCGCGACTAATAAATGATAGCCAATACCACTGTTTTCGACAGTGACACCTGTCGGTTTTACTTCTGTGAGTTGTCCTTTTATATATTGGTACATTATATTCACCTATTCTACAAATTCAAACTCTCCGCCTAATATACGAACGATATCTCCTGCTTTAATGCCACGTTCACGAAGGGCATCATCAATTCCCATTGTACGCATCTGTCTTGCAAAACGACGTACCGCTGCTTCTCGGTTAAAGTCAGTCATCATGAAGAGACGTTCAATCGAGTGTCCAGATACGACATAAGCACCGTCGTCATCTCTAGTAATTTCAAAGCGATCAGGATCTTTTTCGTGTCGGTAAATTACACGGCTTTCCGTTTCGATTTCTTCTTTCACTACAGGTTGACTCTCAAGTAAGCCTGCAACTTTATAAAGTAATTCATCTAGGTTTTCACCTGTTGCTGCTGATATTTCCACAATATCACTATCTGAGTCAATGCCAGCCTTAAAATGATTGATAATTTCATTATCGTGATCGATTAATTCAACTTTATTTAATGCAATAACTTCAGGAAGATTTAGAAGTTCTGCATTAAACAGTTCCATCTCTTGGCGAATCGTCTTATAGTCACTAATCGCATCCCGACCATCTACCTCAGCAATATCAATAACATGAACAAGCACTTTTGTACGCTCAATGTGTCTCAGGAACTGATGACCAAGACCAGTACCATCTGATGCACCCTCAATTAATCCCGGCATATCTGCCATGACAAATGTACGTCCATCCTGTGTAGACACTACACCTAAGTTGGGTTGTAAGGTTGTGAAATGATAGTCGCCTGTTTTGGGTTTAGCTTGTGATACAGTTCCAAGCAATGTTGATTTACCTACACTTGGAAAACCGACTATACCCACATCTGCCATCATTTTAAGTTCCATAGTAACTTCTAATTCTTCTCCTGGTTCACCGTTCTCGGCAAAATCAGGTGCTGGATTACGACTGGTCGCAAATCTTGAATTTCCACGGCCGCCGCGTCCACCTTTAGCGATGACTGCTTGTTGACCATGTTCAACTAAGTCAGCAAGTGTCTCACCAGTTTCTTTATTTTTAATAATTGTACCTGGTGGTACTTTTAATACTAACGGCGCACTATTTTTTCCATGCATATTAGAATTCATACCATTTTCACCGTGAGTTGCTTTAAAATGACGCTGGAATCTAAAGTCCATCAAAGTTCTAAGACCTTCGTCAACTTCCATGATAATGTCAGCACCATTACCACCATCGCCACCTGCTGGTCCACCCAGCGGTATATACTTTTCTCGGCGGTAAGCAACTAAGCCATTACCACCATTACCAGCCTTTAAAAAGACGGATACGTAATCTATAAACATAGATTCACCTCCATGTATTTTTCTCTAATTTATATTATAGCACTCATAAAAAAAGGCATCAGCAGAAGCTGATGCCACAATAGTCTTATTTCGCCTCCTGGTATACAGAAACACGTTTTTTGTCGCGTCCAACACGTTCGAATTTAACAACACCATCGATTTTAGCGAATAGTGTGTCGTCTCCCCCGCGTCCTACGTTTTCACCTGGGTGAATTTTAGTTCCGCGTTGACGGAAGATAATAGATCCTCCAGTTACGAATTGACCGTCTTGTCTTTTGACACCAAGGCGTTTTGATTCTGAGTCACGACCGTTTCTAGTCGAACCTACACCTTTTTTCGATGCGAAGAACTGTAAGTCTAATTTTAGCATGTAAATACACCTCACTTGTATTCAAGTTTTATAAATTCCGTATATTCTGATTCAATAGTCTTCAATGAAACAATCATAGTTTCCAAAATCAATTGAACTTTGTCGTCATCCGGATTTTCAAGTTTCATACTTAAGTATCCGCCATCATCCGCCATGTCGACGTCAGGTTCACTTGCAGTGAGTGCAAATAGTGCATTGACACAACCGAAAACAACTGCCGAAGCACCTGCACAAACTAGATCCTTACCGTGGACATCATAGTCCGCGTGACCTGTCATAGTAAATTCGGTAATTTGTGACTCACTGTTACGTGCGATGATTACTTTAATCATTATGCGTTGATTTTGCCGATTGTTAATTTCGTGTACGGCTGACGGTGACCTTGCTTACGGCTATAGTTCTTTCTACGTTTGAACTTGATAATGTTGATTTTCTTGCCGCGACCGTGTTTTTCAACCGTTGCTTCAACAGTAGCACCTTCAACTGTTGGGGCACCAACTTTAACACTGTCTCCACCAACAAAAAGTACTTTGTCAAATGTGAATGAAGCACCTTCTTCAGCGTTGATTTTTTCAACGAAGATTGATTGTCCTTCTTCAACTTTTACTTGTTTTCCACCTGTTTCGATGATTGCAAACATACTTACACCTCCTATTTTTTAAGACACGCCATTATAGGTGGGTTTCCCGCTTAGACCTATATATGAGCGGTTGATGTTCACTTTTCATCAACTACTGTATTATACAAATTTTGTACCACCATGTCAATTGTTACTACGTAATTCTTTTCTCACTTTTGCTGTTTGTATGGCTAAGACATATATAATTGTAAACATAATCGCATTAACCAATACACTCGGTATTGCTCTTAAGGCAATATAATCAAAGAATGGCATAGAAATAAATTCTAAAATACGATAGATAAGATACTGATATAAATCAAAGAAAAACGAATTCAGCAATACAACAAAAGCCATAGCTACAAAGTCACGGTAAAATACGCGAAATGCTGTTTGCATGAATATAACAAAAGCAATAAACCCAAAACTATAGATCCCATAAATCGAACCGATATAGACATCGAGCATGACGCCGAACAGTAGCGCGAAAAACATGCTTACTTTTGGTCCCGCATAAATAGTGAGAAGTAAAATATACATAAATAAGAACTTAGGTACAAAGTATACCTCAACACCAAACAACATCATGGGACTAAAAGCTGTAAATGTCATATCGATGTACATGAGTATAATTCCCAAGATGAAGATGACAATCATCTGCATGATTTAGTCCTCCAATGATTCAGGATCTCGTTTTAAAACAAACACCGTATCCACGTCATTTAAGTCGCTGTTCATTTGGACATAAGCATTTTGACTCAGACCATACTCATCATTTTCTACTTCTACTACCTTACCGATCACAATCCCTTCAGGTAAAGAACCTGTTAATCCAGAAGTATAGACCTCATCACCTTGTTCTATCGTTACCTGATTTTTAATGTTTTCGATAACTAAAACATTTTTGTCTGTATTAAAATTTCTAATGTTACCATAAACTGTCTCGTCACCATGTTTGACCTCTACAGATAGGTTATTTTGAGACGCATTGGATGAAATAATCTCTACAAAGGCTGAACCACCGTTCACCCTATTAACAATACCAATCAATCCCTTAGAAGTTGATACAGCCATACCTTCTTTTAGACCATCCTTCTCACCCTTATCGATAGTAAAAGAGTTTAACCACTGGTCAGGAGATCTTGAAATGACATTTGCATTAATTGTTTCATAATCCATATTAGAACTAACGTCTAGGGCTTCTTGAAGCTTTTGGTTCTCTTCAGTTAACCGCTCATTATCCGCCTGTAGTTGCGGTAACATATCTAGTTGTTTTTTTAATTCTTCATTCTCTTCAACTGCACCAAACATATTAAAAAAATTTGAAAATATATTGCCGATAAAACCAAATGGTGCATTAACGGTTTCTTGTGTAGTTGCGACCGCATCGCCAGTAAATTGTTCAGCTTTTGTCGTCGTACTACGGTCTGTTAATGAAAACCCTATTAAGGCAATCAAAACAATGATCCCAAATAGTACGATGAGCAAGCGGTTTCTATTAAAAAACTTAGTCACTCTCCGTCCGCCCCCAATAAAATATATCTGAAATAAATAATAACACATTTAATAAGGGACTAGCACTAAACTTACCAGAGATTTTTAATCTCTTTTAGCCTGTCGACAAAAGTTTGTAATATCGAATTCTCTACGGCTAAAGATATTCTAATATAATTCGTCCCTCGGCTACCGAATGGAATACCCGGCGTAGTCAAAATCGACTGTTCCTTTAATAAATACTCAACGAATGTTTCACCTGTAAATCCGTCCGGTACTTTAATCCAACCAAAGATACCCCCGTCGATATGTTGAATTGGAATATTTAATGACCTTAAAGCTTCATTAATATATGTCTTTCTCTTGTTAAAGATTTCATTTTGTTTTGGTATCAGTTCATCTGCATGATCTAAGGCTGCCACTGCTGCATCCTGAGTGACACCAAAGACACCAGCATTTGTATGATCTTGGAATCTATTAATGCTTTCAATCATGTCCTTATTGCCGACAGCAAATCCTATACGATAACCTGACATATTAAATCCTTTTGACAGTGAGTAGACTTCAATGGATTGTTCAAGATTTTTATCACTCGTTAATATGCTCGGATGTTGTTCGTTAAAACCAAATGCTGCATAGGCGAAATCATGAAGGATTTGTGTATTCGTACCTTTAAAGCGTTCAATTGTTTCGTCGAAAAATTCTTTTGTTGCAACTGCACCGACTGGATTAGAAGGATAGTTTAAATAAATTAAATCCGTCTCTTTAAGTTCTCTTTCAAGGGCATCGAAATCTGGTAAATAATTATTTTCTTCAAGTAAAGGCATATCGATGGCCTTTGCCCCCGCTAATTCAACAGCTGTAATGTAATCGGCATATCCTGGGTTTGGCAACATAATTCCAGAGCCAGGATTTAAATGTGCAAGTGGGAAATTAACCAAGCCGTTTTTTGTACCAAATAAAATTGCGATATTCTCATCATTTAAATCGACATCATAAGTTCTCTTGTAAAAGTTTTTAATACTGGTTTTCAATTCTTCTTTACCACGAAAAGCACCATATTTTTGGTTTTCTTCCTTATCAATCGCAACCTTAACAGCATCAGTAATAACTTTTGGTGTTAGACCATCAGGGATACCCACTGCTAGATTTAAGAGTGGTTTTTCCCCTGTTTCTAATTTTTTGTTCATCATGCTAGAAAAGTAGCTCGGACTTAAACTATCCAATAAATCACTCGCCATTATTCATCCTCCTTTGGTTTATCGAAACCTTGGAAATCCGCATCAATGACTTCATTAAATTCGTCTGATTCTACAGCATTGATAAGGTCTTCCTCCATTTTGCTACCAGCGTCTTCACCATTAATCACTATTTGATTTCTAAAATATTCGTTCATATTCTCTAATGACAAAGCATCTTCTAGCTTCATATCACTCGCAAGTGCAAAGTTCCCAGGCACTAGAGACAGACCAATCTGATCGACACTTCTAGGAAGTTGACCAGCATCTTGGAAGATAAATTCTAAGTTTTTCTTGTTATCAATAATGTCTGCTTCTTCAATGGCAAACATATCAGCATCTTCACTAATAGTTATGAGGCCAGCATCTTGTAAAGTTAAGAAACCTCGTGAAGCATTAACAGGGTCTAAAGGCAGAGCCACTTCACTTCCCGAAGTAATACTTTCTATACTGTCGAATGTTCCACTGTATAGCCCCATGGGCGCCGTTGGTACTTGAATGATATTCTTTAATTCAGTATTATTTTCTTCATTATAACTATCCATAAAGAGAACATTTTGGAAGAGGTTCGCGTCAATATCACCATTGGCTAGAGCATTATTGGGTTGAATATAGTCACTGTACTCAATGACTTCAACTGAATAACCTGAATCTTCCAGTACTGGTTTTAAAGCATAGGTTGCCATATCTGCAAATGGTCCGCTAGATGCACCAATAGTTATTACTTCACCTTCATCTTCATGGAGTAAAACTGTTGTTAGAACGATGACTAAAAGTGTACCAAGTAAAAATGTTATAATACCTCTCATTACTTATCCTCCGCTCTGTTTGCGAGTCGGTCGCCGACCCACTGAACAATTTGTACGATAATGATTAAGACAACCACTGTCACAATCATCGTTAAGGTGTCATAACGGTAATAACCATAGCGTATGGCTAGGTCACCAACACCACCACCACCGACAACGCCTGCAGTCGCTGAGAAAGCAATAATTGAAATAATTGTTAGCGTAATCGCTTGGGTAATACTCTTTTTCGCTTCTGGTAACAAAACATCCGTAACGATTAAGAAAATTGAAGCGCCACCAGCAATACACGCTTCAATCACTCCGTCCTTAACACCGTTGAAACTAGATTCAACGAGTCGGGCAAATAGTGGTACTGCAGCTATTGATAAGGCCACACTTGCAAATACTGGCCCATGTGAATCATTGACTAACCAAGTTGCAAAAGGCATTATCGCAACGATTAAGATAATGAAAGGGAATGACCGTATAATATTCATCACCCATCCAAGAACACTGTTTAAAGATTTAATTCTAAAAAGGAGTGGATGCTGTGTAATATATAAAAGGATACCAAGTGGTAAGCCTAATAACACTGCAAAAAATATTGAAATAGAAACCATTTGTACGGTCTCAAGTAATGCTTTATATAAAATTGGCCATAACTGACTGAAACTATCCAATGTAACCCACCCTTTCTATGCCGTTCGTCTGGTCAATATGACTTTTCAGTCTATTAATTTCTTCTTCTTTACCAGTCACTTGGAACATTAAAAAACCAAGTGGTTGATCCTTAATGTATTCAATACGTCCATTTAAGATGCTTATGTTTAAATCAAAATTACGGTAGAGTTTGTTGAGATAATTTTCCTCTGCATTTTCACTGAGAAACTGTATTGTAATCACTTGATTCTCACGCGTTGCCTTAAACTGATTAGGGACTTCAAAATTATAAATTTCTTGAACAAAGTCTTTAGTAATTTCATGCTTAGGATGACTAAAGACATCGTAAGTATGACCCATTTCTAAAATTTCGCCTTTAGACATTACACCGACCCGGTCTGCAATCTCTTTGATGACTTCCATTTCATGAGTAATAACGATAATCGTAATACCTAAATCCTTATTGATTCGATTCAATAATTTAAGAATACTCTTAGTCGTGTCTGGATCTAAGGCACTTGTTGCTTCATCACAAAGCAAAATGTCAGGATCATTTGCAAGTGCACGAGCAATACCGACTCTTTGCTTTTGCCCTCCACTTAAATTTGATGATTTAATTTCAGCCTTGTCTCCAAGACCAACCAGTTCCAATAGTTCTTTGATACGGGCTGTTCTGTTCTTTTTATCAAATTTTGAAGCTTTTAAGACAAACTCAATATTTTCATAAACGGTCTTAGATTCAATGAGGTTAAACTGCTGAAATATCATGCCAATTTTCTGTCGTTTCTGTCTGAGTTCATGCTTAGTGAGCTTTGTTAAATCTTCACCAGCAACTGTTACAGAACCCGTTGTTGGTTGTTCTAATAAGTTGATTAGTCTAACAAGAGTAGATTTACCTGCACCTGAATATCCGATTAAACCAAAAATCTCACCTGATTTAATTTCTAATGATGTTTCTTTTAATGCTTCAACCTTACGACCTTTTAATTGATAGGTTTTTGAAACGCTCTCCAATTTTATGCTCATGATCTACCTCCTCTTTAAAATAAAAAAACCATTCATCATGTAGACAAATGGCGATGTTTGATTATCTTCCAAGCCGATGCCTGCAGGATTTAGCACAGTACTTAAATAAGCCCGCTGCTGAGACTTCATAGGGCCCGACCCTCCATCTCTCTTGATAATTTCATATTCAATTTAGAGTAATACTATATGATTTAATTCTAAAAGTCAATATAAGGCGACTCATTACTTTGACCGAGATAAGCAAATCTCGAATGACAACCTGCACAGACATACCGCTTCTCATAGCCCTTCATACGTTTAGTAAATTTATAATTACAGTGCATACATTGATAATGATGTAAAATGCCTTTGTATCTATAGGTTCTTGTTAATGAAATGTTGAGCTTCTTGAGTGTATTCTTAAAATAATCATCTTGATCTCGGTAAGGTTTGTTTAGTCGATATAGACAAAAATGCACACATTCATGGTGTAGGACATCAAGAATTACGTGCCTCGGATTATTGTCAATAAAGGTTTTCGACATGACAATCTCTTCGTTAATAACCCTGTTGTGTCTCGTCTTAATTACAAAAGCGCCAAGCTTTGCAGTCATTCTATTTGAGATTCTTAGTGAAATATTAAAATCCACATTAAAATGCTTCTTAGAGAATGCTACTGCATATTCTAATAATTCTTTTTCGTCCACCTTACTCACCACTACTTATAAATAGTCATAAAAAAAGAGAGACTCGAAGTCTCCCTAACAGATAAATAATATAATATGATATCTAGGCCAAAGGCACTATCAAAGAACGATTGAGCTAATAATATGAAGTATAGCTATAAATTAATAGGTCGTTCTGTTATGTATTTCTTAATATATTTTCATTATATTTTAATCTTTGGGTTATTTCAAGCCTTAATGTGAAATAATTATGTTTGTAATATCTTTGTAATATAAGCTCAAATATTTCAAATAATAGCCCATAAACAGTATTATAACGCAGTTTGATAAGATTACAATGACAGTTATTTCAATATTTCGCTTGAATAATGTGTAAATCTACAGTAATTATTTTACTGCTTGTTTCAGTAAAATCTTTAATCTCTTGCTGACTTACGTGCCAACCGAGCGGGGTCATCTTTATTAAATCTTTTAAAGCGACGCTAGCCAGTTCAACTTCATATGTGATTCTCTCTTCGGAAATAACATCTACTTTATTTCTCATTAATTCCAAGGTATCCGTATTCTCATATTCTTGACTATCACCAGCTAAAGTTTCTCTAATTTCTTTTAAGTACTTGCTACCCGGAATAACTTTGATCAGTATGCCGTTCGGCTTTAAAATACGTTGAAATTCTTCATAATTCGCAGGAGATAAGTAGCTTAAGATTACATCTATACTACTCTCTTTAAACGGTGTACGACTTAAATCTCCGACCACCCAGTTTTCATGACTATAGTTTTTACTCGCGAGTAAAACACCATCTTTTGAGATATCTAATCCAATACCATGAGTGTTATCTTTATCAACTAGTTTTATAATTGAACGTAAATGTGAACCTTCACCAGAACCTGCATCAAAAATAAGGCGGTTTTCATTTGGAAGTGCATTAATTATATCAGCAATTTTTTGATGAATTATTTTGTAAAGATTATGAACTGATATAATATTATACCTCGCATCAAATAAGTCTTGATCATACATCGAAGATACTTGTTTTTGCAGCATATTGACGTAGCCTTGTTTTGCTAAGTCATAACTATGACGTTTTACACACACTAAACGATTTGAATCGACGACATTTAAATCAGCACTACAAATCGGACACTGTAGATTCGATTCTAATTTCTGAAAACCAAGCGCTGCAATTTCTCTCTTTTTCATTAATTCACCTACTTTATTTCAATTACATTATGAATTGTAAAAGAATATAAATTTCTATAGTACTCAATAACTTTAAATGGTATTCTACACAAAAACAAGTTTTTAAGGAGGATTAAATGAAGCGATTCATGCTATTACTTGAAATATATTTAGTGTCCACAAGATTAGGCTTAACTTCTTTTGGTGGACCCTCTGCACACCTCGGTTACTTTCATACCGAGTATGTCGAGCGTAAAAAGTGGATGGATGAAAAGAGTTATGCTGATCTTGTCGCACTTTCTCAATTTTTACCTGGTCCCGCGTCCAGTCAGGTAGGTATCGGAGTCGGTGTCATGCGAGGTGGCGTTTTAGGTGGTATCATCTCATTTTTAGGATTCACCTTACCTTCAGTCATTGCACTAATTATTTTTGCTAGTCTTTTAACAACCTTCAATATTGCTGATGCAGCTTGGATTCAAGGCTTAAAAATTGTTGCAGTAGTCATCGTCTTACATGCAATACTTGGCATGGCTAAAAATTTAACGCCTGATTTAAGTCGAAAACTGATTGCGCTCTTAGCCGTTGTTATTATACTTATCTTTCCATCAGTTATTACACAAGTTGGCGTCATTCTAATTGCTGCACTGCTTGGATTTTTAATATTTAAGGACCATGAAGCTGATACGAAAAGAACTTTGTTCCCAGTTAACAAAACTTTTTCTATCATCTGTTTAAGTTTATTTTTTATATTGTTATTCTTACTACCCATGTTAAGAGAATTTACGGGAAATTATTGGGTATCTGTTTTTGACAGCTTTTATCGTGCTGGCTCCTTGGTTTTTGGAGGTGGTCACGTTGTTTTACCACTTCTAGAGCAAGAACTTGTACCAATGGGCTGGATTTCACAAGAGGCATTTTTAGCAGGCTATGCGGCAACTCAAGCAGTTCCAGGACCGCTTTTCACCTTCGCTTCATACCTCGGCACTGTTATGAATGGCTGGCTCGGTGGCTTATTTGCAACATTCGCAATATTCCTACCAGCATTTTTACTTATTTTAGGCAGCCTGCCCTTCTGGGATATGATAAGAAATCATGCTAAAACTAAAGGGGCTGTAATGGGGGTTAATGCAGCAGTGGTTGGTATTTTAATTGCTGCACTTTACACACCAATCTCAACTTCTGCCATTAATCAACCAGCAGATTTCGCCTTAGCTGCAATACTATTTGTCATGTTGAATTACTTAAAATCTCCACCTTGGCTCATTGTGGTTAGTGGTGCAATTGGTGGTATATTAATTTCTTTCTTATAAGGTAAGTCCCTGAATACCAATATTGGCATTCAGGGATTTTACATTCACTCTGGTGTCTTTGATTTATTCATACCAATCACAATATTGATATCAGTATGATCCACAATTTTATTTTGACTTCCATCAAAAGCTTCAATGATTCTCATATCAGCACTGTCTAGATTAAAATCGTGGATATCTAGATTTTCAATCATTCTATCTTTATTTACAGACTTAGGAATAATAACGATACCATTATCGAGGTGCCATCTAAGGATGACCTGTGCAACGGTTTTTTTATGCTTCTGTGCGATATCTTGTAATTCTTTTTCTTCTAAAATACCATGTTTAGCTTCTGCTAAAGGGCCCCATGACTCTACTTGAACGCCATATTCTTTCATCACCTTGATTGCTTCTTTTTGTTGTAAAAATGGATGTAGTTCTATTTGATTAATCTGAGGTACAATCTCATTATTCATAATCAAATCAACTAATCGTGCGGAATCAAAGTTTGAAACCCCAATCGCTTTAATTTTTCCTTGCTTATACAATGCTTCCATAGCACGGTATGAACCATAATAATCCCCGAATGGCTGATGAATTAAATATAAATCTAAATAATCGGTCCCTAAACGCTCTAGGGATTTCTCAAATGCCTTTAAAGTTGATTCATAACCTTGATCTTCCACCCATAATTTACTAGTAATAAATAAATCTTTACGATCAATACCTGATTTTTTAATTGCAGTACCAACACCACGTTCATTGCCATAGGTGGCTGCTGTATCAATGTGTCTATATCCAACTTCTATTGCATCTAGTACACACTTCTCAGTTTCTTCCGGTTCAATTTGAAAGACACCAAAACCTTCTATTGGCATCTCAACACCATTATTTAATGTCACGAATTCCATATTTTCTCCCACCTTGCTTATGTTTACTATTATTATACAATATTAAAGACCAAGTACTTTAAATTTTAAGAACTTGGTCATAATTATTTCATCCTATTCGTATATCTCGTCAGGAACAGTTATACCATCATCATCAAATTTTCCATAATCTTTATATATACCAGACATTTCTAAGTGTATTGCACCCTCACCATTCTGAGATGGTGCTGTAGAGATATAGGTTACTTGACTCAATTCATTTGTTTCCTTATCTAAAACACCAACGATGGCATTCACTTGTTCATCTTCAACACCATTATTGATTTCTGCTCCAAATATCTGACCAAATGTATCATGAATTTCCATATCATTTGAGATGTTATAAAGATAATAATAGTCATCATCTACTTTAACATCGAGTAGTTCCTGGTTTTCCATGAAGACATCATACATATTACTATATGTGGGATTATAAACGTCTTCTACATTCCCTTCTGTAGACAGATCATTCCATTTACTTCCATCATATTGGAAATAAATTTCTTCACTTGCATAAACAGATGGTTCTAAGTCCTCGCCATTATTCGCAACTTCAGAGTAAACTTCTAATTCATCTTCGACTTCATAAATTTCAGCAGTTGCTTTAACCGTTTCTTCCCTCTGTTCATCATCAGATTCACCGATTAAGCGTACCATTGCATCAAACTCTGAGTAATAAGAATAAATCTCGCTTTTATCTTTAAAGATTTCATCAATTTCAACATCCGTATCTTCAGCTTCTTCAAGTGCTGTTGATAAGCCTTGGTTATTTTCTTGAACAGAATTAATTTCTGCACCATCTTTACCTGTCAAAGTTTCTCCTTCAACTTTTCCAGTACTCGATGCATCAACACCACTTCGATTTTCGCTACTCTGTTCACCAACTTCAATTTCCTCACCTTCAGTAGGTTCTGTCACACCATCGTCGTAGTCGCCGTAATTATCAAACTTAGCAGCAACTTCGATTTGTAGTTCTATCCCTTCAGCTAAACCTTTGGCATTACTAATGTAGGTGAGGTCACTAACTTCATTTGAGTCTTTATCAACTATTGCAAGTACTGCATTATTTTGTGATTCCTCATCTGCATTTTGGAACTCGACTTCATAAATCGAACCAAATGTCTCATGAAGGACTTCTTCTTGACCGACATTAATTAAATAATAATTATCATCATCTTCAAAAATTTCTATGACATCCTCACTTTCCATTAATGCATCGTAAACGCTTGAATACGTACCGTAATATATTTCTTCTGCTTCAGCTTCACCTGTTATATCCGTCCATTTATCCTCAGTTATATAAAGTAAAGTGTCACTATCTGCATATGCATATGGGTAGATGAACTCATCTTCTTGATACCACTGACCTGAGTAAACTTGAAGTTCATCCTCTTCGTTGATTTCTGCAGTCAAACCAATTAAATCTGTATCAGCTGGCTCATCAGACTCAGCTTCAAATGCGTTAATCAACATGAAAGTTTCAGAATAATAGCTTGTGACTTCATCTTTCGGTTTTAAGACATCTTCAAGGTCTACATCCGCTTCCTCCGCATCTTCAAATGCCTCAATCGGTTCAGCATTATTTTCAAAAAGTGCTGTAATTTCCTTATCATCAGGACCAGTTAAGGTAGTTTCTGTCATTTCACTAGATACTTTTCTTGAACCGACGACTCCAGTTTCTTGGTCGGCTTCATCCTCAGCTTCCTCGTCTTCTTTAGAAGCTTCTGTTTCCTCACTTTCATCATCTTTGTTGTCTAGCTGTTGCACCAAAATGTTTGAAGTGTTATCACTGTCACCCTCTCCACCGAAAAACCAGAAACTAGATAGTAATAGAACCAAGTATTTAATGGCAAACATCCCCTTTTAATATTTTAAAAATACACTTTTATATTAAATAATCCCCTAAATTTCTATCTAACAAACCAGAATTATCACATTTTTGACATATTTCATTCATAATTGATTATATTCATTTAAAAAGACCCGTGTAGATGGTGTTCTACACTGGTCTTTATCCTACCAATTGGATGAATAGTATAATTTATATTTACTGTAGTCTATGAATTTTGCATGATAAAAATCATTAGCTGCTTGGTTTATATAAGAGTGATATAAACGATCGTAAGTCATTCGTCCAAAAAATGGACCAGCATAGGTGGGTAGAATTAAATTTGCTTTTTCTGGTGCATAACGTATTTCGTTTAACCTGATATAGACATCATTAATTATATCCATCGTAAGTTCTATGACCCCAGGATTTTCAATATTATAATTTGATTCAAAGTAACCCTGCAGTGCGTTAAATTTCCTATAATATGCATACTCAATTTGCTCTTTTGTCGTTCGATCTTCTAGTACTAAATACATATCTAATCCCATAGTATACTCCTTATATATAAGACATTTCTTTTAAGGAGATGTATTTACCATCTCCAATTATAATATGATCTAAAAAATCCACACCAATAAGGTCTCCACAATCTTTTAATCTTTTTGTTACTTCAATATCTTCCTTTGATGGAGTCGGATCTCCGCTGGGATGATTGTGCACACAAATAAACGCTGCAGCACTTCTTTTCACTGCTTCACGAAAGATTTCTCTTGGATGTACAATACTTGAATTCAAAGATCCTATAAATAAAGTTTTTTCTTCAATGACCATGTTTTTAGTCGTTAGAAATAGGACGATAAAATGCTCTTGATTATAGAACCTGACTTTTTCCATCAATATATCTGATACATCTTTAGGTGATCGAATAAATTTTTCTTCCTCTCTAGAATGTGTATGCATACGAATAGCAAGTTCTATAAATGAAAGTATTGTAATCGCCTTTACCTTGCCAATTCCTTTAATTGAGGTTAGTTCTTCATAAGTCAGTTCTCTTAATTCTCTAATAGAAGGTAAATCTTTAAGTATTTTTGCAGCTAAAGATAGACTTGATTCATTTTTATTACCTGTTGCAATGAGTATTGCGAGTAATTCCTGGTTAGTAAGTTTATCCGGACCATATAAGAGCAATCGCTCACGAGGTTTATCGGAATCATGCATTTCTCTAATCATTAATTCGCTGGTCATAGGTGTCCTCCAAAGTAAATATCATTGTAGTCAATATATAGGAAGAAAGTAATGATAAGGCTCGTCGCAATAAAAGGAACTAAAGGCACTTTTACAAGGCGTTTTTTAGAGATTAAATCTAATACAATAACGGCAATCCCACCGATAATATAGGTAAACAAAAAGGAAAAGATAAAAAAATCTAGAGGGGTAATTACAGTCAAGACAGAGAACAGCTGTATGTCACCATACCCAATCTTATCTTTTAAAATGAAATAAAAGATATGGAGTAAGCCAACGATTATCAAGTCAAGGAAAGGATCAAAGTTTATAAAATTCGTGAGGAACAAACCGGTAACTAACAATATTAAAAGCATGTGCAAGGGAATTAACATCGTTTCATAATCATATATTGAGAGTGGTATTAATATACTGACGAGTAAGTAATATAGAACTAAATTATCATAGGCTAATGGCGTAATAGTCGGCAATAAAAACAAACTGATCATTATAAGCTCAACAAAGAAATAGTTGATTGATATTTTTGTATTACATGCTTTACATCTCCCTCTGTTTATTAAAAAGCCGACAACTGGAATAAGATCTATTACGTTTAAAGTTCTGTCACATGAATCACATGAACTCCGTCTAGTTAAAAAGTTGATATGACTATTTTGAGTTAAAGCATACATAAAAGAAGCTAACACACCACCCATTGTCATGATTAAAAGCATAAATGTCCTCCTCTAATTGATTTAAATCCAATATATTCTCTATTTAAATTGTTGTAAAAAAGCAGTAATTCCAAAATTGTATGAAAAACACTACAGTTTCATTGTTTTATCTAAAAATCACGACAATTTTCTTAAAATTACAGACAAAAATAGAAATATTGTTATTTTTAAATATATTATTCAAATATAAAGAATTATTTGTCTATTCTAAAATCCAGTGATAGACTAAATTCATAAATATAAAGGAGGATATACAAATGAGTTTGAAAGACAAATTATTTAAAAAATTAGAAGAAAGTGAAGCAGCTATGATTGAAACAAGACGTCATCTGCATGCTAACCCAGAACTTTCTTTTAAAGAGGAAAACACTGCCAAGTATATTGAAGATTTTTATAAGGGTGAAGATGTTAAAGTTACGACCCATGTTGGAAACGGTTACGGCATCATCGTTGAAATAGAGGGTAATGGCCCTGGACAAACAATTGGACTACGTGCAGATTTTGACGCGCTACCTATACAAGAAGAAGCAGATGTTGAATTTAAATCGACAAATGATGGTGTCATGCATGCGTGTGGCCATGATGTACATACTGCTTACCTACTCTATTTAGGTAAGGCGTTAATCGAATTAAAAGATGAGTGGAAAGGCAAAATTAAGCTTATTCATCAACATGCTGAAGAAGTGCCACCAGGTGGTGCCAAAAGTATTGTGGAATCAGGTATTTTAGATGATCTAGATGAAGTTTACGGCATTCATATCTTCCCAATGTTAGAACTTGGTGAAATTGGTCTTATATCTGGTAATGCTATGGCAGGCCGCTCAAACTATGATCTTAAAATTCAAGGTTATGGTGGTCACGGTGCCATGCCACACACAACACATGATGCACTCGTTGCTGGTGCATATTTTGTCGCTGAGGCACAGACTATTGTCTCTAGACGCATGGATCCGATGGATAGTGTCGTCGTTTCTGTCACTGCCTTTGATGCACCAGGTGGTTATAATGTGATTCAAGATTCAGTCACCTTAAGAGGAACAGTCCGTTATCTAGATGAAAAGAATAAGGTACCTGCTTATGAGGCAATGAAGAAAATTGCTACAGGTATTGAAAGTTCATTTGATGTTACTTGTGAATTAGATTATGTCTATGACTATCCAGTGACTTATAATCATCCAAAAGAGACAGAGCAAGTCGAAGAAATTTTAAGTGAAAACGTCGGTGACTATTTCGATACAATTTCTCATCCTAAACCTTCAAGTGGTTCAGAAGACTTTTCATTCTATACTCAAAAAATACCAGGCACTTTCATCCAAGTCGGTGCCAAACCAGATGGTGTTGAACTAGAGGATGTTTATCCGAACCACCACCCTAAATTTAAGGTGCACGAGGGCTCACTCTTAATCAGTGCAAAAGTACTTGGTCAAGTTGTCTTAGATCGCTTAGAAAAATAAAACATATAGATAAACAAAGGGGCGTCTTAAATGACAGGAATGGATTTCGCTAATTCACCAGTTGTATGGACTTTTGCTGGTGCAATAATAGTCTTGGTAATATTTCAGGCAATCAAATTTTTATCCTTATCGAAAAAAGCAGCTCGAGATGTTGGTATTTCTGAAACAGATATTAAACGTGCAGTAAAGACTGGAAGTATAACAGCTATCGGACCTTCTATTGGTATTATTATCGTTGCTGTTTCCTTAATATCACTCATAGGTAATCCATTAACGATGATGAGAATTGGTGTGATTGGCTCTGCACCAATCGAAAGTATGGGTGCGCAGCTATCCGCGCAATCTGCAGGTGTGACCTTAGCAGGTGATGGTTTCTCTCCCGAGATTTTTAACCTTGTAGTATGGACCTTATGTATCGGTGGCGCCGGTTGGATGATCTTTACTTTCTTTGCGACACCATACTTAAGTAGGATTCAGACTAAGTTAACTTCAAAACCCAAAGGGGAATATCTGATGGGGATTGTGGCAAGTGGTGCAATGATTGCAGTTTTCGGTTCTCTAACAGGAGCTGAAATGATTAAAGGCGCACCATATATATTCACTGCAATTGTAGCAATTATCTCATCGTTAACATTTAACTATATTGCCAATAAAAAAGGAATTAACTGGCTAAAAGAATGGTCATTAGGATTCTCTATCCTCATTAGTTTAGTCGCAGTTTACTTCTTTATATAAATGGAGGTTAATCATGCAGGAATTTAGAAATGCCTCACATAAATGGGGAAAAATCACATTAGGCATTGCAATTTTAATATCATTTGCATTGCCTATATATATATCTTTTGTGATGGGTTATCATCCAGGTTTCTCATTAATATTAAATAGTTTTCTTGCCTATGCTGCGGTCGTTGCAATTGTATGGTTCCTAGAACCAATTATGTACTTCCCTGTTCTCGGGGTTTCTGGTACCTACGTTGCTTTCTTTACAGGTAATATTTCAAATATGTGTTTACCTGCAGTTGCATCATGTCAGGAAGCTGTCGGTGTAAAACCAGGTACAGATGAAGGAGAGATTATTGGTACTCTAGGTATAAGTGCCGCCTCTCTTGTAAATAAGATTATTTTGATTCCAGTTATACTAGGTGGACTTTGGCTACTAACTGTCATTCCAGAAAGTGTTCAAGAAGTCTTTCCATTTGTCCTACCAGCAATTTTCGGGGCTGTACTTGCTCAATTCGCTGGTAAGTTTCCACTCTATGGTGTACTCGCATTAGTTATTGGAATTCTTATTAATGCGGCCCCCATTCCACTATTTACGAAAAATGTACTCTGCATTATTATATTAGTCGGGATCATGCTCTTAATAGGGAAAATTAGGAACAAAGATAACACTGCAAGTGAATAAATAAATAATAGATGGTGATAAGTGATCTGACTAGTGCTCACTTATCACCACTTTTGTTTGTTTTGGTGATAAGTCCTTTGAATTGTGCTCATTTATCACCGCTTTAATCCTTTTCGGTGATAAGTCTTTTAAAAAGTCCCCCTTTATATTCATTCCTATAATTTTTGTTACATCTGCACAAAAAATATTGTTATTTTTTTCACATAAAGTCTTTCCAAAAAGTATAATCCAGTATAGAATACTAAGTGAATTAAACATTGTGAAAAAAATAACAATATGAGGAGGAAACACAATGAACCTTTGGGAAGTTATCGTCTTAACATTTACTGATATGGGCTTCTTAAGTGCCATCGCATCAACTATTCTTATTATTTTACTTGGATTTTTCTGTAGAAAGCGAGGCATTTTCAATGAGAATGTCGGTAAGACGTTATCAAAAATTGTCTTAACTGTTGGTCTACCTACCCTAGCCTTTACGGCATTTATGACAGACATTGATGGCGAGCAACTCGCACAAGGCTTAAACGTTTTAATCTGGGGAATATTAATGTATATCGTATTAATGTTTGCAATGAAACCATTCTATGCAAAATTTACTGGAGACCGTAAAACGACTTTAGAAGTATTATCTATTTTTGGATCAACAACATTCTTCGGGATTCCGATTGTCAGTGCAATACTCGGTCCTATCGGTGTAATCTATGCAAATATCTTTAACATTGGATACCGTATTTTCCTATATTCTTATGCATATATCCGTATGAGCGGCTTAAAAATGGAGCTTAGAAACTTAAAAACAATGTTCTTAAACCCAATTGTTATTGCAACATTCTTAGGTCTTGCAATCTGGCTTTTACAAGACTACTTACCACAAGTTACAGTTGCAGCAACTGAAACTGCAAGGGAAGTTGCATTCTTAAGAATTGACCAAACACTACCTTGGTTGTATGCACCAATGGAATACTTAGCACGTCTCGCATCACCACTCGCCTGGTTATCAATCGGGGCAACTTTAGCTGAAATTAATATTTCACAAGCTGCAAAATCTAAAGCTTCTTGGTACTACGCAGGTGTTAAAACAATTGCAGTGCCTGCCATTAACTTAGCAGTATTCTTTTTAACAACTCTAACTGGCATTTTAGTGTTCGATATTGATGCAGTTACAACAATGATTGTAATGATGGCAACCCCTGCTGCTACAGTAGCAGTCGCCTATGCAATTAACTTTGAAAAAGAAGCAATACTCGCATCTAACGCTTCACTTTTATCTACACTAGCGGCAGTTATAATGATACCAACTTGGTTGGTAGTATTAAACATCATTGGTAACTTAGGCATATTTTAAAATCTAAAATTAGAAAGGAATTTATATAATGATAAAACTAATCGCATACGGTGTTAGACCGAATGAAGTTGAATATTTTAAGCAATTAAATAAATATAATTTCGAATTAACTCTAATCGAGGCGCTATTAACTGATGATAACTTAGACACAGTAAAGGGACACGATTCTGTACTCCTAAGAGCAAACTGTAAAGGTGACCGTCAAGCCCTAGAATTTATGAAAAACAAAGGCATCAACTACGTCTTCACAAGAACTGTTGGGTACTCTCACATAGATTTAGATGCTGCAAGAGACTTAAATATCAAGGTCGCAAGAGTACCGAGATATTCACCTAATGCTATTGCAGAACTTGCTGTTATGTTAGCGATGAATTTACTTAGAAATCTTCCGTTCACACTAGATCGTACCAAAGAAAAAGACTTAAGAGTCGTACCAGAAATGTTTAGTAGAGAAATTAGAAACTGTACAGTTGGCGTATATGGAACTGGAAAAATAGGTCTAACAGAAGCAAAATTATTCAAGGGCTTAGGGGCTAAAGTCTTCGGTTTTGATCTATATCCTAGTGAAGCAGCAAAAGAAGTCGTCGAATTTGTTTCAGCTGAAGAATTGCTTAAAAATAACGATATCGTCAGTATGCACATTCCACATATTCCAAATGAAAATGATGGTATGATTAATGAAGATTTCATCAGTCAGATGAAAGACGATGCAATCTTAATTAATACAGCACGCGGGGAACTCCAGGATAATGAAGCGATTATAAAAGCAATTAAAAATGATACACTTCGTGGGTTCGGAACAGATGTTATGCCAAATGAACAAGATGTCTTCTTTAAGAAATTCACTGATGAAAATCCGCTTCCTGATAAAAGCGTTGAGGATTTACTTGCACTCTTCCCTAGAGTACTCGTCACACCACATATCGGTTCAAACACTGACGAAGCCCTATCTAATATGATTGAAACTAGCTTTGAAAACTTCTATGAAGTCATAGAAACAGGACAATGTGATAACTTAGTTTAATATTTAAGAAAAGAGTGGCTAGATTCTTAATGAACCTAGCCACTCTTTATCTTTACAGATTTTAATTTTCACTGTTGTAGTCAACTAATTTTTCAACATCTGAAACAATTTCTTCTAATGGGAATTGATTATCTCCAGAATCAACACCAGCGTAGTCTTTAAGTATCGTTCCATCTTCATCGATTAAGTAAAATGATGTACCGTGTGTAACTTGGTTACTACCTTCTGGTGGTGGTGCAACGATAGTCTTAAAGTTATCTTCAGCAAAACCTCTGATGAAGTCGTAATCATAATCCGTTAAAAATTGCCATTCTGTACTTTCTGGTATATCGTACCAGCTCGAATACTCTGTTAATACATCAGGTTGATCGGTTTCAGGATCTACCGTAAAGCTCATTACTCCATAGTCTTCAATGCCTTTTTCTTCAAGTGCATTTGTTACATCTGTCATATTTTGAGTCATCGGCGGACATACTGTAGCACAGTTTGTGAACATAAAATTCATCAGCCAAACTTTTCCATCCATGTCTTCACGTGTGAAGGTCTCATCGTCCTGATTCGTCACTTCAAAATCCTGAATTTCATCGCCATAGCGGCTCATTGGTTCAATCGCACCTGAAGTACAAGCCGATAAGATTAATAAGACCGGTAAGATGACTAGTAACCACTTTTTCAAGTGACTCCCTCCTCAGTTTCATATCTAAATTAATTTTATCAGAATTCTAGAATACAAGAGGGTCAATTTTACTATATTTATGACTTTTCATTGACTATAAGCTTGTGATAGATACTGTACTCTTCCCATTTTCCGGACTGACCGTTAAAATGTTCTCCATTCTATCTTTAAGTTCTTCAACATGTGAAATAATACCGATTGTTTTGCCTGACGTTTGGAGGTCTATTAATGTTGTTATCGCAACCTCTAAAGTTTCCTGGTCTAAAGTACCAAAGCCTTCATCAATGAGCATAGTGTCCAGTTGAATACCACCAGACTCTTGTTGGAGTGCTTCGTTTAGAGCAAGTGCAAGAACAAGAGATGCTTGGAAAGTTTCCCCGCCAGAAAGTGTGTTTATATTACGTTCTTGGTTATTGTAGTAATCAAACACTTCAATATCTAAGCCACTATAACGATTCGTCCGCTTCGTACTTCTTTGTAATTTATAACGATGATTGGTCATCTTCAGTAAACGAATATTGGCAATATCTAGAATACGATCTAGGTAATAAATTAAGACATAACGCTCTAATGACACCTTCTGGCCTTTTTTTCCTTGAATTGCTTCTGTCAGTTCTACTAATTTCATATAGAACTCATAAGATTGACGATGTTCAGTGATTAAGTCAGACAGTTTCACTTTAATATCTTCGTTTTGCTGACGCTTGGTCCTGACTTCTGCATAAAATTCTCTTGCCCGACTTAAGGAATCATCCGCTTCTTTTAAGGCGGCCTGATCTCCTTCAATATTGATAGAATCCTTACTTGTCAGTACGCTTTCAACTTCTTTGATGTAGGCTTGTAAGGTCATTTTCTGATCGTCATACTGCTTGACCTCTCGCCTTTTATCTTCAATATTTGGATTATGAACAAGGTCGTATAATTCCTCTTCTTCGTTAAAATCACTTGAGGTTAGGAAATTATTAATAGTGGTGGAGAGTTTATCTTGTTCGATTTGGTACTTCACTTTTTCTTTTTCATTTGATTCAATCTTAGACTTAGCTAATTTTAAACTTGAAGAAAGCTGGTTGACCTCATCCTTCACCTCAGCGTAATTTTTCTGATAGGCATTTAGCGTTTCATACTCACTATCCATATGATTTTTAAAGGATTCATAGTCTTCAAAATCTGTGACTTCAGTGAATTCAGCTTTCTTATTTTGTTCGTTTTTTAAGTCAGCTTCTTTTTGAGAAAGAGATTTTGTCAATTGATCTTCCTCTTCTTTTAAGCCGGCAACTTCTTGACTTAAGGCTTCTTTCTCTTTAAGTTTCTCTTCAATCGTTTCCACTTGATTGACTAGCTTCTCTTTGTCAGCACTTAATTTATCTCTTTCTTCTTTAAACACACTTGAATCATGGTATTCACTTGAATTTAATAATTCTTCAATGACATCGAGACGATTAACGAAAGACTGATTCTCTTTTTCTATCGCCTTTAAGCGTTCGCTGAGTGCATTAAACTCTTCCTTATGCTGCTGAGTGAACTCACCGTGCTCAGGCAATTCGATGACGGTCTGCTCACAGACTGGGCAAGTCAATCCAACTTCTAAGTGACTAACCAGGTGATTGATGACAGACAAGGTGTCTTCATCATAATTTTCAAGCTTTGCTGAAAAACTTGCGAGCTCATTTTTACGCTCCTCAATTTCCTTATTATTATCACTTAGTTTGGCTTCAATATCTTGCCTCTCTTTAACCAAGGCTTCAGATTTTTCAGCCTGTCTCACCTTATTCTCTATAGCTTCAAGTTTATGACCATTGTCAGTCAACACACTCTTAGATTCAAAAAAGTCAGCTTCTTTATAGCTAATCTGTTCTATCACATCATTTTTCTTTCTAATTTTCTCTTGATGAATTTTAATCTCTTCGTATCTTGCCTGAACATCTTTAGTCAACCGCTCTATAACATCGTTTAGGTTTCGGTAGGTATCAGTTAAAAACCTTTCATGCTTATAATAGACCTTTTCTCTATCATTAATTTCAGGTCTTTCTCGTTCTATACTTTCAAGCGTCTCAGTCTTAGTATTCAATGTATCCGTAATATTCGCTTGAACACTAACCGCTTCATTCAATGCTTCCTTATTTTCACTTATCGCTGTCTCAAGCTCTTTTTTTCTTAATAGTTCATATTTGATTTTAGACGTCTCATCAAACTGTTTAACTGTCTGACGATTTTTTTCGATAAAGTCCGACTGTTCAACTAAAGTAGTCAATTGTCCTTTATAATTGTTTAGACGGTCAATTTGTTCATTATGTTTAATTTTTTCTTGCAGACGTCTTGATAGCTCATCTGCCTCTTCTTTTCTTTTAGTACCGAGTGTTCTTAATTCTTCGAGTTTTTTATCGTATGAATAGATGACCCCGTCGACATAGTCCACAACCATATCGTAATTCGGAAATTCAGTGACCTCATCAATATCAATTTCTTCAGTGTTTATATATTTAATCAGCTCAGAAATTCGAGTATCAAGGTGGGCTGCTGCACTCGAGCGTTCCTTTAACTCATCTCTAAGATTATTCTCAAAATCTAAGAAGCGTTCTGTTTGAAAGAGTGTTCTTAATATGTCTTGTTTTTCCTGACTTGTTGAGACCAGTAGTTCCTTAAATTCACCTTGAGGTAAAATTAAGATTTTTCTAAACTGAGCTTTTGTTAATTTTACAATATCTTCGATTGCATCCCTCACATCAGTTAAGGATGATGCGATGATTTGCCCTTGGTCATCATATAAGACAGCCTTCGGTGGTGTGGCTGATTTGTTACCTGGTTTTTGATACTTAAGGACACGCTCTACTGTATAGGCGCGGTCTTTAACTTCAAATTTCAGACTTACTTCACACGGCGCATCGTCTGGTGCGAATTGGCTTCTTAGAGATTCCTCATCCCGACCTGTCGTTGATGCTGAACCATAGAGGGCCGTAACAATCGCATCAAAGATCATCGTTTTACCAGAACCTGTTCGTCCGCTGATTAAAAACAACCTATCGTTTAGACTATGAAAATCGACAACTTCTTTTTCAAAAGGGCCGAAATATTTCATTGATAATTTACTCAGTTTCATTGTCTTCACCTGCAAAGTGTTGATCGAACATGTCCTTATCAAAGTCAGTCATTGTTCGGTCTAATGTGTGTTCTATAAATGATTCATAAATTTCAATATCAGAAGTTGTAGAAATATCCACCGCTTCAAGGTCACTTGCCACGTCTTCAATTAATGGTTTTAACTCTAAAGTGTTCGGATATAGTAGCTTAATTTTACTCATCGGCTCATTGACATAAGACATATTGGATAGCTCAAACTTAAAATAGGCTTGGTCATCGTCGAAAGTCACTTTTTGCTTGATTAAATCCTCATAATCTCCACTGTAAACCTTCACTTCATGTAGCGGTTTTATGGGTGCGAAGGTCACTTCTTTTTTCTTAGTGTCAATAATTCTATAGCCCTTCGGCTGATTCGTTTCAGAAAATGAGTACTTCAGTAAAGACCCACTATAAAATGCAGTCCCATGATCCACTGCAAAAGGATGGTGTAAGTGACCGAGTAAGGTGTAGTCAAAATCACTAAAGACATCCGCACTCACTGCCTCACTCAGCCCCATAGATAAAGGTCTCTCAGAGTCACTTTCTATACTTCCATTTAGATATAAATGGCCAACTAAAACATTTGTCTGTTCTTTATTCATATGTTTATTAATTTCTTTTACGATATTTTCATATGCATCTTGATGAGTTTGGATCGTATCATCATTAAAATACACTCGTGCTTCTAGCACTTCAACATGCGGTACAAGATAAAAATCAACATCGTCAATTGTCACAGGCTCAGCAACCTTAGAAAGGTCTGTATTTATATAAAAATCAGTTGCTTTAAACCACTCACTACCGTAATTGATTCTTTCACGGCTGTCATGATTTCCTGATATAACGATAAGATTTTTGCCGAGTTCTATATTTATTTTATATAGCGTATCGTTAGCTAGCTTTAAAGCACTTTGTGAAGGGTTTACACGATCAAATATATCACCAGCAACGACAACAGTATCAATTTGATTGTCTTCGATTGCTACTTGTAGTTGGTCTAATATATAACGCTGGTCATCTATTAAATCTAAACCATTCATTTTTCTACCGATATGCCAGTCCCCAGTATGTAATATTCGCATGATGGTCACCTCTTACAGTCATTATACATATTTATATGTTTAAACGATATGAAGATATATAAAAAACCACACTCAATATATTATTGAGTGTGGCGTCGTTTATTTGAGACTTTGAATCGTAATAATTAAATCATCCAATTTGTTTTCCACTCTGTGGAGTAAAAAGAATGTAATGACCGCAGGGAAGCCCAAATCACTGACGAATGGTAACCAATCCATTATTTAAGGACTGTTGTTGCAGTGTTTACAATTTTAGCTGAATATAGAGAAACTGGAATGCCTTGATTTGGACGTAGGATATCTTCATCAATAATCTTTTGTGCCTCAGCTTCAACCTCTGCAGCCGTAATACCTTCTTTAGGGTTATTAATCGTTAATGTAAAACGTTTGTCTTCGTTAGTGGTAAATACTAATACTAATTTTTCAGTCATTTTAATTTCTCCTTTTTATTTTTTAGACTACATGTGTGATAACTTTTTCAATGTTGTAATAAGATTCTCCTGTTAAACTTTCATAGACTGCAGCTAAGGCATTCAAATTCGCATCTGTACCATCAGTGTTCAGGTTGTTCAAACTTCTTGATTTTGTCACATCTTTACCCGACTCATCTGTGACAAAATGAAACATTTTAAGGCTCATGTTCTTTATCATGTCTTCACCTCCCTTCACTCTATATATCGTCACAAATTATTAAATGGACAAAAAGATTTTAAAGACGGTATAATGTGAGATAAGTGAGAGGTGAAGAAGATGTCATTTGATGTTTTTATGATTCTAATCGCAATCTGGACCTTTATCATGTTGGGTTTAATGACCATTGGTGGATTTTTCATGTTCCGAAAGTTTCTTCGCAGAATGCCAAAAGGTGACGGATACTCAGAATTAGATTGGCAGGACTATTATATTGAACAGGCGCTTCCCTTATGGAATGAAGATGCTAAAGCCTTGTTGAATGAATTAGTCAGTCCAGTTCCAGAGCTCTTTAGAGATGTCGCTAAAGAAAGAATTGCGGGTAGGATTTCTAAGATTGCACTAGATGAGAAAGTTAAAACAATAGAACTCGATCAGATCATGAAGGGTTATATTATTGCAACACCTAAAAAAGACCATAAGTTCATGAAGAAAAAATTAAAGCAACTTGATATAGATTACACACCGTACTTAGATCTCTTTGAATATGCAGATGATGAGAAACAGAAGTTCTCTATATTCGAACAGACAGAAAAAATTAACAGCAGACCCTCATAGGGCCTGCTGTTTTTTGAATTTCATTAATTTCATTAACATGGATAACCGCCACAATAGAATCATTACAAAGGCAAGTAAGAAAAACATGCCGCCCATTTCTCCTGGTGTCGTGGACAGTGAAAATATATATTTTAAAGCAATTCTTAGAATTAATAATGACATTAAAATAATTGGAAAAGCTTTTGTCGTTCTCACATATAGATCATCAGCCTTAACTTCATACTTCGTCGTCCATATAATAACAATAGAAAATAAGAGACCGATTAAAACTGACTCAAAGATATGAAGTGGTGATAATCTAAAGTATGGGAAGACAAACATTAATGCACCAGTTGACATTGCAACAGGTGGAATCAGTATCTTCTTCATTGTCAATGGCGTCTTACTTGCCTTTTGGCGAATGACAATGACTAAGATACCCATCACGACTGCACCTAACGATGCAATCATGAACAATGTATCTTCAATTGATTTTAAAAATTCTAGCATCTTAGAATCCTTGGAATTCTCCAAAGAATGGCTGTAACCAAATGATAATTTGAGTTAGACCATCAAAATATAACAAGATTCCCATTAAGATCATGATGACGCCACCAATTTTCATAATCTTACCAGAATACTTGAGCATCCATCTCGTCTTAGATACAAAGAAACTTAAGACAAAGAATGGAATACCAAAACCAACACAATAAACGAGCATTAACATCAAAGCATTGTTAGGCTCAGTTGCACTCATGGCGAATATTGCACCAATAATTGGACCATTACATGGTGTCCAACCTGCACCAAAAGCCATACCAATTAATATAGACCCGATAAATCCTGACGGTCTATTTTTAAATTCCACCTTGTGGTTTTTCATTAGGAAATCAAACTTTAAGACGCCGGTAATCACTAGACCGAAAACGACGATAAGTATTGCGCCAATTTGTCTAATGAGATTTCCGTACTCAACTAAGTATCCACCTAAAAATGATGTTCCAAATCCTAAGGCAATATAGATTAAGCTAAATCCTATTAAGAAAAACAATGTATGTAAAATGGCTCTTCCATTGAATTGCTGTTTCTCAACCTCGTTATAGCTCATTCCGGTAATATACGACACAAATGCAGGAAATACCGGCAGTACACAAGGGGACACAAAGCTTAGCACACCAGCACCAAAGGCGAGGAAGAATGTTACTTCTGAACCCATTAAAAATACCCCCATTCAGAAATATTATATCAAATCTAAAGGGGGTGATGAATGCTTATTCGAGCTTATTTATGACAAATTATTGTTGACTGTTTTGTAATTGATACATTTTAAAGTAAATACCATTTAATTTCACCAGTTCATCATGGTTGCCTCTTTCAACTATTTCCCCCTTGTTTAAAACAAGTATCTCATCAGCATCTTGAATTGTAGAAAGTCGGTGGGCAATCGCCAAGGTCGTTCGTCCCGTGCGCATCTTTTGAAGAGATGTTTGTATGACGGTTTCTGTCGTTGAGTCAATGTTCGCTGTTGCTTCATCCAATATTAATATTTTTGGTTCCTTAGCCATGGTACGTGCAAAGGCCAGTAATTGACGTTCCCCACTAGAAAAGTCAGTACCTTTCTCCGTGACCTTTTCATCATAGCGGTTCGGTAGCTTATTAATGAAACTATCAGCATTAACAAAATCTGCTGCCCATTGAACTTTATCTATAGTCATTTGACTATCATACAATTCTATATTTGAACGTACTGTCCCGTAAAAGATAAAGGGATCTTGTAAGACGAGACCGATGTTATTCTTCATGTCTTGTTTGTCGAATGATTTAATCGATGTGCCATCAATTGAAATTTCACCTTGATTAAATTCATAAAAGCGCATGATTAAATTAATAATCGAACTTTTACCAGAGCCCGTATGACCGACGAGTGCAGTTGTCGTCCCTTTTGGAACGGTGAAAGTTATATCTTTTAACACATCATTCTTACCATCATAAGAGAATGTCACATTTTTAAACTCGACCACGCCATCAGTAATTTGTCCTGTTCCCTCATTATTTTGAGCGGGTTCTAGTCTGTCATCATCCATTAAGGTAAATACCCTACTCGCTGCAACAAGTGCCTGCTGGAAAATATTTAAACTCATACTCACCTGATTAATCGGTTCAAAAAAGCGTTCCATATACTGAATAAAGGCAAATATTACACCAGCTGTAACAGATGTTTCAAAACTTAGAAAACCAAAATAAGTCAAAATGACAATGATTGATAGAATATAAATCATATCGATGGCTGGTCTTAATAGAAGCCCATCGAGCTTTATGTTTTGCATATTATATTTATAGTGAGATTCATTGATTGCTTCAAACTCCTGTTGTAAACGTGCTTCCTGATTAAATACTTGAATGATCTTCATACCTTCTATTGATTCTGCAATCTTCGCATTCATATCACTTAAAAGTGCTCTAGCATGCGAGAAATATTTAGCAGAATATTTTCTATAGACGAGTAAAATCAAGATGATTAATGGCATAAAAATTAGTGCAATAAATGCGAGCTTTACATCTAATATAAACATCATCACAAAAGATGAAACGACCATAAACAATGCCATTAGGAATGTTCCAAGTACATTGGTAAACATATCAACGATGGCCTGGGTATCGTTGGTTAATCTAGAAACCACACTACCTGACGGCACTTTATCGAAATACTTCATACCAAGGTTACCGACCTTTTCAAACGTATCAATTCTCAGTTGTTGTATAACTTTTAAGGCCAGTTTTTGCAAATAGTAGATTTGAGCGTAGGTTGTGACGATTGCAATGAGGTTTACCATAATAAAGGCAATAATCAGCCACATTATATCCGCTTCAGGAAAATATGATAATGTTAAATAATTATCAATAAAAATCATGACCAAATAAGGGGTCATTACACCCATGACTGTGGATGTCACGAGCATTAATACACAAAGTGCGATTAATCCTTTAAATGGAAGTGTATACTTTAGTAGTCTTAACAAGACTCTCAGCTGATCTTTGAGTGTTAATGTAAGGATTTCAGTTTGTGCTTCCATTAATCTCTCCCCCCTTCTAGAGAGTCATTTAGCGCATCATTTAAACTTTCTTTTAATGACTGGGCACGGAAGGTTTCTTGATACCAACCATTGTTCTGCATCAGAGCTTCATGATTGCCGCGTTCAGCAATGTGTCCATCCTCCATGACTAATATTAAATCTGCATCTCTGACTGCACTCATCCGGTGGGCAGTAATAATATTTGTCTTATCACTTCTTACCTTCTTAATATTAGCTAAAATCGCCTTTTCAGTTTCCGCATCGACTGCAGATAAGGAATCATCAAGGATTAAAATATCAGGTGATTGAATCAGTGCTCTCGCAATTGAAATTCTTTGTTTCTGACCTCCGGACAAGGACACACCACGTTCACCAACGATGGTTTCGTAACCGTTGTGAAAATCCATAATATCATTGTGAATATATGCTAAATCTGCTGCCTTATGGATCGTCTTATCGTTTAATGTTGGATCAGTAAAGGCAATATTATTTCTTATGGTTGTTGAGAATAAGAAATTATCTTGTGGTACATAACCAAACTTCTCTCTTAAGCTAGAAATCTCAATATCTTTAATATTGACGCCACCTATAGAAATAAGACTATCTGAGTCGGTATCATATTCTCTTAGTAAAAGTCTGATAATCGCACTCTTTCCAGACCCCGTTCTACCGACTATCCCTAAAGTTTGACCCGGCTTTAATGTGAAGGATATATCCGTTAAAGCACTGTCATCAGACCCATCGAACTTAAATTGATCAATATCAAATACGATGTCGCCCTTAGGTAGCTGACGCGTAGTAAAATTCGTTCCTATGCCACTTTTTGTTTGAAGCACCTCTTCGATTCTGTCGTAAGAAGCTTTTCCACGTTCCATTAGATTAAAGAACCAACCGAGTGCTAAAAGCGGCCAAATCATCATACCTAAGTAAGTTGTAAAAGTGACTAATTGACCGAGACTAATTTCTTCATTGATTACCATCCTCGCCCCGAAAAATATGGATAGGAAATAAGAAATTGCAATAATTAAAGTAATCGTTGGATCAAATAATGCATCTACTTTCGCAACTTTTAAGTTTTTATTTACCACATCTTCAGATAAGTCTTCAAAGTCTTTCAAATCATCTTTTTCATATCCGAATGTTTTAATCACTTTGACACCCGCGACAGATTCCTGACTTTTATCGTTCAGTGAAGAAAAAGCAGCTTGTGCCACTCTGAATAAACGGCTTAATACTGAACCATAGTAACTCGTTAGTATGACCATAAAGGGAAGTGGAATCAAAGCAATTAAGGTCAATTTAGGACTCACTGTCACTGCCATTGTGACTAAGACTGCAGTGCCCATAATAATTGAGTCCGCTATGGTTAATATGCCTTGACCTGCGGTCATTTGAACAGCATTAATATCATTTGTTGCATGTGCCATTAAGTCACCCGTACGTCTTTTACCAAAAAATGTCGGAGACATATCAGAATACTTTTTGAATAAGGTCTTTCTTAACAATTTTCCCAGTCTATTTGCCGCACCAAAAATCATGACCCGCCAGAAAAATCTAAATATGTATGCGAGTATTGCAACTAACAGCAATATACCGGAGAACATGAACAATGTATTTACTGTGAGCGTCTCCATTGTAATACCATCTATAAAGCGACCGATAATCTGAGGTGGTACCAGTTCTAATAAAGCGACTAAAATCAGCATCAATAAGCCTATCAAATAACTTTTTTTCTCACTTGAAAAAAACCACCATAAATCCTTGAATACTCTCATGAAAACCATCCCCTTTTTAACCCCAATATCACTTCAAATTTTACCATATATTTCGGATTATGAAATAATACTTGAGATGGATATTCTGTATTTTGCCAACCTTATTAAAGTGGACCTTCGTCAAGGTCACTAAATCAGAATACGTGCCGTCGTTTCTCTATCCCAGCACAGCTAATGCTTGAAACAAAAAATCCCACCTGGTAATCACCAAGTGGGAAAAACTTTAATATGAAATGCTTGCACCTGGTCCAAATGGAATACCAAATAGATACCAAACAACAAACAAGATAATCCAAGTAATTAAGAAAATAATTGAGTATGGAAGCATGAGCGACACAACTGTACCAATACCGTTGTTCTTACCATATCGTTGTGCGAAAGCGACAATTAATGGGAAGAACGGCATGAGTGGTGAAACAACATTCGTAGTTGAGTCTCCAATTCTATATGCGGCTTGACTCACTTCCGGAGCGATACCAAGCTGCATAAACATCGGCACAAAAATCGGCGCCATAATTGCCCATTTAGCAGAGTCTGCAGCGATTACGATGTCAATAATTGCAGAGACCAAGATAAATGTAACAAGCACAGGAATCACACCAATATCCATGCTTTCTAAAAGTTGTGCACCATTAACAGCAATAACTGTACCTAAATTCGAATAAGTAAAGAGTGCAACAAACTGTGCGGCAAAAAATATCAAGACAATAAAGCCTGCCATAGTCGAAATAGATGAATCCATTAGCTGTACTGCGTCTTTATCGTTTCTAATCGTCTTATTAATAAAACCGTAAACCAAACCTGGTATTAAGAATACTAACATCATAATGAAAATGATACTTGATATGAACGGTGAACCGATTATGCCGCCGTCATCACCACGTAAAGGTGAATTAGGGAAGGCAACAAGTGCAAGTATTCCGATTATAGTTAACACTGCAGCTACATTCGCCCATCTTAATGCTTTAGTTTCTCTACTTGTAAGATAATCATCTGGGCTATTTTGATCTTTATCAAAATTATAAGCACCTAATCTTGGTTCAATTACTTTATCTGTAATAATTGTACCTAAAATTACAACTAAGAAAGTCGATGCAAACATAAAATACCAGTTATCAGTCGCTTCAACAATATATGAAGTATCTAAAATTGCTGCCGCTTCTGTTGTAATTCCTGCTAAAAGCGGATCATTTGTACCGATGAGTAAGTTTGCTGAATAGCCGCCTGCAACACCTGCAAAGGCTGCTGCAAGTCCTGCTAATGGATGACGTCTAAACCCTAGGAAGATGATTGCTCCAAGTGGCACTAAAACAACATAACCTACACTTGCTGCAACGTTGGACATTACACCCATAAAAACAACAATTGGTGTGATAAATATCTTAGGTGCTTTCGTTACGACATTAGTCATTAAGGCACTTATGTAACCACTTTTCTCAGCTACTCCAACACCTAACATAGCCACAAGTACAGGACCTAAAGCGACGAAAGTCGTAAAGTTCTCAACAACACTAGTAAAAATATAGCGAATGCCATCAGTGGTTAGTAGACTAACGACTTCAACATTAAGTTTCTCTTGATTTCCAGTTTCAGGATTTACACCTGTATACGATACAGTGACTCCAAATAGATAAGCAATATGAGAAATAATAATTACGAGTAATGTAAAAATTAAAAATATAGTAACAGGATGCGGTAACTTATTTCCCCCATATTCAATCCAATCTAAAATAGAGCGTTTTTCTTTAAGTGAATTATTCATAGAAAGCTCCTCATTATTAGAATACTAAATTATTATACACAGGGCACTTACTTTTCGCTACTAAGTAATACTATGTTAATTGTTGAATACGTTTTCTAGAGTTAAATAGGTATACTATTCTCAATAACAAAAACTCTCGACGACCTGTTCGGTTATCGAGAGTCTTGTTACACTTTTTAATTAAATGATACATTATCAAAGTGAATTCGACCTGTCGGATCAATCTCCACCCCACTCACTTCTGTGCTATTATAACCAACAGCAAATTGAGCATGGAAAAGATATGATGCTGGAACTTCTTCGACTAAGATTTCTTCGACTTCAGTATAAACTTCTTGGCGGGCAGCTTCATCGACTTCAGCACGGCCAGCGTCTAATAATTCATCGACCTCATCGTTTGCATAGAATGAACGGTTCCCTGCAGCACCAATATTCTTAGAGTGGAACAAGGCATATAGACCATAGTCCGCATCCCCTGTAACAGTCGTCCATCCTAGGATGAACATATCGTGATCACCATTTGCTAAGGTCTCAAGATATGCACCCCACTCAAATTGCTCAACTTGAACATCGATATTGAGCTCTGAAAGTTTGTTTTGGATATAAACAGCTGTATCAATAATTTGCTGATCATCATTTACCCAAAGCGTTGTTGAGAATCCATCTGCCACATCTGTTTCAGCTAGTAGTTCTTTCGCTTTTTCTAAATCAAATTCAACACCTTCAAGGTCTTCATTATAGCCCCATACATCAGGCGCCAATGGTCCTTTCGCTGGAATTCCCATACCATCATACACACCGGCTACGATTTCTTCACGGTCAATAGCGTATGAAATTGCTTGTCTTACTTTTGGATCATTGAAAGGCTCTTTCTCTGTATTAAATCCTAAGTATGACATACGTACTGAATCTTTAATTTCTAAAGCTGTGTCTGATCCATTTTCAACACGGTCTACGTTTGAAGAATCAATATCTGTCGCTATTTGAATACCACCTGTTTCTAATTCTGCAATTCTAGAACCAGTTTCAGGAATGACTCTAAACTCAACAGTTTCAAAGTAACGATCGCCACCTTGGAAGTCGTCAAAGCGCTCAAGTGTTACTGAATCTCCTGCACTACGTGATACAAATTGCATATGGTTAGTACCGTTAGGTTCAGAACCAATTACAGTACCTAAGTGCTCACCTAAGTCATCCTTAATTTCTTCATATGCGTCACTTCCACTATCACGTGCTTCATAATACTCTTCTAAACTCATATCATTTCCAGCCGCATCTAGGGCTGCTTGATAATCACTATCGATTAATTCTTTAGGCATAATTCCCGCAGTACTATGTGCTAAGTGGCTAGCTAATGGTGCAAATGGAATTGTGGTATGTATATTGATTTCATAATCATTGACTACTTCAATTTCATCAATCATTTCATACAAGAATAAAACCGGTGAAGCAAGTGCTTCATCCCTCACTCTGTCAAAAGTAGCAACTACATCTTCAGCAGTAAAGTCTTCACCACCATGGAAAGTTGTCCCTTCACGTAATTTGAAATTCCATGTTGTTTCATCGACTTGTTCAAATTCTGTTGCGAGCCCTGGTTGTAATTCCATATTCACATCTTGATTTAATAATCTTTCATAGATATTTGTTCTTACCTGACTTGATGCAGAGTCGTTAGAACCATGTAAATCTAGCGATACAACATCCGCCAATGTCCCTACAGTTAAATCACCCGTGTTTCCACCTTCAGCCCCTTCTTCACCGCTTGCTGCTTCATCTACATTTTCATCACTCGAACATGCTGATAAAATAAACAAGAAAGCGATTACAAAAAACGCCAAAAACTTTTGCTTATTCATTGCTGTTTTCCCCCTTTTGCTTGATAATCTATTATATGCATGTTTATTACCAATTTTCAATATATTTGTAAAATTCACAGAAGTAAATATAATAGAATGAAAGAAGCCCTGAAATCCATACGGATTTCAGGGCTTCTTTTACTCATGAGCCTACTCACTCATTTTAATTTACTTTTTTGTGCCTTTTTTTGCTTGTTCAGATGATTTATTCATCATGCTCAACATCTGATTAATTTTCTTCTGAGATGGTTTTTGTCCCATTTGCATCATCATGATTCTGAGCATGTCTTCATTAATAGGAGGGTTCTTCTCCAAATAATCCATCATGTATTTTCTAGAGATCCAAAATCCTAATGCAAAACCACCAATGAGGGCTACAATTACAATTAGTATCCATATCCAAGTCGCCAAAATGCTCACCTCTTTCCCGTGTAAACCACTATTTAGTTTACAATATCAAACATCTAAATTCAATGTTTATTTGTCACGGATAATGCGAGCTAAGTTATCGACTGTGAATCCGTAACGTTCTACAACTTCACCGCCAGGTGCACTCGCACCAAAAGTATCAATCGTCAGTAGTTTTCCTTTGATACCAACAAATCTATGCCAACCATGACTTGCAGCCATTTCAACTGCTGTACGATTTTCAATATTTGTATTTAGAACTGACTCAATATAAGCTTCGTCTTGTTGTAAGAATGCTTGAACATTAGGTATAGATGCTACTTTAATATTCATGCCTTCTTCTTTAAGTTGTTTCGCTGTATTAACAGCTAAGGCCACTTCACTACCAGTCGCAAAGACAATCCCATCATCTCCACCATCATAGACGAGATAGCCACCTTTTTGAACACCTTCAGATACAGCTTCACTTGATACATCTAACACTTCGATATCTTGACGTGTTAACACCAATGCTGTCGGTGTATCTTCTGATTCCAATGCAACTTTCCATGCTTCACGTGTTTCATTGCCATCAGCTGGACGAATCACGTTTAAGTTTGGAATTGCACGTAAGCCTGCCAACTGTTCGATAGGTTCATGGGTTGGTCCATCTTCCCCTACAGCAATTGAATCATGTGTTAATACATAAGTTACAGGTAATTTCATTAAGGCACTTAAACGTACCGCTGGTTTTAAGTAATCAGAAAATACGAAGAATGTACCGCCGTATGGATAAACGCCACCATGCGCAGCCATACCATTTAAGGCAGCCGCCATTGCAAACTCTCTCACACCAAACCAAACATTACGCCCAGCGTAATTGTCTTTTGAGTAGTCTGTTGCATCCTTAACATTTGTTTTGTTACTACCTGCTAAGTCCGCTGCACCACCGAAGAAAGTTGGGATTGATTTAGACAATGCTTGAATCATATCTCCAGAATTACCACGTGTTGCCTTTTTACTTCCTGCTTCATAAGTTGGTAGTTCATCACTGTAGCCTTCTGGAAGCTTACGGTGAATTGCATCCATAAATTGTTGATGAAGATCACTATTTTCATTCTTAAAGTTATCCACTAATGAATTCCATGCGTCTTCTTTTTCCTGACCTCGAGCAGCTAACGTCTCCTTGAAACGTTCGTAAACACTGTCATCAGCGACAAATGTTTGTGTGTGATCTAGGCCGTATGCTTCAAATGCACCACGACGCTCATCTTCACCAAGTGGCGCCCCGTGTGAATCTGACTTACCAGACTTCGTCGGTGCCCCGTAGCCAATGACAGTTTTCACTTCAATTAATGAAGGTTGATTTGTTGTTTTAGCCTGTTCAATAGCACGGTCAATTTCATCTAAATCATTACCATCATTGACTCGGATATAGTCCCAGTTGTAAGCTTTGAAACGCTCAGCTACGTTCTCTGAGAAACTCTTGTCTAAATCACCATCTAAGGAAATATCATTAGAATCATAAAGGACGATTAATTTACCTAAACCTAGGTGACCAGCTAGAGAAGCAGCCTCATGAGAGATCCCTTCCATTAAATCACCATCAGATGCAAGTACATATGTATAGTGATCAACAAGTCCATTATTATCCTCAGAATTAAATGTTGCAGCTAAATGAGTTTCTGCCATCGCCATACCGACACTCATTGCAAAACCTTGACCAAGTGGGCCAGTCGTTACCTCAACACCTTCTGTATGTTTAAATTCAGGGTGTCCTGGCGTTTTAGATTCATACTGTCTGAACTCTTTTAAGTCATCCATTTCTAGAATACCCGATAAGTGTAATAAGCTGTAAATCAACATTGAACCATGACCAGCACTTAACACAAAGCGGTCTCTGTTAAACCAATTTACATTTTTAGGGTTGAAGTTCAAGTGCTTCTGCCATAATACGTAAGCCATTGGTGCCGCACCCATAGGTAAACCGGGGTGACCTGAATTTGCCTTCTCAATTGCATCAATGCTTAAAGATCTAATGGTATTTATTGCGAGTAAATCCGTCTTATCAAATGACATATCATTTGTCTCCTTTATCACTATCATTGTTTTTTTGTGCTTTTATATCTTTGACCTTTTGGGGCGTAACATCATTACCCTCAGGATCAATGACCTTAGTACTTTCAATGTGATTTCTAAAAGAATTTCTAAAGTTTGATAGATATTCTTTTCTCAATTTAGTCAGCTCTCGCATTTCAGATTCAGAAATATTATTTTCCTTTTTCTTTCTTGCAAGTGAATTGAGGTTTTTAATCTTGTCATCATCTAACATAAGCGTCATCCTTTCTCATATAATTTACCACAAAAAGAGTGCAGAAACCAAACGGTCCTGCACTCTTTTTGAGAATAAACTCACAATATATCTATTTTACACTCGAAACCTCATAATTCATGAAGTGTTCTGTCATTCGATTTGCCAATAGACCTGTATGAACCACACCACTCACGAGTTCTTCCTCTAAGATATTTTCATTTGCTTCAGACACCAAAGTGTTCGCTTCTTGTTCGCTATCCATTTCATTTACAACTTCTGTACTCGCTGTAGTTTCAGAAGAATAAACGTTCTCTCCCTCTACTTGTTCCGTATTAGTAAAACTATATAAAAGCACTAGACTCAACGTCACGGTAAACAATCCCATCAATGATTTCAATTCTTTAATTGTCATTTACATTCTCTCCTTCGAACAAATGTTTGTATTAATAATATAACAGAACACTTGTTCTTAGTCAACAATTATACGAACAAATGTTTGTAAGCGTACTTACAATATGGTAAAATTTAATTAACATAAGGTTGGAGGTAAAATGATGAAAGATTTAACAGAGAGACAAAAAGATATATTTCAGTTTATAAAAAGAAACGTTAACGATAAGGGATATCCACCAAGCGTTAGAGAGATTGGTAATGCAGTAGGTCTACAATCCAGCTCAACCGTGCATGGCCATCTCGCTAAACTAGAAAGTAAGGGCTACATTAAACGTGATCCTACCAAACCACGTGCGATTGAAATCGTGCAAGAATCAGATGTAAATGAATCTCCGGTTATTCACGTGCCTGTCCTTGGTAAGGTCACAGCTGGTTTACCGATAACAGCCGTGGAAAATGTTGAAGAATACTTCCCCCTCCCAGAACATTTTACTGCCAACCATAATAGTGAAATCTTCTTATTAAATGTTGTTGGTGATAGTATGATTGAAGCTGGCATACATGATGGTGACAGAGTCATTGTTCGCAAGCAAAACATTGCACATAACGGTGAAATTATTGTTGCCATGACTGATGAAGATGAAGCAACAGTTAAACGTTTCTATAAGGAAAAAGGGTACTATCGTTTACAACCTGAAAATTCTACAATGGAACCAATATTCCTTGATAATGTGAGTGTCTTAGGCAAAGTGGTTGGTTTATTTAGAGAATTTATTTAACAAAAAACACTCAGAATCTTAAAGAAAAGATTCTGAGTGTTTCTCTATACATTATTTATTATTGTAAAAAGTTTTCAGTATAAAAAGGCACTTGTTCCTGATCATACTCAATCCCTATGCCCACTGATGTGAACTTATCATTTAAAATATTCACTCTGTGAGATGGTGAGTTTAAAAGACTGTGGTGAGCGAATATTGGAGAAGTATGTCCTGTTGCGATATTTTCACCAGCATAGGTATACCTCACATTTTCTCTTTCCAACCTTTCCTTTAGACCATTTCCATCAGGATTATCATGATCAAAGAACTTACGTTCCGCCATGTCTACACTGTGATAGTAAGCAACATTATCCACTTCGGCATTTCTATCTAACATGCCATAGCCGTATTCATAACGTGTAGCATTTAAGAGATAATAGTGCATGAGTTCATTATCTTCTATTGATGGATGGTTATACAGTTCACTGATATCAATAATCTCGTCCTTATGTAAGACAAGCATACCATTGGCTTGATAGCCTTCATGAATATCATAAAAGAAGTAGACATAGTAATTTCCGACATCAAAGACATCATATTCTTCATTTTCTACTTTCAGTCGTTTCCACTGCTTTCTAACATACTCCACCGGTTCACCGTAAGTTTCTCTGGCCTTTTCTCGAGTCATCTTGTCTATACTCATCTTGCCGAGTGATACGTTTGGTGAATTAGTATATCCACCAGTCAGTTCTCCGTCTCTTACGAGTAACATGTGAAAAGCACCAGGCTCATTTTTAATCACAAAAACACCTTCGTACTCGGAGTTTAAAACAGTTTCCCCTTCTGTCGTCACTGAAGAACCTAAGGAATAATCAATGTTGGTTTCTTGACTACCATAAACCTTTTCAATCTTCGTCGTATCATAACTGGGTATGAAGTGGCCTTCAAACCAATGACTGAAGTAATCTTCGTTCAACCCATTTCTAAAATCATAAGATTGAATGACTGGTACGATAAAAACCACTACCAAATATAAAATTACTAATCCAAGTGCGCGTCGTATCCAATTCATTCAAACTATTCCCCTCTAAATACTGACGTATAAATTATCGATGAGACGTGCTTTAGAAAATTGTACCGCTATGAATATGATAACATCACTGTCAATTTCATTAAGTTCACCAAGATTATCAGCCCTGTAGATTGCTAAATCATCAATTGACCCACTCGTATTTTGTTCGATATGGATCTTAATCAATGATTGGATTTTATCGACATTGGTTTCACCGTCTTTAATTTTCAGACTCGCCATCTTTAATGCTTGGTAAATGTTCGGTGCTTCTTGATATTCCGTTGCTGTTAAATTCACATTTCTTGAACTTCTTGCAAGTCCACTCTCTTCTCTTTTTGTTGGAACGTCTTGAATTTTAACTGGCACATTAAAATCTTGAACATAACGTTTGATAATCATAAGTTGCTGGCGGTCCTTCTCTCCAAAAAACGCCATAGCTGGTTGAATAATATTAAACAACTTACTCACTACAGTGACGACACCTTCAAAATGACCCGGACGTTTTACACCATCAAGTAGATTTGCCATTGATTTAATACCGATGTTAAATTCCATTTCACATGGGTACATCACCTTTTCACTAGGTGCAAAGACAAGATCCACGCCGTAGCTTTCACATAAAGCTAAGTCTCCTTTTAAATCTTTGGGATAGCTTTCAAAATCTTCATCTGGTCCAAACTGTAAAGGATTTAAAAAGATACTGACGACAACGATATCACAAGCTTCTTTGGCAGCTTGGATTAAGGCTCCGTGTCCTTCATGTAGTGCGCCCATTGTCGGAACAAGGCCAACAGTCTGACCCTTATATTCACTTAAAATTTCTCTAGTTTCGTCAATCATTACACTGTGTTTCACGCTTCGTACACCCGCTTCTTATAAGTGGTTTCTTCATCTGGGAAAGTGCCATTCTTTACTTCATCTCGGTAGGCTTTTAAGCCGGACACCGCTGGTTCTGTTAGATTACCAAATTTTTTAACAAACTTCGGTAATCTGTCTGACCCATACTGAAGTAAGTCATGGTAGACAAGTACTTGTCCATCTGTGTCAACACCTGCACCGATACCAATAGTCGGTATTCTGACTGCCTCTGTCACTCTTTTAGCAAGATCGCTCGGAATCGCTTCTAAAACCATCATTGATACACCAATTGACTCTAAAGTTTTCGCATCTTCTATTAATTGTTCAGCCTGATCTGTATCTCCAGCCTGCATTTTAAAGCCAGTAATACCGACATGTTGCGGCGTTAAACCTAGGTGTCCACATACCGGTATGCCTGCCTTAATTAGACCTTCAATAACATCAACACGCGCCGAACCTTCTAATTTAAGCATGTTCGCATTCGATTCCTGGTATAGCTGTATACCATTACTAATCGCTTGATTAACATCACCATGATAAGATCCAAAAGGCATGTCTGCAATAATATATGTGTCATTTGCACCACGGCGTGCTGCCTTAGTATGGTGAATCATGTCAGCTAAGGTCACCTTAACAGGAGAATCATAACCAAGCACTACCATGCCTAGTGAATCTCCAACAAGTATAATATCGACACCAGCCGCCTCACAAGACTTAGCTGAAGGATAGTCATAGGCAGTTACCATGACAATTTTGTCATCGTGCTTCATGTTGATTAAGTCCGCAGTCGATTTCATAGTTTCCCTACTTTCTGAAATTAGTTATACTTAATTTTACCACATAATCACCGGAAACAAAGAACGGAGTGACCGTATGAAAATAGGTATAATCGGTGCTGGCGCTGTCGGAGCTATCATCGCAACTGAGCTATCAAATCTAGATGTCGAATTAAAACTAATGGCAAGATCTAACCGTGATGGCTTAACTATAAAAACTGGTGAAACCGTGCAGTATCACAAGATACCAGTTTATGATATTGACACAGTCGACGACAAATTCGATTTAATATTTATTGCCTCAAAGACCCCCGCCTTAAAAGATTTACAAGATAAAATCCCGACGCTCATGCATGAGGATACTGAGATTGTGTTCGCCTTGAATGGTATGGGTTATGACAATATGTTTTCACATGGTGCTCCAGCTGTTGTGTATATTAGCGGCCAACAAAAAGAAGATTACATCGAACACTTCTTAAATAAAAAGTTGCTTATTGAAAATAAACAATATAAAGCGCTTGATACACTCATTGAACAGATGCAGGAGAATCCTTCAGTCGAACTTCAAATAGTAAAGACTGAAGACTTTAAGCGAATAAGATATGAAAAACTCATTGTCAATACAGGCGTTAACACTGTCACTGCACTCAGTCAAAACACTGCTCGTATATTTAAAGACCAGTCTGTCGTTATGTTTACAAGACAACTCTTAAATGAAGCAATCGATATTGTTAACAATTGTAATCCGGATGGTGTCACCATTGATGAGAATTTTATCGACACGGCAATGAATATGTATTTAGGCTATCCAGCTCATATGGGCACGAGTATGTATTACGATGTCATCCAAGACAAGCCAACTGAATTTCAATATATTCAAGGATTTTTAATGACACTAAAGGGAAATTGTCCAATCCATACACCTATTTTAGATACTGTAACATTGTTACTAAAAGCTTATGAAATTAGGGACAATTAAAAAGTACACTTGGCTATGTCAAACCAAGTGTACTCTATTTAACTTCTCGCTTTTTTCTTCGGTCTATAATAAAAGAACCAGATTAAGAAGGAGATACCTGCTACAGCTATAATGACATATGCGATATTTGAATACACATCCATTACGCTAACGATGTCCTCCCAGTTTTCACCCACTGAAGCACCGAGATATACAAGAACGGTATTCCAAATCAGCGTCCCAACTGTTGTCAAAATTAGAAAAAGTGGCATAGACATTTTACTCATCCCTGCAGGAATGGAAATGAGGCTTCTTATCAGTGGAACGAAGCGACAGAAAAATACAGTCCAACCACCATACTTACCGAACCAATTATAAGATTTTTCAATGTCATTTTCTGTCACACGTAGCCACTTACCATATCTTAGGACAATACGCTTCATTCGGTCTTTGCCGAGGATACTCCCTAGATAGTAAAGGACAATAGCCCCACCAACTGAACCCACAGTCGAGGCGATGATGACGCCAAAAATCGACATTTCGGTATGCGCTGTCATAAAGCCACCAAAAGTCAGGATGACTTCTGATGGGATTGGTGGAAAAATATTCTCTAGAGCAATCAAAAAGACAATCGCAAAATAGCCAAACTGATTAATTAAATCTTCTAAAATACTCTGCATTTATTTAATGTCCTCATTCTTTATTTAATCATGTCCCGCAATATGTTTTAAAGTTCGGATCGATATCATCATCACCAGGTGCATCTGTATATTTGCCCCCGATTTTATCATTATAAGGTTTAGACACTGCCTTAAGCAATTGCTTAACCTCACCGTAATGTCCTTCTATTGCTTGATCTAATGCTTCTTGAACGATGTGATTTCTAGGTACCATACTCGGGTTTCTTTTATTCATTACTAGCTCGATCTCATCTTGCTTAGCAGTTTGACTTTTCTTTCTAGCCTGATATTTTTCAAACCATAAAATAAAGTCACTATCATCAAACATAGGTAAAAGATGATAATTTGTAAGATAAAAATCACGAAACGTTCGAGTATAATCTGCCTTATGTTTAAACATAAGCTCTAGAAAATCATTGATTAGACTCTGATCATAAACATCCTCATGGTTCATATCCAAAATCCCTAACTTCTCACCCATTAAAGAAATATACTTTCTATTGTAGTACTGTGGGAAATGATTTAAGGCATTTTGTGCAAGCTTAACCGCTTCTTCTTGTTCATCTGCTAATACCGGAATTAAAGATTCCCCGAGCTTACTTAAATTCCACTGAGCAATTGAAGGTTGGTTTTTATAACGATAGCGACCGTTTGTATCAATAGATGAGAAATAGGTATCTGGATCATAAGTGTCTAAAAAGGCACAGGGACCGTAATCTAAAGTCTCACCTGCTATCGACATATTGTCAGTGTTCATCACACCATGAATAAAGCCGAGCGCTTGCCATTCTGCTACGAGTTCCGCTTGTTTTCTTATGACATGATCATAGAACAACACGTAGCGTTTAGGTGCTTCAATATCTTTTAAATATGGGTAATGACGATCAATGGCAAAATCAATTAAAGTCGTCAACTTATCTCTAGACTGATGGTATGCAAACTCAAAAGTTCCGACCCTTAAATGAGATTCTGCGACCCGAGTCAAAATTCCGCTTTTAACGATGGACTGACGTTGTAAATATTCTCCTGTTTCAACGACGGCAAGTGCACGCGTTGTTGAAACACCAACATTCGCCATGTATTCACTGATGATATATTCTCTTAGCATTGAATCGACGGGTGCACGTCCGTCCCCATTCCTAGAGAACTTGGTCGCCCCAGATCCCTTTAGAACAATATCCATTTTTTCATCTTCAGGTGTATTATGCTCACCTAAGAGGACGTTTCTGCCGTCACCCAACATATTCAGTACACCAAATTGGTGGCCCATGTAACTTTGAGCAATCGGTGTTGTTTCATCAGGTAGATGGTTGCCAGAGAAAAATTCTGCATCATCACTTAAAGCCTCATCCTCAAGCTTTAATAGCTTGGCAAGGTGTTTATTAAATAAGATCATTTTAGGCGCTTCACATTCTTCAGGTTCATAAGGTGCCCAAAAGGTACGTGGTAATGTTTTGTAGTCATTGCTAAAGTTCAAGCCTTTATACATAGGAAACCTCCTAATATTTCTATAGTAGACAAGTATACTATAAAATGATTTTATTTTTGTAAAATTCAGCTACGGATAATTGAATTTTGTTATAATATATGTGTAATAATATAGTAACATTTTAAATTATATTGGAGTTGGAATCATGTCAAACGGATTAAGAAGAGCGTCTTGGAAGTATGCTTTTGCCTATACTGGTATCGTTGTTGGTGCTGGTTTTGCAACTGGCCAAGAAGTACTTCAGTTTTTTTCAAGCTATGGCTTAATTAGTATTATCGGCGTCATACTAACAGGACTCATTGTAATGTTTATTGGACGCCAAGCAGCAAAACTTGGTTATTCTACAAATGCTGAATCACACGTCCTACCGCTTAACACCTTATTTGGTGTCAAACTTGGTAAGGTCGTAGACATCATCCTTGCATTCTTTCTCTATGGTTTAGCCGTTGTAATGATTGCAGGTAGTGGTGCAACTTTCAATGAAGGTTTTGGCCTCAACCCGCAAGTGGGTGCGATTTTCTTAATTATTGTTGCCTTCGTCACCTTACTAATGGATTTCGATAAGATTATCTCAATTATCGGTTCTATTACTCCTGTATTAGTCATCGCTTTATTTATTATTGCAATCTACAATATATTTAACCCTATGGTGCCTTTTTCTGAAGTGAATCAATATAATGATACTAGCCACACACCAACACGTAGCTGGTGGTTTGATGCAATAACTTATTCAGGCTTTACACTAGCGACAGCCTTCAGTTTTTTATCCATAATGGGTTCAGAAAGTGCACGTCAATCCATCGTAAGACGCGGCGCAATATACGGTGGACTCTTAATCACTTTCATTATGCTCTTGATTAATTTTGGTATATTATCTATTATGCCAGCAGCATATGATGTTTCCTTACCGACAATGCAGATGGCGAATAATCTATCACCGTGGATCGGTACAGCATATTCTATTATTATTATCTTACTAATCTTTAACTCAGTAGTCGGTTTCTTATATCCATTCTTAAGTCGATTTACTAAACCACAATCTGGGAAATATAAGATACTCTTGATATCATCGTTAGTAATTGGTTATCTAGCGACATATGTGGGATTCGTAGAACTTGTTAATATCATCTATCCATTGTTTGGTTACGTTGGATTGACCATTGGAATTATGTTAACTGTAAGATGGATCTTCTTAAAACGTAAAGCTTATCATTTAGCTGAAAAAATCTCAGATGAAGACTAAAATAAATCACTCTATAGTTTGTATATTCGTAAACTATAGAGTGATATTTATATATATATGTATTTTTACAACTATACTATGTTTATTAGTCGCTTAGTTGTTTATATAAGTTATGTAAACAAGATAATAGGAGTTGTGAGAATGTCAAACGGAAAGAACAGAGCGTCATGGCGAATTGGATTCGCCTATGCCGGTATCGTTGTCGGTGCCGGATTTTCAACAGGACAAGAAGTCCTGCAATTCTTCGCCAGCCATGGATTGATCAGTATTGTCAGTATCATCATGGCTGCATTTATATTAATGTTTGTCAGCCGTCAGGCTGCAAAACTTGGCTATAGACTCGATGCAGAGTCACATGAAGGGCCAGTTAAAGCTTTATTCGGTAGGCGATTCGGATTAATTATCGACTACACTTTAGTCTTCTTTTTATATGGAATTGCAGTCGTAATGATTGCCGGTAGTGGTGCTACCTTTAATCAAGCATTTGGTATCTCACCTGATATCGGAGTCTTAATATTGATCGTCATAACTGCAGGAACCTTACTTCTTAATTTCGACAAGATCGTCAATATAATCGGAGGTATTACGCCCCTATTGATCATCGCTGTCGTTATTATTACAACCTATAATATTTTAAATCCAACAGTACCTTATTCTGAAGTTAATAATTATGTTGATCCAACACGTGCACCGTCAAAATTTTGGTGGTTCGATTCAATCACATACGCTGGATTAGCTTTCGCAGTCGCGTTTAGCTTTTTATCGATTATGGGCGCTGGTGCTGCCAAACACGCTATCGCAAGACGTGGGGCAATCTATGGCGGTCTGATCACCCTCTTATTAATGGTACTCGTTAATGTTGGTGTACTCTCCATTATGCCAGATGCCAATGAAGTCCCATTACCAGCAATGTTAATGGCAGAAAATATGGCACCCTGGTTAGGAACAGTATACTCCATCATAATCATACTGTTGATATTTAATTCAGTCGTAGGTTTAATGTACCCGTTCCTTTCAAGATTCACCGAGCCCTACTCAGGCAAGTACAAAATGCTCCTAGTTGTGTCACTCATTGGAGCCTTCTTAATTTCTAAAGTCGGTTTCGTCGAGCTCGTCAACATCGTTTACCCAATACTCGGCTACATCGGGCTCGCCATTTCGCTTGCCCTGTTGATTCGCTGGCTTATCAACAAGAACACTAAGAAAAAACTACTCTAATGATTTTCTGGCTTGGTGCCGACCCGAGGAGGGTCGGTTTTTTGTTGTGTTTTTTGGGGGGTGAACGATGCTCCGCTTCGTTTTTATTTCGAAGCGGAGCTACAGCCATACATTAAGCCACCACCTCAACACCAGCCATATACCTACACAAAAAAGCCAACGACCAAGCGGTCGTTGGCAATCAACTAATAATATTATAGTTTAATTCTTGTACCTGCTTTACCTTCTAGGGCAAGGACAGCTTCATCTAGTGAGCAGATGATACCTTCTTTACCTTCGTGTTTAGCGAAGGCAATAGCTGCTTCAATTTTAGGAAGCATTGAACCGGCAGGGAATTGTCCTTCTGCAACGTATTGTTCTGCTTCTGCAACTGTGATTTCTACTAGTTTTTGTTCGTTTTCTTTGCCGAAGTTGATGTAGACGTTTGGTACGTCTGTAAGCATCATGAATACGTCAGCATCAGTTTGTTCTGAAAGTTTTAAACCAGAACGGTCTTTATCGATTACGGCTTCAACACCGTTGATTTGACCTTTTTCGTCACGGTAGATTGGAATACCGCCACCGCCTGATGATACGACGATTGATGTTTCAATAAGAGATTTAATTTCGTCCACACCATGGATGACTTTAGGTTCTGGTGAAGGTACAACACGACGGAATCCGCGTCCAGCATCTTCTGCCATTTGGTAACCTTTTTCTTCTGTTAAGCGTTTAGCTTCTTCTTCGTCGAAGAATACACCTACTGGTTTTGTTGGGTTTTCAAATGCTGGATCATCTTTGTCTACTTCTACCATAGTCAGTAGAGTCACAACGTTTGTATTGTCTCCACCTTGGATTAAACGGTTTTTCAATGCTGATTCCATCATATAACCGATCATACCTTGAGATTCAGCGTTGTTAACGAAGATTGGCATTGCAGGAATTTCTTCTTTTGCCGCTTCGTTTTGAGCGATGATGTTTCCGACTTGTGGTCCGTTACCGTGAGTGACTACGATTTTGTGACCTGCTTCTGAAATTTCAACCATACGGTTTGCCGCATTAATTACGTTTTGGTATTGGTTTTCAAATGTTGCTTCTTGTTTTGGTTGTAAGATGGCGTTACCACCTAAAGCTAAAACTACTTTTTTACCCATTATTTCATCTCCTATTTAATGTCATATAGATTCCGTAGAGTGTGTCATGGCCAGAAGAAGATCCTAAAGCCACTAACGCCTCAACGGCTTCCTTACTTGGGTTCTCACCAAGTGCGGTAATCTTCGAAGAAAATATACCTTTTAGAGCGAGCTTAATAAAATTTTCACTGACTATAGTCGTCACCGTCTCCGATAGATATGAAGCTAAGGAATTTTTATGCACTTCACTGATAAAGGGATCAAGTGCATCCACGTATAAAATACCTGTAATCATATCATCACCAGATGGTGTTAATCCAGATCCTCTTCCCACTAAGTATTTAAGGGGGAAGCTTGAGTTTTCATCAGCCAATGCGTCTAATATCTCACTCATTTTTTCAGGATAAAAATCACTATCATTAAATTTTTCAAAATCAAAGTCGATCACTACTTTTTTTATAGCAGTAGTGTCTCCGGCTTCAACCTTGTCATATTTAACTAAGTCAGTCTGATTCAACATAATCATAAAATCTTTATGGTCAATACCACGTTGGCTCACCTTGACTATATGACCAACAGACAAAAATTCCTTAGCATAATGCATGGTGTTTTTATCGATTGTGACACCGAATGGAAAATATCCATTTTTAGTCGTTCCAACGAAGATTAAGTCGTTAGATTCATTAACAATATTAAAACCATTGTTGAAAATACTATGCACACGCATGTGATTGTTCTGATTTAATAAGTCAAGTGCGATCGATCCGACCGCACTTGCTTGGTATATCATTAAGCTTCAAAACCTAATTTCTTGGCATAAGCTGTGATTGCTTTTTCGAAACATTCGATTGGAGGGTTTACTGTACCCGCACCAATTTGTCCAAAACCAGCAACTTTGTGTGCAATACCTGTGTTGATTACAGGAAGGATTCCACTTTCAACAACTTTACGTGCATCGATTCCGGTTGGTGCACCTTTGAAGTCCCAAGTAGGAATGATGAAGTTAGGGTTTTCTTGTTGAGTGATCTCAGCCATGTTGTTTGAAGTTTCAAGTGCGTCATTGAAACCACCTGAACCGACGAAACGTGTAACTGCTGGAGCAGCGATCATTGACATACCACCAACACCGATTGTTTCAGTAATTGCTGAGTCACCGATATCTGTGTTTGCATCTTCAGCTGAGTAACCAGTGAAGTATAGACCTTGTGGTGTGTTTACTGGCGCAGTGAACCACTCGTCACCCATACCAGCGATACGGATACCGAAGTTTTCACCGTTACGGCACATTGCTGTAACGATTGTTCCGTGTTCGATTGTACGTGCAGCATCTGTCATTGCTTTACCCGTAGCCATCGCAATGTTTAAGAAGAATTGATCAGTATCAGCTAAGAACTGCATAACTGCTTCTCTGTCTTCTAGAGATACATCTTCTAATGATGTGATTGCTGGTGCAACTTCTTTTAAGAATGCTAATGAAGCTGCAATGTTTCTTTGGTGGAATTCGTCACCCATTGCAATTGCTTTAGAAACTAGAACGTTAACGTTAAGTCCTTCGTCCATAGTTTTAAGTGCTTTAGATAAAACTGGAGCTAGGACATCTTTCATCCAGTGTAAACGGCTGATAACTTGGTCGTTGAACGCACCGAAGCGTAGTACCGCACCGATACCTTCGTTCATTGTGCAGTATGCTTCGTTACCGTGTTCTTTGTTTACAACGACTACAAGTGGCATGTTCATTGAAGTGATACCACCCATTGGACCAACAGCGTTTACATGGTGACACGGAATGAAAGTGATTTTGTCATTTTCTAATAATTCACGTGCACCTGCTTCGTCTTTTGCCCATCCTTCAAAAAGGATTGCACCGACACAAGAACCTTGCATAGGATCAGTCATGTTTTCATACTTGATTGGTGGTCCAGCGTGTAAAAGAACGTGTTCTTTTAATTCTGGGATTACCGTGTGTGCAGGCACAACATCAGTTAAGAAAGGTGCTGCACCAATCATTTTTTGAACGACTGCTTTATTTGCTTCTTCGATACTTTGGTAAGCCATTATACATTCTCTCCTTCATAATTGTTTAAGAATTGAAGTACTTTCATAAGCTTCTCATCTCCACCAGCAACTGGGCGCCAGTTGAATTGAACAACTTCTGCTCCACTGTTTTCAACAGCTTCTGTAAAGCTTTTCAGACCGATGTTGATTACGCTTGGGTTGTTTGAAATTAGGCTCATCATTTTTTCATCTACTGATAAGTCTTCTGAACCTTTGTCAAAGTTCTTAGTTTCAAGTATTGGCTGTTCAACTTTACCACCAACAAGTTCAATAGCAGTACGAACCATTTGGTCGTTAGTATCACAAAGAACTGCACCAGCTTCTTCTAAGATTTGACGTTGTTTATCGTAACCTTGAGCATCTTTGTCAGTACCTACAACAGTTGCAAGTACTACAAGTGAACGCTCTTCTGATTTAGCTTTGTCAGTGATACGTTTAATAGTCGGAGCAAGTTCAGAAGCCATGTCAGCATGAGAACCATAACCAATAACGTTGTCTAACATAATAACAGCTGTATCTTCACTGTCAGCAGATGTTTCTAATTTTTCAATACGTTTTTCAGGGTCGATCATTGGGTGAGGTTTACCTTGAGTGTACATATCATCACCTAGGTCAATCACCTCGTGTGAAGTAGATTTATAAGTGAATCCTTCATCTTTAACTTCTTCTTCACCAAGTGAATGTCTAATCATCATTGCCGCTTCACTTGCTAGCGTACCACCTGAGTAGTATGCTTTGATTCCTTTTTGGTTCGCATCAAAGTCTACAGATAAGCCTTCAATTATAGATGGTTTGAAGTCAACTGTTTCACCATTTGAAAGTTGTACAGACGCAACTGCCGCTTCTTCAAGTGTATAAGCATGATAAATTGCATCCTCTTGATATTCTGGTTTCGCACCTAAGAATAGAGCAACAACTGGTTTGTCGATTGAACGTAATACGCTCTCAACTTTTTCTTGTACTTCTTTAGCTGGTGGCTTAGAAATTACAGTAATGACCTTAACTTTAGGGTCTTGGTTAAGTGCTTTAATGCTATCTAGCATAGTAATCGCACCAACTTCTGTTGAAAGGTCACGTCCACCAGTACCGATCGCATTTGTAACACCTTTGCCCATACGGTCAACGATTGTTGTTACTTCTTGGATACCTGTACCAGATGCACCAACAACACCAATGTCACCTTGTGCAACAGTGTTTGTAAATGCTAATGGCACGCTATGGATAATACCAGTACCACAGTCAGGACCCATTACAAAAAGACCTTTTTCATGAGCGAGTTCTTTAAGACGAACTTCGTCTTCTTTAGGTACGTTATCTGAGAACATGAATACGTGAAGACCGTTACGTAAAGCATTTTCTGCTTCCATCGCAGCGTATGTACCAGGGATGGAAATTAATGCAAGGTTAGGATTGTTTGCAAGTTCTAAAGCACGTTTCCAGTTATGAGCTTCTGAAGATTTTTGACTGTCGTCAGAACCGCTACCACCAGCAAGTTCAGTTTCAACTTCTTGGTCAACTTCATCAACTTTAGACTCATCGTCAGTATCGATAACAATAACAATGTCATTTGCACTTGCATCTTCTAATTCAGGTGTACCTAAACCAGATCCTTTGAAAATGTCTTTGTTAGCAGGTGTCCCCATCATTACTGATGCTTTGTTGACACCTTCCATAGCACTAAGTTTTTGACTTAAAAGCATAAGCACGATGGAATCTTGATAAGTGTTTCCCTTAATAATTGTATATAACATCATAAACCTCCATTAATATTTATTCTGCAAATCTATTTTTACCGTGATAACGATCAAAGTGAATGTTGTCACTCACGAGATAATCATATATATCATCAACAATTTCAATGCCATCTTCATCATATTTTTCGGCACGTTGTTTTCCGCGTTCTCCTGGGAAGTTAACTTCAGAGAATCCTGGTGCAGGTGACTGCTCTTTTAGTTCATCTAGCATTGTAGATAATTGTTTTTTGAAAGCTGTCACATCTGTGAAGTACGCCGGATTAATGACAACATGTAGCTGCCCTAATTGACGACCAGCAGTCAAGTCCTTGTACATACTTGAGACATGCACACCGTGCGGTAAACCAAGTAAGGAACCAGAAAGAATATCGACCATCATCATCAGCCCATAACCTTTAGGTCCAGCAACTGGAACTAATGCATGAACATCACGAGAGTTTGTTGTTGGTTCACCTTTAGCATTTACTGCCCAAGTATCTGGAATATCCTGCCCTTTAGAACGGGCATCTAAAACTTTACCCCATGCCTGTACAGTAGTCGCCATATCAAAAGTGATGATTCGTTCATCATTTGTCGGTGCTGCAAAAGCGATTGGATTTGTACCAAAGTAAGGTTCAGTACCGCCAAATGGTACAACCATAGGATCCGACTGACACATTGATAAAGCAACCATATCTTGTTCTGCTGCTTTTTCAACGAAATAGCCGAGTGCACCTGAGTGTGAAATGTTAGTCACTCCAACGACAGCTACACCATTCTCTTTAGCCATTTCAATGGCTTTGTCCATGCCAAGTTTAGCAACTTGGTGACCGACACCATTATCTCCGTCAAGTAATGCAGTTGATGGTCCTGTTTTTTCAAATTTAAATTCTGGGTTATTAGTTATGCCGCCCTTAGCGATACGTTCAGCGTAGTATTCTACACGTACCGCACCGTGAGAGTGGATACCGCGGTGGTCAGCGAAAGTAAGTACATCGCTGACAGCATCCGCAGCCTCTTCTGTAAGACCAGCTTTAGCTAATTTAGTTTTCATGAGTTGAAATAGTTCATCTTTTGAAACACGCATTTCTTACATCCCACCTTTTAGTATGGTGTATTTGATTTTAAGAATTCCATGATGTCTTTAGGAATTGGAATACCTGATTTTTCGTACTCAGCCTTTGTAACTTCCATTAACTCACCTGGGTAGTACACTTGATCGAAACCTGTTGCAGGTTTGTTAGCATGTAACTCTTCAATCATCGTTTCCATCTTCTCTTCCATTGCTTCTCTAGTTGAGAAGAAATCAGGGTTGATGACTAAATGGAACTGTCCTAGACGACGATATTCACTTAAGTCTTTGTACATACTTGTTACATGTTTACCGTGATTTAATCCCATCAGACTACCTGATAAGATATCAACCATCATCATCAAGCCGTAACCTTTAGGTCCAGCAACTGGTAAGAGTGCGTTTACTGCGTAAGGGTCCGTCGTTGGGTTACCGTCTTTATCGACTGCCCAAGTATCTGGAATATCCTTATTCTTACTTCTTGCATCGAGGATTTTACCCCAAGCTTGAACGGTTGTCGCCATGTCGAAAACGATTGGAGACTGTCCATCTTTTCTTGGTGCAGCGAAAGCAATTGGGTTTGTACCAAAGTAAGGATCCGAGCCACCAAATGGTACAACCATTGGATCTGATTGACACATTGATAGAGCAACCATGCCTTGTTCTGCAGCATGTTGTACGAAGTAACCAATCGCACCAGAGTGACTCATTTCACTTACACCAACTGCACCAATACCAGATTCCTTAGCAAGTTTGATTGCTTCTTCCATCGCTTCAAAAGCGACGTAATGACCGACAGAGTTATCACCGTGGTAAACACCAGTTGACGTACCAGTTTTTTCAAATTTAAGCTCTGGCTCTAGGTTAAAACCACCTTTTGCACAGCGCTCTGAGTAGTACTGCATACGAACTGAGCCGTGTGAATGAATACCGCGTGCATCTGCCCAAACCAGAACATCTGCAGCACGATCTGCAAATGTTTCAGGCATACCATTAAGGACAAATTTGGCTTTAAATAGTTCACGCAGTTCTTCTGAATTAGAAATGACTAATTCTTCTGACATGCCATAACCTCCTATCTCTTTATGAATGTTTTATAGTTCAACGTCTCTGTTTGCATCTTTAGAATAGATGTAAGCAAATGGCTCATCTAGGCCGACTGCATAAGTTGCTTGTAATGCATAAGCACCCATGAAGATATAATCACCTTTATCAACTGGCATCCAGTTGTTATCAAGGTTGTACATGCCGCGACCACTTAAGATATAAGCACCGTGTTCTTGTACGTGTGTTTCAACATAACCATGTGACGCACCTGGTTTGAATGATAAGATGTGGAAGTTCATGTCATAAGCAATATCTGCTGGTAAAAGGTCTTGTACAAGTACTTCATCCATACCTTCGTAAGCTTTTTGTTCGATATCGTTAACATTACCTGTCACAACTTCAGGTTTACCTACACCTTTAGCTTCTTGATAGCGTTTCTTGTAAAGGAAGAGGCGGCTATCTTCACCGTTGTTGTTGTTTTCAAATGTAAGTTCTAAGTGTGGTGGCACATAGATGTATCCACCCTGTGAAAGATTATAAGATTGTCCATCTGCAGTTGCAGTCACATTTCCGTAAACAACATATAAGAAAGTTTGAATACCTTCTCCGCCGAATCCTTGTTTGTTACCACCATTGTTTTTAACTGTAACTAGGTAGTCAACAAAACGTGCACCCATTCTTGGTGAACCTAAGATTGACATATCGCAATCTTCAAACCCAGGAACAACGTTATTAACGAGTCCGTCTGGAGTTAATACTGCAAAATCATCCTTCTTAACGATTGAACGTGTTTCTAATAAGCCTTCTCTATATCCTTGTTGATGGTTTAAGTAACCCATTTATATATCTCCCTTTCTCTTAAATTAAGTCTATTTATATTAATAAGCTAATTTATAAAGTGTCTCAGCAAGTACTTCAATACCGTTAACTAAATCTTCGATTTTTGTTTCTTCTTCAACGTTGTGTGAAATCCCACCGATTGATGGTACGAACACCATACCTGTTGGCATGTAATTAGAGAATATTTGAGCATCATGTCCTGCACCAGATGGCATTACTTTATATGAATCTCCGACAACTTTGTCTGCAGATTCTTGAATCATGTTGACAATACTTTCATCCATCAAGGCTGGAGATTGTTCCATCCATAAGTTGATGTCCGCAGTCATACCGTACTTGTCAGCAACTTCGTTGATTGTGCCTTCAACAGTTTTCGCAAAATCGTTTAATTCCGCTTCATCGATGTGACGTGTATCAACTGAGAATTCAACCTCACCAGGTACAACGTTAACAACACCAGGAACTGGTTTAACACTTCCGAATGTTACAACAAGTGGATCACCAATCTCTTGTGCTTTTTGTACAAGTGTTTGTGCGATTTCAGTAAAGGCTACAACCGTATCTTTACGGTAACCCATAGGTGTTGTTCCCGCATGGTTTGCTTCACCTTTTAGGTTGATAGTGTAACGTTTTTGACCAACGATACCTGTAACAACACCGATTTTCTTCTCTTCTTTTTCAAGGATTTGACCTTGTTCAATGTGCACTTCGATAAAGGCCTTGATGTCATCACGAACCTTATCATCTGTTCTAAAGTCAAAACCAGATTCTCTCATTGCATCAACGAATTTAACACCTTCACCATCAGTGATGTCTTTTACGTCATCATTGTTTTGAAGGTTGAAGAAGTTTTTAACACCCCAGAATGTGTATGGGAAGCGAGAACCTTCTTCTTCTGCAATAGATAGTACTTCTAATGTACGTTTTGGTTGACCATATTTTTCTTTCAAGTAAAGTGTTGCAATTAATGCACTTAAAATACCGAACTGTCCATCAAGGTGTCCACCTTCTACAACAGTATCGATGTGTGATCCTGACATAATTGTTTCTTCAGGCTTTTCTGAACCAATTAGTCGCCCTGAAACGTTACCTACAGCATCACTTGATACTTCTAGTCCGTTTTCTTCAAAGATTTCTTTCAAAGCGTCAACTGCTTTGCGCCATTCTTCTGAATAAAGTAGGCGTGTAATTCCACGAGGGTCTAAACCGCCATAACTTGTAAACTGTTTGTCCAGTTTTTCAAAAGTTTCAAGAATATCCATTATAAATCCACTCCACTCATTATTTTTCAATTACAATTATAAAATTAGTACCATCAACTAGCATTGACAGTTTCAACAATCATGTCTATTCAAATTATTCACTTTAGACAAATACACTAAAATTGCTTAGTCTGTATAATGATTAATGTAAAGGAGACATGCTTATGGAAACTGTAACAATTAAGATTGCTGACTCATATACGCTTTTAGGCGATTATTACAAAAGTACTGCTGTGAATAGCCGAGATGTTTTAGGTACTTTAATCTACTTACATGGTGGTGGTTTAGTTTTTGGTGAACGCACAGACCTCCCTAATGAGTATATTGAAATACTACGTAAACGCTTCGAAGTCCTTTGTGCCGACTATCGTCTCGCACCTGAATCTACTATCGATGATATTTTCATCGATTTACAAGACATATATCACTTCGCTACAACTTTGAAACACGAAAAAATATATATTATGGGACGCTCTGCCGGTGGTTACTTAAGCTTAATGATGGCACGCGATTTTAATATTGAAGGCATCATCAATTTTTACGGTTACTTTAATTTCAGTCATAGTGACTTCAATTACCTACCACACGATCAAAAGCACCTAGCTTCAATGCTGACTGAAGATATTGTCACACCAAACATACGTGACTATGTGACCGTCAAAGAAAATCCAGATCCAAGATATCTTTTATATCTTTACTATAGGCATATTGATGAATGGGCAAAAACCCTTGGCATCGATTTAGAGAACGATAAATACCGATTAACCAATGAGGATATAAAAGCATTGCCACCTATCTTTGTCGCCCATGGGAAGGGAGATCCTGATGTACCTGTTTTCTTCAGTCGAAAGTTAAATAAAAATGCACCAGTTGTAAAATTTGTTGAGGTCGATACAAATACTCACAATTTTGATCAAACAGTCAATGAAAACAATATCAAACTCTATGAAACAGCAGTTACTTTTATGAATGACCAGCATACATAAGAAAAGTCAGGGAGGCACCTCCCTGACTTTTTATTTATTTATAGAATTGTCCAATTTTAAGATTACTTACACCTTGATCTAGTGAATAAATTTCTTCACCACGTAAAATAGTACCGGCAACTTGCGCACCAATTTCACGTCCAATATAAGGACTGATCTTATTGCGATATTCTAATGCTTCTTTTTCTACAGTATAAGGTGAATCACCTTTAATTAATACGAAATCTGCGTCGTAACCGACTTCAATACGTCCTTTTCCTTTGAGCTCAAAACGGTCTGCGACATTTGATGCAATGATATCTGCAAACTGCGTCAATGACATACCACGTTTTTGTACAGCTTCATCAAATAAAAGATCGACATTATTTTGGATACCGGAAATTCCACCCCAAGCTTTAAAGGCATCATCTGTATCTTTAAGATCTGGTGTACATGGAGAGTGGTCACTCGTAACGAACATCACTTTACCGTCAAAGACGCGTTCCCACATACCTTCTAAACGTGATTTTTCACGGATTGGTGGTGAACATTTAACCACTGGTCCGATGTCATCAAGTTCTTCTTTATAGAAGTATAGGTAATGCGTACATGTTTCACATGTAATATCTACACCTTCATTTGCAGCTTCATTGATTAAATCAATTGCTTCAGCATTGGCAACATGTACGATATGCACACGACAACCTGTTTCTTTAGCAAATAAAATAATCTTTTGAATCGGTTCAACTTCAGTAAATACAGGTCTTGTATCCACATAAGCTGCTAGTGATTTTTCACCACGTTCTTGTGCTAATTGACCAAGTTTATCTGTTATTGGACCATTTTCAGCATGGATTGATAAAATTTTACCTGTCTTAGCAATCTGACGCATACCTTCATATAAAGAGTAGTCATCAACATTCATAAAGTCTCCTTCGATTGAACGGTCACCAGCTGTTGCAACAAATGCCTTATAAGCAACTACACCGTCTTCATCCAATTCTTGAATGCCGCCGTCTAAATTAAAAGGTACTAGACCGCCATAACTATATACATCAACTGATAACTTATCGTCACCGGCTTTGAATTTTTCTTGAATTGAATCGTGATCGACTGTAGCTGGAATCTGGTTTAAAGGCATTTCGATAAATGATGTTACCCCACCTTTTGCTGCTGCACGCGTACCTGTATCATAGCCTTCCCAGTGGTCACGAATGCCTCCACCTGGTTCACTAATGTGAACATGTGCATCAATCATACCTGGGGAAACAACTAAACCTTTAGCATCAACAACGCGAGCGTCACCTATTTCAATATCAGTACCAATTTGAGCGATTTTTCCATCAGTAACAGCGATATCAACTTCTTGTTCACCGCCAGGAAGTATAACCAAACCATTCTTAATTACTAAATCATAAGCCATTTTTAAGTCCTCCTACACTAGGTGTATAATAACGCAAAACAAGATAATAGCATACTTTAGGCAATACCCATGTTGCACGCTCTAAAACATACTATTAGTCAAATATATTTACGTTTATTTTGTTATTAGTGTACTATTAAGTGGAGAAATATAAATTGTCTAAATTATAATGTTAATAATTTATTTTTGTGCATTTTGTACAAAAACCTATTTTTAAAATACAGGTGATTAATAGATGGTAACAATTAAGGAAATTTTATCTTTGGAGCGCTTTAGTAATTTTAAAGTAATTAATCATAAAGCGGATCTCGAGAGAACCGTCACCAATGTCGATATAACAGAGACTCCAGATGTCAAAGATTACACTACGGAGCACACAATCCTCTTAACGACAGCAATGACTTTTAAGAATGACCCAGATGGACTGATTAAATTCATTAGAGATTTAAACGATGTACCTGTTGCTGCACTGGGAATTAAATTATCACGCTTCATTCATGAGATTGATAAGAGCGTAATCGACTACGCAAATAATCTCGGTTTCCCATTAATTGAAATTCCAAACAACTGGAAACTCGGTCAAGCTACTCATAGTATCGCGACATATATTTCACAAGATGAAACTGAAAAATTGTATTATGCCTTAGAAGTACAACAACGCATGAACTCAATGTTAATCAAGGAGTTTAGTGTTGAGCGTATGGTCAACCAACTCAGTCAGTTTTTAAGATTGCCGATTATATTAATTAACCCTTTTTACAAGGTAGATGTAATGAGTAATAATTTTAAAAACGACCAGAAATTATATAAAGAAAGCATACGATATTTTAATGATGTCTATTTGAATAACCAAGAAGACTTCACCAATGACTTCAATACGAAAACTGCAGTATTTAAAGTGCCTGCCTTCACGTATTTCCCTTACTATTTAATCGTTTCTAATTTGGATAAGATATCTTATCCGTTTAGCCATTTGGCAATTGAACAAGCGATCAATACCTTGTCGTTTGCAATTTATAAGGATTCTAAAATTAGAGCGACAGAACAAGAGGATGTGAACTTACTGTTTAGCTCTATTATCAATTCAACAGATGGTACGCCTATTAATTTAAATTCTCATCCAGAATTTTTTGAACGTTATCATTTAATCGATTCGTCATACTACCAAGTCATGATTTGCGGAATCGATAAAACCGATGAAATAGAAAACTCAGAATATGTAAATGAACGTTATCAACTCACTTTTGAATGGCTACAAAACGCGCTCGTCTCACTCGACCCAAATATCAGTATATTCGGTTTTGGTGACTCCAATCGCTTTGCGATCTTGTTACAAGAACGTCATGAATATTACCAGGCATACTGTCGCCATCTTCAAAAAGAATATAAGAAGTTCTTTAGGGAATCCTTATCGTTTGGTATAGGAAATGAAGTGTCTGACTTCACCCAAATCCATTCATCATTCATCGAGGCAGAAGAGACCTATGATATTAGTCATAATCGAGGTGACAAAGAGTTCTTGGAAGTTTATCGTCCGAGAAATTTTGAGGAACTGTTACAACTGATCAGCCCAGATAAGGTCAGGCCATTTGTAGTGAATACTTTAGGGGACCTCGCTTTTCCAACAAACACCAAGGATAAGGAACTTAAGAAGACCCTGCAAATATACATGGATAATCAGTGTGATATTACGAAGACTTCAAATGAAATTTTCGTACACCGAAATACTGTTAAATATCGTATAAATAAATGTGAAGAAATGTTAAGAGTGAATGTCATGGATCCTGTTCATTCATTAAATATTAGGTTGGCATTGTTCATTTCCCAACATATCCAAGATGCTTAAAACTTGTTCACATCCAATAATTATAAGAAAATTATAGTTGCCTTAGTCTTTGGTTGGGTAGCAATTTGGATATATAGAACAATCTTGACTCCAATTTACCCACAAATCCAAGATGCACTAGGTAATGCATCGAATGCAGAAATCGGTTTAATTGCTTCTGTTTACTTCTTTGCGTATACAGGTATGCAGATTCCTGCAGGTGCCTTGGTCGACAAGTTCGGTCAAAAAACAGTCTTAATTCCAGCATTTATTGGTTTCGCGGTTGGTGCAGTTGTACTTGGTACTTCAACAACTTTACCGCAAGTATATATCGGTTCATTGATTGCAGGTCTAGCAACAGGTTCTTACTACGGTTCGGCTTATAGCTTGTCTGCTAAGCACGTACCTAAAGAAAAGAAAACTTTTGCTAATGCGGTAATCAACTCTGGTTCTGCTGTCGGTATGGTGATCGGTCTAATCGGTTCATCGGTGCTTGTTGGTGGCTTGAACGTTGAGTGGAACTGGATGCTTTACGGTACTGCACTTATCATCTTAGGTGTAACATTTGTATTTTACATCAACATCAAGAGTGATAAGCAACTTGCAGCTATGGAAGATCAAACTGCAAAAACAACAACAGATACAAAAAATGTTGTTAAAGAAGATGATGGTGTGTCATTATTCTCAAGTAAACACCTAACAATTTACTTCGTATACTTCGCTGTTTGTTACGGTTACTACATGATTGTAACTTGGTTACCTTCATTCCTAGTAGCAGAAAAAGGATTCGCACAATCAGACGTTGGTTATGTTTCAGCACTTGTTGCTATCGCAGGTATTCCGGGCGCTTTAATTTTCGCTCGTATTCTAGACAGAAGACAGCAAGATTGTTTGAAATATATCTTAACCCTATTAATCATTGCTGCAGTCATGATTGGATTGACAGTGTACTCTCCATCACCATGGATTCTGTACATCGCATTAATCCTTTACGGACTATTTGGTAAACTAGCAATCGACCCTGTATTAATTACTTATGTTTCAGATTCTGTACCAGAACACAAAACAGCTAAAGCACTTGGCTTGTTTAACTTCTTCGGTATGGCATCATCAGTTGTCGCACCATGGTTAACTGGTTTCATTGGTGATACTACAGGTTCACAAATTATTGGTTTCTATATTGGAAATGTTTTACTATTAGTTGCAGCACTGCTTTTCTTCTTAGTAATCTACCTAAGAGATGGCAAAAATTCACAACACGCATAAGACAATATAAAAATAAGCACTCAAGAATTAAATTTCGGCTCTACGTCAAATAAGGTTGATGAAACAATTTATCTGACTGTCTAACTTGCTTTATGCAAGTTAGACAGTCTTTTTTTGTTCAGGTTGATATAAACGCGTCATCAATAATATTCGATCTCTGAAATGCGCAAAGTTCCGATAACCAAAAGCCATCCGTTTTAATACTTTGATACTGTTATTGATACCTTCTAATGGGCCGTTTGTTAGTGTTGGATAATGTAATGTGTTTTCAATATAGGATTCATACTTCTTAAATGTTCGTAATACTCGACGCATGCCAGGAGATAATGGAACCTGATTAGAAGTTTGAATCAATGTTTTAAACTGGCTCATATG
>NZ_AUEE01000007.1 GCF_000425825.1 Jeotgalicoccus marinus DSM 19772
TAAGCATGAAGCCCCCCTCAAGATGAGATTTCCCCAATAGATGCCTCAGAGACTATGAGGTTGATAGGTTCGGCGTGTAAGTGTGGTGACACATTGAGCGGACGAATACTAATCCATCGAAGACTTATTCAAAGTAAGAAATAAATGAGTGCGTTCACTCTTTACTGACACTTCTATTTGGTTTTGAATGTATATACATTCAAAGTCTGGCGGCGATGGCGGAGAGGCCACACCTGTTCCCATGTCGAACACAGTAGTTAAGCTCTCCAGCGCCGATGGTAGTTGGACTGACGTCCCGTGAGAGTAGGACGCTGCCAGGCTTACATAATTTTTATAATTTCTGTAAATAAAGTATTGATTTTTGATTAAGAATGTAAGATAATATTTACTTAATGGAGAATTAGCTCAGCTGGGAGAGCATCTGCCTTACAAGCAGAGGGTCGGCGGTTCGAACCCGTCATTCTCCACCATTAAGCCGGCCTAGCTCAACTGGTAGAGCAACTGACTTGTAATCAGTAGGTTGGGGGTTCAAGTCCTCTGGCCGGCACCATCTCTTAATTAGAGCCATTAGCTCAGTTGGTAGAGCATCTGACTTTTAATCAGAGGGTCGCAGGTTCGAACCCTGCATGGCTCACATTTTATACGCGGGTATGGCGGAACTGGCAGACGCACTAGACTTAGGATCTAGCGCCTCACGGCGTGGGGGTTCGACTCCCTTTACCCGCACCATTTTAAATTATAAAAACGAATATATGATCAGCGGAAGTAGTTCAGTGGTAGAACATCACCTTGCCAAGGTGGGGGTCGCGGGTTCGAATCCCGTCTTCCGCTCCAGTTTAAGCCGGGGTGGCGGAACTGGCAGACGCACAGGACTTAAAATCCTGCGATAAGTGATTATCGTACCGGTTCGATTCCGGTCCTCGGCACCATTTAAATAGTTTTACTGATGCGCCCATAGCTCAATTGGATAGAGCGTTTGACTACGGATCAAAAGGTTAGGGGTTCGACTCCTCTTGGGCGCGCTTAATTAAATAACGGGAAGTAGCTCAGCTTGGTAGAGCACTTGGTTTGGGACCAAGGGGTCGCAGGTTCGAATCCTGTCTTCCCGATTCTAATCTTTAGATTAGGTCCTATAAATATAATGGGGGCTTAGCTCAGCTGGGAGAGCGCCTGCTTTGCACGCAGGAGGTCAGCGGTTCGATCCCGCTAGTCTCCACCATTATTATTAAAATTTAACTCGGCGGCGTAGCTCAGCTGGCTAGAGCGTACGGTTCATACCCGTGAGGTCGGGGGTTCGATCCCCTCTGCCGCCACCATAGTTGGACCTTTAGCTCAGTTGGTCAGAGCAAACGGCTCATAACCGTTGGGTCGCAGGTTCGAGTCCTGCAAGGTCCACCATAACTTTATATCGCGGAGGAATACCCAAGTTCGGCTGAAGGGATCGGTCTTGAAAACCGACAGGGGCTTAACGGCTCGCGGGGGTTCGAATCCCTCTTCCTCCGCCATTTTTATTTAAACTAATATTATTATCGCGGGATGGAGCAGTGGTAGCTCGTCGGGCTCATAACCCGGAGGTCGTAGGTTCGAATCCTTCTCCCGCAATTATTTTTTATGGTCCCGTGGTGTAGCGGTTAACATGCCTGCCTGTCACGCAGGAGATCGCGGGTTCGATTCCCGTCGGGACCGCCATTTTATTTATAAGATAATATGTAGTGGTTCAGTAGCTCAGTTGGTAGAGCATGTGATTGAAGCTCACAGTGTCGGCGGTTCGATTCCGTCCTGAACCACCATTTTTAAGCCGGCCTAGCTCAACTGGTAGAGCAACTGACTTGTAATCAGTAGGTTGGGGGTTCAAGTCCTCTGGCCGGCATATTTACGGAAGGGTAGCGAAGTGGCTAAACGCGGCGGACTGTAAATCCGCTCCTTCGGGTTCGGCAGTTCGAATCTGCCCCCTTCCATTTGTATAGGGGTATAGTTCAATGGTAGAATAGAGGTCTCCAAAACCTTTGATGTGGGTTCGATTCCTACTACCCCTGCTTTTAAAATATGGCGGTTGTGGTGAAGTGGTTAACACACCGGATTGTGGTTCCGGCATGCGTGGGTTCGATCCCCATCAGCCGCCCCATATTGGGCTGTAGCCAAGCGGTAAGGCAACGGGTTTTGGTCTCGTGACGCGAAGGTTCGAATCCTTCCAGCCCAGTTCTTTTTAAGGTTTACTTTGGCGCCATAGCCAAGTGGTAAGGCAGAGGACTGCAAATCCTTTATCACCGGTTCAAATCCGGTTGGCGCCTTTATTAATATATAAAATGCGGAAGTAGTTTAGTGTTTAGAACATGCTTCTTCCTGAAGCAAGACATAGGTTTAAATCCTATCTTCCGCTCCATTTTTACTAATTAGAAGACTAATTAGTCTTTTTTTATAATGATGAGCCACCGTGGCGGAATTGGCAGACGCGTTGGACTCAAAATCCAATTCTCGTAAGAGAGTGTCGGTTCGATCCCGACCGGTGGTACTATTGCTCACAGCAAAAGCTGTGAGCTTTTTTTAATTAATTAATAAATTTTGCATGGGTAAGAGAAATTATTCTCAACTTGTTCAAAATATTTGTGATTTATTCACATAATAAGTCTTTATTTATGTTAAAATAAGTTTTTATTGCTTATTTCATATATAATATAAGCAATAAGAAGTGAGTTAGGAGGATTAGGATGCATCCTAAAGAGAATGACGTTTTAGAACATATAAAGAAGAACCCTTTTATTTCACAGAATGAGCTGAGTAAAAAGCTCGGTCTGACTAACGCTTCAGTTGCAACAATAATATCGGACTTAGTTAAAAAGGAATTTATACAAGGTCAAGCATATGTGTTGAATACGGAATTTCCAATTGTTTGTGTCGGTGCTGCTAACGTGGACCGCAAATTCTTTGTTAATGAAGACTTGATTCATGGGACATCTAATCCTATACAGTCGTCTCAATCAGTAGGTGGGGTTGCTCGTAATATCGGTGAAAATTTAGGACGATTGGGAGAAAATGTGGCCTTGATTACAACACGTGGTGATGATAGTGAATGGCAGTCAATATATGATTTAACATCTCCATACATCAATTTAGATTTTGTTGAACATATATCTGGCCAAAGCACAGGATGTTATACAGCGCTCTTAAGCCATGAAGGTGATATGGAGTATGGCTTAGCTGATATGGATATATATGATCATCTAACACCTGAAGTACTGATAAAACAAACATACATATTAAAACGTGCCAAATGCATCATTGCTGATTTAAACACACCGAAAGTAACGCTCGAATTTTTATGTGCTTATGCTGATAAATATGATCTAAATCTTGTACTAATTCCCGTTTCTGGTCCAAAGATGAACCGACTACCTGAGAAACTTCATTCTGTAGATTGGTTAATCGTAAATAGAGATGAAACTGAGACACAGTTCAATATTAAAATTGATTCTGATGAGGCATTGGTGGAGTCAGCAGCAAAGTGGACTAAATTAGGGATTAGCAATGTCATTGTGACAAATGGCGTCAAATCTATAGCTTACAGCAATGCGGATGGAGAAAGTAAAATTTATAGTATTACAGCTTCAGACAATGTTGTCGATGTAACAGGTGCTGGGGATTCATTTTCTAGTGCAATTGTCTTTGGCTGGTTGAAAGGCTATAAAATCGATGATATTGTCAAAATGGCAATGACGAATAGCCGTAAGACTATTGAAACACCTTTTACTGTCCGTCAGGATTTATCGGAAAAACAACTAATAAAAGACATGGAGGAATTATAATGAATCATTTAATCGACTTACATCCAGAAGTTAAAACAGCTTTAGAAAATAATCAACCTGTTATTGCTTTAGAATCTACAATTATTTCACACGGTATGCCTTACCCACAAAATATTGAAATGGCTAAAACTGTTGAAAATATTATTCGTGAAGGTGGAGCTGTGCCAGCGACAATCGCAATCATGGATGGTCGTATCAAAGTTGGTTTAGATGAAGGATCTCTAGAGAAACTTGGTAACTCTGAAGGTGTTGCTAAGGTATCTCGTCGTGATTTAGCTGAAGTTGTTGCAACGAAAAGAATTGGTGCGACAACGGTTGCTTCTACTATGATCTGTGCAGAAATGGCTGGTATTAAATTCTTCGTAACTGGAGGTATCGGTGGGGTTCACCGTGGTGTTGAAGAGACTATGGATATCTCTGCTGACCTAGATGAACTCGGTAAAACAGATGTTGCAGTAATCTGTGCTGGTGCAAAATCGATTTTAGACTTAGATAGAACTATGGAATACCTTGAAACAAAAGGTGTGCCTGTTATTGGTTATCAAACAGAGGTATTACCAGCATTCTTCACACGTACAAGTGACATTAAATTAAACACAGTTACTGAAACCACTGAAGAAATCGCAAGCATCATCAAAGCAAAACATGACCTTGAACTTGAAGGTGGCGTAGTAATTGCGAATCCAATTCCAAAAGAAGATGAGTTAGATAAAGATTACATCGATGGTATTGTTGCTGCTGCTGTTAAAGAAGCTGAAGAGAACGGTATCGGTGGTAAAGATTCTACACCTTTCTTACTTGGTAAGATCGTTGAAAAAACTGAAGGTAAATCACTGGATGCAAACATCAAATTAGTTTACAACAACGCTAAAGTTGGCGCACAGATTGCTGTAGATTACTTCAATAAATAAAATGTCTTAAAAAAAGCCCTAATCCTTACATTCTGTTAAGGATTAGGGTATTTTTATATATAAGATACTATTTACTTAAAGAAGGTGTAGCTTTGACAGAATTTACAAAGTATCTCTCATTGAAGTTAGATGAAGAAAAGGAAAATCTGTACTTTATAGCTGATTCTACTGGTAAAAGAGAGTTATATAGTTACAGTCTGTATGAACAGGCACATAAACAAGTGACAGATGAAAAGGAAAACGTGAAGAACTTTTGGTTTGTTGACGACGGCTTACTATATGCTGTGGATCACAATGGAAACGAACGTGAACAACTCAAGTTTGTTAAAGGTAATACAAAGCTTGATTTAACAAATGACGATGATTTTTATAATCATTATGGTGTGTTTATAAAAGATCATCTTGTCTTTTTACGAAATCATAAAGATGGAAAAGACTTTGAACTGATGAAATCTACTGATCAGTCTCTTGAAGTAATGGCAACTTTTACTAGACCAACAAACATTGTGTCTAAATTCGATGATGAGCGTATTTTACTTAGTCAGTCAGTAAATAACATTGATAAGGATGTTTATCTTTTTAACGTACATACTGGCGCGCTAGATAAACTGCCACTCCCTGTAGGTCGATTTTCAAACTATCGTTCATTAAATGATGAAAATGCAGTATTTACAAGTGATTACTTAGAAGGTCACCTTAACTTATATTTACTTAACAAGAATACATTTGAGTTTAAAAAACTGACGTACTTTCACTGGGATATAGAAAAAATCCTTGTCTTGGGTGATAAGGAAAATGTCGTATTTGAGTTAAATAAGAATGGGTTTAGTAAGCTATTTAAATATAATATTAAAGATGACCTTTTAGAGTCATTAGACTTTTATAGAAATGGTGTTGTGCATTCACTTCAAAATAAAGATGACAAACTTTATATGATATTTTCAAGCATGACCTCACCGCACAGTATTTATGAATATGACTTGATGAGAAATACAACTACAAAAGTATTTGGTAATGAAACATTAGAGGAAACTTTAGCGACAACATATCAGACTTTTCCATCGTTTGATGGTTTAGATGTACCTTATTATCTATATGAACATGTCGGAGAAAATATACCGACAGCCATACATGTTCATGGAGGTCCAGAATCTCAGGCACGACCAGAGTTTAATGAGCTGTATTATAAACTTTATAAGGAAGGCTTCCAAGTTGCAGTGCCAAACATTAGAGGGTCGACAGGATACTCTAAGTTTTACATTGGTTTAGATAACCAAGAAAAACGTATGGATGCTGCAAAGGATGTCGTGGCGTTACGGTCGCATTTGATTAACTATCATCATGCAGATGAGAATAATATTTTTGTTATGGGGCGGAGTTATGGGGGCTTCATGACCTTACTACTGATCACTCAGTTCCCTAAATTATGGAAAGGTGCAGTCGATATTGTGGGAATCTCTCATTTTACGACGCTACTTTCTAATACGCCTCCGTGGAGAAGAGAACAACGTTCTTATGAATATGGCTTCATCGGAGAACATGATGAATTTATGCAGTGTATTGCACCGCTGAATAATTCACAGCAAATTCGTAGTCCTTTAAGGATATTCCATTCCCACCATGATGTAAGAGTGCCATTTTCAGAATCAGAACAAATGTATGAGAAAATGAAAGAAGAAGACAAGGATGTTGAGTTGGTTGCTTACGAGAATGAAGGGCATCAATATCTTTATACTGAAAATCAAGACGATATGAACGAGAGAATACTTAAATTTTTTAAAGACTTAAGTATTCAAGATAAGTAAGATAAAAAACCATGCAGCATCTAAGAATTTTCAGATGCCGCATGGTTTATTTTGTGTGTGGTGCGGTGTTGGATAGTGATGAGTCGTCGTTCCCATTCTAGGTTGTTTGGAAGGTGATGAGGGTACGTCGTATCATTTCTACTTGTCTAGGATGTTGATGAAGGATCAACATCACTATCCACTTGCCGGATGCTAACACCATATCGCCGTAGACACCCCAAGATCCTGGGATGTTAATCATAAACCCAACACTCGTCTTATTCATTACCAATATCATTAAATTTCTTCAATAGATGGGCAAAGGTTTCTATATCATTGTCATCCCATTCATCTGTTACTTTTCTAAACCGTTCTTGTCTATAGTGATGCGCCTTGTTTAATGATTCAATACCTTTATTTGTCAGTTGATAGTCATAGGAACGACCATCTTTTTTAGATTGTTTCTTCTCGAGTTTACCTTCTTCTTGGAGTTCAGCTGCTTGTCTACTTACTGTAGATATATCTAAGTGAAGTAGTGAAGCAATCTGCTTAACACCCATTGGTCCGGATTCTGAAATCAGTAGAAGGATTAAATAACTTGCTGATTTTAACTGCTGTTCTTTGTTTACATTAGCAGTTTGTTTTTTAATACGCCTCACCATCATGGCAAGTTGTAGTTCTAATTTTTCAAGCGACTTATTTTTTGTCAATTTATGTCAAACCTTTCTTATATATAGTATGAAGATTGACATGATATATAGTTGTATAATACAATTAATCCTGTTGCTTGTCCAGGAAAGAAGGAATATTATGACAAATACACAAGAAAATAAAAAATATTTAACGACTCGTAATCGTACAATCCTGATGGCTGTACTGCTATCGGGTGCTTTTGCTGCGATACTGAATCAGACGCTACTCGCAACTGCCATTCCTCATATAATGGACGATTTGAATCTTGAGGCTGATGTTGCACAGTGGTTACAGTCAGTATTCATGCTAGTTAACGGTATTATGATACCCATAACAGCTTTCTTAATTAATAAGTTTTCAACCCGAACTTTATTTTTTACTGCCTTATCCTTATTTGGTTTGGGAACTTTAATCTGTGGAATTTCACCAAATTTCTCGATTCTACTAATTGGTAGAATACTACAGGCTGCTGGGGCGGGTATCGTCATGCCTTTAATGCAAACAATCCTATTTTTAACTTACCCAAGAGAAGAACGTGGTAAGGCAATGGGAATGTTTGGTTTAGTCATCAGTTTCGCTCCGGCAATCGGTCCAACCTTATCAGGGTGGTTTGTTGAAATTTACCCATGGAGAGGCTTATTCTTAATGGTATTACCGATTGTTATTATTGATATAATCGTTGCCTACTTCATTTTAAGAAATGTGACAGAACAAACGGATCCTAAGTTAGATATGACTTCGATTATTGTATCAACATTAGGATTTGGTGGCTTACTTCTAGGATTCTCAGTTGCAGGTAATAGCGGATGGCTAAGTCCAATTGTAATTCTGCCGATTATTATTGGAGCAATTACTTTATTCTTATTTATTCGTAGACAAAATTACTTAGAAGAACCTGTATTAGAATTCAGTGTATTTAAGGATCATATTTTTACTCTGTCTACTGTAATCGGAATGATTGTTTTTATGTCAATGATTGGTGGGGCAGTTATACTGCCGATTTATATGCAAACCATGCTTGGATTCTCTGCTATGGAATCAGGTATGATGCTGTTACCAGGTGCCTTAATCATGGGGATTATGAGTCCGGTAACAGGGCGTTTATTTGATAAGTACGGTGCCCGGTGGCTCGGAGTAATTGGGCTTGCTGTAGTGACAGTGACAACGCTTATGTTCTCTGTTCTAGATGACCAGACAACATTTTGGTACTTAGCTATAGTCAATGCTTTTAGAATGCTCGGGGTTGCAATGGTGATGATGCCAGCAACGACAGCAGGTTTAAATCAATTGTCAGACCAACTCGTCCCGCATGGTACAGCAATGAATAATACGATGCGTCAAGTTGCAGGAGCAGTCGGAACGGCTATATTGGTTTCAATCATGACAAATACACAAAATCCAGCAGAAGGCGTGTCAGGAATGATTCACGGTGTGAATATGTCATTCTTATTTGCAGCAATTCTATCTTTTATAGGCTTCATATTAGCCTTTAGACTAAAAAGTAATAGTAAAAGTGGTTAGGAAAATTTCCTAACCACTTTTTTTATGCCTTACTTTCTTTGCTTCTAAAATATTGGAAGAGAATAATCACGATGATACCAATGAACATAAAGTATTTAACGATAAAATCCGACACTCCATTTAAAAAATCGAATGGGTATATGATTCTACCAAAACTATAAATAATTAATACTATAAAAATTATTCTTGTAGCCATTGTTTTTGATGTAATTAAAAAGTATAGTGACGCGACAAAAACCAAGACGAAAAATGAGAACAGTATGGATTCGAAAATTGATTCGTCATAGCTTGCAATTTTAAATGCATTTAAATATTCAGAGTTAACGAAGATTACTAATAGGTTTGTGATTATAAATAAGATTAGAAAGATCAAGGTCGAGAGCATTTGATTATTCCCACGACTCGACGCCCGATGTTTAATGCCATGATTCATGAACGGAACCATAAGGAATATCATAATCAAACCTATTACTAAGGTAATCGATAGAGTGATGGTACCTGATATGACTGTGATGGCTGTATATAAAACAGTAAAATAAAAGAGCAGAACAGAAAAGTCCACCCAGTAATTGCCACGTGTTTTCGGGAGGGTTTTAGCTTCTATTTTTGCAAGATCAGTTGTTTTTTTTCCATAGTAATCGATGTAGTCTTGATTATGCTTACGCATTTCAGTTATTAAATTATAAAGTTTTTCATATTTAGCATCTTCTGTAACATGCAATTTGTCCAATTCATTATTTAAAGAATCAAATGCTGTCTGATCATCATCAGACAGCTTATTGTATATGTCAGAATAAAGTGTTTTGTAGTTAGTCATAGTGTCCCCTTTAAGAAAATATATTAAATATAATTATAACAAATGTTTAAGGTTATGATGTATGGATATAGTTAGTTACGAAGTAAGTAAAAGATTATTAAATTATTTATGGTTTCTTACTTGCTTTTTGTAACTAAGTATATTATTATAATCATTGTAATAATTCGAATTTGAAACAATTAATTTAAATATACTTTGGAGGAGATTTAAAAATGGCTAAATTTGTAGCAGATACTGCCCACTCAGAATTAGAGTTCACAGTAAAACACATGATGGTAACAAAAGTAAGAGGTTCATTTGGAGAATGGTCTATCGATGTAGAAGTTGATGATATTGAAGATCTTTCAACTGCAGTAATTAAAGGTGAAGCAAATGTTGCAACAATCGACACTGGTGTTGAAGACCGTGACGCTCACTTACGTTCTGGAGACTTCTTTGAAACTGAAGAGTTCCCTAAAATGACTTTCGAATCAACTAAAATTGAAGGTTCTGAATCACAATACCAAGTAACAGGTAACTTAACTATTAAAGACGTAACTAAAGAAATCACAGTACCACTAACTTACAACGGTCACGGCGTAAGTCCATTTGGTCCAACTGTTTACGGTTTTGAAACAAACTTCTCAATTAACCGTGAGGACTTCGGTTTAACTTGGAACCAAACTCTAGAAACTGGTGGCGTACTTGTTTCTAAAGACGTTAAAATCAATGCTGAATTACAATTTAACCCTGCTGAGTAAGCAATACAAATGTTTATGCAGACACTCCACATTGAATAATGTGGGGTGTTTTTTTATGCTTAAATACAACGATAAGAATATTGGATTTGTCAAAGTTGATGACAAAAATTTTGATTGTAGAAGATGATAATGATATCAATAAGCTGTTAAGTGAGATAGTAAAAACAAGCTTGTTATCATTCAAAATCAGCTTATTCAGGAACAGAGGCTTTAATCTATTTAAAAGAAGAACAGTGGGATTTAATTTGCCTGGACTTAATGTTACCAGGTTTATCTGGTGAGACACTTTTAGAAAAGATTAAATCTTTTGGCACAACACCTATTATCGTTATTTCTGCTAAGGATGATCAAGGTGTAAAAATAGATGCACTTAGAAGTGGTGAGGATGATTCCATTGTTAAACCTTTTGACGTAGATGAAGTTGCTGCACGTATTGATTCTGTACTTAGAAAATCAAAAGGTGCTAATAAAATAGAGGTGTCAATTTTGAAGTACAAAGATATTGTAGTAGATCTCCAAGCTAAATACGTCAATCATAAGTTGAAGATTACTTGTTAATGGACAAAGTAATCTTTTAGTTTATATAAGGTTCATAAGTGGTAAATATAAAAGTTTAATTTTAATTGTTAAGGAGATGCTCGATTTGGCACATTATGATGCATTGATTATAGGTTTTGGTAAGGCTGGAAAAACTTTAGCTGGAGCTTTTTCTAGTAAGGATTGGAAAGTGGCATTAGTCGAAGAGGAGACAAATATGTATGGTGGAACATGTATCAATGTTGCTTGTATTCCAACTAAACTTTTAATGCATGATGCTCTAGAAGGTAAGGAATACAGTGCTGCGATTGAACGTAAATTTAATACGATAGAGAAGTTAAATAAGAAAAATTACCACTCAGTTGCAGATTTAGACAACGCTAAAGTCATTGACGGTAGAGCAAAATTTGTAAATGAGAAGGAAATAGAAGTCAGCAAAAAAGATGGCGGAACTGAATCAATCACTGCCAATAAAATCTTCATCAACACCGGTGCAACAAGTGTTATACCACCTTTAGAAGGTAATATGGATTCTGAAAAGATATACACAAGTACCAGTCTACTAAATGAGGAAAAGCTACCTGAAACTTTAACCATTGTAGGTGGGGGGTATATCGGTCTAGAATTTGCAACGATGTACAACGCCTTTGGAGCCACTGTTAACATTATCGTACCTGACGATGGGATTCTAAAAAATGAAGATAAGGAAATTAAAGATGAAATCACTAGAGATATGAAAGAAAGTGGCATTAACTTTATCTTTGGCAAAAAGGCTGAGAAGGTGGCTGATAATGGTTCAGATATCACAGTATCATTATCAGGTGGTGAAGCAGTAACCTCGAACGCTGTCTTATTTGCCACAGGTCGTAAAGCGAATACAGAGGGCTTAGGGTTAGAAAATACTAAAATTGATACAGATGATAGAGGCGCTATTGTTGTTGATGAACATTTACAAACCTCTGTTGATAATATTTATGCAGTCGGCGATGTTAAAGGCGGTATGCAGTTCACTTATACTTCACTAGATGACTTCAGAGTAGTAAAAAGTCATCTCTTAGAAGATGGTTCTTATACCAGTGATGACAGAAAAAATATCCAATATACTAAGTTTATTGACCCACCGTTCTCTAAAGTCGGCTATACTCTTGATGAAGCAAAAGAAGCGGGCTTCAATGCACAAGAGAAAAGCATGCTGATGAGTGGACACCCTAGATCACATATAAATAATGAATTAAGAGGTATATTTAAAGCGGTTGTAGATACTGAATCCGGAGAGATTTTAGGAGCGCATCTATACGGTGTGAACTCAGAAGAATTAATCAACATGGTTAAGCTTGCTATGGATCATGATATACCATATGGTTACTTAAGAGATATGATGTACAATCATCCAGGAATGTCAGAAGCGTTTAATAATCTATTTAATATTTAAGTAAAACACAATAAGACTGTGTGGGTAATCCCACACAGTCTTATTTTTTAAATATATTTTGAAAGAAAACGATACACTTCACCTAATGGTAGGCCAACGATTGTATTGTAATCGCCCTGGATTGATTGAACAAATTGTACACCAAGTGCTTGTATACCGTATGCACCAGCCTTATCTATATATTCGCCACTATCTAAGTATCTATTGATTTCATCGGAAGTTAATGTATAAAAAGTAACTTCAGTTTTTGAAATAATAATTTCTTCAAAGTCTCTTGACTTTAAGATTACAGCAGAGTACACTTCATGAGTGTTGCCAGATAATGTTTCAAGCATGTTCCGAGCGTCTTTACGATCTTGCGGCTTTTCAAAAATTTCATTTTGATAGCTGACGATTGTATCTGCAGTGATATTGATTGTTTGTTCATGAATGGGTAAAGCTGCTGCTTTTAGTTTAGCAGTTTCGATAACTTTAGTTGCTGGATCAGTTGTAGTAATTTGTTTCTCATCAACATCTGGATCGACCACATCGAATTGGAGATTAAGTTGATTGAGTAACGCTTGTCTTCTTGGGGATTTGGAACCGAGTACAAGTTTCATGAGAAAACCTCCAGTTAATTCTTGATATCCGTTGCACTAAATTATACAGTAGGTATAATAAATGCAAAATACATATAAAATCATTCTATTATGGATTTTAAATACATAGGTTCAAACCTAATTATATTGATGATTGAAGAGGGGAGCAATAATGAAAGTTGAATTGACGAAGTACAGAGTTAAAGAAGGTAAAAGTGAATTAGTTGATGAGTGGATTGACTACATGCACAACGACATGGACGATGTGCTTATGAATTTAGAAGGCGAAAAGATGTTTGTAGAAACAATATTTCGTGAAGCGTTTAACGATGTTGAGTACTTGTATTGGTACAGTGTTCAAGAAGAAGCTTCTGACATTCAAATTTCTGAGTCAGACCTTGATAAGAAGCATATTGAGTACTGGGAACAATGTATTGATAAGACATTCAGGCCAGAGGATATGAAAGCTGAAATTGTAATGATTCCTGAGCGTATCAGAGAAGCAATGCATTATGATAAGAATAAGTAGATGAAGTCAGGGTAAAGTGCCCTGGCTTTATTTTCTATTGTTGATTAAAAATACGTTATAATAAACAGGATAGGGGTGATTCTATGGATCGTCATGAATTTAAACAAAAGGTGATTGATTATGCTAAAACAATAGGAATCGATGACATTGGTTTTACTACAGCAGAACCTTTTACTGAGTTCAAAGCGAAACTTATCGACTACTATAAAAATGGCTATGAATCCGGTTTTGAAACCGGCACAATCGAAGAACGTACTGACCCGAAGCGAAGCTTAGAGAGTGCACAAAGTATTGTGTCGATTGCAGTGGGTTATCCGAATCGTCTAAGGAATGCACCCAAGTCTAAAAAAGGTGAACGTAGAGGTATTTTTGCCCGTGCATCTTGGGGTATGGATTACCATACTTTACTAAGATCTCGGCTCGATAAGTTACAAGCCTTCATTCAAGAACTCGATCCAACAGTTGAGTGTAAATCTATGGTGGACACTGGAGTATTGAGTGACAGAGAAGTCGCGAGAAGAAGCGGACTTGGTTTTATTGGAAAGAATGGTTTTGTAATTAATCCGAAACTTGGTACTTACTCGTATCTAGGTGAAATGATTGTATCTTATCCATTCCCTGCAGATGAAGAACTTCTAGATTCATGTGGGGATTGTAATATTTGTGTCGACCGTTGTCCGACAGGTGCACTCGTAGGAGATGGTCAACTTGATTCTAAAAAATGTATCTCTTTCTTAACGCAGACAAAAGGTTTCATGCCGGTAGAATATAGAGGTGTCATTGGCAATAGGTTATATGGTTGTGATACGTGCCAACAAGTGTGTCCGAGAAACCGTGGTATTAACACTGAGCATCATGAGGACATCGTCTTAGAACCGGAAATATTGAAACCAGAGCTCACTAGTTTATTAAAGATATCTAATAGAGATTTTAAAGAAACGTATGGGCATCTTGCTGGCGTTTGGAGAGGAAAAAAACCGATTCAACGAAATGCAATTCTAGCCCTTGCCCACTATAAGGAAACAGATGCAGTTGACTTGCTTAAAGATGTTGCAGAAAGCGATCCGAGACCAGTAATCAAGGGAACGGCATACTGGGCAATTGGACAAATTGAAGGTAATCAGGCATTAGATTATATTAATGAAAGATACAAAGAAGAAACTGACGAAGATGTAAAAAAAGAAATGCTCTTAGGTATCCAAGAAGCAGTTTAGGGAGAAGGAAAAATATGAATCACGTTGTGTTGTACCAACCAGAAATTCCACAAAATACAGGCAATATAGCAAGAACGTGTGTTGCAACAGGCACACCTCTACATTTAATCAAGCCGTACGGATTTAGTCTAGAAGATAAGTACGTTAAACGTGCAGGGTTAGATTACTGGAAAGATCTAGAGCTATATGAGTATGATTCAATCGAAGAATTTTTTGAAAAAAATGAAGGCAAGTACTATATGATTTCTAAGTTTGGTGAGCAAACATTTAGTGATATGGATTATTCTGATTTTGACAAATCGCATTATTTTATATTCGGCAAAGAAACGAAAGGTTTACCAGGTTGGTTAAAAGATGAATATAAAGATTCATTGATGAGAATACCGATGACGGACAAAGTACGTTCATTGAATCTCGCGAATACAGTCGGTATACTCGTTTATGAAGCTCTAAGACAACAAAATTATCCAAACTTAAAGTAGGAGGTCGTCATCTATGAATGAAGTCATTAATTTGATTAATAATCACCGTTCGTTAAGAAAATTTACAGATACCAAACTGACCGAAGATGAAATAAAAACCTTAGTTGGTGCAGCACAAAGCGCCAGCACTTCATCTTACGTTCAAGCTTATTCTATTGTTGGTGTAACGGATATTGAGAAGAAAAAAGCATTAAAAGATATTAGTACCCAAAGTTACGTCGAAGACAATGGTCATCTCTTTGTTTTTGTCGTTGATTTTTATCGTCATAAGGAGCTTGCTAAAAAAGCAAATAAAGAAATTTCTTACGATAAAACAGAAAATCTTATCGTAGGAGTGGTCGATGCATCTCTTGCGGCTCAAAATATGGCACTTGCTGCAGAAAGCATGGGCTTAGGGATTTGCTATATTGGTTCACTACGTAACGATGTAGAAAAGGTATCAGAGATTCTCGAGCTGCCTGAAGGGACTTTCCCACTGTTTGGCATGGTAACAGGACATCCTGAATCAGAAGGGTCACAAAAAGAGAGATTACCATTTGAAGCGGTATACCATGAAAATACTTATAATAAAATTGATGAAGTTGAAGACGATATTGAAGCGTATGATCAGCGTATTAGTGACTACTATCGAAGTCGTACTAACAATGAACGTGCGGATAAGTGGAGTGACCAAGTCCTAAATATGCTTAGTAAGAAACAAAGACTTGATGTGGATGCGTTCTTAAAAGAACAAGGATTTTTAGGTCAATAAGTCAAAAAGAGAGCTCAGGTCAATGAGCTCTCTTTTTTATATAAATGACTCTCTTTGTCCAGGGTGTTTATCGAGAATCACTTGGTCTTTTGGAATACCATTTTTAAGTAGGATTTCGATGTTTTGTTTTAGAAATTCATCACTACCGACAACGTAGAATATACCATCTTTATCAGCCATTAATTTGTTTGCTTCACTGTAGTAATCATCACGATTATCAACAAAGTGTGATGTAATTTTTTCAACTTCTTCATTATTGAAAATATCCGTAAAGAGATAATGACCAGTAGAATCAACGTTTAAGGATTGAATGCTATTGACGTTGGATTGGTCTTGTAAAAATTTAAGTGCTAACGGCCGTAAGGTTGCTAAACCCGCACCAGCTGAAAGCATGTAGATTTTTTTATTCTCGCGTTTTAAAGGCACGTTTGTATGTGTTTTAAAAATAGCAGCTTTACCACCGATAGGCATTTCATTTAATTTACGTTTAAAAAGAGAGGGGTTTTCATTAATACGTGTCGTAATACCAATATCTTTTTCATCGTTCGTTGTTGAAATGGACATATGTCTGATTAGACTTCGGTCTGGTTTCTCACCTGCATTAAAACCTTCAAAAGCTAAATGAATATGTGCACCTTCATCCCAGTCGTAGTCGCTAGGGCACTCAAAAACAAAAGTTTTTACTGTAGGTGACTCGTCGATAACTTTCTTAAGTGACGTCCAATAAATTTGCATAAAATCTAACTCCTCATCATTATGTTAGCTTTATTATACATTTGATTGATAAGGATTCTCAATTAAAAGGGTTCAGAAAGTTAGAGTAAAAAGAAAAACAGCCAAGTTTGAACACTTGGCTGTTAATAATATAGCATTGCTATTTAACTATTCTCTAATTTTTGTTTCCCCGTCATCCTTGTAGCCCCATGTAGTTTCGCGGCCAGCAGTAAGAATTGAAGTTAGGAAAGCAATACAAACCATCAGAATTAAAAATGCTTTCATTGTAGATTTGCCCCCATTACTTTTACTTGAATTATCTTTATTATAAACTAAAATGACAAGATTAAAAAGGACAACTTCAAAAAAAGAGGTTTTATCATTTAAATCAAATAATATTGTATAGAATAGGTTATATTGTTTTGATTTTGGGGTAAGATAATTTTAAATGACCTTATTTTTGAAGCTGAACATTACTGGAGGAAATTAAAATGGCAATGAATTTTAAAATATTTGAATCTAAAGAAGTCGCAGATTTGTTTTTAGCAGATCTACTCAGAAAACAAATCCACAATAATCCTGAAAGTATTTTAGCATTAGATACTAATGTAGAATTATCAAGAAGCTATGAAAAACTAGTTGGTGAACTGCGTAATCACCCTGCAGATTTATCTGAAATCCAACTTTATGCAGTGGGTAAAGATGGCTTAGAAGTATTTAAAAAATTAGATTTACCTTCTTCACAAATTGATGAAGGTGGTACAGCTGATGATCTAGACAGTAAAGGTAAGAAAAAAGTTAATGTTGCTGTCTTAAATCTGAATGACAACAAAAAAGTCGGTTTTAACAATGACAATGAGGACTTATTTAAGGCTAAAGAATTGTTTGTCTATGCCTCAGGTTCAAATTCAAGTGATGCAGTCAGAGCTTTATATGAAGCGGCACTTGATGGTGGTAGTAGTTTAAGTGAAATTAAAAATCACCGCATGGTGACAGTTGTAATTGATATAGATGCAGCTGCTGATTTAGATAGTGATATCGTCGATTATTACACATATAAATTTGCATAATATATTTGTTAATGAATCCTTTTGAAATATAGTATAAACTAGTAAGTGAATACTATATTTCGGGGGGATTTTTTTATGTCATTTAGAATTGAGCACGATACAATCGGTGAAATTAAAGTACCAGCAGATAAATACTGGGCAGCACAAACAGAAAGAAGCCGTCAGAACTTTCCAGTAGGTAAAGAAAAGATGCCGATAGAGGTGATCGTTGCTTTTGCTCATTTAAAAAAAGCGGCAGCAATTTCTAATAATAAACTAGGAAAATTATCAGATTCTAAAAAGGATGCAATTGTTCATGCTTGTGACCGTGTGATTGCACGTGACTTAGATGAGCACTTCCCACTTGTTGTATGGCAGACAGGTAGCGGTACACAAAGTAATATGAACGTAAATGAGGTAGTGAGTTACGTTGCTAACGAATATCTAAAAGAAAAAGGGATTGATGAAGTCGTACATCCAAATGATGATGTGAACAAATCACAATCTTCGAATGATACGTATCCTACTGCTATGTACGTTGCCTTATTACAGGCAGTAGAGAGTCAACTCGTACCTGCTTTAGCTAAATTACATGGCACACTCGTTTCTAAACAGGAGCAGTTCAAAGATATAATTAAAATTGGGCGTACCCACCTTCAAGATGCGACACCACTGACATTGGGTCAAGAGATTTCTGGCTGGTCTTACATGTTAGAAAAGTCAACAGAACTTATCAATCAATCTAAAAAACAACTCACTAATCTTGCAATTGGTGGTACTGCTGTTGGTACTGGAATTAATGCACATCCAGAATTCGGTAAAATGGTTGCTGAACAACTTGGGAAACAAACTGATCTACCATTTGTTTCATCACCAAATAAATTCCATGCACTGACATCATACGATGAAGTCGTTTATGTTCATGGTGCCCTAAAAGCACTTGCAGGAGATTTAATGAAGATTGCGAACGACGTAAGATGGTTAGCATCTGGACCACGAGCAGGACTTGCTGAAATTGAAATACCTGCAAATGAACCTGGTTCTTCTATCATGCCAGGTAAAGTGAACCCAACACAGTCAGAAATGTTAACCATGGTTGTTGCACAAGTATTCGGTAATGATACTGCAGTATCATTTGGTGCATCACAAGGTAACTTCGAGTTGAACGTCTTTAAACCGGTAATTCTATTTAATACCTTACAATCAATTTATTTACTTGCAGATGGAATGAATAGTTTTAATGATAACTGTGCTGTAGGTATTGAGCCGATTAACGAAAATATCGATAAGTACTTAAATAACTCATTGATGCTTGTAACGGCTTTAAATCCACATATTGGTTATGAAAATGCTGCGAAAATTGCTAAAAATGCACATGCAAAAGGTATTACACTTAAAGAATCTGCCATTGAATCAGGCTTATTGACTGAGGAACAATTTGATGAGTGGATTCGACCTGAAGATATGATTCAGTCTAAAGAGTAGGGGTTTTTCAATGAAGAAAATCAGCTTAATTGATATCGGATCAAATACGATTCGTTTAGTTATATTTGAATATACTGAAGAACATGGTTTAAGAGAAGAAAGAAATATTAAAACACCTGCGCGTCTTGCCCAATATATTGGTAAAGACGGGAACATGTCAGAAGAAGGTATCCTCGTACTTATGAAAGTCTTAAAAAGCTTTAAGCAAATTTCTGATAAGTACAATATTGATGAAATTTACCCTGTTGCTACTGCTGCAATTCGTCAGTCAGAGAACAGAGATGAAATCGTCGAACGCATAAATACGGAGCTCGGTCTCGATGTAAAAATTATCACAGGTGATGAAGAGGCGACCTTCGGATATGAAGCTGCTGTTCATACTATCAGCTATTATGACGCGGTGACGATTGATATTGGTGGGGGAAGTACAGAGTTAACCTACTACGAAGATAAGAATTTAATTTATAAAACGAGCTTACCATTTGGTGCGGTTACCTTGAGTCGTGATTTCTTCACTGACAAAGATCACAATGACAAGAAGGCAATCAAAGAGGCTAAGAAATTCATCGAAGAACAGTTTAAAAAAGTGAATTGGTTATTAGACCGAAATGTACCGATTGTTGCGATTGGTGGGAGTGCGAGAAACATTGCTCGCATTCACCAGTCGATGACATCATACCCTATCGCTGGTGTTCATGGTTATACAATGACTAAGAGCGATTTAAATGATGTCTATAAGTTATTAAAAAACACAGAGACTGATGATATGGATGATATCGATGGCTTGAGTAAGGATAGAGCAGATTTGATTTTACCTGCGAACCTTGTTTTCAGTTCATTGTTAGATATTGTTGATTCAAATGAATTTAAGTTTAGTAGAAAAGGGCTAAGAGAGGGTATGGCAATGAAAATCATTAGCCGAGATTACCCAGTTGCCTTTAATAAATATAGGGTGTTTGATGATTCGATCAGTCAACTAACCAATGATTTTAATATCGATGAAAATGATTCTAAGAAGCGTACTGAGATAGTGGACCGTCTCTACCATCAGTTAGAACGGTATGACATTTTGAACTTATCTAGAACAACTAAAATGATTATGAAACAAGCTGCTAGCATATACTATCTTGGAGATTTTATTGATCGAGATGCTTCTAGTCAACATACTTATTATCTGATATCTAATTCAAATATCAATGGTATCACTCATAAAAATCGTGTCCGTTTAGCATTGATAGCAAGTTTTAAAAACAAATCCTTACTCGATTTTTACGCTAAGGAAACAGGATGGTTCGACGATGATGAAATGAGTGAAATTCAGTCACTTGGTTCACTCGTTAAATTCTCAAACGCTTTAAATATTTCTAATACAGGTATTGTGGATAGTCTCCGACTGACTAAGACCGATGATGGTTATACACTGACTGTTAAATACAATGGGGACCCTATTGCCGAAGAGTATTATGCACTTAGACAAAAGAAACATTTTGAGAAGATACTTGGTGAAAAATTATGGATTGAATTTACAGAATCTTAATATTCATGCGCTATAATAATCGAGGTTAGGAGGATACAAATGACTTATAAATTAAACGATAAATCATATTATAATAACAGAGAGCTCAGCTGGTTGAGATTTAATTATAGAGTATTAGCAGAAGCAAGTGATTTACGTAATCCTCTTCTCGAAAGACTTAAATTTGTCGCAATTACAAGTTCCAACCTCGATGAATTTTTTATGGTTAGAGTGGCTGGGCTTAAAGACCAAGTGAAAATGAATTATGCAGAACCTGATACGAAAACTGGGATGACACCTGAAGAACAGCTTCAAGGTATCGGTGAATTAAACCGTGAAAATTGCCGAATTCAATATGAAACTTATCACAGTTTAATTGGTGAATTAGAGAAATTGAATGTTTTTATAAAGCGGCCGTCTGAGCTTTCAAAAGCACTTCAAACACAGTTGGAGCAGTTGTTTGATGATCAGATATTACCGTCTTTAACACCACTAGGTATCGATGCATATCGACCTTTTCCAAAACTAATGAACAAAAAAATAAACTTATTTGTCGATCTTTCTAATGAAGTCGGTAAACAGACAGCAATTGTTCAGTTGCCCACTGTCATAAGACGTTATTTTGAGTTGCATGAAGATAATAAGACGTATTTTGTCTTGGCTGAAGATATCATTAATGAATATGTTCATAAACTATTTAATGGTTATAAAATTGAAAGAACTTTCCCGTTCCGAATTACTAGAAATGCTGACTTGACCATTCATGAAGAGGGTGCCGCTGACCTATTAATTGAAATTGAGCGTTTCTTAAAAGAACGAACAAAAGGTGCGGCAGTACGTCTAGAGATTGATCGTAGTAGAGATGAAACAATCAACGGTTCCTTCTTAGAAGAACAGTTATCATTACATCCTGAGGATGTGTATCGATTTGATGGACCATTAGATTTAACATTCCTATTTGAACTTGTTAGTGACCTGAAGAATCGTTTTCCAAATCTGGTATTTAAACCATTCTTCCCACAGCCAGCTAAGTTTTTAGGGAATAGAAATGTGTATGAAACAACATTGAAAGAGGATATTTTCTTCCACCACCCATATGAATCCTTCAAGCCAATTGTTGAATTCGTTCAAGAAGCGGCCAATGATAAGGATGTGCTTGCTATTAAACAGACGCTATACCGTGTTTCAAGTGATTCACCGATTATCGAATCATTAAAGCTCGCTGCGGAGAACGGTAAGCAAGTGACCGTATTAGTTGAATTAAAGGCAAGATTTGATGAGGAAAATAATGTCCACTGGGCGAAAGAATTGGAAGATGCGGGTTGTCATGTTATTTACGGCATGAACTACTTAAAAACGCATAGTAAGATTACTTTAGTCGTTAAAAAAGTGAATAAGAAAATTGTTAAGTTTGTACACTTAGGTACGGGTAACTATAACGATTCGACAGCAAAATTGTACACGGATATGGGGATTATTACGACTGACCCAGATATTGGCGATGATGCTGTAAACTTCTTTAACTACTTAAGTGGATACTCATTAAAACCAGAGTATAAAAAATTACATGTTGCACCATTTGAAATAAGAGATTTATTCTCAGAGCGAATTGACCGAGAAATTGAAAGTCACAAAACTCATGGTAATGGTTATATATATGCCAAAATGAACTCTTTAACAGATAAGAAAATTATTGATAAGTTGCTAGAAGCTTCTCAAGAAGGCGTTAAAATTGATCTTGTTATTCGTGGCATATGTTGCTTGAAACCTGGCATAGAAGGTGTCAGTGATAACATTACTGTAATCAGTATTGTGGGACGCTTCCTTGAACACTCAAGAATTTATTACTTCTATAATAATGGTGAGAGAAACATGTATCTCTCATCTGCAGATATTATGACAAGGAACATGATTAAACGTGTAGAAATACTGTTCCCGATTAATGATCCAAGAATAGTGGATGAACTACTTGAAATCAACGAACTTTATTTACGAGATAATACAAAGGCTCGTAGACAACTTTCAGATGGTACTTATGAGTATGTGAAGAATGATTTACCGCCATTAAGTGTCCAAGAAGAGTTGATGAAGCGTGCCATTGAAAATGGTGAAGAGAAGAAAACGGAAATGTTAGATGAGAGTAGTAATATACTACAACGTATCAAGAGTCGTTTTAGAAAATAGGATATATATTGAATGAATAATTAATAGTTAATATACTACTTTAAGAGAAAGACGACTGACACATGCCAGTCGTCTTTCTTAGTCTTTAACCATTGTTACATTAACTTTTTCTCCACTTAAGGGATTGGTAAATAAAACCTGGTAACCGTAGAGATGCATATATGGTGAAGTTGGTCCACCGTATAGTTTGTCACCGATAATCGGAGCGTTTAATTGTTTAAGATGTGCTCGAATTTGATGGGTTCTGCCTGTTTCTAATTCGACAGTTAATTCTTCATAGTGCTTTAACTTTTTCACTTCTATGATGTGAGTGATTGCGGTTTTACCTTCACGAGTCACATGGTAAAGATTGGTATGTGGTTTACGTCCGAGCGGTGCATTAACTGTTTGTTTATTGATTTTACTACCGAGTTTCACATGTGCTTTATAAATGCGTTCGATTTCATTTTTCGCTAACATATAGTCCAATATTTTCTTCATGTATGCATTTTTTGCAAATAGTACGATACCACTTGTATCAACATCAAGTCGATGAACTGGTTCAACATAGGGACTAATTGTTGATGAAATAACGTCATTCACTAATGTATTATGTTCACCTGGATCATTGGGATGTACTTTTTGACCAGCGGATTTTTGAGCAACAAGAAGGTTGTCATCTTCAAAGACAATCTTTGCTTGCTGACCACTTTCTTTGTAATTACTCTTGTGATTAAAGTCTGGTAAATCCACTCGATCTCCAGTGACAACAGTATCTGTCAGTTTTCGAACTTCATTGTTTACTTTTATATCTTTAGACATGCGTAGCCAGTGCAATTCTTTTTTAGGCACATGACACTCAATCAGGACAGATTCAATGGATTTACCATTGAACTTTTCTTGAAGTATAAATTTCATATTATTCGCCTGCTGCAGCAGTCATGAACTCTTCAAAACCTTCAGTGGATCCTGGGTTACCTTCTAAACGCTCAACTTCTTCTCCATCTTCAAAGTAAATTAAAGTTGGTGTCGCGTTGATACCATATGTTTCCCAAGCTTGGTCGTATTCCAATACGTTAAGTTGTGTAACTTCATTGTCAATATTATCAAGTGCATCAGTTAACATCGGAGTTGCTTCTTGACAGTGTACACATGTTGGACTCCAGAAATAAACGAATTCACCTTCACCAGAATTAACAATTTCTTCTACTTCAGCTGGTGTTTTGTTTGATTGGTAATCCTCGTTATCAAGAGTGTCAATTGTTGGACCGCTCAATTCGTCTGGTTCTTTATCAGTGTATGGGTAGTACCCACTCTCACTTAATGATTCTGGATCACTCGACTGATTACTTACTACAATGAAAATGGCTATAAACACTACTACAATCAGGGCAATAATCCCGTAAAATACTTTGTTTCCCATTTAATAATTCTCCTCTTTAATCTTTTTTAATAAAGAATGATAAAATAAAAATAATGATAAATGCTGTCAGTGCAAGTAGGGGAATGGTAATAAATCCACCCCAATTTATATATTGTACTGTACAAGAAACACCCATACAAGCGTTGGCGCTCTCACCAAGTGCAGGGATTTTTTGTAGGCCATAATGGTATGTAGAGACTAATATACCAATTCCACTCATCACTCTGGCGTAGAGTCTCACATTATTATCTTCCTTGATTACGCCAATTAATGACAAGATTACAATTGGATACATAAGTATACGTTGATACCAACACATTTCACATGGTTCATACAGACGAATCTCACTAAAGTACAGTGATCCGAGTGTGGCGAACAATGAAACGATGAAAATTAGTTGAGTGAACAACCTGTTGTTTTTCATTGTTAGTCAATCCCTTCGTTATTTTTTTGTAACCTACTGTTATATTATAAGTGATAATACTAATCTCAAGTGTAACAAATTTCTTACAATATCTTATCTGTGTGGTGAACATTATGAAAAGTAAACTTCAATTATTAAAAGATATCGCAGAGTTTCTAAATGCAGAGACACATCGTCAGTCCATGATAGATGGTGCTTTGAAACTACTCATTAATCATTCTATATTTGAAACTGGATGGATCTTCTTTATTAATGAACGCGGTGTACATGAACTTAGCGCACATTATCAATTACCACCTTCGTTAGAATACGATGATAATCGTTATTTATGTCAGGACAAGTGCTGGTGTGTCAATAAATTTAATAAGAACGAACTATCTAAGGCAACCAATATAGTCGCATGTTCTAGATTAGAAAGAGCCGCTCGTGAAAGACCGTATGAGAATAGTGATTTTACCCATCACGCTACAGTACCATTAATGTCTGGTGATGAAACCTTCGGTCTTTTAAACGTTGCGACACCATCGACCAAAGAGTTTCAAAAAGATGAACTCGATCTATTAGAATCAGTTGCATTCCAATTAGGGTCTTCCTTAAAACGTTTGGACTTAACCGTGAGAGAAAGAGAGAACATGATTATTCAAGAGCGTCAACGACTCGCTAGAGAACTGCATGACTCAGTTAACCAAATGTTATTTTCTATTGGTATTACGTCTCATGCAGCTCAAGCTATAAAAGACACAAAACAATCTGCCATGGCTTTTACTCGAATAGAGGATACTGCTAAATACGCCATGGAAGAGATGAAAGCATTGATTTGGCAACTTAAACCGATTGGCTTAGAAAATGGTATTGTTGAGGCAATTAAAAATTACGGGAAGATTTTGCAGCTTGAAGTCCATGTATCTGTAAGTGGTTTTTACAATGTTCCAGATAAAATGGAGATAGAAATTTACAGAATCATTCAAGAAGGTATGAATAATGTCAGAAAACATGCAAAAACAAGCGCTGTAAAAATTTTAATTTCTAATGATGAATCATGTATAGATATATCCATTCAAGATGACGGACGAGGATTTGATCCTTCAACGACCGATCAATTTAGTCATGGATTGTCTAATATGAAGGAACGGACAATGAATATGCAGGGACAGTTTGATATAAGAACAAGTGAAGGTCAAGGGACCGTTATAAATATTAATATACCGAAAGGAAGTCGCTAGTATGTACAACATTATTTTAACTGACGACCATCAGGTTGTAAGAGAAGGTATGAAGTTTCTCTTATCTACTACTGAGGATTTAAAGGTCATCAACGATTTTGATAGTGGTGAAGATACGCTAAATTTTTTATCGACCACTGAAGAGAAAATTGATCTTGCACTCATCGATTTAGTCATGCCTGAAATGGATGGTATCGAGCTAACCACTCAACTAAAAGAAAAATACAAAAACATAAAAGTGCTCGTCTTATCTAGTTACACGAGTGAAGAATACATTCGCCCAGTGTTTAGGGCTGGGGCAGATGGCTATATTATTAAGGAAATGGATATCGATGAACTTACCAATTCTATTAGAGATGTCATTGAAGGTAAGCGGGTCGTTCATCCGGATATATTGAAGATTATAGATGAAGGTGGCGTTTTACCACATGAAAAAAATGTCTTATCACGTCGTGAGATGGAAGTGCTAAAAGAAATCGTCAACGGTTTGTCTAATAAAGAAATATCAGAGACATTATTTGTGAGTGAAAAGACTGTAAAAACACATGTGAGTCATATTCTGAATAAGTTGGAAGTCTCAGATAGAACACAAGCGGCAATTTATGCAATAAAATTTAATATTATCGAATTTTAGTTGCATAAATTTTAAAAAACTTTACTTTGTGTAAACGCTTAACCATGCATGTTTAAAAGACTTGTAAATATATATTAACAATAATTCTATAGACAAATCATCGTTATAGACAGTATACTTGAATACATATTCAGAGAATATAAATAAAGGGGGATATATACTTGAAGATTGGTAACAAATTAACAATTTATATTGTAATCGCTTTAATAGCAGGTATAGCTGTAGGTTCAATTTTCAATACCATGGTAGACCAAGGTTGGGTCTTATGGATTGATCAGTACATATTCAATGTACTTGGGCAATTATTCTTAAATCTAATATTTATGGTCGTTGTGCCTGTAGTATTCATTTCAATTACATTGGGTGTTGTTAGTGTAGGTGATCCTAAACTACTTGGAGCAATCGGTGTTAAAACGTTAATATTTTATTTAACTACAACTGCAATCGCAATTACGATTGCAATGGGAATTGCTTTAATTTTACAACCAGGGGAAGGTCAATCGAATTTACTTCAGTCTGATGAAGTGACAGAATATCGTGAGACAGAACTTGAAGGTGGAGATACTGAATTAGCGATGGAACAAACGTTTGACCAGACGCTAATCAATATTATTCCAGATAATATCTTTATGGCAATGGCAGAGCAGGATATGTTACAAATCATAGCTTTCGCGATTTTCATAGGTGTTGGTTTAATTGCGGTTAAGGAAAAAGCTAGTGGAATCGTTAAATTATTTGAACAAGCTAACGAAGTCATTATGTGGATTGTCTTAGCAATCATGAAATACTTCGCAGCACTTGGTGCCTTTGGTCTAGTAGCAACAGCATTTACTCATGCTGGTTTTGGTGCGATTCAACAGCTCGGAATGTATTTCTTATGTGTATTACTTGCCTTGTTTATTCACTTTGCAGTTGTCTATGGTTCTGCAGTAACCTTCTTAGCGAAGAAAAGCTTTGTTTGGTTCATTAAAAACTTTACTCCAGCTATGACTGTTGCCTTTAGTACTTCATCATCATCTGCTGTACTACCGGTTTCTTTAGAAACGGCTCAGAATAGATTGAAAGTCAGAAAGAGTATTTCCGCATTCGTTCAGCCTTTAGGTGCAACGATTAATATGGATGGTACAGCCATAATGCAAGGGGTTGCGACAGTATTTATTGCACAATTGTCTGGTGTTGATTTAACAATCATGCAGATGGTAACAGTGGTAATTATCGCAACAATTGCAAGTATCGGTACAGCTGGTGTTCCTGGTGTAGGACTTGTAATGCTTGCCATGGTACTAACTGCTGTTGGACTTGATCCAGCTGCCATTGGTATCATCTTAGGGATTGATAGATTACTTGATATGACACGTACAACAGTGAACATCACAGGAGATGCGACAGTGGCTATGATCATTGACCATCAACAAAATGTTAAAGAAGGTAAGTTCATCAAGGGTAAACATAAATACGTCGACGGTGAAATCGTTGAAAAATAATTAGTTGTGGTGAGGCGTCTTTGGACGCCTCACTTTTTTGTATGTTATCAGATTATAACGATTTTATTTTAATCGATGATAATATCGTTATAATAGTGAATAATTAGTGAATTCTTTCCCAAAGCTCTTTTAATTGTAATAATTATCATTTAAAATATTGAATAGACAAAAAGTGATATAATAGGTGGTTAATATAAGTTAATCGCAGTGAGATGAAGGGACGATCTAAATGGATAAGCAAGAATTCACACAAATTCTACAGTCGAAGTTCAAAATAGTTAGAACGGAGGCTGGTTACACACAAGATGCTATGAGCCATACAATTGGATTATCCAAAAAGACACTAGTACAAATAGAAAAAGAACGCATCGTACCTAACTGGACGACGAGTGTGTCACTCTGTGCACTATTTAGAAATAGTGAAGTATTAACCAATACGTTCGGTGGAGATCCTTTAGAATTAGTACAAGTGTTATCCAGAGGTTCAGCAATTTACCCTAACTACAATAAAGGGAATATTTATTGGGAAACCTTAGAATCAAACAAAGGTTACAAATTGGAATTCAACAAAACGAATTCAATTTATCGTGTAATTAGTGATAAGAACCAACCCCTACATGCTTCATATATCGAGAGAGAAATGAGAACGTATTTTGAGCGTGTAAGTAACAGATAATATACTTTATTATGAAGCCTAAAGACTAGATGATGTGTCCTTAGGCTTCTTTTTTAATGCTTTTCCTTTAAATTGTATCTAAAGTTGTATATAGTTATTAAGGCGAATAAGAGGTGAAATTCAATGAATCCAATTTTACAAATTGCAATAATGATTATAACAGGGGCTTTAATTGGTGGTTTTACAAATACACTCGCAATTAAAATGTTATTTAGACCATATGAGGCAAAATATTTATTCGGTAAGAGACTGCCATTTACGCCGGGTGTCATTCCTTTACGACGTGACGAAGCATCGACGAAACTCGGTGAAATTGTTACTGGTCACTTATTAACACCAGAAGTTTTTAGGGATAAATTACAAAGCCCTGAAATGAATAATTTAATTATGCATTTCATCGATCGTCAGATTGAAACGATTGAACAAGAAAAGCTAACCCCATCATACTTTTTAGAACGTCTGTCTGACGGATTGACTGACAAGTTAATTCACTTTTTTAATGAAGAAATTAAATCGAAAGTCCAAGATGAAGGACAAAAGCTTTACCAAAGAGAAGTGGGAAGTTTGATTCCTGATGATGCGCTAGCGTCCTTAGATCAAAAAGTGGATCACCTTGCTTATGATATCAACAACAAGATCAGTAGCTATTTGTCGAGTGAAAAAGGTTATAATGACATATTTACTATGGTGGATGAATTTATAGAGAATAGGGGACGAATAGCAAAAGGGCTTAAATACTTTATGACTAAAGAGTCTTTAGCACATAGAGTCCAAGATGAGCTACTTAAACTTATCAGTCAGGATAAGATGATTGATATAGAGAAAAAAGTGATTTTAGATGAGTATGAGAAATTTAAAAATAATCGCTTAGATGATGTAGTCTCAATCCAAGATAGGGACAAAATTATCAATAGCATTGTCGAAGTCCTACAAGAAAAAATAGATATTAGGGAGATTTTAAATACACCAATTGTCAACTTTAATCCTGAATTGTTTGAACGCTTTAAGGAAAAGGGTAAATACAAATTGAAAGACGACTTCATTGCCTATTCATCAAAGAATATGACGAAGATCATCAACAAGCTTCAGCTTGCTGACGTGATTAAGAAACAAATTGATAGCTTTGAGTTAAGTAAACTTGAGTCATTAGTAATGGATGTAGCAAATAAGGAATTTAAAATGATTATGCTACTGGGTTATTTACTCGGGGGTATTGTCGGATTGTTCCAAGGCATGTTAGTATTGTTTTTCTAATTGCATAATTTGTGTTAATGTAAAATTATCAAACTAAAAGGAGCTTTTTTTCAAATGACTAATGTATATGATCAGGCGAACGCACTAGAGAGTGCTTTACGTCAATCAGAAGAATTCCAACAAATGCAGGAACTTTATTCTAAAGTAAACGAGAATGAAGAATCTAAAAAACTTTTTGATGAGTTTAGAGAATTACAAATGACTCTACAACAAAAACAAATGCAAGGTGAAGAACTTCTTGAAGAAGACATTCAAAAAGCTCAGAGCTCAGCTCAAGAAATTGAGAACGATGAAAACATTAAAGGTTTAATGGAAGCAGAACAAAAAATGAGTCAGCTTATCCAAGACTTAAACCGTGTGATTATGAAGCCTATTGAAGAGTTGTACGAAATCAACAATCAATAAATTAATTATAGATGAGAGGCCTTACGGCCTCTCATTTTTGTTATAATGTTGGGGAATAGATTTTTCGCCTAAGAAAGGATGAATCCATTGGTAAAATTTATCCATGCAGCTGATCTGCATTTAGATAGTCCATTTAAATCTCGGACAAAAATGCCCGCTAGTATATTAGAAATACTCATGGAAAGCACATATAAAAGTGTCACGCGTATGGTTGATTTTGCAATTTCGGAACGCGTTGATTTTATACTTATTTCAGGAGATGTTTTCGATCAGGCTAACCGTTCTTTAAAATCTGAAATATTCTTAAAAAATCAATTTAATAGATTGAGAGATAAGGGAATATTTGTCTATATGATTCACGGAAACCATGATCCATTATCTTCAGGTTTTAAAACAAACTGGCCGGAAAATGTTGCGGTTTTCAGGGAGAATGTTGAAACTTATGAAATGATGAGTAATAAGGGTGAACGTATATATTTACATGGATTCTCTTACTTGTTAGATGAATCTTATGAGAATAAGCTAGATGAGTATCCGACGAATACAGATAATAGAGGGATTCATATTGGACTCTTACACGGTACTTATGCGAAGACTGACAACGATGTAAAACGTTATACAGAATTTAATTTAGAAGCATTAAACAATAAACTTTATCACTACTGGGCACTTGGTCACATTCACGTGCGTCAACAGCTATCAGATTTACCACTGATTCACTATGCGGGTAATATCCAAGGTCGTCATAAGAATGAAACAGGCGAAAAAGGATTCATACTCGTTCAAGGTGATGACGTTCGTTTATCAACTGAATTTGTACCTGTACAAGAAGTTGTTTTTAATAATTTTGAACTTAAGGTAGACACGCTAAAAAAAGAGAAGCTCTATCAAAAAATTGTTGAGTTTAAACAAGGCTTAAGAGAAAAAAATAAATATATTATCAATCTCACGCTCAATTATGATGGGGAAGAAGAAATGTCATTAATGGACTTCAATGAACTAATTGAACTGCTCCAAGAAGACGAAGTCAATATTGATCAGTTTGTGTGGATTGATAATATCGAGGTCACTTATAATAATGCTGAGCAAATTGCTTTATTAAATGATATTAAGAAAAGTTATTCAAATAACGAAGAACTCTTTAGAGAAGCAGTAAATACGATGTATATGGATCCTAATATTAATCGATATCTTCCACCAATTGGTGAGATTTCTCAAGATGAACTGCTTAAGATGGGTGAAGATCGCCTGAAAATGTTAATGAGGAAGTAGTGAGCATATGAAAATACTTTCGGTAAATATATATGGATACGGTAAATTAATAAAGCAAGAATACAATACAAACCAGGATTTTCTTCAGGTATTCGGTGAGAATGAAGCCGGTAAGTCTACGATGATGTCCTTTATTCATTCAGTACTCTTTGGTTTCCCAACTAAAAAAGAACAAGAACCCCGTCGTGAGCCACGTATGCATAACTTATATGGTGGAAAACTGACGGTTCAGTTTAACGATGAGGAAGAACCTGTTGAAATCGAACGTCTTAAAGGTAAAGTTCAAGGCGACGTCAAAGTGTATTTTAAGGACGGTACGATGAGAGGCGAGGAGTGGTTAGCTAAAAAGCTAAACTACATCGATAAGAGAACCTATCGCTCAATCTTCTCCTTTGATGTTTTAGGCTTACAAGATATTCATAAGAACATGACTGAAGATAAGCTTCAAGAATATCTTTTAAGAGCAGGTGCACTAGGTTCTCATGAATATGATGAGATGCTTGGCGCTATCGATAAAGAACTCAAAACACTCTATAAGCGTAACGGTATTAATCCTACTATTAATGTAGAACTAGAACACTTAAAGGAACTTAACGAAAAAATACGATCTGTTGAAAAGCAGGAGGACCGCTATAAATATTTAGTCGGAGAACAAGTTAAGACACTTGAGAACTTAAATGCTAAAAAACATGCGCTAAATCAATTGGATATGGTACGTAAACAGAAGATGAAAGAAGTTATGTACCATAAAGATATTAAAGATTGGAAGCAGTTAGAAAGTAAATTAGATATAGAGCCGGTAAACTTCCCTGAACGTGGAATTGAACGCTATGAGTCTCTGAGAAATCATATTAAGCAATCTGCAAGGGATATTGGTTTACGCCAGGAAAAACTTAAAACATTAATTGATGAAATTCAACATGTAGAATTACCAGATAAGTCGGTAATGGAATATTTAGACCGATTACAAAAAGAAGAGCCTGAAATCAGACAACAAAACTTAGAAGTTGTCCGACTTTCCAATTCAATTTCTAATTTAGAAGACAGTATCCTGAATAATCAAAGGGACATTGGCTGGCAGGAAGAACACTTAGATGTGGATGATTCTAATATTGTCAGAGAAACTGTACAATCACTCTTATCTAAATATGACGAAATCATGCTTGAAGAACAGTATTTGATCCGAGAAATTGATCATTTAAATGGCGACATTAAGCAACTGGACGCTGAAATTGAAGCATCTGAGTCAATTCAAATAGATGACCAGAGAATGGCAAAAAAACGTGAGTTATTAGATAAGGAATTTGAACTCGTTGAGAAAAAACGCATGTATCAACTGATAGAAAAAGATTACGAACGTGAAAAGCGGGAAAGAGACCGCGTAAAAAATTGGCAGGCAGCTTTAATAATTGCCATTAGCTTAGTCGCGATTATTATCGGTGTTACTTTTATTATTAATCACAGTTATTTATATGGTGGCTTGAGTTTAGCTATAGGTGCAGCTGCCTTGTTTATACTTGTTATCACAAATAACCGGGAACAAGATACCTTGAAAACAGATTATCAAGATGAGGTAATGAACCTGCAACAAGACATTGAGTCACTTAAACAAAACTACGACATTGCTTTTGATATCGAAGAAGCAAAAGACTTAAGACAAGAACTAAAGTCTTTACGTGCAAAACGTAGTTCTTTTGAAGTGAAACTGGGTGATTTAAATGAGACTTTATCCGTTAATGAAGCAAATCAAGATCACCTAAATACTCAACTTTTAAGTGTTAAAAATGACTTGAAAGTAAACCCTGATATCGAAGCGAAATATATCGTTGATGCGATATTTACAATTAGAGATATAAAACAAAAACGCCGTCAAATCGATAAGGAAAAAAATCAGTTAAATGACATTAACAATGCACTCAATGATTTTGATCAAAGAGTCAGTGAAGAAGTCAGTAATTTAGGCATTCATTATTCTAAAAATGCTGTTTTCCATGAAGCAAATCAACTGGCGAACAAGTTAAGTGCCGATGAATCTAAATATTATCGTTTACGAGAGCAGGCAGACTTACTTGAGAACGAAATTTCGGTCCTAGAAGAACGCAATCGTACGTCTCAAAGAGAGCTCAATGAACTCTTAGATTATGTTGAAGCGGATGATGAAGAAGAGTATTACTACTATGCTAGAAAGCATGAAGAATATACAGCTGATGTAAATCGCTTTAAGGTGCTTAGTGAAAAACTTGACGAAGAGCACTTTGATTATGATCTTAGAAATGACCTATCTAATCGACTCTTGGCTGACCTTAAAAATGATGAAGATGAAATTAATCAGCAGATAGATGTTGTCTCTGAACAAATCCAAAGTGAACAACAAACATTAGTTGAATTAAATAATGAAATTAAAGTCCTTGAAAGTGATGGTAAACTCAGTGAACTAAATCATTTATACGGTATGCAAGAAAGTGTAGTACAAAGCCTTTCTGAGGAGTTTATGTCACTAACGTATATTAAGATTTTAATTGAAACTCATATCAAGGCAATTAAGGATGAACGTCTACCAATCGTTATCGAGGAAGCGAGAGAGACATTTGAGTTTGTAACTAAGGGTCGTTATATCAATGTGATTTACAATGAAGAAGGTATCTTCGTAAAACATAAGAATGGACAGATATTCCATCCATTGGAACTGTCACAGTCAACTAAAGAGATGCTTTATATCAGCTTGAGACTTAGTCTTATTAGAGCCTTGAAGGGCTACTATCAACTGCCAATTATTATTGATGATGCATTCGTACATTTCGATAGTGAGAGAACGAAGACGATATTAGATTACTTCAGAACAAAAACGAATGATCAAGTGCTATACTTCACTTGTAATTTAAATACAAGTATCCCGTCAGCGCAGACGATTCGACTAAAGGAAAAAAATAAATAGGAGGATCAAGAATGAATAATATATCATCGTTAAAAGCTGGCGACTCAGTAGATACATTCTTTTTAATTAAAAGAGCCCAGCAAGGTGTAACGACACAAGGTAAGCCCTACATGACGATTATTCTCCAAGATAGAACAGGTGAAGTGGAAGCTAAACACTGGAATGTAACACCAGATGAGATTGAAGTGTTATTACCAGAAACTTTAATCAAAGTTAAAGGAGATATTATCGATTATAGAGGGAAAAAGCAGATGAAAATTGCAAATTTCCGACTAGCAACACCAGAAGATGGACTTCAACCTAAAGATTTCGTTGAAAAAGCACCTATCGATGGTGATGAACTATACGATAAAATCTTAGATTACTGCTTGAAAATAGAAAATGGTAGTCTACAGAGAATTACACGTCAGTTATTAACGAAGTATAGGAAAGAATTCTCGGTGTTCCCGGCAGCAATGAGTAATCATCACGATTTCGTATCCGGCTTAGCTTACCATGTTTACTACATGCTGAGAGTCGCTGATTCATTGTGTGATATTTACCCGACACTAAACCGAAGCCTATTGTTCTCAGGTATTATTTTACATGATATTGGCAAGGTTAAAGAATTGTCTGGACCAATTGGAACAACTTATACTAATGAAGGTAATTTAATTGGTCATATTGTCATAGCTGTTGAAGAAATAAATAAAATTGCAGAACAGCTTAATATTGAAGGTGAAGAAGTGATGTTATTAAAACATTTAATCCTGAGCCATCATGGTAAACTAGAGTACGGATCACCTAAGATGCCAATGATTAAAGAAGCAGAAATTCTTCATTTCATTGATAATATTGATGCGAGAATTATGATGATGGATAAGCATATCAATAAAGCTGACAAAGGTAGTTTTACAGATAGAATCTTCCCATTAGAATCACGTAACTTTTATAGACCAGAGAGCTTTTAAAATATAATTAACGAATAACAAAAAAGATGTTAGTCAATCTCTCTGATTGACTAACATCTTTTTATTTACTCAGCGTCCTCAGAAGACTCGCTATCTTCGCCTGATTCAGCATTTTCACCGGACTCACTGTCGGTTGATTCTTCATTTTCTTTACTAGGCTCTCCAGCATTTTCTTCTTCGGCTGCTGGATCTTCAGTTTGAGCGTTTTCCAGTGCTTCATTCGCATTTAGGAAGGTGTCTTCAATATATGTTTGAATTTCTTCATTTTCAAACTCTACTTCATATTCTTCTAGAAGATCTTCATATGCTTTTAGTGCTTGTTGTGGATCTTCTTGAATGCTCTGGTTAACAAGTTGCGCCTTAATTGTGTTTAATTCTTCTTTTGGTGTATCTTCCAGTGTGGCATCTTCACGAAGTATAATATGGTAACCAAACTGTGATTCGACTGGTTCTGAAATCTCACCAGCTTCTAAATCAAATAGTGCAGTTTCAAATTCTTCAACCATTTGTCCTTCTGGTACATAACCAAGGTCACCACCATTTTGTGCACTACCTGTATCATCTGAGTTTTCTTTAGCAAGTTCTTTGAAGTCAGCACCTTCATCTAATTGGGCTTTCAGGTCATCTGCTTTTTGTTTTGCTTCTTCTTTAGTCAAACTTTCTTCCGCGTTTTCTTCATCTTCTGCGGGTGCTTCGCCTTCTTCACCGAATGAAACGAGAATGTGAGATGCTTTTCTGACATTTTCAAATGCTTCTTCATCAGTTATTTCTAAGTAATCCGCAAAATATAAATCGTTATATGCGTTAGAAATGCGCTGTTGTTTATAAGAATCAACTGTCATTCCTGGTTGAGATTGTTGTAACATCATGGAAAAGTTTTCTTCTCCACCATATTGTTCAATTTCTTCTTCTACTTGTGCTGTTAACTCTTCTCTATCAATTTCTTCTGAGTACTTATCAGAAAGGATTTGGTCTAATACTAATTGGAAAGTCTGATTAGCGACTTGATTCGTACCAATTTGATTTAATACATCGTCTGTAGTAATATCACCAGCTTTACTTGAAGCTAGAACATCTCCGTATTCAACTTCACCTTGGTCTGTATTTTCTTCAGATTCATTACTTTCACTGCTATCATTACTACAAGCAGCTAGACTGACCAAGCCAATCCCTAAAATAAAAGGTGCTAATTTCTTCTTCATCTCAAATTCTCCTCCTAGTTGCATATACAAGAAATAATATAACACACAAAAAAGGCAGCATACAAACGTAAGCTGCCTGATGTTTAAATAGTCTGTTATTTTTCTTCAGTTTCCGATTGATCTTTCTTACTTGGTGGGCCTTCTAAAGCGCCATCTACACGGTTTTGAACATTTTCAATATTAGTCTGTAAACGTTCAATATTTGGGTTGATGTCTGCTTGGAAGTTAGAAATCATCGTTTTAACTTCATCTCCAAGTGTTGAGAAAACCTCACTTGATTCATGCTTTGTTTTAAGGAAAGCATTTTTGATTTCGTCACCTTCGATTTTTAACTGATTAAGACCTGACTGTAAATCATTAGTGCCAGATGCTAATGAATTTTGTAAGGCTTTACCGGACTTAGGAGCGTTCAAGAATGCAATAAGTAAACCTCCAGTTAATCCAACAGTAAAGCCGACTCCGATATTTTTAAGTTTCATATTATACACCTCTCATTGTTTCTTACATACCCTGTCTCGGCGTTAGTTATGCATTTAATGAATTTTTAATTGCATCAGCTACTTCACTGCGAACATCGGTAGAGTTCTCTTCTTCAGGTAAGTCAACCCACTTATAACCAAAACCATCATGTGCTTCTTTATATCTCGGGATGATATGGAAGTGTAGATGGAAGACTGATTGTGATGCGTAAGCACCGTTGTTTTGAACAACGTTAAGTCCGTCAGGGTTAAACGCGTCTTTGACTGCATTAGCCACTTTTGTGACAACCTTGATTACTTTTGCACCTGTTTCATCATCTAGGTTGTAAATATTTTCTATTACTTTTTTAGGGACGACAAGTGTGTGCCCCTTAGCAACTGGAAAGGCATCCATAAATGCAATGACATCATCGTCTTCATAAATAATATTTGCGGGTACTTCTCTGTCGATAATTTTTTCAAAAATAGTCTTAGTCATCTCAATATCCTCCATAGCTCTCTTTATGATATAGTTTTACTTAAGTATCAGTATACAAATAATTAGAACGATTTAAAAGGAAGTCAAACAATGGTCTTAAATATAAAAAATCTAACAGGTGGCTATTCAAAGGAACCTGTCATTCATGATATTTCATTAGATATAAAACGTGGGGAAATCATTGGTCTCATTGGTTTAAATGGTGCCGGTAAAAGTACCACAATTAAACATATCTTAGGTCTATTAAGACCGCATTCCGGATCAATAAAGGTCATGGAACGTACATTAGAAGATGATGTAGAAGCTTATCGGCGACATCTAGGTTATATCCCTGAAACTCCAATACTCTACGAAGAGTTAACACTTAAAGAGCACATCAATATGACAGCGATGGCTTATGGCCTTACACCTGAACAAGTTGAAGAAAGAAAGGGTCCACTTTTAAAAAGATTTAGGCTGGATGATAAGGAAGATACATTTCCTAGTCATTTTTCCAAGGGGATGAAACAAAAAGTTATGCTCATCTGTGCCTTCATTGCTGAACCAGATCTTTATATTATAGATGAGCCTTTTTTAGGGCTAGACCCATTAGGAATTGAATCACTTATTGAACTCATGATTTCTGAAAGAGAAGAAAACCGATCAATTTTAATGAGTACACATATTTTATCGACAGCTGAACGATACTGTGATCGATATATCATAATAGATAAAGGTCGTAAAATTGCCGATGGTAATTTAGAGGAGTTAAGAGCGTTAACTCACTTGCCGAATGGGACGCTTGATGATGTCTATATCAAACTCACTGGTGGTAATCACCATGAGTAAAGCGTTATTTGAAGGACGAATGACCGAAGACATCAAATTAAGGAGCTATTATGGAAAGTTTATATTTAACAGTCACTTTTTAGTATTTTTAATGATTGCTGCAGGTGTCATGTTATATACCTTACTCGGCTTGAGAGAAACTCTAAGTCCAGGAATACACATTGATTTAATCTGTGCGATTGTACTTTCCATTTTTATAAACCCAAAATATAGAAGTTTATTAAAAGAAGCGGACATGTTGTTCTTACCACCTTATGAAAAGCATATGACTGCCTATTTTAAACGGGCAGATATTTACAGTTTGTCACTCGGTATTGTTCCGCCAATTGCAGTGTCTATTGCAGTAATGATTCTCTTAACAATTGGTCATGACCTAACTCATATTATCCTCTTTTTCTTTGTTGCATTGATCTTGTACTTCAATACGTTTTCGATTAAGAGATTAGCAGTTAATACTGAGCTGAAAAAGTGGATGGTAAATTTAATTTTATTCGTATTAAACTTTGTTAGCTTATTTTTAATTCAACAGCATTCATTGTTCATTATTTTAGCACTCGCTATTGTTGTCCTTAGTCAAGTCAGTGTGAGGAAAATACGTTTTAAGACCTTATCATGGTTGAATTATACAGCCTATGAACAAGAGGAGTCACACGCTTATTTCCAAGTGGTCAGCATGTTTACGAATGTAAAACAAATTGATAAGAGCTTTAAGCGACGCGCATATTTAGATCTATTATTACCAGATATGAAGGGTGAAAAGTTTAATAAGAAAAATATGTATGAGTATCTATTTTACCGTTCTTTTCTAAGAGATCATGATTTACCTATGATTGTGCTTAGAATTATCATATTATTCTTTATCATTATGTTTTGGATTTCAAACTTTTATATTTCACTCGTATTTTCACTGTTTGGTATTTATATTATTGTCTTGCAGATGTCTCAAATTTATACGAATCAAGCCTATCTTTTATGGCCAAAAATATGGCCAGTAAATCGTTCATACATTCAAGATAGTTACATTAGGTATTCTCATAAAATGGTTCTATTGATATCTATAATCTTCACATTAATGTTTATTATTGTAGAATCTGAGTATTTTTATATAGGACTATTATTCCCGTTATGGGGTCATGTGTTGAACAGATTCTTATCAAGATCAATTTACAAAAAAGAAGAAGAACTAAGTGATTAATCACTCAGTTCTTCTTTTTCTTCGTCAGAGAAGACATTTTCATTAATTGTGTAATAGGTTTTAGATGATAAGAAATCTCCAAAGAGCGACTCTTCTGTACGGAATTTTTTAAGAGCCTCTGTTGTCAGGTATTGTTCGTGAATATCCGTATATTTAAAGTCATCGTAAATAGATAAGTCTGCCCATTTAATTAGTATCATATAAGTTTCTTTTTTCTCATTGACCCCAACACGATATGCAAGAACGCCATTTATGTCAGCTAATGCTTTCGCTAAATCTAAAACATGTGCACGGAGTGAGTGGAATCCATCTCCTGCAGAAGGGATATAATACATTGTCATCGGTCCATCTGCATCGAGACCACCCATATTTTCAAAAATCTCATATGTCATTTTAGTGGAGAATACTGAGTCTTCATTATTATCTTCATAGTACAAAATAGCATCAGTACCTCTTGAGCTAATGGATGTTTGGTCATATTTCTCATGAAGAGATGTTAAATAATCTAATGTGCCTGTTGTTAAATGCAAATACAATTTCTTCACCTCATAAAGTCTTATTAATTTTTATATACCTGCTCAATAGTGACTTTAAACATAGTCACAAATAGAACGAATTTTTGACAACTTCGAGCTAAATAATAATAGTTCTAATGAATGTGATAAAATACTATAGTGTATAAAAAAATATTAATAGGGGGAAACACTGTGTTTAATGATACTATCATTCGGGCAGCGCGCGGCGAGAAAACAGAGCATACGCCGGTTTGGTTTATGAGACAGGTTGGGCGTTCACAGCCAGAATATAATAAAGTGAAAGAGAAGTATTCACTGATTGAAATTACTAAACAACCTGAACTCACTGCCTATCTAACTGCGACACCAGTAGACAACTATAATGTTGATGCTGCGGTACTTTATAAGGACATCATCACGCCACTTGCACCAATTGGAATTGATGTGGATATTAAAGCTGGTATTGGTCCAGTAATAGAGAATCCGATTCGAACAATTCAAGATGTAGAAAAACTAGGAGAGCTAGACCCCTTTAAAGACTTAGATTATGTATATAAGGCGATCCAAATTCTAACTCAAGAAAAGTTAAATGTCCCTTTAATTGGCTTCTGCGGTGCACCGTTTACTGTAGCGAGCTATATGATTGAGGGCGGTCCATCAAAAAATTATCACAAAACTAAAACAATGATGTATACACAGCCAGAGCTGTGGTTTAAATTGATGGATAAGCTAGTTGAAACAAGCATTACTTACTTAACAGCACAGATTAAAGCAGGTGCTGGCATTATTCAGATATTTGATTCATGGGGTGGTGCCCTTAATAAAGCTGACTATAACTACTATCTTGCACCGGGTATGAAACGTATTATTAAGGCAGTAAAAGCACAAAATGTGCCAGTTATCATTTTTGGAGTCGGTGCAAGTCACCTAGCTACAGAATGGGACAAATTAGGTAGTGACGTGCTTGGACTCGACTGGAGAATGTCAATTACTGAAGCACGTGAACTTGGAATTACTAAAGCTTTACAAGGAAACTTAGATCCAGCGATTCTCTTATCCGACTGGAATATTATTGAAGAACGTGCCAAGAAAATTGTTGAAGAAGGGCAAAGAACAGGGCACATCTTCAACCTTGGACATGGGGTATTCCCAGAAGTGAATCCAGAAGTACTAAAACGTTTAACTGAACTAGTACACACATATAGTAAAGGACTGTGATTTTAAAATGAGTGAAAAAAAAGCATTATTAGTTATGGCGTACGGAACGCCTTACAAAGAATCGGATATTGAACCATACTATACGCATATTAGACATGGTAGAAAACCAAGTGAAGAAGCTTTACAAGACTTAAAGGATCGCTATGAAGCAATCGGTGGTATTTCTCCTTTAGCAGATACAACAGAACGCCAAGCAAATGCATTAGTAGAAGTACTGAACAAACAAAGTGATGATGAGTACGAGCTGTTTATTGGCTTAAAACATATTCATCCTTTCATTGAAGATAGTGTAAAAGAAATTAGTGAACGTGGAATTAAAGAAATTCATACGGTTGTTTTAGCACCGCATTATTCTAATTTCTCAGTCGGTTCTTATAATAAACGTGCCAAAGAAGAAGCTGAAAAATATGGTATGACGGTTAAATCTGTCGAATCATTTTACGAGCAAACACCATTTATAGATTTCTGGGTGGATGCTTTAGAAGGTACGTTTAAAGAAATTCCTGAAGAAGAACAGAGTAAAACTGCAATTGTTGTGAGTGCACACAGTTTACCTGAGAAAATTAAAGAACATAATGATCCGTATCCAGACCAATTAGTAGAGACTAAGAACTTATTAAAAGCACGATTTAATAAAGGTCATTACTTTGTAGGTTGGCAGTCTGAAGGGAACACGCCTGATCCTTGGTTAGGGCCAGATGTTCAAGACCTTACTCGTGAATTACACAAAGAACATGGATTCGAACATTTTGTTTATTTACCACTCGGTTTTGTATGTGAACATTTAGAAGTACTTTATGATAATGACTATGAATGTAAGGTCGTAACTGATGAAATCGGTGCAACTTACCATAGACCGACAATGCCGAATACAGATGAACGCTTTATTCAAGCGATGGTAAACGAACTCGTTAAACTTTAATTTAGATAGTCAGGATGTGTAATAATGAAAAAAGTTGCCATAATCGGTGCAGGTATAACAGGCCTCTCTGCAATGTATTATCTTTTAGAAGAAAGTAATGATTGTCAGGTAGAGTTATATGAGGCGTCGAATCGAGCGGGTGGTAAAGTCAATACACATATAAAAGATGGCTACACAATTGAATTAGGACCAGAGTCTTACCTGGCTAGAAAAACAGTAATGACTGAACTAGCAGAGAAACTAGGGCTTCATACGACATTAGTAAGGAATCAGACAGGTCAAGCATATATCTATGCTAAAAATCAATTGTACCCTGTACCTAAGGGAACTATGTTAGGTGTTCCTTTAGAATTTAAATCTTTACTTGATACGGACTTAGTTTCTTGGCCGGGTAAATTAAGAGCGACGATGGATTACTTTAAAACCGCCTTACCTTTATATAAAGATATTTCTGTTGGTGAATTCTTCAGAGCTCGGCTTGGGAATGAAGTTTTAGAAAATATGATTGAGCCACTCTTATCTGGTGTTTACAGTACTGACATTGATCAATTGAGTTTAATGTCGACTTATCCAAATTTTAAAAAGACTGAATCGTATTACGGTAGTTTGATGAAGGGGCTTAATTTAGAGCGAAGAAATAAACCACAAGCACCGAAAACGAAAGTCGGGCAATTCTTGCAGTTTTCAGGTGGCTTACAGTCCTTTATCGACCGCATGGTAGAAGTAAACGAGGAACAGGGCGGTAAAATTCATTTCAATAGTGATGTTGAGGCAATCACTAAAAATGATCATGGCTATACCTTGACTGTTAACGGTGAAACAAGTGATTATGATGAAGTCATCGTTACAACACCGCACTTCCAATATAAGCGATGGTTTGATGATAAGGAATTTGAGTACTTTAATCACATGCCGGCAACGAGTGTTGCAACTGTAGTCATGGCCTTCGATGAATCTCAAGTTCAAAATGCTATTGACGGTACAGGCTTCGTTATCAGTCGTAACATGGACACTGTAATTACTGCTTGTACTTGGACGAATAAAAAATGGGCACATTCCACACCTAAAGGTAAGGCTTTATTAAGAGCTTATGTTGGACGACCAGGTGACTACATTGTTCATGAACGCTCGGATGCAGATATTGCTAGATTGGCTAGAGAAGATCTAGATAAGATTATGGATATAAAAGGTGAAGCGGAGTTTGAAATAGTGACGCGGATGCCATATTCCATGCCAAACTATATTGTCGGCCATAGGCGAATGATCGATGATATACAGTCTTATGTTAGTCAAACCTATCCAGGTTTACATTTAATCGGTGCTTCCCACTATGCAGTAGGGCTACCGGATTGTGTTCAGACTGCTAAAGATACTGCAGAGAAAATAATGAAAAAGTAATGTGATTTTATGGCCTGTTTCTATTATAATTAGTAACAGGTCATTTATTTTAAACAGGGGGAAATACAAATGAAATTTATTTCAAATAATGACATCACAGATCCTATGATTAACCTGGCAATGGAGGAGTACATTTTAAGAGAAATTCCAACAGATGATTCTTATTTTCTTTTTTACGTGAACCAACCTTCTATTATCATTGGTAAAAATCAAAATACCATAGAAGAAATTAATGTACCTTATATAGAGGAACATGGTATCAAAGTTGTCCGTAGAGTTTCAGGTGGTGGGGCAGTATACCATGATGAAGGTAACTTGAATTTTAGTTTTATTACTGAGGATGATGGAGATAGTTTCCATAACTTTAAGAAGTTCACCCAGCCGATTGTAGATGCTTTAAATGATATGGGTGTTAAAGCTGAATTATCTGGCCGTAATGATATAGAAATTGAAGGTGGCAAAAAGGTATCAGGGAATGCGATGTTCACACAAAAAGGTCGTATGTTCTCACATGGTACTTTGATGCTTGAGAGTGATATTTCAGAGGTACAAAATGCCTTGAAAGTAAACCCTAAAAAGATTCAGTCTAAGGGCGTAAAATCTGTTAGCGCTAGAGTAGGGAATATCAATGATTACTTAGAAGAGAAAATCGATATTGAAGAATTTAAGAAGAGAATTTTATCGAACATATTTGGTGGCTTAGAAAATGTTGAAGAATATAAGCTAACAGATGAAGACTGGGAAAAAATTAATAAATTGTCCAAAGAGAAATATCAAACTTGGGAATGGAACTATGGTAAAAACCCTAAGTATAATTATGATAATTCTCATAAGTACGACGCTGGATTATTAGATGTACGTTTAGAGGTAAATGGTGGACGTATTGAGCATGCCAAAATCTTTGGAGACTTCTTTGGTGTAGGGGAAGTCATCGATATTGAAAATCGATTAATTGGTGTTGAACATAATAGAGCAGCAATTGATCAGGCCTTGTCTGATATTGATATCAGTCATTATTTAGGACGTATTACTAGAGATGAATTTTTAGACTTAGTTTCTTAAAAGTATTTAGTACTGTAGAGTGGGAATATATATGATAAAAGCACCAAATTCTCATTAGAGAATTTGGTGCTTATTTATGTAAATTCTATAGTTGTTTCATTAAAGTTGTATACTTATTAAATTTTTCTTCGTCTTTTTCTATAAGTGATTCTTCGATTTTACGGGAATATAAGTCGTAATTAAAACGGTACATTGATTCTTGTAAAACCAAGTCTGCTGATAAATCATTTATAGTATTAAGAAAGCCTCTTAATTGATTGGCTGGATATACAGGTCTCCCCATAATTGATAACCCCTCTCGATTACTAACTTAATTAAAGTATACACACCATTCTCAATTAGGTCAATGATAATGAGAATCGTAAAAGCAAATTTTCTGACAAGTATGTGATAAGTTAATATAACAGTATTTAATAATAGTTAACAAAATTTAAAATATATGTTATATTATTTTTAAGTAAATAATTTGGAGGTCCCATGACAAGACAACACTACACTATAAATGATAACACTATGTATGTAGTTGCGAAGGAAGATGGCCGTTATGTTGAAAGTACAATCTGTGAGCTATATGGTGATCCTATTAAATGTCTTAGAAGTCCAAATAAAGTGATTGAATATAACTGTAAACTCCATTCTCAAAGCTATTCAGCTAGAAAAGAGTTGTCTAGAAGTTTGACTGAGATCAGGTCTAAGCACCCGATAATTATCGATTTATTTGCATCATATATTTATTTTTGTACACATTCAGATAGGGTGCAGTCTAACAGTTGGTTCAATTTAAAGTACATACAAAATTATTATCCCTATAGAGGACAAACCTTAGTCAAGTTTGAAAATAATGAGGAATTAGTAGTGGATATTTCATATGCTTCTTATAATAAGCAATATTTAAATGCAGTGAAATTATATTATAAATTCAATCTTGAGAAGGAGAAATATTATAAGAAAAATCAAAAGCGTGAAGCATCGTTATATAGACATCAATCAAAAGAAGAAGATGATATGTTATATATTAATGAAGCTGCCAAGGCAACTTATATCAAATTGATGAGAAGCATAGATGAAATTAATACAATTAATTGAGTTTGAAGTTATAGTTAATACATTCAACAAAATTGTAAACTTTTCTTATTTAATATTAATTTATTGTTGATATTGTTTAGCTGAGTTGTTATAATAAATATTGTTCGTTTGAAAGATACATAATATTCCACAGTAGCTCAGTGGTAGAGCTATCGGCTGTTAACCGATCGGTCGTAGGTTCGAGTCCTACCTGTGGAGCCATTATGGAGATGTACTCAAGTGGCTGAAGAGGCGCCCCTGCTAAGGGTGTAGGTCGCGAAAGCGGCGCGAGAGTTCAAATCTCTCCATCTCCGTTCATTAAATACTTAACCCCCGTTAAATCATCGTTAAACGTTGATGTGACGGGGTTTTGTTATATTTACATACAGTATTAGAAGTGATTAAAGATGAGTAGAGTAGTCAACAAATTGACAACATCGTCGTTGTCATTGACAATCTGTCAATTTATATTGTTTGGCATTGTATTAAGAATGTTTAAAGCGTTACTTTCATCATTTTCATATGTTTCTTCAAATATATGATTGTATACATCTAATGTAATGCGAATACTTTTGTGACCTAATCGTTTACTAATGTAATGTATAGACACGCCATGATTGTATAAGTAACTACAATGCGTATGCCTTAGCGAATTAATTGTGATTTCCCTTTCCATGCCAAAATACTCTCTTGTACGACCGAACATGTCATCCGCCGTTTTGTAGGCGATTTTCAGTATATATTCCTGCTGATATAACCCCATTGCTTCTATTTCCTTTTTGATATGAGCCATATCAGAGCTTGCAAGGGTAATCGTTCGAGGTGCTGCTTCAGTTTTTGTGCCGTTCAGAAAAAGTCTGTTATTTTCAAAGTCAAAGTATTCATACTTAAGTTTATTAATCTCAGAAAATCGTCCGCCAGTGACATGGCAAATAAATAATAACAAAGCACTCTTTTCATGTTTGTTTCTAAAGTATTCCTTAGTATCTACGTACTGTTGTAAAGACATATATTTATATTCTTCTTTTTTTGGTGGTACTGAACCCCAAATTTTCGCTCGGTATGTTGGGTTGCGTGGAATTAATCCATTGTATACTGCATCCTCTAAACACGCTTTGATTTGTTGATGTAATTTTAAAACGCTATTCTTAGTTAGCCCTTCCGCATAGCGATTAATAAATGCTTGGTATTGGTCTTGGTCTAAATCTTTTAATCGCATATTCGGTGGAAAGTAATCTTTCATTTTCTTCAATGTACTGATAAATCGATCATATGATTTATCTGACACGATATTCAACTTGTATGTGTTTACCCAACGTTCATAGTATTCAAAGAGATTCTCATTAGAGCTAGCATCTACGCCGTGAGCCACATCACTAATAATTTTTTGAATACGTGCTTGTGCTTCTTTTTTAGTCGCAAAACCTTGCTTTCTATAGCGTTTACCTTGATAACTGAAGTTATATCCCCACTTACCATTAATCTTCTTAGGTTCCATTATATACCTCCTAAAATTGTATGCCTGACACTTTAGAATGATTTACTAGCATATCTATCCTTTTAAGTGCAACGCCCTCACAAACGCCAAAATACGCCATTAAATCCGTTGCCTGATATAGTCTGTTTTTGGTGATTAGCTTTTCTGGCATCTGTAAGAGTAGACCAAACTTTTCGGCTTCTGCTTCCTGGTAATCATTGTATGCTCGTGGCATGTTGTGCTGTTGAGTCGCATGTAAAAACATGTGTCCTGCTTCGTGACAGAATGCTTTGAACATCTCATGTCGTTTATCAAATTTGAGTCCGATAATATCTACACCAGACTTCTGTACATAAAAGTTGGATTGGTGATTGTACAGTATGTGTACATCAAACATGTACGCTAGGTGTTCTATATTTAAATCAGTCACATCTAAAATGGATAAATCCACGATGTCATTAACTTTCTTTTCGATTCTCATGCAAAAACCCCTTTATTTTAGAACGTATGTTCGGTTTAAAGTTTAAAAAATTACTGACCACTGTATAACCAATGGTCAGTTGGTTGAAAATATTATTAAAATTCGATTCTTACTTGTGTTTCATCTGATACACGATCATAAGTTTCTCCATCAAGCATTGCTGGAATATTAATGTCTACCCATTCAATGTCGTCTCCAGCGCCTTCTTCCATAAGGTATGGAACTGAGCCTGTGTACTCGACAGCACCTAACATAGAGCCTGTAATATTTTCTGCTAATAACATTTCAGGGTCGATTTGTTGTCCTGTAGAAGTAACTGCTACAGCCTGGTCAATGAAGAAGTCACGTGGTGCATCTGTTGTATTTTCTACTGTATACTCAATTACTAAGTTATCAACCATGTCTCCTGCTTCATATCCGTCTAGGAATATAGCTAAATCTTCAGTGACTTCAATACGATTAATTTGAGCTTTATTAACAGTTAGATTTACGTTCTCGATTTCAGTTGTTTCTCCAACTTCAACCTCTTTAATAGTTTCTGATTCACCTGAAGCTGATTCTACATCTTCTTCAACTTCCTCAGTTTCTTCTTCTGTTTCTACTGCGGAAGTATCTTCTGCTTCTTCTGCTGCAGTTTCTGTAGATTCTGTATTACTTTCTTCTGTTGATGTATCTTCTTCTGTTTCACCGCCGCACGCAGCGAGTAAAAGTGATGTTGATAAAACACTACCTAATAATAATTTCTTCATAATATCCTCCTGTTATACAAATATATGTAAACTTACTCTATAAATAATAGGGCAACGCCCTGATTATCCTTTTTTTAATTTATAGCATTTTTATATTTTGAATGTGTTTCCTGATTTGTTTTACTGTTTTCCCAGTACTCTTAAATGTAAGCTTTCTAGCTCCAATATAGACTGTAAGAATGTTTAACTTATCTTCAACAGCAGTAACTTTGTTAATTGGTATAACTTCTATTATCATTTTCTTGCCTAAAGATATAAAATGGATGTTCTCACTATCTATTATAAATAAACCATTACCTATAGGTGTCCATGTTGTAAGCATCGTTAGTTCGTATTTAACTTGAGTTAATATATCGAGGAACATCACAGGTTTATTTGGACTAGAATATTTATTGATGTAATGATCGAATTCAGCTGTATTGATATATTTCTTGTTAGATGACTTATGGATAAGTATGTCTTTATGAAGATGGTAATTTTTCGCCACTTGATTATTGCTATTTTGATTTTCAACGAATCTATCTAGTGACTCCAAGTCATTTATAGGTTCATACTTCTCTTTATTGTTGGTATAAGAAGTAGTATTTCCTAGAACAAACTTTTTCCAATCCACATAAACACCTACTTATCTTTATTCTTCTGTTTATAAGCTAGGAACTCTATTTTTTCATTGATTTCTTTTATTAATTCCTGCTTAACTTCTTCAGGCAAAGCATCAAATGCTTCTTTATCCTCAAACATGAAGGCATCGAAGTCGTCAGATGGTTCTTTAGAAGTTCTACCATTTAGTTCATCGAGTGAAATGTTAAAGATGTCCGCTATTTTAATTTGTGTATCATTATCTGGCGTTCTAACTCCACTTTCGTACCTAGATAGAACAACATTTGATACCCCTATCTTTTCAGCGAACTCTTTTTGAGTGTAACCGTTGATAGTTCTATAATGTTTAATCTTTTTAGCTATCTCACTCATAACATCACTCCTTTAACTGTATGTTACCATATTGGCAATAATAAAATAATTTCCTTTTTGGTAAATAAAACTATTGACTTACCTTTATGGTAATGTAATAATAGAGTTACCGAAAAGGTAATGGAGGTGAAAACAATGCCAGGGGAACAAATAGATATTGCTCGTATCAAAGAAGCACGACTAGAAAAAGATTTGAGCATACTAGAACTCTCACAGAAGCTTGGTTATAAGAGCTATGTTGCGTATTATCGTAAAGAAGAAGGTTTAAGGAAGTTCAGCACCAATGATGTTTTGGCTCTGTCTAAAATATTAGATTTAGAACTGGATGAAATTTTTTTGGATAATAAGTTACCGAAAAGGTAATCGAGGAGGAGTAACATGAATCAATTACAAGTTTTCAATTTTGAAGAAAACAACGTTAGAACAATTTCACATGAACATGAGCCAATGTTTTTAGGGAGCGATGTTGCAAAAGTATTAGGTTACTCAAATCCTACAAAAGCTATAAGAGATCATGTTGAAAATGAAGATAAGCTGACCGAACGTATCGTTCTATCAGGTCAAAATCGAGAGGCAATTTTTATAAATGAATCAGGTCTATACAGTTTAATCTTTTCAAGCAAATTAGAATCTGCAAAACGTTTTAAAAAGTGGGTAACTTCTGAAGTTTTACCACAAATCAGAAAGACAGGGAAGTATGAAGAGCCTAAGAGTCCAATGGAAATGTTAGAACTTCAATTTAAAGCGTTGAAAGAAACATCCGAAAGAGTAGACACCGTTGAAAAGGATGTCACTTATTTAAAAGAAGAAGTAAAGCTTGAAGCAGGAGAGTATTCGTACATCTCAAGACAAGTGAATAGAACGGTTGCTAATACTATTAATGCTTTTGCACTGGCGAACACTAAAGAAGTTAGATCAGCACTGTATAAAGATATTAATCATGGTGTTAATGATGTAGCTGGTATCAAGACTAGAACACAGTTAAGACAAAAGCACTTCAATATTGTTATCGACTTTATCAATCAGTGGACACCGTCAACAGCAACGTTAATGAAAACAAGACAAATAACTCTAGAGTTAGCTGAATCCGAAGAGGAACGGACAGCTGAATAGAAGGCGGTAAGGACTAGCGACCAACTAGCCTTACCAATGAGTTATCAGTTATGCGACTAACTTAATTAACTCTGAACTTAGTATAACGACTAATCAAATCAACAATCAATCATAAATAAATGACTGGAGGACAATTCATGGCGAATGTAATTGCAAGTTATAGAAAACGAAACAACCTAACTCAACAAGATGTAGCGAATGAGCTTCACGTAGATAAATCATATATCAGCAGAGTAGAAAGCGGACAGAAACCACTGACACAGATGATGTACAGTGCAGCACTGAATAACACTAGAGATGCACAGATGCTCAATGATGTGGCTTACGAGATGACAGAGGGCTATGCACAACCCACCGCATCAGACAGAGTATACGACGGTCACAGACTAGCTTTTGTATACCGCATCGAACGTGAGATAGAGGAGTTTATGAGTGTACTCAAGGCAAATCGTTTAGACAAGCACCCTGAACATACAACTGATCAGGAACTCGAAGGACTCAAGATCATGATAGCTGAATTACAAGATGTGCTGTTTGAAGGTACAAGCTTTGTAAATTGCTTAATCAATGATTACGGACTCACACCGCAACAACTCAACGCGAATAGAGATGCACGTCTGAAGATGCAAAGGAGGATATAAACATGGCGATAACAGTAGTTGAAGTCGATGAACTTAAACCGATGATTTCAGAGATTGTGCAGTCTATCGTTAGCCAAAAACAAGATGAACGACTATTCATTACACCAAAGGAATTTGCTGAAGAAATCGGCATAACTTATCAATATTTCAAAGACCATATTCTTTATGAAGAAAAATTCCAAAAAGCAGTGATTCAGAAAGACAGAAAAATCTATATCAAACGAGAACTCGGCAGGCAGTTAGCGGTAGATATTCTCGATGAATACAGGAGGTAATGAGATGAAGAAAGAATTGATTTATTCACTGATTCTAGCAGTCGTATTTGTAGGTGCAATGTTAATCAAAACGCATTTTGTAGACCCTGTAGCAGATGAAGCTTACGCAGAGATATATGGCACAGAGGAAGTGGGATTCTAATGTTTGCAACTAATCAATTTTTAGCCGAAGAAAATGGCAATTTGAACGTTGAGTTGGAAAATTCTCAAGAAGAAATCAGTAGTCTAAGCGACGAGTTACATGAAGTTGAACGTGATTTTGAAGATGTGCAAGACAAGGTCAAACACGCACAGAAGAAACTATTAAAACTACATGCACAAGGGGATGTGTCTAATCGAGCATATCTAGTGTTGAAGAAGGTGCTAGACGATGCAGAGTACTAAAGTAACAATCGAAGAATTAGAGAATGAAGTGCCTAAGTGCATGAAAAAACGACCAGTTGGCAGACCAGTCGTTAAGAAAAAATACTATAACAATATTTTAACACAGGAAGTGAAATCATGGCAGAACTCTTAAATGTAAAAGACTTAACGCATGAAGAATGGCTTAGAGAACGTAACACGGGCATTGGTGGTTCAGATGCTGGAACGATTCTTGGAGTAAACAAATGGAAGTCAAAAGCTCAGTTATTCCTTGAAAAGACCAATCCTGAACTTAGACAAGATATCGATAACGATTATATCCACTTCGGGAACATTCTTGAAGATGTAGTCGCTAAAGAATTTGAAAGGCGTACTGGTAAAAAGGTTAGACGAGATAACCGTATGCTAAGACATCCTAAACACGATTTTATGTTAGCGAATTTAGACAGAGTAGTCGTTGGAGAAAAAGCATTACTCGAATGCAAAACCACTTCCCAATACAACAAAGAACTGTGGGAAGGCGATGATGTGCCTGCACAGTACTTATGCCAGGTACAACATTATCTAGCTGTCACAGGCTATGAGAAAGCCTATATAGCAGTGCTAATCGGTGGAAATAACTTTGTTTGGAAAGAAATCGAACGTGATGACGAACTGATCAACATCATTATTGAAGCCGAATATGACTTCTGGAATAACAATGTATTAGCGAATGTAATACCTGAAATAGACGGTAGTGGCGCAATGACGAGTTTCATTAATCATATGTATTCAGATATAGATGATGAACAAGTTGAGCTTACAGAAGATGCAGATACGTTAATCCGTGCGATTGAATCATGCAAGTCATCAATTAAAGAAACGAAAGAGCTTCAATCTAAGTATGAAAACCAACTGAAAGACACTTTGAAACACAGTACTAAAGGCGCTTCACAGAATTACATCGTGACTTGGAAACCGCAGACTAGAAGAACACTTGACAAGAAAGCACTCGAAGAAGAATACGGCAAAGACACCCTAGAAAAATACACAAAAGAAACTGAATCAAGAATTTTAAGAATCAAACAAATCAAGGAGGAAAAATAATCATGGCAACAAATGAATCTTTAAAAAATCAGGTAGCAACTCAAAAACAGAACGAAGTAGCGAATAACAACAAACCAAAAACAATCGGTGACTATATCGACCAAATGGCACCAGCAATGGCGCAAGCATTACCACAACACATGAGTATTGAACGTATGACAAGAATGGCAACAACGGTTATTAGAACGACACCGCAGCTAAAAGAAGCTGATGTATCGAGCCTACTTGGCGCAGTGATGCAATCTGCACAGTTAGGACTAGAACCAGGACCAATGGGGCACTGCTATTTCTTGCCATTCAGAAACAATAAGAAGGGCACGACAGACGTTACGTTTATCATCGGCTACCGAGGAATGATTGATTTAGCGAGACGATCCGGTCATATCCAATCTATTTATGCTCATGCAGTTTATGAAAATGATGAATTCGAGTATCAACTTGGCTTACACAGCGATTTAAAACATGTGCCTGCTGAATCTGATAGAGGACAATTCAAAGGTGCTTATGCAGTCGCTCACTTTAAAGATGGTGGTTATCAATTTGAATATATGCCTAAGTCAGAAATTGAAAAACGTAGAGCAAGAAGTAAAGCAGGTAACAGTAAGTATTCTCCGTGGGCGACTGATTACGAAGAAATGGCTAAGAAAACAGTCATTCGTTACATGTGGAAATACCTACCTGTATCCGTCGAGATGCAGCAAGCAGTATCACACGACGAAGGAGTAGGTAAGAATATCAAAGACATCACACCTGATGACGATAGCTATGTAGATATGCCTGAAATCGTAGCGGATTACCCACAAGAAGAAGGTGCAACAGATGCTCAATAGAGTTGTATTAGTAGGCAGATTGACTAAAGACCCTGAATTAAGGGTCAGTCAATCAGATATAGCAGTTGCAAACTTCAATTTGGCAGTAAATAGACGATTCTCAGATCAGAATGGTGAGCGTGGTGCAGATTTTATCAATATCGTTTGCTTTAGAAAGCAAGCAGAGAACGTGAATCAATATTTATCGAAAGGTAGTCAATGCGCAGTAGATGGCAGAATACAAACTCGTAATTACGAGAATAAAGACGGACAAAGAGTATATGTAACTGAAGTAGTTGCTGAATCGGTGCAATTCCTGGACTCAAAGAGTGAGAATTCAAAACCGAATAATAATCAACAAAACTATAGCAATCAAGCAAGGCAGACTACAGGTAGCAAACCATCTTATGAAGATAATCCGTTCCAGAATAATCAAGGACCAGTAAATGTACAGGATGATGATTTGCCATTTTAAGAAAGGATGAAAGTAATGGCTCAACGCAGAATGTTCAGTAAAAGAATCACTGAAACCGATACATTTTTAGATATGCCGATGTCTACTCAGTGCTTATATTTCCACTTAAATATGAGTGCTGATGATGATGGATTTATCGGAAATGTTAAGACAATAAAACGAATGGTTGGTGCAAATGATGATGATTTAAAAATACTTTTGAGCAAAGAATTTTTGATTCCATTTGAAAGTGGAGTTGTCGTTATAAAGGATTGGAAAATCCATAACTATATTCGCTCAGACCGTTACAACGAAACAGTCTATCAAGAAGAAAAACAACAGTTAAAACAGCTTAAGAACGGGAGTTATGAGGTTGGTATGACACATGGTATACCAGTGGTGCACCAACGGGATACACAGGATAGGTTAGGTAAGGATAGGTTAGGTAAGGATAGGTTAGGTAAGGATAGGTTAGGTAAGGATAGGTTAGAGGAAGAACAGCAAAAACCATCTTCGGCTGCTACGCTCTTAGAAAATTATTTTGGTTCTATTACTCAATTCATGATGGAAGATATTGAATACTACAAAAACTACTTCGATGACTTTGAAAGTGTACTTGAACTATCTATCGATATATCTAGACAACGTGGAGTAAAGAACTGGAAGTACAACAAAAGTATATTGAATGACTGGAAAGGTCATAACTTAAAAACTGTTGAAGATATAAAACATCATGAAAACAGAAGTAAGGTCAATAAATATAAAAACCAAGTGACTCACGAACTACCACCAGAACAAGAAGAACAGTATAAAAACTTAGGTTTCTAGGAGGTTAGAGTAAATGGAATTAGCACAGTACATGCAGTACGCCAAAATGAAAGACTCAAAAGTTGAGTTTACTGGTGAGAATTGTGAAACCTGCAAACGACCGTTAAAGAAACTTACAAAGTACTTTCAAGATGGTACAGAAGAAACCACAATAACTGGCTGTATATGTAAAGCAACTGAAAAGGTCAACGCAATACAAAATGACTTAAATGCTAAGAAGTTTATCAATGCATCTGTGATTGATATTGAATATCAGAATGCTGAGTTTGATGACTTAAAAATCGAAACAGACCAGCAAGCTAAAGCAATAGATATTGCTAAAGACTATATCAGTAATTTTGATACCAAGTTAAAAGACGGTAGAGGCCTCGTTATACAAGGCTCGTTTGGTACAGGAAAAACATATTTATCAGCAATCATTAGAAATGCACTCATTAAAGAAAATTACAAGGTGCTATTCATCAAGTTTGCGGACTACTTCGACATGATGGTGACCACATCAAAAGATACAGGCGGTAAAACGGACGGCATTTACTATATGGCAAGAGATGCTGATTTATTAATACTTGATGAAGTGAACGCTGAACAGAATAACTGGGAAGCGAAAGAACTGTACAAAATTACAGATGCAAGAATGAATAAAAGCACAATCTACACGACCAATTATTCAAGTAAGGACTTTAAGAAGTCTATGAAGATGAATCAAATCTTTACAAGGATGATGAACCGTAAAGACACTATCATCTTAAACGGTAAAGACTACCGAATCGGAGGATAAAATTATGCGACTAACTGAATTAGACTTACCTGTCAGTCCAGAGATGGCACTGGCAGGAAAATTGGAACGACGTGAGACCATCACAAAAGACGATATAAGCGCTTTGGAGTTGTTCGGGGAAGGTTGGATAGATTTCTTATTAAGCAAGCCACAATCGACTGTGAGAAGCAAATTAGCGGACGTACTAGTGCATCTTTGGAGGGATAGCGATGGCGGGCTTACGAGATTTGAGCAAGAAACAACGATTAATTGCTAAATCGAACGGTATTAAAGATAAAACGTTATCTAATCGGTTGCACTCTGGTTGGGAAGTAGAACGAGCAATTACCCAGGCACCGCTAGTTTATACAGGTGGCATGAATTATAAAGGGAATCACATCACCAAAACGCAACGTGAACAAGCGAATGCAATCGGTATTAGTGATGGATTGATTCAGTGGAGACTAGAAATTGGTTGGACTGTAGAACAAGCAGTTAGTACACCTGTAAGGAAATATAAGAAAAAGAAGAAGAGTAAGAACATAAGCAATCAAGAAGTATTTGAAGTGATAGGACGTATTAAATACTACAACTCAATAAACGCACAAACGCCAATGGTGTATCCGAAGAAAATGGTACAACAGCTAAATGAAATGGGTTACCAGGTTGAAGATGTCAAAGCGTTAGCGTTTTAAAGAAAGGTGAACGGCATGAGTAGAGCAATAAGGAAAACGAGAATATTTGAAATTTATGATAACGGACGTTTGTTGATGGAAGGCTCAACAAGTGAGATTGCAAAACAAATTGGGCGTAGTCAAGGTTATGTCACTAAATTAATCAGAAAGCCTACAGAACGCTATACAATGCGTGAAGTTGGTACTAAAGAGCAAGTATTCGCTTTCTACATTGGTGAACGATTTATCGCAACTGGCACTTTAGATGAAATCGCAGAAGTCAGTGGCGAGACTCTACAGACTTTAAAGTTTATACGATCAAATGTTGCGGAAGAACGCAACTTGCATAAAAAATTAATAGTTTTGGAAGGTGAGACAGTGATTCAACGTAAAGGGATAAAAGAGAAATATGCACCAAAAACCGTCAAGGAACGTAAAGAACAGATTCAAGTATACAAAACTAGACCTGTTGCACCAGTTGAATGGAATCCGTCTAAGTATAGCAAGCACTTATTTGATCAGTGCTTCAAGGGGTGGGGATGATGGCTAAAGTATTGAATTTGTATAGAGATGAAATCGAACCAATCGGTACGGCCACTTTTGATAAGGCTAAGAATGGATATAAGGTGGTCTACAACGAGAATCAATACCATCCTAATGCATTTATACCTTTAGAAGATTTTGAAGAGTACAAGGACAATATGCGGCTTAATTCATTAGCTGGTGAACAAGTGACTTTGGAGGACTTGCTATGATGCAACAACTCGAACTATTTACAGAATCAAAGTTAGGCTTCAAGTACCGTAAGCGACTGTACAACGCTAATCAGAATTATCTATACACTGCCATACCGATTGAAGAAGGTTACAAGCTAGTGCCAGTATCTGTTTTGTTGGAGAGAAATAAAGAAATACTTTATCTCAGTAATTTAGAGTACAAACAATTCATCGCAGATCGTGAGCTTTTAGAAGTGATACCGAAGGAAGTGGAGGCGAGGATGAGTGTATGAATACTAAAAGTTATGGAAATGAAGTTAAATCTTTTCGTTTAAGAAAAGGACTAACACAAAGTGAATTTGGAAAACTTTTTGAACCTCCTGCGAGTGACAGTGTTGTTTCCAGGTGGGAACGTGGTGTGAATCAACCTAGTCCTTTAAGAATAATAAGAATGTTAGAACTGGGCGTGATTTCAAAATGAAAACCACACAAAACTTAATCAATGGCGAAATCTACGCCATATTGCATAAATTAGCGATTCCATCAGAGAAAAGATATAGCAAAGACTTATACAACAGGCACTTCATCTTTCAAGTGGCTAGGACGATTCAAAAGAAGTTGCCTGACCACCTCATCAATGCGAGTGAAACTGAAACAGAATATATATTAAGGATTGATTCACCGAAAGAAAAGAAAGGTTTGATTGCATGAATCTACTAATCAGAATAGTCATCGCAGCAATCCTCTTAGTCCTCATTTTAACCACCGTACAGAACCATACAGATGACGTTAGGTACGAAGTGTTACTAGATGACTACGAAGCCTTACAGAAAGCGTATGACGAGCTGTACGAGGAGCATGAAGTTATGAAATATGGTTACAGGGACTTACAACAAGAACACTCACAAAAAACTGAACAGATTGAGCATTTAGAGTACAGAATAATTTCTGATGATGAGATTAGTGAAAAATTGAAACAAGAGATTAAAGAGAATGTGCCAGGGGAGGGTGAACGATGACACAAATCGGACTCGAACTCATTGTACTATTCAGTCTGTTCGTCGGTTGTCTAGTTACGCTGGTAGGTATGTTAGGTTACGCAATTATAAACAAGTGGAGGGGAAGGGAATGAATGACTATCTCATGAGCATAGTTATTTATACAGTAATAGGTTCAATGGTCGGTCTTATTTTATCGTTCGGAATTGGAATTTTAATTGAAATTTGGAGGAGAAGATGATGAAAGACTATCACATCAGAATAGAGAACGGACACCATGTTGTGAATATGGATTATAGACCAAGTGAGCTTGAATTGGCGTTTGAAAGTGCGAAAAAAGGATTCATATTATCAGCAAAACAAATGGAAAAGAATTTTGAAGGAATAAAAGGACGGTGGGTAAATTTTGAATAAACTACAGATTAAGCAACTCTCTGAATCAGCGACATTGCCAACTAGAAGTCATACACACGATTCAGGCTTAGACCTATACGCTAGTGAGGACACTTTAATCACTTACACTCATGCGATCGTTATCCCAACTGGTATTGCAGTGAACATTCCACCAGGCTATGAAGGACAGATTCGTCCACGATCTGGTAAGTCATCTAAAACGAATCTAAGAGTGATTCTTGGCACTGTGGACTGTGGTTATGGCGGAGAAATTGGTGTCATCGCAGATACATTGAACAAGTCGAACTATCTTGTTAAGAAAGGCGAAAAAATAGCACAGTTAGTAGTTCAAAAAGTGGAGCTTCCACAGTTGGAGGTTGTCAACCAATTTGATAGTCAGAGTGCTAGGGGAACGAATGGTTTTGGTAGTACAGACGAGGTGTATCGGTAGTGCATGGTTCGACGGAACAGACCAATGGAGATAAGACGATTGTTGAGAAAGTGAGAGAGATATTAGGACGTGATAAAGATTGCAACGAACATACGCTAACAGAGGGAAGTTCCTCGAAGATGTGATTGATCGCACCAACATTGTTTATAAGAATAAGAATATTGCTTTGGTGGATAAGGTGGCAACACCAATCAATTACAACACACGAACAGGCAAAGCGTTCTATAAACAAAAAAGTACTGTAGACTACATCGGATGCATCAACAATGGACCATTCATTGCGTTTGATGCTAAGCAGACCGCTAAGAAAAGTTTTCCGTTTAATAATGTATCTGAACACCAAAAGAATTACTTACAGAAAGTACACGAACTCGGACACTTAGCTTTCCTAATCATATACTTTACTGATTACAAAGAGTGTTATCGACTGACCATTGATAAATACCTTGAATACGAGCGCACAGTAGACCGTAAGAGCATTCCATATGAATGGATGACCAAACATGCCACGTTAATAAAAACAGGTGCAGGCACACCGTTAGACTACTTAAAAGAGGTGTAGATGATTTATGAGTTATGCGACTAAATATACGACCGAGAATATTATGGAATTGATTAATAATTATCCGTATTACATCTCTAGATTAAAAGAATTAAATTCACAATATCAATCAGAAATTGGTGGAGGTATTACTGCTCAATATGGAATTGAATCAGCCATGCCTAAAGCACAAGGTATGAATAGCAATCCTGTAGAGAATGATGTTTTAAGAAGAAAGAAAATGAATAAGGAAATAACACGATTAGAAAACAAAGTAAGGTACATCCAGAACAGATGGGATCGCATTGTAGATGAACGTATGGCACTTGTCTTTAATCTGAGATTGAATGGATTGACCTACAGAAGAATAGCGTTTGAATTGGGAATATCGAAGTCTCGTGTTCATCAAGTTTTAGACGAAGTATGCGAGTTATTAAAGGATTAGTAAAGCTGGACAAACTGGACAAACTGGAAAAGTTATGTGGATTACTATTTTTGACTGTAAAATGGGAGGTAGGACGGGGTGGCAAAAGAACATTGTTAAACGAAAAAAAGCAAGGGAGCTAAGCTCCTTCGTGATGTTTCAACGATAATTAAAGTCTAGTGATGTTTTTCTTTATGGTTTGCTAGAGTTCTTCCAGCCTTACTTTTGGCGGATTTTGAGGATCCTTTAGATGCTAAAGTACGACCGGCTTTTCTAGTATGAGAAGTTGTTTTTCTACAAGCCATAAAGTACCACCTCCTGGCATTATGCCAAATAATTCTACGAAGTGGTATCGCCTAGTCCCTGCTGATTTCTATTATATCAGATTGCCGTGAGTCCTCCCTCATATATTTGATTATAACCGTCCGAAAGGGCGGTTTATTTGGTATATTTGAGATATCAATTGATAGGGGAGATATAATGACAAAACATTTATGGAATTGGGAAGGCGATTACTTCGGTTATATTGAAGGTGACCAGTTAAGAACGCATGAAGGTTATCATGTAGGAAAAATTAACAAGAATAATGAGATTTTTGGTTCTGATGGTATGTATCTTGGTGAGATAATGAACGACAACAGGTTAATAACTAAAGAAAGTAAAATTAATAATAAAGAAAAAAGCTTTATACCTAAAATGAAGAAGATAGGTAAAATCAAGAAGATGGAAAAGATAGGGAAGATAATGAAAGTTGGTTATACCGATTTTCCAAAACCAAATAAATTTATTAATTAGACACCCTAATCGGTGTCTTTTTGTTTGTTGAAAACCAACGAGTAACCTCTCACTTCACTCATATAATTTTTAGGTTGCCGTTGGTTTTGAGTAAGCAAAATAAATTAAGTAATTAACGTGAAAGTTGGTGGTAGATGAAATGAACGAGAAACAGAAAAGATTTGTAGATGAATATATCATTCATGCCAACGTTTATAGAGCTGCGATCAATGCTGGGTATAGTGAAAATTATGCTAGAACTAACGCAAGTAAATTGTTAGAAAAAGGTAGTATCAAAGACTATAAAGACAAACGTTTAAAGGAAATGAAGAATGAACGAACAGCAGATGCTCAAGAAGTTATGGAGTATCTCACGGCTGTCATGCGTGGTGAACAGAGTGATGAAGAATTGATACTTGTACCTAATGGCGACTTCGTGAGTGAAGTTGAACGACATGAAAGACGTTCTGATACCGCTCAACGAACCAAAGCTGCAGAGTTACTCGGTAAACGGTATGCAATGTGGACTGATAAACAAATTACAGATACGACAGAACGAATTACGATTGTGAATGATTTAGATGAGTAAAGTAATACACTTAAAAGATGTTGTCGGTAAAGGGTATAAGGACTTCTGGAATAATACACAAAGATACAGAGTATTAAAGGGCGGTCGTGGTAGTAAGAAGTCTACTACAACCGCTCTTAATTTTATATCTAGATTAATTGAACACCCTAAAGCTAATTTACTCGTGATTAGGCAGGTGTTTAAAGACCATAAAGATAGTACCTATTCACAATTGAAATGGGCTGCAAGACAATTAGGCGCTTATGAGGAGTTCGATTGGAAAGTATCACCTTTGGAAGTCGTCAGACGTTCTACAGGTCAAAAGATACTTTTCCGTGGGCTTGATGATCCAATGAGTGTGACATCCGCCACAGTCGAACACGGCTATCTGTGTTGGGCTTGGTTTGAAGAAGCGTTCCAGGTAAGAAAAGAAGATGACTTCAACAAGATAGATATGTCAATCCGCGGTGATACAGGCGGATTGTTCAAACAAATTACTTTGACGTTTAACCCGTGGAGTGAAAAACATTGGTTAAATAAGCGATTCTTTAAATCCGATAGTCCGAACGTATTTACTAAGACAACAAACTATTTATGCAATGAGTTCTTAGATGATGCAGATATATCCTTGTTTGAAGAAATGAAAGTGAAATCACCTAGACGTTACAAGATAGAAGGTTTAGGTGAGTGGGGCATTGCAGAAGGTGGCATATACGAAAACTGGCATGAACGACTGTTTGATACAAATGAAATCAGTAAGCGCCCAGGTGTCGTATCCGCTTTTGGAATGGACTTTGGATTTACGAACGATGAAACAGCATTGAGTTGTGCCTTAGTAGATATACCTAACAGAGAGCTATACATCTTTGATGAACTCTACGAGAAAGCATTGCTTAACGATGAAATTGCTCAAAGAGTAATCGAAAAAGGCTATGGCAAGGAATTAATCATCGCAGATAGCGCAGAACCTAAGTCTATAGTTGATTTAAGGCGGTATGGCTTACGTAAGGTAGCAAGAGCTGAGAAAGGTCCAGACAGCATTAAAAATGGTATTCAGTATATTCAACAGTACACCATATTTGTACATCCTAGATGTGTGAATGCAATAAATGAGTTGTCTAACTACGTGTGGGATACAAATAAATACGATGAACCAATCAATAAGCCAATCGATGAATATAACCACTTCTTAGATGCGTTGCGCTATAGCATGGAACGCATACGTAAAAAAGACAAAATGAAACGAGGTGCCTAAATGAACGTACCAGATCTAATAGACGACATTAAAAAAAATGGTGTACAACCAAAACATATAGAACAGATGATTGAATTAAATAAAGATAATCGTAGACGTATGTATAACTTATATGAACGCTATCAAGCGAAACAAGATGCGATTCCTGTATTCAGACATGATCCCGTTAAACAGTATGAGGACTTCGAAACAGGTGGAAACGTGAAGCGTATTGATCAGTTTGTGAATAACAAACTCAATAATGCGTTTGATGTAGAAATTGTAGATACACGTGTTGGTTACATGCATGGTGTGCCGATTGTCTATCGTGATGAAGATGACGAAGAAACGAAACTTATTCAACAGTTTAGCTTAATGAACAATGCACCAGATAAAGACTCTGAGCTTGGTAAGATGGCTGCGATATGTGGTTATGCTGCAAGAATTATCTATATCGATACAGAAGGTAATGAACGTATTAAAAACCTTAAACCATATAATGTAATGTTTTTAGGCGAAGATATGTCAGAGCCTGAATATAGCTTGCACTACTATCCAGTAAGAGATGAGAGTAAACAAGAAGACGTTTGGCATGCTGAATTCTATGACGATACATACTACCACACCTTTGTTGGTGGAGAGCGTAGTATGCACCTCAGAGAAAGAAAACCACATTTATCTGATTACAATCCACTCTTTGGAGTACCTAACAACGAAGAATTGATTGGGGATACTGAAAGAGTATTATCACTCATTGATGGTTACGACAGAGCGATATCAGATGCATCGTCAGAAATCAGTCAAACTCGTCTAGCCTACTTGGTGTTACGTGGACTAGGGATGGATTCAGATGAAATTCAAGACCTACAGAAGTCTGGTGCATTTGAACTATACGATGAAAAGCAAGATGTGAAGTACCTAACTAAAGATGTTAATGACACGATGATTGAGAATCACTTAGACAGACTAGAGAAGAACATCATGCGGTTTGCGAAGTCGGTCAACTTTAATAGCAATGAGTTTAACGGCAATGTACCCGTGATTGGTATGCATTTGAAGTTAATGGCACTAGAGAATAAATGCATCACATTTGAGCGTAAGATGACGGCTGCACTGCGCTATCAGTTCAAAGTGTTGTATAGCATCTGGAAACGTAAGAACAAGCGCACAGGCGGTGATTTAGACTATTTAAACGTGAGTTTTAAATGGAAACGTAACATTCCAGTCAACAAGTTAGAAGAAGCGCAAGTATTAAGTACGTTAAACGGTCAAATTTCAGATTCTTCTCGTTATGATTTATCTAACTTGATTGAAGATGCAGAAAACGAAATCGAAAAAATGAATGATGAGCTGGTGGTGACTGGCAATGATGACACAGGAACAGATAGACAAGAAGATTGATAGTCTCATCGCACAAGCTGAACGTGAAACAGAAAAGATACTCGCTAGGCGTTTGAAATACATCAAGCAAACTATGGCAGAAATGTTATCAAAGTATCAGCATGATGATCCACACGTCACGTGGACTGAGTTTAATAAATATAATCGGTTTAAGAAAGAAATGGAGCGCATCGAAGAATTACTACAAGGTGATTACTCAGAGATTATTAATCTAATTATCTACAGTCAAACATCAATCTACTTGAACAACTACATGCGAAGTTTGTACATGTATGAACAGACATCAGGTATACAAATGAGCTTTACTGTACCGAGTACAAAAGTTATACAAGATGCACTTGCACAACCGATTGATTTAATTAAGTTAGCACCGACTTTTGAAAGACATCGTAGAAAAGTCCTCGAACAGCTAAGGGGACATATCGCACAAGGTATTCTAGCAGGTAATGGATACAATCAGATTGCACAGTCAATTAATCAAGATGTAGGTTTGAGCATTAGACAAGCTAGACTGGTTGCGAGAACAGAAGGACATCGCTCAATGAGCAAGTCATCAGAAGATGCTGCACAAGTTGCGAAAGATAATGGTGCACGACTAAAAGGTTATTGGGATGCAACACTTGATTTAAGGACTCGTACATCTCACCGCAAAATGGACGGTAAGACGGAAGATGAAGATGGTAATTTCAAAGTTGGATTCTCTACAGGTAAGGCACCTGGTCTATTAGTCGGTGTGGATAGTGCGAAACAGAATATCAATTGCAGATGTAAGAAGTTGTACCTTGTGAACGGTCAAAAGCCGAGCGCTAGACGTGCAAGGAATGAAGATGGTAGTACGAGTCTAATTGAGTACAAAACGTACGAGGAATGGGCTAAATCTCATGGTATGGAATGAAGCTACGGTCTTATTGTTACTCATGGCAGTCCTTAGCTTAATATCTGCAATTAACGTAATGATTCAAGGCAACTACTTTCAGGGTTTGTTGCTTATTTTTATTGTGATAAATCTAATTATTTTAATCAGGATTGCGAGTGATGTAGATGATTATCGAAGTTGAGCCTAAAGAATTATCAAATGGTGATTATGTTATTAAAAATCCGTTTGATGGAACAATAATTATTGTGAGGAGTGACAAGTAATGGTGAAGTACACATTAAAAGCAAAACTAGATATGTCAGAAGTGGAACAAGCAGTTAAGAATTTGAACAAAGCTATTCAAAACACGAGCGTGGAGATAGTTACAGAAGATAATAACGAATACGAATATCTTTCCCACGAGTTTGATGATGAAATATTTTTTGAACAGCAAGAAGCTAAAGAATTTGCCAGTAAACTTAACACAGTAGGTAAGCCAGTTTTTAATGATGAAAAAGATATGATTTTTTATTATGCAGAAGATGAAATCTTAGAACAAGTTTATAAGGTATGGGTTAAAGTTCCTGAATTAGAAGTTGAAGCTATTTATACAGATAACGAGGATTTGGTTTATAGAAGAAAATAGCCAACGAACGGAGTGAATAGCGATGGATTTAGGTAACTACGAAGGCACTATAAGTTTTATGATGCATGTATATGACCTAGAAGAAGCATATGATTCATATCTAAACACACTATCACTAGAGCAACTTGAAGAAGAAAAAGAAATGCTCGAAATACAGTTAGAGATTATAAATAGCAAAAGATTGGACCACTGAAGGGAGTGATGCTTTATTAATACAAGCACTAAAACTCACTAAGGAGGTGGTCGCTCATGTTTAAAGTGAGCATATCTTAATAGCTGTAAATACAGCTCGTCCATTAGACAATGACGTTAAACTTACGTCTATTTTTAATGCGTATCTTTACGTAAATTTATGCAAACACTATGGACTTAACCGTACATGGTGGTTGAAAGGAGTAAATCGCTATGGATTTACAGGAAGTTAGACAGTATTTAGAAGAGAACAAAGGTAACTCAGATGTTCAGTCTGTAATAAATGAATTCAAGACGGTATCTGATGATGACGTAAGAAGTTATTTAGATACAGACGAAGGTAAGAAAATTCTCCAACCGATTTTAGATCGTTATCACTCGAAATCTCTACAAACTTGGAAAGACAACAACTTACAAACTATCGTGGATGAGGAAGTTGCAAAAAGAAATCCAGAGGAGACAGAGGAACAGAAACGTATTCGTAAATTGGAAGAAGAATTAGAGAATCGTGACAAGCAAGCAAAACGTACAACGCTTGAAAACAAAGCGATTAAATTAGCGCAAGAGAAGTCGTTGCCAACTGATTTAGTCAACTTTTTCATCGGTGATGACGAAGAAACGACAAGTGCTAATTTAGACACGTTTAAAGAGAAACTCGATGCAACTGTACAAGCGCAAGTTGAACAGAAGTTCAAAGAAAATGGCAGAGATGTCAAAGATGGTGCAGGACACTCTACACCAAAAGTACAATCATTCAAAGAAATGGCTGAAGAAATTAATATTAGAAACAAACAATAAAGGAGACGATTAACTATGGCAGTACCTAATTACACACCTGATAACGTCCTATTACAGGATGCGAAAACAGGATTTATCCCACAGGAACAAGGTAACTTAGTTGTAAAAGATATTATGAGAGGTTCATCAGTGATGCAGTTAGCGAAAGCAGAAGAAATGACTGCACCTAAAAAGACGTTCACGTACCTAGCAGACGGTTTAGGCGCTTACTGGGTATCTGAGACAGAACGCATTCAAACTTCAAAACCACAGTATCTACAAGCGGAAATGGAAGCGAAGAAAGTTGGTGTCATCATTCCACTTTCTAAAGAGTTCTTACGCTACACAGCAAAAGACTTCTTCAACGAAGTTGCACCACTTATTGCAGAAACATTCTACAAGAAATTTGATGCTGCTGCACTATTTGGCACAGACACACCATACGGTGATTCAGGTAAAGCAATCTTCACTGGTGCAACAGAAGAAGGTAACGTGATTGCTGACACTGGTAACTTGCACGAGGATGCGAACGGTGTTATCTCACTGATTGAAGAAAATGACCACGATCCGAATGGTATTCTTACTACTCGTTCATTCCGTGGAAAAATGCGCGGAGAAGTAGACACTAACGGTCGTCCATTATTCGACGGACAATCTAATGAGTTACTAGGTTTACCAATCGCTTATACGCAAGGCGCTTCATTCGACAAAGACCAAGCGCAAGCATTGTTCGGAGATTGGGATTATGCACGATACGGTATCCTTCAAGGTATTGAGTACGCTGTATCAGAAGATGCGACATTAACTACACTTGCTGCAGATGATGCTTCTGGTCAACCTGTATCTCTATTCGAGCGTGACATGTTCGCACTAAGAGCAACAATGCATGTAGCGTTCATGAACGTTAAACCTGATGCATTTGGTGCTTTAACTCCAGCAGAAACAACTGGTGAATAAAACACAGGAGTGATTGTATGAAGATTGAAAAAGATGGCAAAAAATTAGAGGTGACTGAAAAGGCGTTTAGAGTAGTCTATGCGCCTAAAGGTTACAAAGAAGTCAAACAAACACGTAAGCGAGCAACTAAAAAAGAAGAGGAGTGATTAGATGTCACAGACTCTTATAGCAGAAGTGCGAGAGATACTAGAAACAAATAATATTGCAATACCCGATAACAACGTTCCATTGTTTGAAAAAGATGTGCTAGACATCTTAGAAGATGTAAAGTACATCACAAATAATGACATGGAAGGCTTTGAGAACTATCCTTTTGCAATTGCCAAGTTTATTGCTGGAGTTATTGAGCATAACCAACGGGCGGATGTGAAAGGTAATCTCAAATCACGTTCTATGGGTACTGTGAGCTACACATTTAAAGATTATGATGATACGTATCCTAAACACTTAATGAGCCTACTAGATAGGTTTATGGTGCGGAAGAAGGCGAGATTCCATGTCTTTAAATGAATTCCCTCACACAATCACAGTCGAGCGTACAGAGCGTATTGTGGACGACACAGTCTATCCACCAAAAGAAGTGATAAACACATCGGCTCATGATTTAAAAGCGTTCATGGACACACCTAGCACCTCACAACAAGCGAATTACCATAGTTTAGATATACGTCTAGATAGAGTTTTGTACGTGCCTTACGGTGCGGATATTACTCGTCTAGACGTTTTTATTTACGATGGTGAACTCTATGAGTTTGTGGGCGATTTACAAGATCAAGGCGGACAACATGAGATAGTTTCTGCACCTGTTAGGAGGCTTGCTAATGGCTAGGAATATCTTAGCAAGAGCATTACAAGCCTTTAGCGATAAAACAATCGAACAGACGAAACGTGGTGTGGCTGAGACTGCACAACTGATTGATACTGAGGCATCTTCTAGAGCACCTGTAGACACTTCATTCTTAAAACAAATGATTGGTCACAGCATTAAAGAAGGTGGCTTGAAAGCAGAAGTAGAGTCTGGTGCATCGTACAGTGCGTACGTTGAATTTGGAACAGGAATTTTTGCAGAGGGACCAGGTGGTTCACGTGCTAAGAAAATTCCGTGGTCATATAAAGGCGACGATGGTGAATGGTACACGACTTACGGTATGGTCGCACAACCTTTTTGGTTCCCGTCAGTTGACCGTGGTCGATTGTACTTCAAAAACTACTTTAGCAATTAGGAGGTGGCTCAATGAGCAACTGGGTGTCAGCACATTACAATTTATACAATGCACTGTTTAACCACTTATTGCAGTCACCTTTTAAAGCTAAAGTGACTGGTATATACGACGGCATGAAAATGGACTTAGTGAAGCCTTATGCCATTCTTGGGGAAACGGACGTTATCGAGTCTGAATCATCAACAGGCATGTATGAGGATATTGCTGTACAAATGCACATATACGCTGATGGCAAACCTGAGTGTCGTGAGTTATTAAGAATGTTGAAGTATTACGCAAAGCAAAAGCCGTTTACATTAGACGGTTATGAAATAACAAAAGTAAGACTATCAAACGAACAAGTGATGAACGACATAGACAATAAAACATCGCATGGTGTTTTGAGGATTGTTTATACGGTTCGCCACAAATTATTATTTGAAAGGATGAGTTAAATGGCAGTAGATAAATGGACTTTACTAGGAATTCCTGCAAATGTACCAACTTCACAAGCAACTGCAGAGAATTATGTATTAACAGGTACTAGCGAGTTTTCTCATGAAATGGAAAATGAACTAAGAGAATCAATCAAAGGTAACCGCAAAGATTGGAGTGGCGGTGTTGTTGAAGAAACAATATCAGTAACATTCCCGTATGACCCTACGTTTACGGCTGATAGAGATTTTAAAGAAGCATGTAAACATGGTCGTCAAATGAGATTCTGGATTATCGATAACACATTGATTGGCGATGGTGAGAATGCTGTACACAATTCAACATTCGCTTATGTGATTCCTGAATCACGTTCGTTATCAGTAGATGATGAAGAAGATAACATCGAAGTATCACTCAAAGTTAAATTGAACTCAGCTGATGGTGAAGAACCTAAACTTCCAGATGAGATTTTAGATCCATCACTTGCTGGACAAGTTGCTTACGAAACTATCGGTCAAGAAACTGGCAACTTAGAAACAGTAGAATCACAGAACATTTAATACAAGGGTGGCGTTTGCCACTCTTTTTTATTTATCTATTTTGAAGGGATTGTATAACATGACTGAATCAATTACTGAAATCAGAATTAATGACAAGATTTTTAAAGCAAAAGGTACTTATTTATTTGGTAAGACTGCTAAAAAATATACTACAAGTGAAGTAGATGAAGAAACTGGTAAGAAGCTAGAAACAGATGGTGTCACTTCAATTTTTATGGGATTGATGCAACAAGATCCAGATAAACTGATTGAGTTTTGGCATAGTGCGACTTCACATTACCTAAAAGAGCAACCATCTTTTGAAGAAATCGCTCTAGCAATTGAAGATATTGCAGAAAAAGAGGATTTAAAACCTTATTTTGTGGGTGCACTACGCTTATTAAATGAGGGCGGTTACTATAAGGGAAAATTAAAGACCTTATGGTTTATGATGGAACGTTCTACACAAACGAAAAATCAAGAAGAGAAGAAGAAGGCGGAGGAATCCAAGGAACTGTTCAAGGAACTGTACGAAGAAATAACAGGCAAACCGCCGTACAACAGCAAGGCTTAGACTTTGATTATGTAATCGAAAAAACAATACAGCTAATCGGTTATATTCCCGTACCTGAATTAGAGTTGCTCACTCCACATGAGTGGGAACAAATGATTAAAGGTGCTAGGCATAGACGGTTAGACGGACTTGAAGATATGCGCACACAATCAATTATGTTTGCTCAATTAAACAACGGTAAAAACGTTAAGCAGATCAGTAAGAAAATTGAAGAAGAACGTGCGCTGATTAATCAATCTAAATCTGATTATGAGTATGAAAAACAACAAAAACGTAAGCATGCACGTGCCACAAGAATGGTACAACAAAGAGCATTGCAACGTTGGTTAGATAAAAAACAGTCAAAATAGATAAATAAGAAAGGAGTGTAGCGATGGATGATGTGTCAAGGTTTGTAGCTGAAATACAAGCTGATATTAGAGACTTTGAACGTAAGTTGAAACGTGCGCAAGCTCAAGCAGCAGCATTACAGGATGAAGTTGAAGTAGAAGTTGATGCGGACATTAGTCGCTTCAGACGTGGATTGCTACAAGCAGAAGCCATGTCACGTATTTTTTCACGAAAAAATATTGAAAAGAATGTTGTCCTTAGATTCAAAAATGCTAGACAAAATTTAAGAAACTTCGTCACAGAAGTAGACAACATGAACGATAACTTCCAACATGAGTTAATGCGACTGGCGAAGATGATATCTGCAGTAGGAACGGTACTAGGAAACATGGTACGTGGAACATTGGTTGCATCATTCAGTGCTTTAATACCGATTATTGCAGGTCTAACATCAGCGGTAATGGCGTTAGGTAATGCAATTGGTGTGACTGCAGGTAATTTAGCAGGTTTCCTCGGTGCAGTTGGTATAGCATTTGCTGGTGCTGCTGCATACGGTGGTTTGGTTGCATCTGTACTTGCTAGATACAATGATGAAGCTTTTGAAGCAACTGAAGCATCTCGTGCATTTACACGAGCTTTAGAAAGCATTAAATCTGTATGGAATGGAATAGTTGATCAGAACATCGACAAGATATTCATGCAAATGGGTCAAGCAATATACGCTGCTCAATTCGCATTGGAAGGTCTAACACCATTCATAAACCAAGTGGTCGATTCCATGACGAGAATGACAAATGAGTTGAAAGCATTCGTGCAAGAGTCTCCGACAATGCTTAGGTTTTTTGACAATATGAACTCAAAAGGTACAGCAGTTTTTGAGAACATCATTCGTGGACTTGGTCGGTTTGGTCAAGGCTTAATTGATATGGTCAACGCCGCAATGCCTTTAATTGAATGGGTAGCAGAGGGTTTCAATAACTTAGGTACTCAATTTGCTGAGTGGGCATCAAGAATGGCAGAAACGAATGGTTTTCATGATTTCATAGCATATGTTCAAGAGAATATGCCTAAGATTGGTAAGATATTTGGTGACTTTTTCCTAGGAGTTATCGATTTATTCGCTGCATTCGGTGAGAACAGCTCGACAGTTTTAGATGGATTACAAAATATGATGGAACGCTTTAGAGAGTGGTCGTCCACAATTAAGGAATCAGACGGATTCCAAAAGTTTATCGACTATATCCAAACTAATGGACCAACTGTAGTAAGTTTGATTGGAAACATCGTGATGATGGTTGTCAACTTCGCAACTGCCATGGCACCGATTGCACAGATTGTATTAAATGTTGTGACTGCAATTACTGGATGGATATCTGAATTATTCAAAGCGAATCCAATTGTTGCACAGATTGTAGGGTTAATTACAACCTTAGCTGGTATATTGATGATATTAGCTCCAGCATTCATATTTGTAAAAGAAACTTTAATTCCTTTTATAGCTACTTTATTCAGATTTTTAAAGATAGGGACTTTAGTTAGAGGGGTAATATCCCTACTAGGTAGAGGACTTTCTATGCTATTAGGTCCAGTAGGATGGGTTATAACTGGAATACTTTTATTAGCTGAAGCCTTTGTTACTCTTTATCAGAATGTCGAAGGATTTCGAAATATTGTCAACTCAGTTTGGGAGTTCGTGACCACATTCATTCAAGAAAGAATTGCATTAATCATTGAAACTTTTAATCAATTTAGAGAACAAGGACAGGGAATATTTGAAGCAGCTTGGAATACGATTGTTACGATCATTACGGAAGGATTAGCTCAAACTTGGACTGCAATCACGACTTGGATTTCAGAAGTTATTACAGCGTTTATTGAGTGGGGAACTGGAGTTGTAGAAAGTATAAGAACAGCTTTAATGGCTTTTGGTTTAATTATTCTCACAAAATTACTTGAAGCTAAAACCGCCTTTACAACATGGATTTCTGACATAATTACAGGTATTATCGATTTTGGAATAAATTTAGTGACTACTATTACTAATGCATTAATTCAATTCGCTACTGCAATTTTGACTAACTTAACGACTGCATACAATAATTTCATCACTTGGATAACTAATGTCATAACAAGCATTATACAATTCGGTGTAAATCTAGTGACCACAATCACAACAGCATTAGTTCAGTTTGCAACTGCAATTGCGACAAATCTCGCTACAGCATTTACAAACTTTACAACGTGGATAGCGAACGTGATTTCTAGCATCATTAGCTTTGGTGCAAGCATCATCAGTAGTATCGCTTCAACAATGGCATCATTCGTGTCCAGTATTGCAAGTGGTTTAGCGAGTGCGATTAGCTCGATTGCATCATTCATCGCATCTGGAATCAGTGCAATCATCAGTTTTGGAGCGCAAATTGTCTCCACAATCGTTAGTGCGATGGCTAATTTCGTGAGTTCTATTGCCAGTGGAACGGCTAGTGCGTTAAGCACAATAACAAGTTTTATAGCTTCAGGAATTAACGCTATTGTATCCTTTGGTTCTCAAATCGTATCTACGATTGTTTCTGCAATGGCTCAATTCGTGTCCGCAATCGTTTCTGGCGGAGCGCAGGCAGTGAGTGCAGTAGTTTCAATGGGAAGTCAAATCGTGTCCTCTATTGCAGGGTTTGTAGGCAATATGGTAAGTGTTGGTGCTGATTTAATCAGCGGTTTAATACAAGGTATAAAAAGTATGGCAGGTGCAGCAGTAAATGCAGCTAAATCTGTAGTCGGTGATGCAATTGCTGGTGCTAAAAACTTACTTGGAATTAACTCTCCATCACGTGTGTTCCGTTCATTCGGTGAGTACACTATGCAAGGTTTGGAAATCGGTATTAACCGCATGGCAAATCGGGCAGTTGGTGCAGTAACAGATGTAGCTAGGGATATGACAAACTCGTTTGCACCGGACTTAACGACTACCGCTGATATAGATAGTCAGATTGGAAACTTCAACCGTGAGCTACGCAGTACAGTGGATGCAGACATCCAATCCGGCATTGAAACACAACGCCCACAAGTCAATGTGACTGTACGAAATGAAGGCGATGTTGAGATGATCCGCAGTTATATTCAGGAAGAAGACGGAATAGATGAAAGTCTAGCATTCTAGGAGGTGCTTTAAATTAAGACAGTCGATGCAGAATTAATTAAAAATGGCACATCGTATTTAGTGTCGGACAACAAATTGACAGGCACCTCACTAGAGGTGCTTTCTTTTATGTCTTCAGGCATTAAAAAACGGACAGGCAGTGAGTATTCAGATGGACGACCCGGAAGGATTAATTACCATTCAGAAGACGAATACAGAACGATTACTTTATTAGTACAGTCCACAGCACACGATATGCAAGACATCGCGCATTTAAGAGATGCGGTTAATGAATTGTTTGATGGCGAACTGATGCTGCGTGAGATGCGTATCAAAAGTGTGGAAGTTGAATACGAAAGTGTGGGGCAACGCACAGGTGAACTTCAATTAGAATCGACTGAATACGTCAATGGCAAGCAAATAAAAGTGACTATGGTAAATAGTCCTGAAGTAGACGACACAACGCTTGTGAGTATGTTTACAGTCGAATTCGAAACAATAGAGTTACCTTACTTCGAAACGATTTACACCACACTAGAACTCCATGACAGCGGTTATTCATCAGCGGTTGAAAAATACGGATTAGTCGATAATATCGATGACGAAAAAGTGAAGTACCGGTTTACTGAAAGTAATTTCACTGTATACAACGCAGGTAACGTGACTGTTGAGCCGGAGAGTATGTATATCTCGTTGTTATTTTATTACTGTTCAATTCCTAACGGAAAAATGACAGTTAAAAACTTAACCACAGGCGACACATTAATAATAAACAGCACAGAAAACAGGCGACACATCAGACAGGACGGCATGGTGTTTACTATTGGTGCTGTAAACCGTTTCAGAGATACAAATAGAAAATTCATCAGTCTAGCGCCTGGTGACAACAGATTTGAAATCACAGGCGCTACATTTGATGAAGCGAGAATAGACTTTAAATATTATTATAAATAACTGGAAGTCATCTATTTATAGGTGGCTTCTTTTTAATGAGGTGAAGGAATGAAATTAAATAGAACACCGTCCTTGCATGACAGGAAATGGCGCAATGAAGAAAATGAAAACTGGCGAAAAATTGAGGAATCATCAGGTAAAGTCGATTCCGTTATTTCAGAAGCGGAAAAGACATTAACGGAAGCGAAGAAAACTAACTCAGAAAATAAGGATGTTCAGAATCAACTGGATAACTTGGTAATCGAGAGTGGAAACGCTAATGCGGAAGTTTCACAAGCCCGTGGCGATCACGCTTTATTAAAAGAGCGTTTTGAAGATATAGAAAGTAAACGTGGGGACTTTGTCTTTACTTCTAATTCATCGCAACCGCCAAAAAAGGGTTTCAGCACAAACACTTATAAATTAGTCAGAAAAATAGATGCGGATAACATCGAAGTGTTTCAGAAAACAACCTCCGGTTATGTCCGTTATTTATTTAGACGAAATACAGGTGGCAGCGGTTATGGTGTAGATTACGAAGCATTAAGGATTGTTAGAGCAGAGCCAATATCAGACATCGGGTTATTTAAGAAAGTGAACGCACCAACCAGTGGGACAGTCAGCAGAACATTTAGCACGGAAGGTATTACAGCAGGTCTAAGCAACTTTTTTGACAGCTACAATGCGAGTAGCGAAAAATTCGCACCAAGCACAAATGGAGAGTTAGTTCCGTGGACGATTGCTACAGGTGCTTCAGTAACCTACCGAGTTGATAAACCGCTTAACGGTAAAATTAATGTAGTGTTCTTTAGTCGTCAAAATTATACAGGAAATGACACTGTAAACATCAAAATAAATGGACGTGTCGCTAGAACAGTGACAATTGACGATAGCTTTAACCAGTCATTTAAACGTTTCGATATTCCAGTCTTTGAGCGAGCAACATCAACAGCCAGTCCCTTAGATATTACGATAGAGAACACGTCATCTAACGAGGTCTATATATGCGCCATTAATTTACTGAAATTAAGTGAATATGCCGGGGAATCCGTGGATTCTTATTTCGCAATGGGTTCGAGCCTACACCCATTTATATCAAACTCCGGTGCGAGTGACTACGCTTTCAGAAACGCTGAAAACAATCAGTTATTCGGATCGTATCATGGGGGAGAGGTCAACGCTAGATTGGATGTTATGTGGCGAGATAGTTTCCACGATAGACAGACTTACGTTGACTTTGAAAGTATTGGAACGGATAAGTGGGCAGTGATGTCCAATTTCTCATTCAGACAGTCTACTGTATTAATTGGGCGGGCATATATGCGTGTGGATAATGATTTCAATACAGATGGCACGTTGCAATCTTACTTTTCTTATTCGTTGCTACCTAATGTAGACCCAATTCCGTTAAGCACTATTTGGGTAGCGATTGTGTGTACTGATCCGAATTTTAGAATTGTACGTTATCCTTTTTATAGCCCGGGTACAGATACAGGACATCTGTATTTCGATGCAACAGAAGGCTATGTTATACAGGAAACTCCGGCAGGTAATCAGCAAGTTCATACGCGTTACTCAAGATTTAACAATGAATATGTGGGTGACCCTAAAGCGAGTAGTATTTCTCGTGCAACTTCATATCATAAGCTGTACTATGCGCCAGTGAGAAACACAGATGAGTTGGTATATCCGAGTGTGTTCCAATTTAGCAGAGCGATTGACTGTTTTGTCTATTAAGGGGATGTGGTTAAATGCTGTTTGCAAGAGATTATGAAAACAATGAATATCCGATATTAGCAAAGAAAATCGTCACATCCGAATTGAACGGAAACGAAGATTTAGAACTGCACATCCCGCAGCAGAAAAACAACAACTTAGATTTACTTAGTATAGATAAACTGTGGGAATTTGATTATAACAACATCATATATAAAGCGGTAAACGTTAAACGGCAGACGAGAGGTAATAGCTTTAACTTAAATGTTAGAGCCATGCCTCTTTTTTATTGGGAATTTTCCAAGTCGATTATTCATGAAAACCACGACGGATCACACACGGCAAACAGTGCATTTAGAACAGTGTTCGATGGCTCTGGGTTTAACTTTGCGTTAGTTGACTTCAGCCCTTCAGTGACGATTGAAGGTTTCGGTAAAGGGGCAAACCGATTAGAACTGTTTAAACGTTTGCTTGACCGTTACAACTATGAATTTGAGATTCAAGGTAGAACAGTCTACATGAAGCACTTAATCGGCAACGATACGAATTATATGTACAAGTACAGACTGAACGCCAGTAACGTGTCAGAAAATATCGACGCGAGCAGCATGTTCACGTATATCCGTGGTTTTGGTGATTTTGAAGAAGGCGAAGAAGATTACTTTAACAATGCGGGGCTACAAGACGATTATCTTTCTCCACTCGCAGAAATAGTTACCAAGCCAGGTCAACTACCGGATGAAGGACCTCCAATTGTGGATGGTCGTATAACGCAGGTGGATACACTTAAAGAAGCTATGAGAAAAGCGGTCGAAGAATCACTTGCAATAACGATAGAAGGTACTCTGCACGATGTTAGACAAATGGGATACGACATAGCAGTGCCAGTTAAAGGTGACAGGGTGTGGCTGCATGACGAACGTATAAACTTAGAACAGGAAGTACGTCTGCACAAGATCGTGACGACATACGACGAGAAGGATAATATCATCGCTTGTGATGTCACATTTGGCAGTCAGTCCATTGGCGAAAGACACAAGGCGAATATCAATACGTTATCTAAACGTTTTGCAGACTTACTCACAGGTAAGTTGAAACTACCGATTATCAGTTTAGAACAAATCGGCATGGATATGATTAACGCTATTCATGCAGCTTCGTCCGAAATTATATTCGGTGACTTCGGTATGCAAGCGATTAGCAAAACGAATCCAAACCATGTATTCGGAGTTAATAGCGAAGGTTGGTATATATCTCAAGATGGCGGACGTACACCGAAGACGATAGCAACTGCACAAGGTATATACGCTGATGCACTATTTGCTGGCACGTTGTGGCTGACGAATGAAATGAATATCGAATCAGCGGACGGCTATTTGAATGTAACGGGTAGTCGTTTTGTTATGCGCAGTAAAACGAACACTAATAACGCAGTCGAAATCACACCAGAAGGTGTCACTATAAACGGTTTTGATGGACGAGAATTTATTGTTGATGGTATTATGCGCGGTCAACAAGTGGCTAACATCCAACGTTTTAATTTAGAAGACAACGTGCATTATAACGGTCGGGATATGGAGGTTAACTCTGATGAATATTACGCGCTGTACGTTGTTTGGGATAGGTTTAAAGGTCGATATTTAGATTTATCGGGTACGGTTAGACTTGATAGCGCAAGCGTACACTCATTTAGACATTTTGATATACAAATTACGCGTGTTGGAACTGGAGATGTTATTGCAACGCTAAGAAAAGAAGCACATAAAACAACTGACCCTTTAGTGTACTCATGGGATTTACGTATTGATTTACAAACTTACTTCAATACAATCGTCGATTATCGGAGAATAGATTTTTATATTAATGCGAGATTGGTCAATGCGCTAGGTCAGAACATGGCATACTTCAGATTGAATCAGGGGGAATTCTATGGTTAATGTTTACGGAAATTTACGTGATGAAAACGATAACGACATTCCAGGTCGATGCACATTGTTTATTACCAAAACGGATGATAAAGGGAACATAAACGAATGCTTATCAGGTATTGCAGGTGTACCGATGACAAATGGCACAATGTTCATCGTTGATGAGTGGCTCATAGACCAGTTGGATAAAGTGCAATTTATCGACGGTACTTTAAAAGTCAAAGACGGCGAGGAACTCACACCACCAGTTAAATCCGAAAAAGAATTACAAAGAGAAGCGTTATTGAAACAGCTTGCTGAATTGGATTCACAGCCCTCGGAATAACCGCGGGCTTTTTTATTATGCAGAAAGGGGTTGTGTTATGTGAGTGAAGCACACAAAGCAGAGGTGCATAAAGTGATACGAAGGGAGAAAGTAAAGGTACTTCTGTACCCTGTCGCAATGTTCGCGCTAGTCTATGGCTTATGGATTTCTATACAGCCGTCTATTCTGCGCAATTACGACGTTTACAGGCTGATTAGCAACATCTTGGAACCGTACCAAATCGGTGGTATTTTTGTTGCTCTGGCGGTTGGTATGCTTGTGAGTTACTGGCTAAGAAGTCGCAGGTTACTATTTACCTTTACTATGATACTGATGATTATCTGGAGCGTATTTACTGTGTCATTCGTTATTTCCCCACCACCGAATACAGTGTGGCTATTATCAGCAACGTGGATGTACTTTAGCTTTGAATTAGTTAGGCGGGTGTAGCCCGATGAGTACAGAATACGTTGTCATGATTATAGTTGCATCCATCACTGCGGTAGGTGGTTGGATAGGGAATCACATCAGTAATAAGCCTAAGCGAGAAGATAGTCACATGAATAAAATCAACTTGATTATTACGCAGTATGAGGCATGGAATGAGGAACTAAAAGAGCGAAATGTCACGTTAAAAAAAGAAAACCACATTTTACGTGAGAAAGTAGATTGTCTCGAAAAGCGTATTCGAGAACTTGAAGGAGGTGAGAAGAAGTGACTCCAAAGAACAATAAGACGCAAGGTTTAGTTAGGTTGGCAGTATTAGTAATACTACTACTTAATCAAACGCTAATTAGTCTAGGTTACAATCCACTGCCATTTTCAGAAGAGCAAATATATGAAGGCTTGTCATCTGTAGCGTTAGTTGCGTCAGCGATTTACAGTTGGTGGCGCCATAACAATATCACGACAGAAGCAGAGCAAGCGCAAGTTGAATTAGAACGTAAAAAGAATCGTAAGTGAAGGGTCTACTAAACAGTAGGCTCTTTTTTATGAGAAAAATGAGGAGGCGTCATTATGACAGACCGTAAAGCAGAAGAAATTGAGTTAGATGAAGGTATTGGCGTTGAAGAAGTGCCAGAGGACGGTTTTGAAGTCGAAGAAGTAGCGCAAGGCGAGTTTATCGGACTTCCAGAAGATGAAGCAGAAGAGGACGTTATGCCTGAAGAAACTGACGAAGTGGTCAATCACGATGAGTAACTTTATCGAAGAGGTTAAACGGAACATTCCTTCAAATACGAAAATATTACCGTCTGTAATCGTGGCTCAAGCGATTTTGGAATCGGCACGTGGCACGTCGGAATTAGCTCGTAAAGCGAATAATCTATTCGGCATTAAAGGTAATTACAACGGGCAATCCTACACCGTTCGTACAAAAGAATATCTGAACGGTAGATGGACGACAGTCAACGCTGCATTTAAGAAATATCCGAGTTATCGTGAATCGATTATTGATCACGGTAACTTTTTTACGTCCACACCGTGGCGGACACAGAACTATAGAAACGTACTGAACGCTAAAGACTATAAAACGCAAGCGAGAGCGTTGCAGTCGTCGGGGTACGCTACTGACCCTCAGTACGCCAATAAACTCATTAACTTAATCGAAACAAATAACTTATCGTCATTGGACGGTAATAATGGAGGTAATAGCGTGGGATATACGATAGTAAATCAGATGAATCCAAGCATGTATAAATACAATGCGCCATACTCAATGCAACCGCTAGAAATCTGTATACACAATACAGCGAACACAGCGACTGCTAGAAACGAAGTAGCATACATGAACCGTACAGCCAACTACACGTCTTATCACGTTGCCATAGACGATAAAGAAGCAGTACAAGCGATTCCATTTAACCGTAATGCTTTCGCAGCAGGTGACGGTGCAAATGGACGAGGTAACCGTAGAGCAATACACATCGAAATTTGTTACTCATTGGACGGTGGTAATAACGGACACCAATCTGCTAGATACCTTAAAGCAGAAGAAAACGCAGCGCTTTATACAGCGTATGTACTTCACCAATATGGTTGGGGCGTTGATAAAGTTAAGAAACACCAAGACTATTCAGGAAAGTATTGCCCACATGTTATCTTAGCGAATGGTAAGTGGAACTGGTTCAAAAACCGTGTTCAACAACACCTTAACGCTATTAAGAAAGGCTCATCTAGTGCGTCTAAGAAAACGACTTCTAAGCCGAAAGTGAGTAAGAAGCCACAAGGCGTTAGTGAAAAAGGGTGGAGCTTCGCAGGGACATTTGTTGCATCTGAAACGATCGTTGTACGTCGTGGTTACAAGTCTACAGGCGCACCACGTTTGCATTTGAATAAACCAGTAGCAGAAGGTAGTTATCTACGTCCAGGCGACTTCATTAACTTTGACCACGTATGGTTCGCAGATGGCTACTGGTGGGTACGCTTTAAGTATCCAGGCAGAAAAGATAGTAACTACTACTTTGTTCCGCTTGGTGTCCGTAATCCAGCAGTATCGTTTGGTAAAGCGAAACTGTGGGGTAAACTCACGAAGTTGAGTACGAAGAAAGACTCGAAAGTGCTAGATTGGCATAAGAAGAACGCAATAAAATAAAAACATCATAAAACAAGTGTAATCAATACTAAAAACTACAATATAGTGATTTAACAAATACCATTTAAGATTAAAACACCCCTCAAACAGTTACTGGAATGGCTGTAAGAGGGGGTATTTTTTATGCCATTTTTAAGATTTTCGCAATTTCTTATTCATAGATTGCGATGAAAATCTGTTATTTTTTCTATTTGTAGTCTAATATAGATATTGATAGAAAGAATATGGAGGCGAAAAATTATGAAAACCATTGAGGTGATTTTTCCAGCTAATATCGGGGATATGTCAGGAACTAAGGCGAACACAATTAGAAGTGTCATTGACAATGTTCTTGAACCCTTACAAAGAGATGTGACACACACATCAAAAAAATTAGATTTCAATATAGATGTAAACCCACAAACTTTTAGAATTGGCACAAGTACAGGAATCGAAGAAAGTTTTCTTGATACTCCTGCATCAGAAATTATTGCAAAAGTGACAAGCGAAATATTTAAAGCTCTACTACATGACTACACAGGAAATGTGGAAGTAGTTTACACAGTTACCAATGAGTTGAATTACAATTGGATTGAAAATAGAACTCAGTTCTCAAACGTGGATGGAATCAAATATTCAGGGTATAAACTATCTTATCAGAAAGATGGTTTCCTGGGTGATGTTTTAGTTCAACCTGATTATAACCAAGGTCTTGAAAAAGATATTAAAGAAACATTTTTCCAAGCTATTATGAGAAACTCTAATTTAGCCAATACAAACATAAAAGACTCTCAAGGTATAGAAGATAATATCAGTGAGATTATTCGAAGAATTGAAGGTGTCTATAAAGACGCTAGTAAATTTTTGAGTGATGATGTACTATGAACGCACTGAAAAGAAGAGAAGAAATTTTAACGAAAATAAAACAAAAAAGAGAAAAACAAAAAACTGACACTTTTAGAGAAAAAAATAAAAACAAAAAGTATAGTATAGATTTTAATAAAAATATATATGATGAATTACTATTCCGCAGTAGGGAGGGAGATAAATGAACAATCCCAACCCTAATACTAAAGCTTTCTCTATTAGAACATCTGACGGCATTACCGCAGATCAAATAGATGATTTATCATACGTGGACACCAATTTTTTGCTCGACTTAAACAACAAAAATTCTAAACACCATTCATATTGTACGGATTTTGTTGCGTTAATGGAGGAAAATGATAAATTTATCGCATATTCAAGTTGGGTAGAGAATGAACTGAGTAGAATTTTAAGACTCCAATATGCAAGAACATATTATAAAATTGATAGAATCAGCGATATAGATAAGCTGCCTTTAACAGATAGACAACTCATAAATCAAACTGCATTTTCTGAAGCTGAACAATTAATATCTTCACTTGATCATATGTCTCTTAATGTAGGATCTCCTAGCAGTAGCGCTAATGAAGAAGCAAAGAATATAAGTATCCAATCAGGAATGCAATTTGATGACTCTCTTCACATCTCAGTTGGTCTGGAAAATGGCATCAATAGTTATATCACAAGTGATGGAGGCTTCTTAGATTTTAGAAACGGTAAAAACAATATAAATATTTATGGGGCAAGCCAAACTATAAGTGACCTATATAAAAAAGAGCCTGATAAAAACAGACTAAAATTCGAATTTTAACCACCTCACAGCAGGTGGTCTTTTTTATCTTTACATACCAAACATACGTTCGATATAATTACTCGTGAGGTGATTATATGGACTATCGTGAGCTCCCACAATCGGAACTAAACAGTAACATCCCACAAGGTCGAGGCATGATTAAGTGGGCACCGTTTGCCACTATGCCCGAGCAGTATGAGAATGTGGATAAGATGATTGAGGCACAACTACACGTGCCAGAGCCAAGCTTAACAGAGGACTTACTACAAGCCTTAGAGTTAAAGTTACGTGAGTTAATCGACTGTAATGTTGTATTGCGATATTGGTCCGTTGGTTATGAGTACCAGATCGAGTGCAAGATAGAGTATATAGACAATTGGAGTAGGGTGGTTAGTGTATCGAAAGATGACCACATTATATATGTAGAATTTAAGCATATATATGAAGTGAGACGGTATGATTATATTTAGCTTATTCAGACGAACATTTAATAATTCGTTTATATGAGCGAATGTGGTATAATATAGGTTCACAAAAATAGCGTTCATGGGTAAACCGCCTCTGAGGGAAGTCAGGGCGGTTGTTTAAATGTATATTATTTTGCAAAACGAAGACTTCTTTCAGCTACCCTAAGTACATCATCAGGTGTAACATTTTCTTGAACCCCATTTTCTTTGGAAAACAGTACGATTATATCATTGTTAAATTCTGAAGACTCATTTAAATTTTGATATACTACCGTCAATACAGTTTGTTTTGAAGTATCATAATATAATCTCGCAGCAGCTGAAGACTCATTGAATAGAGTGATTTGAGTTTCTAAATCACTTTTTGAGTTATTAATAATATTATCTATTTTAATCAATCCTCCAATATCTCAATTATTATAGTATAATATATTTACTGCTTATAGGAAAGGGGATATACATGGTAATTTTTAAAGAAAAAACATTGTCCGTTAACTTTGAAGACTTAAAGCTACACCATATAAAAGAAGCTCATCCTAATATTTTAAAAGTTATACATAAAGGGGTAAGTTTCCAATTCAAAATTATTTTGAAAAATAACACAGATAATTTAGTTGTATTCTTTAACGGTGCTTATGATCCGGCAAAGAATCAACCTCCAATATTCGCCAGAAGTAGTTGGTACAGAGACTATAATGCGAATTGTATATTTGTAGATGATCCAACGGTACATGATAATGAAATCACTGTAGGTTGGGGTATCGGTGATAAAGATGTATATTATTTCCCCTTGATGAGTGAGGTTATTATTAAGTTATCAAAATTTTTAAAAGTCTATCCTAAGAAAACAGTATATTACGGTTCATCTGCTGGAGGATTCATGTCATTAGCTGCATCAATTTTGCATAAAAACAGTACTGCTGTTATTAATAATCCTCAAGTACATGTTAGAAGTATAAGTCAAGGTGGACGATATTATAATTTAATTAATTCTAATTTCGCCGGTCTCAATGAATATAGAATACAATCGATGTTCAGTGATCGATTTAATGTAATTGAGCAAATGCATAGAGCAAAATATATACCAAAGGTTTTTTATTTACTTAATAGAGATAGCAGAGAAGACGTTGAACTTCAATTTAGAATTTTTGAAGAATACGTTAAAAGTAGACCTCAGGAAGATAAAGAGAAAATTGAATATATATTATACAGTTCTGATGGTGGGCATAATGGTATGTATGATAGAGAAAAAACGGCAGCATTAATTAACAATATTTTAAAGAGTGAATAGATTTTTACAGAACTTCATTATTGTTTCTTACATATTTAAATTATGAGAAAAGGAATGTCGAGGAACAATTTCTGTTCATTTTGAAATAGACTGTATATATAGAATATACATGACTAAAGCCACCTGGGAAGAGGTGGCTTGTCAAAAAAAGCGGTAGTATAGGGAACTGAGTTTTGAGTTTAAAAGTTTTAAGCTTGGCAATATATTGTCAACGAGCGCTTGAATCCCTTGAGATATAAGACTTAGAAATTCCCTCCATCTCCGTTCTTAAAGCTTAACCAATTATGGTTAAGCTTTTTTTGATTCAATATATTTTACTAGTCATAAGCTATTTATACTGATTAATTTTTCTTATTTTTGTATAAAACTATCACTTTATTAATAGTGGACAAAATTTAACATTATAATGATTGGAACATTTTGTAATTTCTAATATTAATATTTATAAATCACTGTATAATCATTACAGGGGTGAGATTAGATGGAGAAAATCAAAAAAACTATAGAGTCAGAATCTTGGGTAATCACAGATGTGGATCAAGAGACAATCAGTTTTTATACAGATCGGTGGTCATATACTGTATTTAAACGTCCACTTTTTGGCTTTAGGATGACCATCTCATCAATAGATAGTAGCAAAATGGACGACTACATATTCAAAACAGAATCTGAACTCATTCAATTTATTAAAAAAAATAAACAGAAATGGGAGACACAAGTCTCTGGATTCAAATCTAAATAACTTCGATAATGTCGAAGTTATTTTATTTGTGAAGTTTTATCACATATTTACCCAGTGAAATGTTATTATAGTAAGGGTTTATTAAAAAAATATAACTTGGTGAATATAATGAGTATTAATAGTAAAGGTGATGGTTACTTGATTACATTAGCAGGGACAATAGGTGCTGGTAAGACAGAATGGGGCAAGGTTATTGCCAAACATTTCGGAGTAGATTTATTAGAAGAGAAGGTAGATGGCAATCCATTCTTGGCCAAGTATTATGATGATCCGGAGAGATATAGTTTCCATTTACAAGTCTTTTTCTTAAATCATCGTTTTAAGGCGATTAAGAGTGCTATGGCACATCCAAATTCTGTATTAGATCGATCTATTTATGAAGATGCAATGATTTTTGCGCGATTGCAGTTTGAAAATGGATCTATGGATAAGGATGAGTACGACACTTATCTAGAGTTACATGAGAATATGATGGAAGAATTGCATGATTTATATAAACAGCAAGTTTTATATAAAAAATCACCTGATTTAATGGTGCTCGTACATGGTTCTTTTGATGAAGTAATGAGACGTATTAGACGACGTGGTCGTTATTATGAGCAAATCGAAGGGAACCCAGGCTTACTGAAGTACTATGAAGACTTATATAATATGTATGAAAAGCAATTCTTAAGCGAGTATGAAGATAAAGAAATTTCTCCAGTTTATACAATTGATATTGATAAGATGGATATCTACGAACCAGAACATGTAAAAGAAGTGTTAGCAGGTATTGAAGAAACATTGAAAAATAATAGAGGGTTCGTTCATCCTGAAGAGCTAGAATAAAAAAAATGACAGGTGCCAATATTTTGGTACCTGTCATTTCATGTTTACGAACAGTTTATCAGAGTTAATATGTCCTTTTAATTTACTTACATTCACATTCTCACCACTGATCCATTTATTAAAGTCAAAGATAACTGGCTTTCTATCTGTACCTAAGGAGAAAAGGCTAGTTAAAGTTTTAGGGAAGTACATGGATGTGTGCAAGGTACCTGCTGATGCATCATATTTATGAGAGGCAATACCGTGTTTCATTTGATTCATAATCTGAAAAGCATCATAAGGTTTTGGCTGACCGCTTTGGTAATTGATAATATTTTGTTCACGTTCTCTAGTTTCTTCTTGTCTGTAGCGATTTTCTTCATTGAGAACATGGAAGTGATTCGTACATACATTAGATTGTCTATGGATGACTTTTCTTGGTGAAGCTTCTATTACATAAGGGATACCTGCTTGATCTTGTACCACATAAGAAAATGAATGACGGTGAGGAACCTCCTTGAGTAAATCGATTGCATCATCGACGGTTTTACACGTCTCTAAGACAAGTCTTGAGATCATGCTACATAAGAAACCATCCGAACTCTTCTTAGTATGAGTAAAGTTATAACCGATAGTTAAGCCTTTCTCATTCATCCCATCAATACGGCCTGCGATTTGCATTGAAGGACCAATCGTTGCTAAACCACGATCTGTTGGTTGATAAAAAACGTAACGACCTTCATAGCCTCTCGGATGACTATCGTAATTTCTAATGAGAAAATCCTCATCTGCAAATATAGAACAGCCGCTCACGACTAACTCCAAATAGTAGCCGCCAAATTGTTGTAAGGCAGTTTTAGTGTCTAAGTCTAAGGCATCTCTTAAGCCGTATATTTCTTCAACGATTTGTGGAGCAATTTTGTTAAGGAAATCAATTGATAATGATTCATCAGTTATAAAGTGTCTGTGCATGCGTGGTTTCCACTGTTTCTGTCTGTTCTTTAAAATAGGAGAGTCCTTTAATTTTTCACCTTGATAGCGGCCAAAATCATAATGACTGCCTCTAAACTGAACGACATCGCTGTAATATGAGTTCATGACCACACTCCTTGTTTAATAATAGTAGACATATTATAAACTGTTTTAGAAGTATCTGGAAATTATCTGCTTATAGACAAAGAGAAGCCGTACTCTGGGTCTGAGTACGGCTTCATATAATGTGCGAATATAGATTAAAGTAGCTGAAAATGATTTTTATAGAATTAATAAGAGGGGGCCTATTAATATTTAATTGATAATCATTTTCAATTACTAATATACAATTTAATTGAGAATGAGTCAACGGTAATTGAGAAAGTCTTTCAATTAACTATGACTATTTTGTGTCACAAGATGTACATGTGTCCCTGATGGATCAACAGCATCGACAAATGAATCATTAACTTCAACTTGATAACCAAGTTTTGTTAATCTTGATACTGCAGAATCTAGAACGTCTTGTGATGGGTATACTAAATCAAAATAATCGAGGCCAACTGTACCTTTTTCACTAGCAGGTGCACCCACGCCATTCCAAACATTAATTGCAATATGGTGATGATAATTTTCACTAGACATAAACAGAGCCTGTCCACCAAAACGTAGAGCAACATTTAAGCCGAGCCCTTCAGTATAGAACTCTTCACCTTTTACTAGGTTTCCAACATGTAAGTGAACATGTCCCATTATAGTACCTTCAGGTAATCCTTTAAAGTCATTTGGGTTAGGCTGATTCTTAAGTAAGTCTTCAGCGTTTAAACGGTCAGTAACCATATGCACTTGACCGTCGTTCCAAATCCATTGATCAGGATCTCTATCAATATAGATTTCAATGCCATTACCATCGATATCTTCTAAATACAATGCCTCACTAACGTGGTGATCAGCAGAACCAAGTGGCACACGTTTTGATGCTAAATGCATAGTGATTAGTGCTAAGTCTTCTCTCTTTGGTAAGAGTAGTGCAAAGTGATATAAACCGCTTGTACGGTGATTAGGACGGTCGCTTTCTGCAAGATTAATTCTTAATAGTGTGTGTTTCCCATCTACTGTGAAATCGACTGATGTCTCAGTTTTAGATAACACTTTAAAACCAATTATATTTGTATAAAAATCAGTTGATTTTTCTAAATCTTTTACATTTAATGAGACAGTGTTTGTATAAATTGCATTATTTTTATGAAATTCCATAACTATTCCTCCATTTACTAACCTTATGTAACCAAGTATACAATTATAATTACGTAATAGCAAGTAATATATTTTACTTTTATTAGGTGGTGATTTGTGCTATTATATATTGAAAGAGGAGTGATATGTATGGCTCAACACGAAATGTGTCCCCGTTTTGAAAAAGCGGTCAATATATTAAGCCAACGATGGACTGCACTATTAATCTATCAGATGATGGACGGAAACTCTCGATTTGGTGAAATTCAGTCTGCAACTGGCGTAAGTGGTAAGGTTTTATCAGATCGTTTGAAGAGTATGGAACAAGAAGGACTTATTACACGTGAGGTAATTCCAGAGACACCTGTTGTTATTAAATACTCATTAACAGAAAAAGGGAAGTCTTTAGAACCGGTACTTAAAGACATTGAAGACTGGTCTCAAAACTGGATTGAACATCCAGATAAACAAGAAGCATAAGTGAAAAACACCACATATCCTCTTTAATGACATAGTGTCATAGGATATGTGGTGTTTTATTATTCAGACCAAACGCCAACTTGATTTTGTTTCGCTTCTTCCTCAGCATCACGTAATATGTCTTCATATTTATCATTAGGAGGGTGAACGTAATCGACAGTGGCTAAGCCTTCACGTACAAGCGTTTCATTAACCATTTCACCATCAGCATAGACATATGCAAGGTAGCGGTCGTATTGATCAGTTTTTTCTTCATCGAACTCAACTGTAATTTCTTGAGCGTTATCTAAGAGTTCTTGTGTTCGTTCAAATGCTTCTTGTGCATAAGGATCATCTTCATCACCATCTCTACCGATTTCAGGTGTATTGATAATTAGATATCTAAAATTATGGGTGTCACCTTGATAGTTAAATCGTGTCGTATCACCATCAATATGTTGGTCCACAGTAACTACATTATCTGAAGAAGTTTCGGCAGATGAATTTTCGTCGTCATTACCTGCGAAATTATCGTTATAGACCGTAACACCAATAAAGAGTAGTAGGATGACTATCATTCCAGGAATACCAAGTTTTTTAAGATGTCTAGGTCTAATTAATTTGTTATTTGGTTTGTTTTTGTTAGCCATGAGAACTTCCTTTCCGTATACTTATAGTTTAATCTTATAATTCTTTAATACTGAAAACAATTGTTTATCTCATTAGAGATTTTATATATAAACCTATGATAGTAAAGAAAGTGTAAATTTGATATAAGAAAAGTGTTAAAAACACTTGAATTGTAATGTGGAAACAAGTATTATAGGTAACAGACATTAAATATATGTTAAATAATATTATCGCGGGATGGAGCAGTGGTAGCTCGTCGGGCTCATAACCCGGAGGTCGTAGGTTCGAATCCTTCTCCCGCAATTTTCTTATGCTTTACATAAGCGGGTCCCGTGGTGTAGCGGTTAACATGCCTGCCTGTCACGCAGGAGATCGCGGGTTCGAGTCCCGTCGGGACCGCCATTATTATTTATCATAAAGTATGGTTTAGTAGCTCAGTTGGTAGAGCATGTGATTGAAGCTCACAGTGTCGGCGGTTCGATTCCGTCCTGAACCATTTTAATGCGGGTATAGTTAAATGGTATAACCTCAGCCTTCCAAGCTGATGTTGTCGGTTCGATCCCGTCTACCCGCTCTTTTATTCCACAGTAGCTCAGTGGTAGAGCTATCGGCTGTTAACCGATCGGTCGTAGGTTCGAGTCCTACCTGTGGAGCCATTTTTTTGTTATGGCCCGTTGGTCAAGCGGTTAAGACACCGCCCTTTCACGGCGGTAACACGGGTTCGAGTCCCGTACGGGTCATATTCAGAAGTGTAATCGCACTTCTGTTTTTTATTTTGGACAGCTGGCCGAGTGGCTGAAGGCGCACGCCTGGAACGCGTGTAAACGGCAACCCCGTTTCGAGGGTTCAAATCCCTCGCTGTCCGTTACATAACTCCATAGTAATGATGGAGAGAGTGGACACGTGTCTAAACGCGTGTCCATTTTTTATGCTTTCATTTAGTAAAATTAACGATTCACATATAAGTCATAATAATCTAAAAATTTTTATGAATATCATGGATATTATTTGAAAAATTTTGTATTTAAGAGATAATAATAGTAGAACAACATTTGAAAGGATGATTGCAAGTGAGAGCGGCAGTATTTTACGAAGCAAAAGACATTCGCGTAGAAGATGTTGAAATACCAGAAGTTAAAGAGAATGATGTTAAGGTTAGAGTGGCATGGACGGGTATTTGTGGAAGTGATTTACATGAATACAACGCAGGTCCAATTTTCATTCCAAAAGATGAAGCCTCGCCATTAACTGGAAGACAAGCACCATTGACTATGGGACATGAGTTCTCTGGCGTGATAGAAGAAGTTGGTAGTGGGGTAGATGGCCTTAAAGTAGGAGATAAGGTTACTATCAATCCTCTAATTACAGGTAAGGTTCATGACAATCCTTTAGTTGACATGTACAAAGGATTTACCTTTGTTGGTCTCGGTAGTGATGGTGGATTTGCTGACTTTACAGTTGTTGATCAGCGAAATATAGTCAAATTACAAGATGACACATCATTACAAATTGGAGCGCTTGTAGAACCTACAGCTGTTGCATTACAAGCTATTAGAGAATCTGAAATGAATTTCAGTGATTCTGTTGCAGTATTTGGGGCTGGACCGATTGGGTTGTTAACTGTTATTGCAGCTCGTGCAGCTGGTGCTAAGGATATTATCGTTTTTGATTTAAGTGATAATCGCTTAGAAAAAGCTAAAGAAGTTGGAGCAACTTATGTTGTTAACTCAGGCAATGAGGACCCTGAAGAATTTGTGAAAAAATATTATCCTGATGGTGTGGATAGAGCTTTTGAAGTCGCAGGTGTTCCGGTAACTGTGAATCAAGCCATTGCTGTGACACGAGCTCGAGGTATGGTAACTATCGTCTCTATTTTTGAAAAAGAAATGGATTTCAATCCAATGTTACTCACGGCAAGTGGTGTAAGAATTTCATCTACACTTGCATATGAGCCAGATATTTTTGAAGCAACTGTTAAAATGATCGAAAGTGGTCAAATCGACCCAAGCCCAGTCATTACAGATCAGATTGAACTGGAAGATGTTGTGACAAAAGGCTTTGAAGAATTGTTAAATAATAAGAATCAATCTAAGATCTTAGTTAAATTAAGTGGAGAATAATATATTTAGTTTTAGTGGCTCTCTGTGCTCATGACAGAGGGCCATTATTCATTTTAACATCAGTTTGCCCATCAACCATTTAGGGAAATAATTTGTATGAGATTGTTGAAAGTGAGTGATGGTCTTGAATCAAAAATGGCATAATAATTTACCAATTTCCGATATTGTTTCTATTAGCCCTGTTGCTGGTGGGGACGTTAATGATGCATATAAAGTAGAAACTAAATCTAAAGAATATTTTCTCTTGGTACAGCCGAACCGTACTGAGGCATTTTATTTATCTGAAGCAGCGGGTCTTAAAAAGTTTGCTGAGATTGGTGTCAATGCACCAAAAGTAATCAGTAGTGGGGAAATCGATGGTGATGCATATTTACTGCTTTCATTTATTGATGAGGGCAGTGGTAGTCAAGCTGATTTAGGTCATATGGTGGCTAAATTACATTTAGAACATAATGAAAATGGTCAATTTGGTTATGATTTTCCACATGAAGGTGGGGATATGACCTTTGATAATGCATGGACGGATTCTTGGATAGAACTATTTGTGGAACGACGACTCGATGTAATTCGAGATATAGTCTTAGAAAGAGGTTACTGGAATAAGGATGACCTAGATCTATACGATAAAACACGCCAGGTCATCGTAAAAACGTTAGAAAACCATAATAGCAAACCGTCATTCTTACATGGTGATTTGTGGGCAGGAAATTACATGTTTGAACGTGATGGGACACCTGTCTTATTTGATCCGTCCCCATTCTATGGAGACCGTGAGTTTGATTTAGGTGCGACAACTGTTTTTGGTGGATTCAGTGGCGACTTCTATGATGCTTATGATGAGGCTTATCCATTAGAAGCTGATGCATGGAAGCGGATTAGGTTTTATAAATTCTATTTAATTTTTGTACATCTTGCGAAATTTGGTGGCTTATATAAGAGCAGCTGTAAAGAATTAATGATGGATATTATTTCAGAAGCATAAATTACCAGTAGTGGGGGTATATATTATAAAATTTCACTAATAGTGAGGGCGATGAAATATGGAAGAAGCTAGAAAAGTAATGTATAAGAGACTGAAAGTTTTGCATAAGGCGTATACCAATTTTAGAAATAATCCTTTTAATCCAGACTATGCGCATGAAATACGCACAAATAGTAGGAAACTGAGAAGTATGTTTAACTTTTTAAAAAATTCTATGGATGAAGCGGACTATGATCATGTTAATAATTCATTGAAAGACTTTGCTTCTATCTATGGACCAGTTAGGGAAATTGATGTATTAAATGATTGGTGTACAGTTGTTGCGACTAAAGAACCAGAGTTAAGTAATGAATACAAAGAATTATTTAATCATTTTACTAAAGAACGTCGCCGTGAAATGAACCGCACATTTAATAAAACGAATACTTTAACCTCAACAACAGCAATAGACGATGCAACAAAAGCCATTGAGCAATTATCTTTTAAAAAGCCAAAAAAACTAGATAAGGACATTAAGAAGCAATTGCAAAAGAAAGAAGAAAAGTTGCTGGAAAACTTTGAGCATTTAGATTTAGAAGACTATGAAGGCGTACATGAATTAAGAAAAGAAGCAAAAAAATTACGCTATCCTGCTGAGGATTTAGGTAAATTATCGTCTGTGACGCACAAGAAGATTGCATCAAAGGCAGAAGATATTCAGGATGATTTAGGTCAACTGACAGATGCAGAGGTAAATATTAGATTGCTTAATAACTATGCTGAGAAAACTGATAATGAATCGCTTAAGCAATTATTTTTAGACCTTGCTGACATACAAAAGCAAGAGTTGCCTAGCAAGTAAAAAATGCATGCCATGAAGCATGCATTTTTGGATTATATAAGTTTAATCAATTTTTCACACTTATTTTGTATACTCAAGCACTGCGTCTCTTAAAAATTCAGCACCCTGATCTACATGTTGATTATAATAGTGCTTGAATCGTTCGTCTTGAACGTACATTTCCACCAAGCCTCTATGCGCTTCTTTAGAATAAGAAGGCCAGCTGAAGCTTAGCCACTCCTTATGTTTACTCGCGAGTAGTTTGGCAGCTTCAGAAGCTGGATCATTAGTTTGTATTGCTGTTTTTAACAACTCGATAATTTCTTGTTCTAGATTTCTGAACGCTTCGTAATCATCTTCACTCATGCCCATTAATTTTGCATTGCTTTCGTCTATGGTTGTATCACCATATTTTGCTCTAATCTCAATGCCGAATTCTGCTTCGTTTTTATTGATTAAATCTTTTTTAAACCCTTCAAATTTTTCTTGATCTGACATATCGATCTCTCCTTTATGATTCAAAATCGTCTTTTCCACGGTTTTGATTATTTCGTCGAGGCGGGTACGTTCGTCAGTCAATGCTTTATAGTGCGCATTTAAAGTGTTAAGCGCTTCAAAATCACTATCATTAATCATCTGTTTGATTTCTTTTAAGCCAACATCCAATTCTCGATAAAAGAGAATCTGCTGCAGCAAATCGACTTCTTTTTTACCATAAATTCGATAACCTGATGTTGAGATTTTAGCTGGCTTGAGTAAGTCAATCTGGTCGTAATATCTCAATGTACGACTAGAAACGCCTGATAATTTTGCGAGCTGACTGACTGTATATTCCATATCATCCCTCCTGACATTTCTCATAATAAGAGTTGACGTAACGTCAAGGTCAAGTGTTTATTTAGAATTTTTGTTGTTGGTAGATATAAAGAGGGCAATGGCAAGAATTAAGAAGGCAAAAAAGGCAATACCAATTGCTATCAGTACCTGAATCATATTTATCTCTCCTTCGTTATCATCTTCAATGTATCATATTTATTTAGATAACATAAATTTAATGGTAAAATAATGTAAAGGAACTATAGAAAGAAGTTGAGAATAAATGGATCCCTTATCAGTATGGTTAGATGTAATTGTTATCGTCGGCTTGTTTATTGCCCTAATTGTGGCCTTAGGTGCATATACAGCAAGAAAACGTTCTGAAGTGATGACGACACAACCGAAATTAATGATTGATGAAGTGGGTTGGCGAACGGATGACCGCGGTAGATATATGATGTTTCGCGTAGAAAATAAGAGTGATAACCCATTTCAAATTAGTAAGGTCTATGTAAAAGGTTATGATTTTACGACTAAATATCATTACATCAAAGAAGAAGATGAGAATGATGTTGTCATCATAAAATTTTATATGCAACCTGACCAAACACTCAATTCTCGCATTAGAATAAATTATCGAGACTTTAATAATAAACCCCACACAGTAATGTCAGTTCGCCTAGATATGGAAGGTGGAGAACTCACATATGAAGCTGAAGGAACGAAATTCATTTTAACCAAAACCAAATAATGTCATAAAAAAAGGTCAATGTGATATCACATTGACCTTTTGGCTTATAAGTAGAAGACTATTCTTCAGAATCTTCACCAGACTCTTCTGATTCAGCAGAATCTACTGCAGAGAAGTCAAGTTCTAGCGTTTCGTCAAGTTCTTCTGTTTCCTCTAACGGGTTTTCTCTAGCCTGAAGGTGAGTGTCCATCTCGGGATCGAGTGGTCCATATACAACAACAGCAGTCGAAGATTCCCCTGCATCCACTAATTCTGAACTTGCTGCCTTACCTTCATCGAACTCGCTGCCATCTTCTAAATCCATTGTTAAGTTATCTGTCGGTGCTTCACCTGCATCACTAAGTTGCCTAACAGCTAAGTCTAAACTGAATGATTCAGAAGGTGTTACAGCATTATCGGTTGTATTTTCAAAATCAAATTCGACGGCAACTGCAGGTACAGACGTTTCATTACCTTCTTCGTCTGTTGATGGTACTTCAACGACTGTAAAGTTGTTGAAAGTGTAGTCACCATTTGCCCCTGAATACGAAAGTGAATCTTCGCTCGCTTCTTCTGTGCCTTCGTTGTCCGCTTGATCTTCTTCAGTAGCATTACCACATGCAGCAAGTGCTAGTGTTAACGCCATACCTCCCATAATAAATGGTTTTTTAAAGTCCATTATAAATCCCCCTAAGTTTGATTACTCAACTTCAATTATATAGAATTTTTTGTTAAATACAATTTCTAATTGAAATTATATTCCAGTTAAGCCATAAATGATAAGGCCTATTGTCATAAGTAGCCCCATCACTGTGTTTAATTTACCCATTGAAGCCATTGCTGGAATCAATTCGACAGGGGTATTCCCTTTTTTCATCAGCATAATTGTTTTTATGGCTAAGGGAATTGATAGAAGAGGAATGAGTAGAAATACTGACCCCATATCTGTGAAAAATGCCATATAAATTAAGAATAAGTATGAAAATAGTAACAACACGGCTGCAGTCGCTACAGCAAATGGTTTACCGACTAATATCACATATGTTTTTCGTCCGCTCTCCTTATCTTTCTTACGGTCCCGAATATTATTCGCCATATTCAAAAGACCGATAGTGATTGCTGATGGTATTGACATCAGTAGTGGGAAGACATGAAGTGTACCAGTATGGATATAAAAGGTAATCATTATGATAACTGTTCCCATGAAAAATCCGGCAAATATTTCACCGAAAGGCGTCCAAGATATTGGAATAGGCCCGCCTGTATAGAGGTAACCGATCGCCATAGAAATCGCACCAACTAAGAGAATCCAAAAGGAAGAATTAATCGTGATGATTATGCCTAGTATCCCAGCGATTACATAAAAGCTAATCGCAATAGACAAGACAAGCTTCGGGCTCATGCCATTTCTGACAATGGCACCAGCAATACCAACAGACTCATGGGAATCGAGACCACGTTTAAAGTCGTAGTACTCGTTGAACATATTCGTTGCAGACTGAATTAACAAAGTTGCAATTAACATGAGAAAGAACATGGTCCAGCGAATATCACTGAACAACATGACACTCGCCGTACCAATAAAGACCGGAACAAAACTTGCTGTTAATGTATGAGGTCGCGTTAGCATTAAATATTTTTTAATTCCTGTATGAACAGTAGCTTCTTGCATGACTTTCTCCTTTAAAACATGATGTGCTTAATTTTATCATATTTAAGTCTTGTCCATACACACAGTCGTTAAAAAATGATAAAATGAAACTAATTATATTGAAGGTAGTGTGACTCATGAAATTAGAATCGTCTAAAACTTTTATAGAGCAGATCACTTTGGATTCTGATCGTCAGTATTTAACTTTGCATCTCCCTATAAATGAATATCAAATCGACGAAGAGCAAATTTTTACTTATTTCAAGGAATCCAAGGGCTCACGCTATTGGTTTAGGTCAAAAGATAATACATATAATACGATTGGCATTAATTATATAGATAGTATCTGGAGAGATCGATTTAATCCAATTGCTCTACAGGAAAGTAAACAAAAATTATTTTCAAATATTCAAATGGAACCACTTGCAGATTACTTAAAATCAAAATTGAACTTGTTTGGTGGCACACTGTTTGATGATAAGGATACTACGGATGAGTGGAATGAGTTTAGAATGGTCGAATTCCATTTACCAGAATGGCAATTTGATTTAAAAAATCAAGAATTATTTTTAACACGCTTAAAATCTACGGCTAATTTAAATGAGTTAATTGAAGAAATAGATGAAGTCTTATCTTCTATAGAAGCGATTGAGTTAGTGGATAAGGATAAGCCAGTAGTTAAAAGTATGAGAGACATCTTCCCTAAAGAGTGGAAGGAATTAGTTGATGAGGCAATTGAAAAACTGGATGGTGACTTTAAAAAAGTCGTGCTTGCTAGGCAAAAATTAATCAGATTTGAGTCTAAAGCAAAACGCTTGTATTTAATAAGGCGTTTAAAAGACGAGGCAGATACGTACACGATATATTATGAAAAAGGGAAGTCGACCTTTGTATCTAAGACACCTGAAAAATTGTTTTCAATTTATGGTGAAGAATTAAGTACAAATGCGATTGCTGGTTCTATAGAAAGACTCGTTGATCCTGACGAAAACGATGAACACAAGGACTTCTTATTACAAGATGAGAAAAATCTTTTTGAACACAAAGTTGTTAGAGAGTCTATCATCAATGATATTGCACCATTTTCTGATGGTTTAAACTATACTAAGAAACCACAGCTATTAGAAAATAAATATATTTATCATTTGTATACACCGATTCAGGCGATGTTGAATAGTGAAGCTGATGAATTTAAAATATTAAAACAAATTCATCCAACACCAGCAGTCGGTGGACTACCAAAAGAGAAAGCAAGAGAATATATCAAGGAAAATGAATACGGTACAAGAGGTTTATACGCAGCCCCACTTGGCCTCATTCATCAAGATAAGGAATGTGAATTTGCCGTAGGCTTAAGATCTATGTTGATTTCAGCGAGTAGTGCAACCTTGTTTGCAGGATGTGGAATCGTTAAAGGTTCTGATGCAGAAGCTGAATTTCAAGAAACGGAAATCAAGTTCACACCGATGTTAAACGTCCTGGAGGCGACTACTAATGACTTATACAAACGCACTAACAGCGCAAACGTTTAATTATATTGATGCCTTATATGAATATGGCATGTCTGAAATTGTAATTAGCCCTGGGTCGAGATCAACGCCCCTGGCTATTGCTTGTGAATTACATGAACATATTAAAACTTACATTCACCCTGACGAGCGTGGTGCCGCATATTTTGCCATTGGCTTATCTAAGAAAAAAAGACAACCTGTTGGCATCTTATGTACATCAGGTACGGCAGCTGCGAACTATACACCAGCAGTCAGTGAAGCGGGACTCAGCCACATACCATTGATTGTGATTACTTCAGATCGTCCAGCTGAACTTAAAAATGTAGGGGCGCCTCAAGCGATTAATCAAAATGGTATGTTTAGTAATTTTGTTCGCTACCAAACTGAATTACCAGTTGCAGATGATCATGATTCTGCGCTTAGTTTGATTGAAGACAAGGTGCTACAAGCGAGTCAGTACTTTACTGGTGTAAACATGGGACCAGTACACTTTAATATTCCAATTAGAGAACCTATTATGCCTGACGTCGAGCAGTTGGTGCATTTTCATAGAAAACAAAAGGATATAAGTGCACCGTTAACCGTTCCTAGGAATATTGAACGATTAAATGGTCAAGGACTTGTGTTGATAGGAGAAACTGCAGAGGATTTGACTGAATTATTACCGCTACTAAATTCAAAAAATTTAACTGTAATCTGTGATCCTAGACAAAATATAAGAACAAAACTTGATAAGACAATAGTCAACCACGATATGATCTTTTCACATTTAACGGAGTCCTTTAAGGCATACATTGATGAATCAGCGGATTTTATTATTAGAATTGGTGAACCGGTAACATCTAAATTAACAAATAATTTTTTAAAATGGACATCACTCCCACAATTCCTCATCAGTGAATTTCAAGATATTAAACCGTTTCCTAAGACACCAGATGTCACTTATTATGGAACGGTTTGTGAAATTTTACCAAGGTTAGTAGAGCCAACAAATCAAGCTGATTTAAGCAAGCAGTTTGAAGCCTTATCTAATGAAATTAGTCAGTGTGTAGATAAGCACATCAATCAATACGATGATGAAGGTCGATATGTCTATGATATAATTCAAGGCACGAATGAAGAAAGAACATTCTTCTTATCTAGCAGTATGCCGATTCGAGATTTTGAGCGCTATGACACGCCTGTTAAGCATGATGTTTTTTCTAACCGAGGTGCGAATGGTATCGATGGTGTGATTTCAACTGCCTTAGGTTTGGCTACAAAAGAAAAAGTGACTATGCTCATTGGTGATGTATCTATGAACCATGACTTGAATAGTTTATTGATGGCTAAATTAGAAAATATTGATTTTACAATTATTGTTTTTAATAACAATGGTGGTAATATATTCTCGTATTTACCGCAGTATAGTCATAAGCCACACTTTGAGAGATTATTTGGAACACCATTAGATTTAAATTTTGAACATGCTGCTAAATTATATGATTACGAATATAATCGAATAAATTCTATTGAAGCACTGTCTAGTGACATGCTAAACAGGGACGGTCGTCAGTTGATAGAAATCATGACAGATCGTCAATATAACCTAGATAGTCACAATCGTCTTAAAGCTGAAATAAAGCAGTTGGTGACAGATTTTGAAGCTTAATTATGAGTATTTAGATCATAATCAGAGTCAAACGATTATTTTATTACATGGGTTTTTATCGACAAGTAATAGTATGAAAAAGATTGCTGAATCCTTAAGTGATATTAGAAATGTTATTTTAGTAGATTTACCAGGTTTCGCAGGTACAAAGAGTGTGGGCATTTCCTATACTATGAAGGATATCGCAAGTGGACTGGATGACATTATTAACGAATTAAATCTTAATCGGGTCGACATATTTGGTTATTCGATGGGTGGTAGAGTGGCGCTTGCCTTTACAGTTTTACAGCCTGATAGTGTTGAACTCCTGATTTTAGAAAGTGCCTCAGCAGGTATAAAGGATGAGGCAAATAGAGTGAATAGACAACAGATTGATAAAGACCGACATGATAAGATGATTGAGAACTATCAGATGTTTTTAAAGGACTGGCAAGCACTGCCTCTGTTTAATAGTCAACAACATATAGATCCAGACATTTTAAATCAACAGCAAAGTGAACGACAAAGCCTAAATCCATCGGAAGCAGCAGATAGCCTACTCAAGTATGGTACCGGAGTCCAAGACTCCTACTGGGATGATATAAAAAGCATCTATCAACCGGTCTTATTAATGGTAGGGCAAGAGGATGAGAAGTTCGTCTCTATAGGTAAAACGATGTCACAGCTTATAAAAAGTGCTAAACTAGAAATAGTAGAATCTTGTGGACATAATATACATCTAGAATCATTTGATGTCTTCATTAAAATACTGAAAGCTTATTTACAGGAGGAAAATTCATGACTAGAGTTTGGGAAACAATTAAAGAATATACTGAGATTAAATATGAATATTATAACGGTATTGGTAAGGTTACGATAAACCGTCCGGAAGTACATAACGCGTTTACACCGGATACAGTGCAACAAATGATTGATGCCTTTACACGTGCAAGAGACGATCAAAGAATTTCTGTGATCGTTTTAACTGGTGAAGGGGACAAAGCCTTCTGTTCAGGTGGAGACCAGAAGAAACGTGGTCACGGTGGCTACGTTGGGACAGACGAAGTGCCCCGTCTAAATGTACTTGACCTACAAAGACTTATCCGTATCATTCCTAAACCAGTCATTGCCATGGTTGCAGGTTGGTCAATTGGTGGCGGTAACGTACTTCAAGTGGTCTGTGACTTAACAATTGCTGCGGATAATGCAAGATTTGGTCAGACAGGACCTAAAGTAGGATCATTTGATGCTGGTTATGGTTCCGGCTACTTAGCAAGAATCGTCGGTCATAAGAAAGCACGTGAAATCTGGTACCTATGCCGTCAATACGATGCACAAGAAGCACTCGATATGGGCTTAGTCAATACGGTTGTACCGCTAGAACGATTAGAAGATGAAACAGTGGAGTGGTGTGAAGATATTATGAAACATTCACCAACTGCCTTACGTTTCTTAAAAGCAGCAATGAATGCAGACACAGATGGACTCGCAGGTTTACAGCAGTTCGCTGGAGATGCAACATTACTTTACTACACAACAGATGAAGCGAAAGAAGGCCGCGATGCGTTCAAAGAAAAACGAAATCCTGACTTCGATCAATTCCCTAAATTCCCATAAAGTTTATAGTAAAATCTAACACCCGTCTCTGATGGGTGTTTTTGAGGTGATTTAAATGTCATATAAATGGCTAGAATCTGCTATGTTGGAAAATCCAGACAAGCTAGCGGTTAAATATAAAGATAAGACTTTAAACTACAGACAGTTATATATGAAATCACATGAGTTGTCGACTCACCTAGAAACTTTAAATCAAAAAAGAGTCGGGCTTTTAATCGATAACTCTTTGGACTCAGTGATTCTAATACATGGTCTAATGTTACATGGTGTAGAAATGGTATTATTAAATACACGTTTAACTGGTCATGAAATTAGATCACAGCTTGATGATGTCGTTGTTGATACAGTCATTACGACAATTCAAGCTGAGATACCCGATACTAAAATAATTCATTTTGATGAGCTGTATGACTTGCCATCAGCAACTGCAATGGTGAATCAACCAGATGCGGATGATATATTATCCATTATGTTTACTTCAGGTACCACAGGGCGTTCAAAAGCGGTCCCACAAACCTATGGAAATCACCAGGCATCACATAATAATTGCCAGAATGAAATGAATTATAATGAAGACAGTGTATGGATGATGGTCAATCCAATTTTTCATATTTCAGGATTGTCAGTTATGTTTAGAACTGTAATGAGTCAAAGTACTTTAATTTTAGTTAATAAATTTGACCCTGAATCTGTGTGGTCAATCTTAGAAAATGAAAAAGTTAGCCATACTTCAATGGTTCCTGTGATGCTAAAACGCTTATTAAAATTTAAAGGTAAACACTGCCTTGAAGGCATACTGTTAGGTGGGGCGAGTACAACACCTAAATTGTTAAAAACAGCAATCGACCAAGGATTACCTGTCTATAATTCATTTGGTATGACTGAAACTTGCTCTCAGATTGTTCAAATATCCTCCAATGACAAAAACATTCTAAATGGTACAGTGGGGAATATTCATACTACTGCGACTAAAATCAAGCTAGATGAATCAACCCATGAACTCCTAATTAAAGGAGACTCTGTCGTTAAAGAATACTTAAATGCAGATATGAATCATACAGATGGATATTTCAATACAGGAGACGTCGCGAGTATTGACGATGACGGATACATTTATATTCTTGATCGTCGTAATGATTTAATTATTAGTGGTGGCGAGAACATTTATCCGAAAGAAATAGAAGATGTTGTCTATATGCTTGATGAAGTGAATCGCTGTGTGGTTATTAAAAAAGATGATGACGAGTGGGGGCAGGTTCCCGTTTTACTTTTAGAAGAACCTGTAGATAAGCCCCGTCTATTAAATCATCTTTATGAGCATTTAGCGAAGTATAAAATTCCAAGAGAAATACACTATGTTGATGAGATTAAATTAACATCAACTGGAAAGATATCTAGAACAATTAATAGAAATATGTTTCTAGACCTAGATGAAAAGGTATTGAAAGATGATACTAAGATTTAGATTTTTTCTTCTTTGTATTTACTGGTACCGGATCGAACCCACCTTCATGGAAGGGATGACATTTAAGAATACGCCTTGTTGCTAAGTACGACCCTTTGATTGCGCCATGTTCATTTATAGCATCGATTGCATAATTTGAACAAGTCGGGTAAAAACGACAAGTTGGCGGTGACATGGGGGAAATATTTTTTTGATAGAAATGAACTGCTCTGATTAGAATTTTTTTCATTAGTCAATCACCTTTTAATAGTAGTACAGTTATTGTAGGCCGATAATACGTAGACTGCAAGGGGAGGAGTTTAAATGAAAACATTTAAAGACTTTAAAGGACGCGATGTTACCTTAAAATATGAGTATGTCGATCAGACAGATCATGTGCTAATTATTCCTAAACTTAATAATCAGTTTCTGTTGACGCATCATAAAGAAAGAGGATTAGAATTTCCCGGTGGTAAAGTTGAACAAGGAGAATCACTTGTTGAAGCAGCTCAAAGAGAGCTGTATGAAGAAACAGGTGGTTTGGTAGTAAACTTACATTTCGTTGGAACATACACAGTAAATGACGGTGAAGATACCTTTAGTAAAGCCGCATTCTGTTGTAACATAGAACGCTTGGATGGACTACAAGATTATCAGGAAACACTAGGACCTAAGTTAGTCACACAAATAGAAGATATTGATGATGAAGATAAAAGCGAATTGTTAAAAGATGAATGTATTCTTCATCTATATAATGAAGTAAGAGAACATGGTTGTCAGTAAAATAAACGGACCCAACAAAGAATAATTGTTGGGTCCGTTTTGTATCTAATTATTGTTTAAAATCCGCCTTTAGCTGCAATTTCTGCAGATTCTTCACCGAATTTTTTGAAGTTCTCAATGAATTGATCTTTAAGTGCTTCTGCTTTTTCATTATAAGCATCTTTTGATTCCCAAGTATTAGCAGGCGCTAAAATTTCTTCAGGAACACCTGTGACAGCAGTAGGGATAGATAATCCGAAGACATCATCTTTAACAAATTCACCAAGTTCTAATTCACCGCTGATTGCACGTCTAACCATAGAACGAGTGTGTTTGAGATCCATACGTTTACCAACGCCGTACTCTCCGCCAGTCCATCCTGTGTTAACCAGGTAGACGTTAACATCATGCTTATCAATTAAGTCACCTAGCATATTTGCATAGACTGTTGCATGTAATGGTAGGAACGGTGAACCGAAACCTGTTGAGAATACTGGTTGTGGAGACGTGACACCACGTTCTGTACCTGCAAGTTTCGATGTAAATCCACTCAAGAAGTGATACATTGCTTGGTCTTTAGATAACTTAGAGATAGGTGGTAATACACCAAATGCGTCTGCAGTTAGGAAGACAATTGTTTTCGGGTGACCTGCAACTGATGGAATACGTGCGTTATCGATATGGTTAAGTGGGTAAGCGGCACGTGTGTTTTCAGTTAATGCATCATCATCATAATCCGGATTACCTTCTTCATCAATAACAACATTTTCTAAAACAGAGCCAAATTTGATTGCTTCAAAAATTTCGGGCTCTTTTTCTTTTGATAGGTTGATTGTTTTAGCATAGCAACCACCTTCAATATTGAATACACCATCTTCATTCCAGCCGTGCTCATCATCACCGATTAAATCACGTTCAGGATCTGCAGAGAGCGTCGTCTTACCTGTACCAGATAGACCGAAGAATAGTGCAACGTCCTTGTTCTCACCGACATTTGCACTACAGTGCATACTCATTACACCTTGTTCAGGTAATAAGAAGTTCATGATAGAGAAGATGGATTTCTTCATTTCTCCACCGTACTCAGTACCACCAATAAGAATAATTTTCTTCTCTAAGGAAACGAGTACAAATACTTCTGATTTTGTACCATCTACAGCAGGATCTGCTTTAAAAGTTGGTGCAGAGACAATTGTAAATTCAGCGTCGATTGCTAATGCTTCTTCCTTAGTCTCAGGACGAATAAACATAGTTTTAGCAAACATGTTGTGCCAACTAAATTCATTAACAACTTGTAGTTTTAGTTGAGTCTGAGGATCAGCACCAGCATAGCCATTAAAAACAAATAACTCTTCTTTTTCATTTAAGTATGTAGTCACTTTTTCAAACAAATTGTCGAATATTTCTTCAGAAATCGGTTGGTTAACTTCTCCCCAATCGACTTTATTTTCAGATACGCTATCTTTTACGACAAAACGATCTTTAGGGCTACGGCCTGTATATTCACCAGTTTGAGCACGCAGGGCACCAGTGTTTGTTAATGTAGCTTCACCACGTCGTAAAGAAGCCTCTACTAGTTCACTGTTTGATAGTTGTTTGTGTGTTGAGGATTTAGCGACTAAGTCCTCGATTAAACTCTTGTGATTAACCATGATTCGCCTCCAAAAATATTTGAATTAAAACGCATTATTTAGAAATTAGTATAACACATTACTTTTTACGATAACACTATAATAAGAGTACATCTATAAGTAATGATGCACATTTCTAATTTAAGAAATAAATTTAACTTATTATATTAGTTTGATTTGGTCTAAATCTTGATTATCACATATCAATATTGTAATATATAGCTAAGTTATCTCTTATCAAGAGGTGGTGGAGGGATCAAACCCTGTGAAGCCAGAGCAACCTCCTTTTCAAGAAAGGTGCTAAAGAATGCAGAGTAATTCTGAGCGATAAGGGAAAAGGGCGAGCCTTTTTCTCTATGTTTATGTGGAGAATAAGGCTTTATTTTTTGCTTTAGGAGATAGCTAATTTAGCTATAAAGGAGAATTTTAATGTCAGAAAGAAAGTTATTTACATCAGAGTCAGTCACAGAGGGACACCCAGACAAAATTGCAGATCAGATTTCTGATGCGATTTTGGATGCGATTTTAGAAGGTGACCCATATGCGAGAGTGGCATGTGAAACTGTAGTTAATACAGGACTTGCTTTAATTGTAGGGGAAATCAGTACTGAGACTTATGTAGATATTCCTAAGACAGTTCGTGAAACTGTTAAGGAAATAGGCTACGTGGATGCTAAGTATGGTTTTGATTATAAGACGATGTCAGTATTAACTGGTATTGATGAACAGTCAGAAGATATCGCGGTTGGTGTTAACAATGCTTTTGAAACGAGAGAATCACAAGGGGTTTCAACTGGTGCAGGTGACCAAGGTCTAATGTTCGGATTTGCAACGAACGAAACGAAAGAGTTTATGCCTTTACCAATTGCACTTGCTCACAAAATTTCAAGACGTCTAACAGAAGTAAGAAAAGATAAGACGATTTCTTACTTAAGACCAGACGGTAAGTCCCAAGTGACAGTTGAATATGATGAAGCGGGTCAGCCGCTCCGTGTAGATACGATTGTTATCTCAACCCAACATCATGAGAACATACCTGCTTCTGAAATATATGATGATTTATTAGAGCATGTGATTAAAGCAGTTGTACCTGAACATCTTTTAGATGATGAAACTAAATACTTCATCAATCCAACAGGTCGTTTTGTAATCGGTGGCCCACAAGGGGATGCTGGCTTAACGGGTCGTAAAATTATAGTGGATACTTACGGCGGATATGCACGTCATGGTGGTGGTGCATTCTCTGGAAAGGATCCAACAAAAGTGGACCGTTCAGCAGCTTACGCAGCCCGTTATATTGCTAAAAATATTGTAGCGAGTGGTATTGCTGATAAGTGTGAAATCCAATTAGCATATGCAATTGGTGTATCTCAACCAGTATCTATCTCTGTTGATACATTTAAAACGGGACAATATGATGAAAATAAAATTGTTGAAGTCATTAGAGCGCTGTTTGATTTGTCACCAGATGGAATAATAGATATGTTAAACTTAAGAAAGCCAATTTATAAACAGACTGCAAGCTATGGCCATTTTGGGCGTTCGGACATTGACTTACCTTGGGAAAGATTAGATAAGGTCGATGCGCTTAAAGAATTATTAAGAAATCGCTAGGTGAGCACTGTTGGAAAGTAGGAATGTTATGAACACGGAAATCTTTACTAATCCCATTTTTATTGCGATTGCTGTCGTTCTTCTTATAGTAGTAATCTGGTTTTTAGTTTATTACTTTAAACATCGCAATCAAGTGAAAGTTGTTGAAAACAATCACGCTAAGGAAAAAGAATCTTTAGTACAGAAGTACGAAAGTGAACATGAAGCAGAAAGACTTGAGCACAAAAAAGAATTATCGAATTTAAATGAGAAGTATTATAATGATACGACTTTACTCGATAACAAATTATCAAGTTTACATCAGTTCTCAGTAGACAAAGGTGAATATTTAACAGACTTAGCTTTGATTCAGTTAAAAGATAAGTTGGTCAAAGATGAGAAAATCCGCGAATCCGATATGATTATCTTATCTAATGTATTCCTACCTTCACGAAATTATACGAATACACGTAAAATCGACCATTTAGTTTTAACACGTACAGGTATCTACTTGATTGATTCTAAGTATTGGAGTGGACACATTTTACATGGTGTGAATGAAGCACAATTTGAAACAGTGCCTTATGTAGAATCATTCTTCGACTTACTCGATCTAGATAAGAAACGAGAACAAACATTAATCTTCGAAAAGGCAGATCAGAAAAACGTATCTGTTAATCATTATAATGGTGTCATCGATGAGACGAAGATTACTGCAGAGAAGCTTAAAAACAAGTTGAAATTACAATACGATATCGTACCGATTATATATTTTAATCCTAAAGATAATGGTAACTATTCAATTACAAACTACTCAGAAGATCCATCAATCCGTGTAATTGTCGGCCAAGAAGACCTAGAAGCATTCTTCTTGAAATATGTTTTCCATGGCAGATTCCAATACACGGTTAAAGACTTAGATGAAATTGCAGATGCAATTTTAGAACAGAGCCTGTGATCTTAAATTTTGTAAATTGAAAATAATCGTCCTATAATTATTTATAGGACGATTTTATTTTTGGAGGGAAAAACAATGTCAGAAGAAATTATTGTAATTAATCCCGCAACAAGAGAAGAAATTGGGAAAGTGCAGAAAGATAGTCAAGATGATATAGAAAAGAAAATAGACTTAGCAGATGAGACTTTTAAATCATTTAAGAAACTCACTGCCTATGAAAGAGCCGATTTACTTTTTAAATGGGCTGACAAAATTGATAAAAATAAAGAAGAAATTGCAGAACTTGTAACGAAAGAAGGCGGAAAACCGCTAACTGAAGCGCTGGGTGAAGTCGACTATGCAAACAGTTATATTAGATATTACGCAGAAGAAGCTAAACGTATATATGGACGTACAGTACCTTCTTCAAAAGAAAACAACCGTATCGTTGTTACGCGCCATCCGATTGGTGTCGTTGCGGCAATCACACCATGGAACTTCCCAGTTGCAATGATGGCCAGAAAAGCGGCTCCAGCAGTAGCAGCGGGAAATACCTTTATTGTAAAACCGGCTAGTGCGACACCATTATCCGCAATGAAATTTATTGATTTAGCATTAGAAGCAGGTTTTGACAAAGGTGTAATACAGTACGTCAATGCCTCTGGTAAAGATGCTGGTGAGATATTTACAAAATCTGATAAGATTATGAAACTCACATTTACAGGCTCAACAGCAGTAGGTAAAAAACTAATGAGTGACGCATCTGTAACTGTTAAAAATGTAACGATGGAGCTAGGAGGACATGCACCATTAATTGTTCATAAGGATGCAGATATTGACAAAGCTGTAGAAGGTACGATTGCCTCCAAATTCAGGAACTCGGGACAGACTTGTGTCTGTGCAAATAGACTGTATGTTCACGAAGATGTTCTAGAAGAATACACAGAAAAACTTACAGCAAAAGTTAAAGAGTTAAAAATGGGTAATGGTATGGAAGACGGAGTAAAAATTGGGCCTTTAATTGATGAAGATGGCTATGATAAGGTCATGAATCAATTAGAAGATGCGATCAGTAAAGGTGCGAAAGTTGAAACTGGTGGACAAGGTAATAAAGAAGCAGGTTACTTCATAGAACCCACAGTCCTTTCTAATGTCAGCGATGACATGTTGTGTATGAAAGAGGAAACTTTTGGACCACTTGCCCCGATCCAAAGCTACAGTAACTTAGATGAGGCAGTGGCCAAGGCAAATGGTACAGAATTTGGTTTAGCTGCATATTACTTCACTGAAAACTATGCGACGGGTGTGTATTTAACAGATGTCTTAGATTTCGGGGTGCTCGGTTGGAATAACGGTGCACCTAGTGCTGCAAATATTCCATTTGGTGGCCTAAAAGAAAGTGGCGTCGGTAGAGAAGGTGCAATTGAAGGTTTAGAACCTTACACTGAAACAAAAGTGACCTCAATTAATTTGTAAAATATAGTAAAAGGAACGGATCTTAGTAAAAATACTAAGATTCGTTCCTTTTGTTTTTCTTATTTCTGTAGTTTGCCTCGTCTTTACGCGCAATTTCTTCATCTTTTTTCACATTTGAACGAAAGCCAAGTGAGAGTAAAGCAACAAGGGCTGGCATGACAATGGTACTTGCCCAGTTTATACCATCTAAAAACATAATTTGAACAATGACGATAACTACAAATACTAATATGTACATATAAATGAGACGGTTAATATTTTCTTTATTCATGAAAGCTCCTTTGTAAGCGTATACTTATGTTACTTTTATTTTCTCAATAAACGCTTAGCATAGCAATAAATTAATTATATAACACGAATAAAATTAATTATTTAATGATAAACATTAAAAATATATTGATTTAAGTTAAATTTTGTTGTATATTTAAGTTACCAAAAAAACAGGAGGTATATTATGACTAATCAAATCGTTTCACACAAGCGCTTTAAAGCACTAGTTTCTGTTGTGTATGTCATCTCGCTAATCGCATTAATACTTGTAGGTATCGCAACATTGGCAACCTTAGTCGCAAGTTTCGTACTTATTATGGTACCCGTCGATTCATTAATGAATATTTTGAGCAGTATACCCGCAAATTTTACATTTGAAGGAGAAGGGTTTTCACTCGCCATTACAGATGATTTACTATCATCCGTGACTCTAGACAAAACTTTACTTGTTATTACTGCATTTGTTTCAACACTCAGTATCGTACCGATGTTTCTAATTATCTATTTCTTAAATAGATGGTTGAATAATTTACGTAAAGGGGATATCCTTGTTCCCAAAAACAGCAAGTACATTGAGTATATCGGTTATAGTTTCGTATTATTATCACTAATGGAAACACTATTAACTTATTTTTCATCCACTTTAGTGTCGAACGCTTTAGCTATGTCTTCACTACCAGTTGAAGTTGCAGAGTTTCTAAATATTGATAGTACTGTGAGCTTTAACTTCATAACAATTTTTGCAGGTATTCTAATTTGGATTATTGCCAAAACGATGCAATATGGCGCCTTTCTCCAAGATGAATATGATGCAACGGTCTAGGAGGGTGAAAGATGATAGTAGTGAGATTAGATAGAATGCTTGCAGATCGTAAGATGGCTTTAGGTGAACTGGCAGAAAAAGTTGGAATTTCAAATGTTAACTTATCAAACTTAAAAACAGGAAAAGTAAAAGCCATTCGTTTTTCCACCTTAGATGCGATATGTAAAGCTTTGGAGTGCCAACCTGCAGATATTTTAGAATATGTTGAAGATGAATCTGAATAGGTGACCAAGAAATAAATTTTATGATACCTTGTAATTAAATAGATATAAAGACAAGGAGCAATAGGTTATGTCAAAAGCAGGTTTAGTTTTAGAAGGCGGAGCAATGCGAGGCATATATTCTGCTGGGGTACTCGAATGTTTTTTAGAAGACAAGATTAATTTCCAGTATGTCATCGGTGTATCTGCAGGTGCGTGTATGGCTGCTTCTTATCTGTCAGATCAAAGTGGACGTAATAAGCGCGTTAACATTGATTTCGTAAACGATAAACGTTATTTATCGTATAAGAACTTGTTTTTAAAAGGTGAGTTATTTGGCATGGATTTCATATTTGATGAAATTCCCAACAATATTGATCCATTAGATATAAGAAGAATCATCGATGGTCCTGAAGAATTCGTTATTGTAACGACGGATTGTCAGACAGGTGAACCTGTATATTTTAACAAAGACGATTATGATGTGGATACTCTAGGGAGTTGTTTAAGAGCCTCCAGTTCAATTCCATTTTTCGCACAGCCAGTAGATGTCGGGGGTAAAATGATGTTCGACGGCGGAATTTCAGATCCAATTCCACTCGTTAAATCAGAGAGTGATGGTAATGAGAAGAATATTGTTGTTTTGACGAAACCTAGAGGTTACTATAAAAAACCGAGTCGAGCAGCGAGTGTAATATCATATAAAAAGTACCCAAAGATTGATGAGCGTATTAGAGTACGATATAAACATTATAATGAACGTTTAGCATATATTTTTGATGAAGAGAAAAAAGGCAATGTTTTAGTCATTGCACCGAGCGTAGATACAGGTGTCGGTCGTACGACGCGTAATAAAGCAAAACTTGAACAGCTCTATAAGCTCGGTTATAAGGATGCTAAAGCAAAATTGAATGATATAAAATCATTTTTGGTGTAAGTCTCAGTAATACTGGGACTTATTTTTTTGTGTGTTAAAATATAAGAATAAAAATTTGAAATTGAGGGGAAGAAATTAATGGAAATAAGAGCATTTCAACCGACTGATGAACAAGGATGGGTCAGATGTAGAGTATTATCTTTTTTAGATACCCCTTACTTTGACGATGTTCACCCATCTAAAGAACAATATGAAAATAAGGCGATTGAATTGGTCGCAATTAAGGATAACCAAGTTGTGGGTTTAATTGATATAGAATGTGATTCTGAAGATGAAAAAATATGTTCACTCGATGAGGGCATAGGTGGAATGATTTGGCATCTTGCAGTACATCCTGATTATCAAAACCAGGGCATTGGTCTAGCTTTAATGGAACAAGCAGACGTAGAAGCTGCAAAAATTGGCTTAAACTACTTAGAGGCATGGACGAGAGAAGAAGGCAATTCACATCTATGGTTTGAAAGAAATGATTATATTAAAGAAAGTGAATATTATCACTTGTACTTAAGCTATGATGATATGGCACATAATGTGAAACCAGAAGATGATACATTAATACCAATGTATATGTTCGCGCATTATACAGGAGAAAATATTGAGCAGTTTTCCGAGATTGAACGACAATATAAGTGTGTATGTTATGTGAAACAACTTTAAAATTGTTTACTTAAACACCAAGAATGGTAATGATAAATAATAATAATACTCTGGAGGTGTAGATATGTTCACTATAGCAGAAGCTCTCATTCTTTTAGGTACAGATGATGAAAAAGGTACAGCAAATATATCATCTTCCATAGATTACGGCTTAAGTGGGGCGGTACTTGCAGAACTCGCTTTAGAAGAAAAAATAGAATTAGTCGATGATAAGGTAACAGTAATAGATGATTCTCTCACAGATGTATCTTATTTTGATACAGTTATTAAAGAGATCAACGATTCTAAAAGAAAGAAAAAGATGGATCATTGGATTAGTCATTTTGCGAATAATAAAGATGCGCTAAAAACGCCTATTTACTTATCTCTAGTTGACAAGGGAATTCTTAAAGAAGAAGAGAAAACTTCATTATTTATATTTACCTCTAATGTCTATCCAACAATCAATGAAAAGCCAGAGAATCAAATTAGAAATCATGTCAATGATGTAGTATTTAAGGATATGAGTCCAGACCCTAAAATAGCAATGTTATTGTCTCTAATTAAAGCATGTGATCTAGTCAATGAAGTCTTCGGTAAGGAAAATAAAAAAGAAGCAAATAAACGTTTAGATGATATTGTTGAGAATAATGAATATGGGAAACTCGTTTCCAAGTCTATCGAAGATATTGAAGCGGCAATTCTAATTGCAGCAACAACGGCAGTCACAACGACAACGATAATTAATAATTAGATGTACTTTTAAAAAGTTAAGAACCCATCAAAGATGTTACTATCTTCTTTGATGGGTTTCTAATTTTTCCATATTAAGACAACTTTACATAATGTTAAAATGCCATAAATGTTATTTCGTTACACTTGTATTGAAGACAAATACAGGAGGGTATCATTTATGAACATTGTTTTTTACGAGATAGGCAATTTAGCTTAAAATTGGCTATTTTATTAGCAACAGTTATGCTCATTTTTTCAGCGTTATTCGCACCGAGTACACAAGCTGCCGGAGGCGGACAACCAAGTGAATCAACAGAAGAATCTGCTGAGTTTACACCTGAATTAACGGAAGGAAAACCTGAAGTTGCAGAAGTACCTGTAAATAATACACCAAACCGTATTATTACAACTTTCAATGGGGATACATCTTCAGAGATGGCATTCAACTGGTATACAACTGATCAATTTGAAGATGCTAAAGTTTGGGTTTCAAAATCAGGGAATTTTGATGACACTTTAGAATTTGAAGCGACACCAAGTGAAGTAACTTCTCACTATGGTGAACGAGATGCAAATGGAAATTACATATTTGCTCAAGTAAAAGAAGATGAAGAAGTAGAACCTGTTGAAGACGAGAACGGTGAACCTATCATCGAAGGATATTATACTGATGCACAAGCTCACGGTGATGAGTGGATGAACGGAGATTATGGTCACATGGAACTGACAGATGTGACTGAATACTCATACAAAGCGACTGCAACAGGTCTTGAGCCAAATACAGACTACTATTACTATGTCGGTAGTGAGTCTGGTGAAATTAGTGAAACTGGAACGTTTAAAACATCTGGACAAGCTGGAGACCCATTCAAGTTTGTTCACTATACAGATACACAAAATGCATTCTGGAATGAAAATGTAAGAAATGAAGCGGCGTTTGGGGCAAATACTTTAATGAATGCACTACAAACTGCTGGTGATGCAGACTTCGTACTTCACACTGGTGATGTTGTAGAAGTCGCTGAAGTAGAAGATGAATGGATAGACCTATTTGAACAATCTCGTCCTTATTTTATGCAAGCTGCGATGTCGGTTGCAGCAGGTAACCATGATGAGTATGCCTTAAATTATGGTGACGATCCACTTACTGAGAAATTTAATGAACATATTAATGTTCCTGTAACGAACGATAAAGTCGACGGCGGTTCATATTATTCAATGGACTATAACGGCGTGCACTTTGTAACTTTAAATACAAATGACAACAAAGAATCAGAAGATAATCCAGAAGGTAAAGCAATCGGTGAAGAACAGATGGCTTGGTTACGTGAAGATGTAGAACAAGCACGTGCCAATGGAGCGGAGTGGATTGTGCTTAATTATCATAAGCCACTTTACTCTAAGTCTTATCACTCACTACAAGATGAAGATGTTCAGAAAGTCAGAGAAGAATTAACAGCTCTAATTGATGAACTGGATATTGATTTAGGACTACAAGGACACGACCATGTTATCTCTAGAACACATTCATTAACACATGTACCAAGTGATGAAAACTTCTCTAATGCTGAAGTTGAGGATGTTAACACTTTTGTAGGGGATAACGGAGTAGAATATATGGAAAATCCTGATGGTACGGTATATGTTCTACCTAACACAGGTGGTACTAAAGAATATGACGATGTTTATTCTAAAGGTGTAGATCACTTACACGAAGTTAGACCAGATCTTGATTGGATGACAGAAGAAGATGTAGACTATTACAATAGCTTATTCGGATTTGGTGGCCAACCTCAAGAAACTGATGCCTTTGAAGATTCACATTCAAACAATCGTGATTCATCAAGTCAGAACTTCGCAATATATGAAGTTGAAGGCAACGAGATGATTGTAAGTATGTATCAGTTAAGTGGAGATTTCTTATTAGGTGAGGAAAGAACTGTAGAACTCGTAGATCAATTCGGAATACAAAATGGTGGAGAATAAAATAACATAATGAATTATTTTGGCTAGCGTGAAAATCTTGAAATTCAGATTTTCACGCTATTTTTGTATTATTTTAGAAGAATACAGGTAGATGAATGATGACACTGTCACGATTAGTGAAAATTTAAAATTAATGTTTTCATTACTAGCACACTAAGGTATGATTAGAAATTATAATATAAATATAGAAGGTGTATATAAGTGGAATATGGGCTATTATCGTTGTTACCACCTTTATTAGCGATTATTATTGCGATTTTAACGAAGCAAACAGTGGTCGCTTTATTTTTAGGTGTATGGTTTGGTGCAACAGTAATTAACAATTGGAATCCTGTTTTAGGTTTTACATATACGATTAATGATGTCATGGTCCCGTCTATTGCGGATTCATGGAATGCTGCGTTAATTCTACTCGTAGTCTTTACAGGAGGTTTCATTAATATTTTGAGGAAAACTGGGGCAGGACAAGCCTTTGCGGAATTTACAACTAAAAAGGTGAATACACGTAAAAAAGGACAGAACTTCGTATTTGGGAGCGCCTTTCTATTTTCCTACACAGAGCCGGTACTAATTTTAGGTACAATTACGCGCCCAGTAACAGATAAGTTAAACATTTCTAGAGTGAAACTAGCTTACATAATTGACTCAATGGGTAGTCCCTTAGCAGCTATGTCACCGATTAGTGTTTACGGTCCATTTATTACTGGAATTATCGGAACGCAGTTAACGGCTTTAGCTTTAACAGATAATCCATGGACCTTATTTGTACAGATGATTCCATTTAATCTATATGGAATATTTGCGATTATCGGAGTCTTGTTCGTTATTAACATGAACTTAGATATCGGTCCAATGTATAAGGCTGAAAAACGTGCCATTGATACAGGGAAATTATATGGTGACAATGACAAACTTATGATTAACGCAGATGAAGACCAAGACGATCAACAACCAGCAGATATCTTCTCATTCGTTATTCCTTTACTCTTACTTTTCACAGGAATATTTGGTGTAATCTTTTGGACAGGTGATATCGCTACGAATGGTTTTGTAGATGCTTTCTTGAATGCAAACATCATATTTGCAATAACGACTGGCTTTTTCTTAGGTAGTGTCGGAGCAATGGTTTATGCAATACTTCGCTATAAAATGTCTTTACAAACATTGTTAAACGACTGGGTAGATGGCTTTATGCAAGTGATGATTGTACCTGTAATTTTAGTGATGGCTTGGTCCATAGGTGGGATTGCGACAACTATGGGCTTAGGTGAAGTCCTTGCACACTATGTTGGAAGTTTCTTACCTGGATTTATTGTACCAGTGGTTATCTTTATTTTAGGTGCCTTAATTTCCTTTGCAACTGGTAGCTCATGGGGTGTATTCTCCATCATGATCCCAATTGCAATTCCAATGGCAAACGAACTTGATATGAGTTTAGCACTCGCTATAGGTGCATCAATATCTGGCGGACTCTTTGGAGATCACTGTTCACCGATTTCTGATACAAGTATCATGTCATCAACAGGTGCAGCAGCTGACCACATGGAGCACATTAGAACGCAGTTACCGTATGCATTAATTATTGCATTATCAGCAGCAAGTGGGTTCCTAATGACAGGTTTCACAGAAAACTCTATTTTAGGTATCATCACGACTGCTGCAGTGCTCGTCGGAATATTATTCACCTTGAATAGACGAGCAAAATCTAAAGATAAAACAGTTGAAATATAAGATAAAAGCCTTGAAATCAATAGATTTCAAGGCATTTTTTATGAAATATACCATGAGGGTATATAAGTATTAAAATTATCGTACCAAGTTAGTATCTGTTTAGCCTGAACTTTCATGACTTCAATTTGCTTATCTCCAAATGGAACTGCCCATGGTAATGAGGATAAAGTATTATTTGAAATATAAAGGATGAGTAAGTCCCAAAATATACTTGGAATATTATTATTAAAATAACCATCTACTCGACCACTGGCAAAATAAGAGCTGACCCCAGCACACCATACGATTCTATTAAATTCTTCATAAGGGTCACCAGTATCGTGACGGTCAAAATCAATAATATATATTTGACCTTTGTCATTTATTAACAGATTACCAACATGAAAGTCTCCGTGATGTTGGACGATAGGTGAATCCTTTAAAAGATAACGACGACTCTCAACAGCTTCTATAAATAAATCGCCATTTTCAAATTTAATATCACATTCTTCATAGGCCTTAATCTTTTTATCAATCTTTTTATTAAACCTATTTTCCCACCTATCTTCACTAAATAAATTCATCTCAAAATCATGAATGTGTCTTAAAATCTCACCAGCTTGAAGACCAATTTCGTATTGTTTTTCTTTTGATAAGGTCGGCAATACTACTTCTAAATCACGACCCTCAATCCAAGTCGTTAACAGATAATATTGTGTTTCTGAAAATTCTCCATGATCAATAACTTGATGTGTACGGATATTATTTGCCTTTGCTTGTTTTAAAAGAGAAATCATTTGAAGCATTCGTGCTTTATTTTTAATTGAAGTCAGTCTTAAAAGAAATTTGTCCCTACTCGTTTTTACTACATATTTACTATCGTCGGAAAAGCCCTTATCCAAAATTTCTACTTCTTGAATTTCTTCTATACTTAACAATACTTGAAGTTGTTTTATATTCAACATGAAAACTGCTCCAATCTGATTAGTGCTATAATTTTACCATAGATTAATCAGACGAAAGAGTAATATTATGAAGTACATCGGTGTGGATCTTGCTTGGACTTATAACAATGAAACAGGTATATGTGTCATCGACCATATAGGAAGAGTAGAATTTCTGGAATCTAAAATTTTTACTGATGAAGAAATAGTAGAAATGATTCAATTAGAGAGTAAATATGAATTAATGATTGGAATAGATGCGCCCTTAATTGTGAACAATGAAGGTGGTTCAAGGGATGCTGAGCGGTCACTATTAAAATCTAGAATCAATGGCTATAGAGTATATGCATTCAATTCTAACCGAACATTTTTAGAAAAGACTTTTAAAAGTATTAGAGGAGAGACGGTGAGTCATTTACTAGTGGATCAAATCCCAAATACATCTATAGGTCAAAAAAATTTTCACACGATTCAGGAGACTTTTCCAACCGGTATCTGTGCAGGCTTATTCCCAAATATCTACCCTGTGAATTATAAAAGAAAGAAAGGTATGACTTTTTCAGAGTCCCTTGACCGTATGGAAACCTTAATCAATGAAATAAAAAAATTTGAGGTACGTAGTATGATAAGTGGCTTCTCTGAAGTTTACCAGTATGATCGAAAAGATATGTCCGTTAAACATTATAAACATCTGGAAGATAAGATGGATGCCTTTTTATGCGCCTTAGCGATGTACTTAATTGATAACAACTATGCTTATGAACATAATTTTGGCAGTCTAGGAGAAGGATGTATTATCATTCCGGAACTAAAAATACAATTATAGTATTATATATTGATATAGTTGAAGTAAGAAGTCGTTTTGACAACTTATATAAGAAAAGGGGCTTAACAAATGGAGCATTTAAGAATAAATAAGGAAAGATTGTTAGATAGAATTAAGACATTGAGTAAAGTTGGAAGAAACGATGAGGGCCAATTAGTCAGGCTTGCTTTAACGGATGAGGACAAAGCGGGTAGAGATTTACTAAAATCTTGGTTTGAGTCATTAGGGTTAATTGTCCAATTGGATCAATTTGGTAATATGTTTGCAACTTGGCAGACTGATGAAAACAAAGATCAAAAACCATTGATGATAGGATCTCATATAGATTCAGTGATTGATGCGGGTATTTATGACGGTGTGCTTGGAGTGCTTTCGGGTCTTGAAGTCGTAGAGACTTTAAAAGAAAATCATTTTAAATCTCCTAGACCCATTACCATTGTTGCATTTACAAATGAAGAAGGTGTTAGATTTCCACCAAGTATGCTCGGTTCTTTAGTTTACTCTGGTGATCTAAACATTGATAAAGCACTCGATACAATCGGCATGGATGGAATGCGTATGGGTGATGAACTAGAGCGCATCGGCTATAAAGGGGACAATGAACCCGGCTTTATTAAACCCGAGTGGTATCTTGAACTTCACATAGAGCAAGGGCCGATTTTAGAGAAAGAGAATGTACAGATTGGTGCAGTATATAATTTACAAGGGAATTCTAGAAGGGAAATCATTTTTACTGGTGAAGCAAACCACGCAGGGTCAACACCGAATTATTTAAGAAAAGATCCAATGCAGGCTTTTGCATATTTTTCATCGAGATTATATAACTACATAAATGATAATAAATTGGCAACAGTTGCAACGATCGGCTCAATTCAATTAGAACCCAATGCTGCAACGATCATTCCATCTAAAGTGACCTTTACTTTAGATATGAGAAGCCCTGAAGATGAAGGGTTTAATGAAGCACAAGAATTTGTTAGAGGGTTATTAAAAGAAATTGAGGCACAGGGTGAAATTGGTGTAAAGGCAACAGAATTTGCCATTTTTGAGCCAGTTGTGTTTGACGAAATGCTAGGGGATACAATTACGGAGTCAGCTAGGGATTTGAATTTAACTGTTAAAAGAATGATTTCAGGTGCTGGTCATGATGCTCAAATGATTAACAGAATTGCACCATCAGCCATGATTTTTGTGCCTAGTAAAGATGGTGTGAGTCATAATCCATTGGAATATACTTCCGATGAGGAAATTGATGATGGTGCGAATGTGCTTTTAAAAACGTCTATGAATCTTTTATCGAAAAAATAATTTAACTGTAATTACATGATATTCACGACACCTTTACAATGTTCAACTTGGCAACAAGTTAAGATATAAGAAAGCGAACTTGTGGAGGGTCAAGATGAATATTTCAGATAAGCAATTGGGTCATGAAGTTACAGTACATGATCACGCTAAGATTACTAACAGTGAGTTTGGAATTTACACTGAAGTTGGTATGTATAATTTTCTAGAGAATAGTACTTTTGGAGATTTTTCTTATACAGGACAATTTTGCTTCGTGCAAAACACAGAGATCGGGAAGTATTCTAACATTGCAGCAATGGTGAGAATCGGGCCGACGGATCACCCCTATGAGAGACCAACCTTACATCACTTTACTTATAGAAGAAAAATGTACGGCTTTAGTGACACGGATGATGAGCAGTTTTTTGAGCATAGAGAAAGTCGTAAAACAGTTATTGGTCATGACACGTGGATTGGGCATGGTGCAATCATTTCCCCAGAAGTGACCATCGGTCACGGTGCTGTGATTGGCGCAGGTGCAGTGGTGACAAAAGATGTAGAACCCTATGCAATTGTTGTCGGTGTTCCGGGTAAACAAATTAAGAAGCGGTTTAGCGATGATATCATTGAAAAATTACTGAAAATAGAATGGTGGCACTGGTCATATGACAAAGTAAAAGAAAATCTTGATGACTTTTACTTACCAATCGAAGAATTTGTGAATAAACACTATGAAGACTAGAAAAAGTGGATGAAGCTTCTTATTATAAGAAGCTTCATTTACTTTCATATTGAGCATATATTTTTTTGATGTTGCTCCTTTAAGAGTATAGGGGTCTAACGTCATTTTGACGTTGAGCTTCAAAGTGCCTTGGAGTCTAACACTATTTTGGCGTTGATTCCCTGACTCCCACAACCAACTAAATCAAACAAACATATTACCCACAATTAAACCAAAAGCAATACCAGCGAGTGTGAAGAAGATGCTGGCTAGGGAGTATTTAAAGAATAGAACGGTTTTCTTTTCTCTCAACAAGTCGAATTGGTCTAAGGCGAACTGGGAATAGGTTGTGAATCCGCCTAAAAATCCTGTTGTGATGACGAAGTAGTACTGTGAATTTGCGAGTAAGATCATAGCGGATAAGCCCATCAAAAATGAGCCTATAACATTGACTGCGAGTGTACTGAATGGTATTTCTTTTTCTTTGAACACGCTTAAATTCGAAATGTATACGCGCAAGCAAGCACCAAGTGCTGCAGCGACGAGCATGGTAATTAAATTAATCATTGACCTTTTTCCCTCCTAGAGTGAATCCTAAAAAGACTGCGATTAGCCCTAGGAAAAGATTAATTGCTAAATAAACCATGAAAACCAAATAATCCCCATAAGACAACAGGAGATATTGTTCATAAGACAACAGTGAAAAAGTCGTAAAGCTACCTAAGAATCCTTTAATCCAAAATGCAGTTTTACCAGCACTCATGTCTTTTGCGATTAGAAAACCAATCAACAAGGCACCAGCGATATTTACGATTAAAGTCCCTGTGAAAAAGGGGAGGGCGAGGTTTAGAGTTCCGATTGACAATAAAAAGCGTAGGAGTGCACCGAGCATTGCACCTACGCCTATTTTTATATAATTATTCATAAAAATCCTATCTTTATTTATTTTTTAAGTAATTTCACGAGACCAGAAACCACAATTAGGGCAGCGACACCGATGGCACCTGCTCTAAAGCGTTTGCTCTTCGTCACTGACTTCACGACTAGGTTTAAGTTTTGAGGTCTCTCAGCTAAACGTCTCATGAAGTATGCATACCAATCCGTACCAAATGGTACATACACACACATGTTATAGCCGCGTTTTACTAACTCTTCTTGATATTCCTTACGGAAACCATATAGCATTTGGAATTCAAATTTATCTTTTGGGATATTCTGAGTTTCAATAAAACGAATCGATTTTTCTATAATGTTATGATCATGTGTTGCAATTGATGTAAAACCTTCACCTTCAACTAAATGTGTTTTAATAATTTCAAAGAACGATTGATCAATGTCATTTTTTGACTGATACGCCAAAGTTGTCGGCTCTTTATAGGCACCTTTAACTAAGCGAATGCGCTGATCTTTATATTTTCTTACATCTTTCTTCGCATCATAAAAATATGCTTGAATGACTGTACCTACATTATCAAATTCTTTAAGTAACTTATCGAGAATTCTCATAGATGGTTCTTTGGATACATAATTCTCCATATCCAAGTTAACGAACATATCCGTTTTCTTAGCAGCTTCAATAATCTCTCTTATATTTTGGTAGCAAAATTCTTCATCTATATGCAATCCAATTTGAGAAAGTTTTACCGAAGGGTAGGCACTTGCACCTTTATCTTGTACTGCTTTAATCATTTTTATTATGTTATTTTTCTCTGTAGTTGCCTCTGACTTATCAGAAATAAACTCACCAAGGTTATCAAATGTAACACTCATACCTTGGTTGTTGATGTCATTTATACATTTAAGTGTATCTTCAACACCAGTTCCGCCAACGACTTTTTGTGCGCCAAAGCGTAACCCCATCTGCTTTGATGCGTCGTTTAAAACCTTATTTTCTGATAAACCAATAAATATGTCTCTTACTACTCCCATACTAATCCTCCTACAAGTAAAGCGTTTTCTTTTTATTGTTTAAAGCTATTATATATCCTTTTATAATATATTTGGTGTAAAAACTTTAAATTTTTAATTTTTATAATTTGGAATGTGACCAACGTATGTCTCGTTGATTCTCTTCATCTCTTCTAGGTCTTCTTCTGTGAGTTCTCGCACAACTTTTGCAGGACGTCCAAAAGCCATGGTATTTGGAGGAATGACTGTACCACCTGTGACTAAGGAGCCAGCACCTATAAAGGCATTTTCTCCAATAACAGCTTCATCAAGTATTGTTGAATCCATACCGACTAGTGCGCCTTTTTTAACTGTACAGCTGTGAAGGGTCACCTTATGACCAATCGTGACATTGTCTTCTAATGTCAGAGGTAGTCCTGGTGTTTGATGTAAGATAGAAAGGTCTTGAACATTAGTGTAATTTCCGATACGAACTGGTGCGATATCACCACGGATAACAGAACCGAAAAATACTGAAGAAAATTCTCCAATTTCAACATCACCGATAACGGTTGCATTTGGCGCAATAAAAGCATTGTCACTAATCTTTGGGCTGTGATTTTTGTAATCATGTATCATTTTAAATTTCCTTTCTTTTATGGAATGTTATAATGATTTCATCATATCAAATTTTAATTTTTTTGTAAGGAGACAGCATATGTGGAAGTGGGAAACTGAAAATGAAGCTAAGGGTGCTGTTGTTATCGTTCATGACTTATTAGAACATCATGAATATTACGATGCACTTACAGTCAAGCTTCGCCGAGATGGTTATCATGTCATCATTGGGGATTTACCAGGACATGGTCAAACGACGCGTGTAAATAAAGGGCATATTAATAATTTTGATCAATATACAGAACGTATCGCTGAATGGCATAACCTTGCCTTAGATTATGAGTTACCAACTTTTGTCATTGGCCAGGGCTTAGGTGGCTTGATTGCGATTGAAGCCACTCGGCAAGGAAGAATTCAGTCAGACGGATTAATCCTTTTAAATCCTCTCTTATCATTTAAACAATCATTCATGAATAGAAAAAATACTATTTTAACGAGTGTGCGTATGACGAGTGATGAAACAAGGTTTAATCCAGGGATTAAATTATCTTATTTTACTGAGGATAAAAACTTCCTAAACCGCTATAAAAAAGATGAACTTATCGTCGATAAGGTGAGTTATCAGTGGTATAAGACTGTCATCAATCAGATGAAGGAAACATCAGAGACTATGGAAGAAGTCGGTGATGTACCAATCCTATGCATCATGACAGATGACAATCAAATTATAAACCCATACTTATCAGCTAAGTATATGAAGCGTAACTTATCAGCTGATTTTAGATTTATAATGATGGAATCCAATGAACATAGTATTTTCCAACGTGAAGATATTGAATATCCATATTATCTCTTAGACCAGTTTATAAATACACAGCTCTTTAGTATCGGTTTAATTCCTAAAAACTAGGCTGATTTTTCTATCAGTAATAAGAACGGTGCATGATTTTTTTGGTTGATATATTTATATTCTAAAACTTGGCATGTATCTTGAGGCCACTTACTCAGTTCATTAATGAGTTGATCACGTTCTATTTTGCCGCTCTCATGTCCATGGTAGACCACAATGGCAATTCTGCCACCAACACTTAACAGGGTGAATAATTTATTAAGAGCGGTAACGGTGGTCTCAGGGATGGTTGTAATTGATTTATTTCCACCTGGGAGATAGCCGAGATTAAAGATTGCAGCTTTGATATTTTCTTGGATATATTGATCGACATTTTCATGACCATCTTGAATGAAGTGTATATTTGGTGCTGGATATTTTTCTTTAGCTTTTAAAATGGCATCTTTTTGTATGTCAAAGCTATAGACGGTGCCCTTAGGTACAAGAGACGATAAGAAATGACTATCATGGCCATTGCCACATGTCGCATCGACGACAAGGTCTGTCGGCTCAATAATTTCTTCTATATATTCTTTAGCAGTTGGTAGAATTTTTTTAAGCATAGTTTCATCCTTTCTCCTATTAATTTTATCACAAGAAATGAGGCACTTAGTATGATCGAAGTCTCTCAGCTTTCAAAAAAATATGGTGACAAGATAGCGGTCAATGATATTGACTTCAACGTCAAAAGTGGGGAGTTGTTTGCCTACCTTGGACCCAATGGATCAGGGAAGTCTACAACAATTAAAATGTTGACCGGCTTAGTTGAACCCACAAGCGGTATGATCGAAATATTTGGTAGTAAGATGGATTTAAATCAAGTAGATATAAAAAGACGGATGAGTTTTGTCCCAGATACACCGGATATTATGGGGAAATTGACAGGTTCTGAATACTTGAACTTTATTGCTAGTGTATATCAGATGGATGAAGTGGTTTATGAGAATAAACGAGACGAACTAACAAAAATGTTTGAAATTGATCAGGCACTTGGTACCTTAGTTGAGGAATATTCTCACGGTATGCGTCAAAAACTTGTCTTAACTGCTGCTCTCATGCATTCTCCTGAACTTTTATTCTTAGATGAACCGACAGTTGGACTCGACCCAAAGAGTAACCGTCTTTTAAAGGATTATTTAAAGGCCTATGTAAAAGCGGGTAACACGGTATTTCTAACCACACATACTTTAAGTTTAGCTGAAGAAATTGCAGATAGAATATGTATTATATATAATGGTGAGATTAAAATTACAGGGACACTAGAAGAGTTAAAAGATGGTAGTCAGGGTAGTCTAGAAGACATCTTCTTAAGTTTAACAGGTGGTGAAAAAGAAGATGCTAAAGCAGATACTGAAGCTTGAAACTAAATCTAAAATTAATTATCTCAAAGCCCTAGATACATCTAAAATACTCGTTTATGTTATTTTAGCTTTCATTATAATGATGGTGCTCTTGCCAATGATGTGGATGCTCATGAGTACATTCTTTATTAATGCAGAAGAAAGCTTGATTCCAAAAGCACTCATACTGCTCAGTTTAGCTGTACTCATCATACATGCTCTGTTCTTAGTCAACGGCATTATTAAAGAGATGTTTATGGACAAAAATATAGAATCCTATTTACTATTACCGATAAAACCAACTCATCTTTTTACGGCGAAGATGATTATACAATACGGCTTTAAAGTTTTCCCAATAAATTTAATTTTAGCAGTCATCGTTGGTGCTGCACTTACGATACGCTATAGTCATCCAGTGATACTCCTCAATAGTTTGATGTACTTTGTTGCACTTGGTGTACTAACCATAGCAGTATCTTATGGTTTGGTCTTTCTAGTGACTAAGATATCTTCTGCAAAAAGAGTAGGTGAGATCTTAACCCTTGTAGGCGGTTTTGCATCAGTACTACCATTTTTTATAATGACAATAGGTGGTCAGTACTTGATTCAAACTATAGAAATGATGCCAGAAATCAATTTTTTATATGCGGGATATCTTTATAAACCGTCACTAATAATGACGATAGTCGTAAACATCGCTCTCGTTTTACTGATTACAGCTTTAGTTCGTTTGACTGTTTCCAGTGTGACCCAAGCCTTCATTAAAGGGAATGTTAATGATAATGTGAATAGATACCATGGCAGTGTGAAAACGACTGTGGATCATCCAATAAAATCTCTAATTAAAAAAGATTTAAAACTGACCTTTCGTGACTTTAAGGAATGGTCTGTCGTCTTACCACAGTATTTATTTCCATTCATATTTCTATATTTAGTCGCCGCTAATCCTGTCATGTTTGGTGGGGTATTGAACCCAGATCAGGTTATAATTGCTATAGGTTTTGCAGGCGCTGTGATGATTTCACTTTTTGTGTCCGCGATGAACACCGCAAGAGACGCGAGTCATTATCAGTTTTTAAAGCTCTTACCAGTAAATGGATTGACTTTAATGCGTGCAAAGTATTTATATAATGTCATCACTATTCTACCGGTTTATGTAGTGCTCAGTGTTGTAATTTACTTCATTATTACACCGACATTGGCAGCCTTAATGTATACGATAATACTCTCAATTTTAACTGTCCTAACGGTTATACCCATAGGCATGGTAATCGGTTTAATGAGTCCGGTAGTCTCTAAAAAGAGCCCTGCCAACCGATTAGATACTGCGAGTAATGTGATTATTACAACAACCATTTTTGTCCTGGTTTTAGCCGTTGGTCGTATTTCGAGTTTAGTGTTTGAAGTTGTTGATGGTAATAATGTCATCAATCATCAAGCGATGTTTACTCTATTGATTTCCCTAACAGTACTATGTCTTGTTCTCGCTTATTTCTGTATTAGGAAAACTGCTAAGAAGCATAATGAGGGTTACAAAATAACTTATAAGGACTGATAATATGCCAGTGTACACTTATTATGAAAGATTCCCGGTTGGTTACTTACAAATCAAAGCGAATGATCAGGCAATCACTCACATTAATTACTGTGACGAAGCATCCGACAGTGATGTAAAAAATGCAGTACTTGATCAATGTGTCAATGAATTAAATGAATACTTTGAAGGTAAAAGAAAGCACTTTGATGTTCCAGTAGATTTTACTGGGTCGGGAACAGACTTTCAAAGAAGCGTATGGAAAGAATTAGCCCAAATACCATTTGGCCAAACAATTAGTTATAAAATGCTCGCCAATAGAATTTCAGGAAGTAATTATTCAAGGGCTGTTGCAAATGCAAATGGAAAAAATCCAATATCTATTATTATCCCATGTCACCGTGTTATTGCGAGTGATGGAGGATATGGGGGCTACACTGGTGGCTTAGATAAGAAGAAACTATTATTAAATATTGAGCAAGCTTGATAATTATGGAAGATTCGGATATATTAATACTATCAGAAGTAGTAACTGAAATTTTTATTTAAGCGAGCTGGTGGTTGGTGTAAACCAGTATGAAAATCAAGTGAACTTGTCTGTGTTAAATGAATAGTAATCAAAGTTGCACATAATTGTGAATGCGGGTGGTACCGCGGTCTTATAGATCGTCCCATATCTTTTTTAGATATGGGATTTTTTAATTTCAGGAGGAGAAAGAAATGACGTTTAAGCATAGAGATATTGAACAAAAGTGGCAAAAGTTTTGGGAAGAGAACAAGACTTTTAAAACGAAAGAAAATAAAGGTAACAAGAAATTTTATGCTCTAGATATGTTCCCATATCCATCTGGAGCGGGGCTTCATGTTGGTCACCCTGAAGGGTATACAGCAACGGATATAGTTAGCCGTATGAAACGTATGCAAGGTTATGATGTTCTACATCCAATGGGTTGGGACGCATTTGGTTTGCCTGCAGAACAATATGCGATTGATACAGGTAATGATATTCATGCCTTTAATGAAAAAAATATCGATAATTTCCGTCGTCAAATTAAAGCACTTGGTTTTTCTTATGACTGGGACCGTGAAATCAATACGACAGACCCAAGCTACTATAAGTGGACACAGTGGATTTTTATCCAGTTATATAACAAAGGTCTCGCTTATGTTGATGAAGTGCCTGTTAACTGGTGTGAAGCATTGGGGACAGTACTTGCTAATGAAGAGGTTATTGATGGTAAGAGTGAACGTGGTGGTCATCCGGTCGTACGTAAGCCGATGAGACAGTGGGTGCTACGCATCACTGAATATGCAGAGCGTTTACTGGCAGATCTAGATGAACTTGATTGGCCTGAGTCATTAAAAGATATGCAGCGTAATTGGATCGGTAAATCTGAGGGTGCGAATATTACATTTGAAATCGATGGCACGGATACATCCTTTAGCGCTTTTACAACACGTCCGGACACAATTTACGGGGCAACATACGCCGTTTTATCTCCAGAACATAAATTAATCGATGAAATTACGACTGATGAACAAAGAGAGGCTATAGAAGCCTATCAAACTGCTGCAGCCCATAAGAGTGAGCTAGAACGTACTGATCTTGCCAAAGAAAAAACTGGTGTTTTCACTGGTGCTTATGCAGTGAATCCATTAAGTGGTGAGAAATTACCGATATGGATAGCAGATTATGTCTTGGCATCATATGGAACAGGTGCGATAATGGCTGTTCCTGCTCATGATGAACGTGACTATGAATTTGCGAAAACTTTTGGTCTGGATATTATTCCTGTTCTGGACGGTGGTAATGTTGAAGAAGAAGCATTCACTGGTGAAGGACCACATATTAATTCAGGTCCTTTAAATGGTCTTGGCTTAAATGATGGTATAAAGAAAGCCATTGAACTCCTTGAAGAAAATGGTAGTGGTGAGGCTAAGATAACTTATCGCTTAAGAGATTGGCTCTTTAGTCGTCAACGTTACTGGGGTGAGCCAATTCCAGTTATACACTGGGAAGATGGTACGATGTCAACTGTACCAGAGGATGAGCTACCACTAGAACTACCTGTTATGACTGAAATTAAGCCATCAGGGACAGGTGAGTCGCCACTTGCTAATAATACGGATTGGGTTAATGTAGTGAGAGAAGATGGCGTTAAAGGGCGTCGTGAAACGAATACCATGCCACAGTGGGCAGGTTCAAGTTGGTATTTCCTACGCTTTATTGATCCGCACAATGATGAAATGATTGCCGATCCAGAGAAATTAAAACACTGGCTACCAGTGGATCTATATATTGGTGGTACAGAACACGCTGTACTTCATTTACTATATGCGAGATTCTGGCATAAAGTACTTTACGATATTGGCGCAGTACCTACTAAAGAACCGTTCCAAAAACTGTATAACCAGGGTATGATCCTTGGTGAAGGCAATGAGAAAATGAGTAAATCTAAGGGTAACGTCGTTAACCCGGATGATATTATATACTCACACGGTGCAGATACACTAAGACTTTACGAGATGTTCATGGGGCCTTTAGACGCGTCCATTGCATGGAGTGAAAATGGATTAGATGGTGCGAGAAGATTCCTAGACCGTGTTTGGCGTTTGATTATTGATGAATCATCAGGAGAAGTCTCTTCAAAAGTAGTTACTAAAGATACGCCAGAGCTCGATAAAGTATACAATGAAACTGTGAAGAAAGTATCGAGTGACTTTGACAACTTGTTATTTAACACAGGTATTTCACAATTGATGGTATTTGTAAATGAAGGTTATAAGGCTGAGGGAATAAATAAATCTTATATAGAAGGTTTTGTTAAACTACTTTCTCCAGTTGCACCGCACTTAGCCGAAGAGTTATGGCAGCGCCTTGGTAATGAAGATACTGTTGCTTACAGCGAATGGCCAACGTTTGACGAAACTAAACTCGTTGAAGATACAGTGGAAGTTGTTGTTCAAATCAACGGTAAAGTTAAAACGAAGTTAAATGTTGCGGTTGATATTTCTAAAGATGAATTAGAAAGTATCGCATTAGATGACGAGACAGTTAAATCACAAGTTGAAGGAAAAACGATTAGAAAAGTGATTGTCGTCCCTGGTAAACTTGTTAACATTGTTGCGAATTAAGAAATAGATAATATATAAGACATTGAAAACTTTAATTAAAGTTTTCAATGTCTTTTTTGTATAGGAGTTAGAACTTTCGTCTTAGATTCGGATTTTTTGGGGTATTTGGATAGGGACGAGGAGTTCACATCACTATTCTAATCGGATTGGATAGGGATGAGGAAATCACATCACTATTCTAAGTATGTTGGATAGGGATGAAGAAATCACATCACTATTCTGAGTATGTTGGATAGGGACGAGGAACTCACATCACCATTCTAGAAATTTTGGCAGGGGATGTGATAGGCTCGTTACATTTCTAACAATGTAGGCTAACACCAATTCACCGTTGACCTTCTATACAAATCTACCCATTATTCCCTGTGTGAACAGTGGTAGCCAGCAGTATAACCGGTGACAAGTGCACTCGTAATATTATAGCCACCAGTATAACCATGGATATCTAAAACTTCGCCGGCAAAGTGAAGACCTTCAACAAGCTTGGATGACATGGTAGAAGGTTGAAGTTCTTTTAGGTTTAACCCACCACCTGTTACAAAGGCTTTTTCAATAGACTGTGTACCATTTACGGTAAATCTAAAACGTTTAAAGAATTCCACAATTTTTTGTCGTTCTTGATTAGAAACATGGTGCCCGCTATTATCCATTTCAATATCCAAGTATTCCAGCATAAAGGTGATTAATCGTTCCTGATGCATATTCTTTAAGATGTTCTTTAGGCTTTTATCGATATTATCTTTAATGAGTTTGTTTATATCCTCAGTTAACTTACCTTCAGAGATATCTGGAAAGAAATCGATTTGCATTGTAATATCCTGACGTTTTTGAGCTTGTTGTTCACGGTAGACAAACTGACTGCAACGAAGGGCCGCTGGACCACTGACTCCAAAATGAGTGAAAATCATATCCATTTGATGGGTAATTCTTGGCTTTCCGTTTTTCTTTAATACAGAAAGGGCAACATCATCTAAGGAGATTCCTTTAAGTGTGCCATCTTTAAAGAATTTTTCATTTGAAGTAATTGGAACTTCAGTTGGAAATAACTCAGTTATAGTATGCCCAAGTGTTTTTGCAAATTTATGGCCATCACCTGTAGATCCAGTTTGAGGTACACTTTTCCCTCCAGTTGTGACTATGACATTTTTTGAGTGAATGGTTTGATTATCCGACGTTTTCACTCCAGTGATTTTACCATCTTCAGATAAAACCGCCTGGACTTCAGTTGAATACTGCACAGTCACCTTATTTTCTTCTAGCTTCTCTAAGAAGACGTTCAATACATCCCGTGCCTTATTTGACACTGGGAACATACGGCCATGGTCTTCTTCCTTTAATTTCACGCCGTTAGATTCTACGAAGCTAATGATAGATTCGTTGTCAAAAACTGAAAAAGGGCCATAGAGAAATTTCCCATTACCTGGAATGTGTTTAATAATTTCCTCATATGGTAGACGGTTTGTTACATTACAACGTCCACCACCTGAAATTAATAATTTTTTCCCAAGTTTTTTGTTCTTTTCAATCAGTAGGACTTGATTATTATTCAAACTTGCAGCATAAGCAGCCATAATACCGCTCACGCCACCACCAATGACTATCGTATCGTACATTTTCTTGCTCCTTTTAGTTTTAAAGTTTAATCTTATACATTATAATAATTTGTATGTTTAATATAGATAAGAAGGGTTAATTATGTCGGATCAGAAGAAGATGTTCCGCGGCACGTTCTTACTCACGGCCGCAACATTCACAACACAAATATTAGGTATGCTCTATCTCATCCCATTTTACAGCATTATGGGCGGAGAGGAAAATTTAGCTTTATATGGCTATGCATACACGCCCTATACAATTATGTTATCAGTCGCAGCAGCAGGTGTACCGGGTGCTGTGTCTAAATTCGTTGCCAAATATAATGCACTTGGTGCCTATGAAACGAGTAGGAAATTATATAAATCAAGTTTAATTGTGATGATGGCCTCAGGGTGTATTGCCTTTTTAGCACTGTTTTTCCTAGCGCCATATATCGCTGAAGCACAGAGTGCTGCGGGTGGTAGTGGAGACCATAGATGGAGTGCTGAAGACATTACAAGTGTCATCAGAGTGGTCAGTTTCGCAGTCATTGTCGTCCCATTTATGGCAACATGGCGTGGAATATTCCAAGGGCATGAATCATTTGGTCCAACAAGTGCATCATCAGTTGTTGAACAAATCTTAAGAATTGCTGTCCTACTAACAGGTGCTTTTGTAGTTATAAACGTCTTAGATGGATCTATAAAAACCGCTAACCAAATTGCTGTTTTCGCAGCTTTTGTAGGTGCAATTGGTGCAACGCTCACACTTGCTGTTTTTTGGAGAAAGCGTAAGCCAATAATGCAACAACAAATCGGCACTGATACGAGTGGTATCAGCCTATCCTATGGGGATATGTATAAGGAAATTATTCGTTACGGCTTACCGTTTATTATTGTGAGTGTCAGTATCCCAGTTTTATTATTTATCGATCAGATGACACATAATAATGCGTTGTCCCTAGCAGGTGTACCTGGAGCCTTGCAGGACTCATGGTTTGGTATGTTGAACTTAACAACACATAAACTCGTTATGATTCCAACTTCCTTTGCATCAGCCTTTGCAATTACTATTTTACCTTTTATAACGAAAAATTATCAGCAGAAGTTATTTGATAATGTACATGGCCAAGTGAAATCGATGATTTTAATGTTGCTATTTTTCGTCATTCCAGCAGGACTTGGTATGATGATACTTGCTGCGCCAATTTATACAGCTTTTTATAGTTACAACGAGGTTGGTATTATGATACTGACAGTCTATGCACCAGTCAGTATCATTATTTCACTGTTTTCTGTTACATGTTCAATTGTTCAAGGTATCGATAAACAAAGCCATACCTTTTATGTTGTCATCATAATGTTAATCGTAAAAGCTGTAATTAATATTCCTTTGGTGATGTATTTCTACACAGTGGGTGCAGTCATGGGTACAGCCATTGCGCTTGGTGTCGGTGTAATTATGAACTTAATCATTATTAAAAAATATGGCAAGATTCGTTTCAGTGCCTTCGTAATGCCAATCTTTAAAATTATAGTGCTAGCATTAGCAATGACATTAGTTGTTGAAGTTGTGTACTACTTATTACTGATGAATATGAACCAACCACTGACGACAGTTACAGCAGTGATTGCTCTAGTGATCACAGTACCTATAGGAGTATTAGTTTATATGCTTATTGCCTTTAAAACAGGTATTGCAGATGAAGTGCTTGGTGAACGCGCTATGAAAATTCGTCGGAAAGTGAAGTTTTTATAAATGAGACTGGATAAATATCTTGCGAACGCAAACATTGGTAGCCGTAAAGAGGTTGGGAAGTGGATTCGTAAGGGCATGGTAAAAGTGAATGGCCAGATTGAAAAGCAAGTGAAAGTTGAAGTCACTTATGAAGATGAAATCACTTTCCAAGATGAACGCGTGAATTTAGAAGAATATATCTATCTTATGATGAATAAGCCAACTGGTGTTATCTCGTCTACTGAAGAGGGACCAACAAAAACAGTCATCGATTTAATTGACCATCCTCAAGGAAATGAGCTATTTCCAGTTGGTCGTTTAGACAAGGACACAACAGGGCTCCTATTAATATCCAATGACGGAAAACTTGCCCACCGCCTTTTATCGCCTAAAAATGAACACTTTAAAACTTATCATGTCACTTTAAAAAATCGGGTTGATAACAAGGATGTTGAACACTTGGAAAACGGCATACAATTGAAAGATTTTAAGACGAAGCCAGCACGTGTAGAGCAAATCGATGCGCACCACCTTCACCTATCAATTAGTGAAGGAAAGTTTCACCAAGTTAAAAGAATGTTTCAAGCCTTGGATAATGAAGTCATCGCCTTGAAACGTGTTAAATTTGTGTCACTTGACTTAGATGAATCATTAATAGAAGGGCAATGGAGACACTTAACAACGGATGAAATAAAAAAATTGTAAATTTAAGTTTACCTTTGTTAATGCAGGGTATATTTCATATTAAGCAAAAGAATTATAATCAAGAATATGAGGTGTATCAAAATGGGAAAATTATTTAATTTGGTATTTAGAGTTGGGGCAGTACTTGGTATTGCATATGCTGCAAAAAAATTAGCTGATAATAAAGATGCTGTAAAAGCTGAATATAACAAAGCTAAGGAAGATCCTAAATCTTATGCTCAAAACGTCCAAGAAAAAGCAACGGTTAAAGCACAAGAAGTACAGGAAAGAGCAAAGGAAGAATACGGTAAAGTAAAAGAAGACCCTAAAGCTTATGCTCAAAATGTACAGGAAAAAGCAACTGCTAAAGCTCAAGATGTACAGAATAAAGCAAGCGAACAAGTAGAAGTTGCTAAAAATAAAGCACAAGATGTACAAAACAAGGCTAAAGATGAATATCAAAAAGCCAAAGAAGACCCAGAAGCTTATAAGGAAAACTTAAAAGCAAAGGGGAAAGAACAAGTAGACCAAGCAAAAAAAGAAGTGAAGAAAGCTAAGGATAATTCTAATGAAGCAGTAGATGCTAAGCCAGATTCTGAAAACACAGATGATTTAGCTGAAAGAGAATCTACACTTGCAGATGAAGGCGGGTTATCAAGCGATGAAGTAGAAAAAGAAGTAGTACAAGCTGAAAAAGAAAGCAATGTTGATGTAGTTGTAGATGAAGGTGACTATAACGAAAACCATAACGTTCATGTCGTTACTGACAAAAAGAAAAATGAAAAATAAGAATTAGAACTTTATATTTGAAATGAAAGGGAAATCTCAGGTAGCCGAGATTTCCCTTCTTTCTTTTAATGATACACTGACTCAGTATATAATATAAGTAATGATACTTTGGGGGTTACATATTATGGATGCTAAAATGTTAGCGAATAAGTATAAAGATGAATTAATTGAAGATTTGATGGGTCTGTTGGAAATTGACAGTGTAAAAGGGGAAAGTGAAGTAGATGCTCCAGTTGGCAATGGGCCAAAAAAAGCTTTGGAGTATATGCTTGAACTTGGTAAGAGAGACGGTCAAGAAACAAAAATGGTTGGTAATTTAGCGGGGCATATCGAATTCGGTCAAGGTGATGACCTATTCGGTATTTTAGGACATGTAGACGTTGTACCACCTGGCTCTGGTTGGACAACGCCACCATTTGAGCCAGTGATCAGGGACAATCAAATATACGCACGTGGCGTTCAAGATGATAAGGGGCCGACAATGGCAGCCTATTATGCCTTAAAAATTCTACAGGCAGAGGGTTATGAATTCAACCAACGTGTTCGGGTCATCATCGGTACTGATGAGGAATCGGATTGGGAATGCACAACGAGATATTTTGATACTGAAGAAATGCCGAGTGCTGGTTTTTCTCCTGATGCAGAGTTTCCAGTTATTCACGGTGAAAAAGGTATCACTTCATTCAATATAGTACAAACTGAACTTGAAGATGAGTTCGTCGATGGTGATATTGAGCTTAAAGCATTTATATCTGGAGAACGCTATAATATGGTCCCAGAATCTGCTATGGCTAAATTAAAAGTGCTTGTTAACATGAGTGCGGTAATTCAATCATTTGAAGGTTATTTAAGGAAAACTCAGTTGTCCGGAGATTACGAAATCGATAGTGGCTTTTTAAAACTGGAATTACAGGGACAAAGTGCGCATGGTTCGACTCCAGAAGAAGGGATTAATGCTGGAATAGAGCTATTACGATTCTTATATACTCTAGAACTCGATTCCAACGGGCGTCAATTTGTAAGCTTTGCAAATGACTATATTTTTGATAATTTTAAAGGGCAAGCTTTTAACATGGCACATCAGCACGAAGAATTAGGTGAGGTTAGTGTCAATACTGGAATGATTAACTATACGGAAGTTGACGGTGGCGATTTTGGTATCAACTTAAGATATCCACAAGGTTTAGATTTTGAAAAAAGAATCAAAGCTTTTAGGGACTTAATTAGTGAAAAAGGATTTAATATAGAAGATATTCATGACCAAGTACCACACTATGTTGATAAGAATGATGACTTAGTTGTGACGCTTTTAGAGAGTTATCGTAGCCATGTGAATGATACGAGAGAAGCATTTACCATTGGTGGGGGTACATACGCACGTACCTTAGAACGCGGTGTAGCCTTTGGTGCAATGTTTAAAAACACAGTAGATACGATGCATCAAAAGGATGAGCATATGGATATAGACGAGTTGATTTTAGCTACTGCGATCTATATAGAAGCGATGTATCGTTTGACAGTAAAACATTAATCAATTCAATAAAGTATTTAATTTACTTATGAAAACTGGTATACTTGCATATGCTATTTATTAATTTAAGAGAATTAAATGTTCGGTGAAAAGTTAACGTTTAACAACATTTAGTTTTTCTATTTAATAAAATCTTAGGTAAAATCACATTTATTCAGTACTAACATTGAGTTGGCAAAAGTATTCATTCTTTTGCTCTTGAAATAAAGCTATAAACGATATAAGATTTTAAACACGAACTAAATTTGCGCTATCCAAGTACTTGCTAGCGCATTTTTTTATTTGAACGAGGAAACGAGGTGTGAGAATTGGATCATTTCTATCAGCTCGGCTGGCAGTTAGATCCTTTAGGGGGCCCATCTGGGGAAGCTTACAAAGCAGAACAAGATGGTAGAAAGCTCTTCCTAAAGCGCAATGCCAGTCCTTTCCTTGCTGCCTTATCCGCCGAAGGTATCGTCCCTAAACTCGTTTGGACGAAACGAATCGAGACAGGAGAAGTCGTGACAGCGCAGCATTGGAAAAACGGCCGGGAGTTGACAAAAAGAGACATGGGTGGTGCAAGAGTCGCTGCTTTAATGAATAAAATTCATACGTCTCGTCAGTTGCTCACCATGTTAAAACGATTGGGCATGAAACCAATGCTTCCGGAAATATTACTAAACAAAATACAGTCATCATTGTCACCGAAAGTGAATGCTCACCATGTTGTTAGAGACGCGATCCAATATCTTGAGAACAGAGTGCCTACAATCGATGTTAAAGATTGTCGAGTATGTCACGGTGATGTTAATCATCACAATTGGTTATTGTCCGATACCGATGAGTTATTCTTAGTGGACTGGGAAGGTGCAATGATTGCTGACCCTGCCATTGATTTAGGGATGATTTTATACCCTTACGTTGATCATTCAGAATGGCAAACTTGGCTTGATAATTACGGCGTTGAGTTAACGAACGACTTAAGAGCACGTATGAAGTGGTACACGTTTGTTCAAGCGATTACGATGATTCAATGGTATGAAGACCGTAAACGATTTACAGAAATGAACGATTGGATTTTATTCCTATCAAAAGTGATGGAGAAAGACAGTCTTATTTAAAGTGAAAGAGTGAATACTTTGAGAATGCGCAATAAACCATGGGCGTTTGACTACTTAGAGTCAAACGCTCATCTTGTGGATATTAATAATGAATATGCTAAAAAGATTAAGGACTTCTTTCCTGTCGACCGTGAACTTCATATTGAAGTGGGGACAGGTATGGGGACTTTTATTACTACGCTCGCGAGCCGTAACCCTGATATAAACTATGTAGGTATTGAGCTCGATAAGAATGTTATGATTCGTGTCGTTGAAAAAGTAAAAGAACACGACTTAGATAATTTAAGGCTTGTCCTTTTAGATGCCAATACGATTACAGATTACTTCAACAGCGATGAAGTGGACAAAATCTACTTAAACTTCTCAGATCCTTGGCCTAAAAATCGACATGCTAAGAGAAGGTTAACGCATAGTGGGTTTTTATCGTCTTATAAAGAAATCTTAAAGGACGACTCTATAATCGAGTTTAAAACTGATAATAGAGGGCTATTTGAATATAGTTTACAGTCGATGAATGCGTTTGGCATGAGATTTCAAGCACTTAATCTGGATGTACATGATAATGAACCAGAAGATAATATCAGAACTGAGTACGAGGAGAAATTCTCGAGCCGTGGTCATAAAATATACTGGATTCAAGCATCTTTCTAAGGAAAGGTGCTTTTTTATATTCGTGTATTATCCTATAAAGAATGTTAAAATAATAGGATAAGAAGAATAGAGTGGAGGAATATGATGACACAGTTCAATTTTGATAAACACACCACGCGTGAAGGTACATATAGTGTGCAATACGACGGCACAGAAGCTTTATTTGGACAGACAGGCCTAGCACCATTTTGGATTGCCGATATGGATATCCAAACACCAGAAGTAATTCGCGACGCGATTAAAGCGCGTCTAGATAATGGGATATTTGGCTACACAATGTGGCAGAATGAGCGTTTTTATGGGCCGATTAAACATTGGTGGAAGACTCGTTTTAATGTCGAGCTTGATAATGATAATATCCACTATGCAGCTTCAGTTTTATACACTGTAGGTGAAGTAATCAGACAAGTGACGGAGGAAGGTGATGGCGTCATTCTAACGACACCTTCATACAATTCATTCCCTAATTTAATTAAAGGAAATGATAGAAAGATTGTGGAATCCCCTTTAATTTACGATGCTGAAGTTAAAGAATACTTCTTAGACGTAGAAGGCTTCACTAAACTTTGTGAAGACGATTCAGTCACGCTTTATATTCACTGTAATCCTCATAATCCAACAGGCAAAGTTTGGTCTAAAACAGAATTAGAAACCATTAAAGGTATTTGCCAGGACAATAATGTGTATTTGATTAGCGATGAAATCCATATGGACTTTGTAAGACCTAAGGAAGATTTTGTATCAATGGTTTCCTTAATCAATGAAAATGATCCTGTATTAATTACAACTGGCCTTGGTAAATCGTTTAACCTGGCAAGCTTACCTCATTCGTATTTCCTAACTAAAGATAGAAACATTACACAGGATATTAATAAAGCTATGGGGGGACGCTATAACGTAAATACAGCTTCCAGTCTCGCCTTAGCAGCAATCGAAGCCGCTTATAATGAATGCGGTGAATGGATGGACGAATTGAACGTTTATATTGAGGGCAATTTTAAATATATTAGCGACTATATCGATGAACATCTCGCTGATGATTTATCATTTGATATTCCAAAAGCGACATACTTAGGGTGGATTAGTTTTGAAAAATCAGGATTGGATGCTGACCTTGTTCACAAAGCACTTGTTGAAATTGGGGGTATTGCTGTCTCACCAGGTAAGTTGTATTTAGATCATGAAAATAAGCACTTCAGATTTAATGCAGCATCACCTAGATACAGAATTGAAGATGGTTTAGAGAGAATTAGAAAAACTTTCGAACAGATAAAATAAAAAAATCATGGAGATTACTGAATAGTAATCTCCATGATTTCAGCTGTATAAGGGTCAGCTAGGAAGTTATACTTCACAGCATTGTCATCGTTACCGACATGTAAAACCCCACTGATTGTATTTGTGTTGAGTCCGAAACGGTTTCTTCCGTCTGCTTGATAGTCTAATGAGATAAATGAAATATCCTCAAATTGTAGATGAAGATTATCAACAATTTTCTTAGTGTCGACTCTACGATGTAGACTCAACCACACAATTAATGGCACTACAGTCACAGCTAATAATGTAAATATAATTAAATTACGCTTCATATGTACATCCTCCTTAAAGCTCAGTTTACCATAGAATATAAGGGAAATAACAAGAAAAAGGGGTAATTTTATGGAACTATCACAAAAGACTTTAGAAAGAATGAAAACTTTAACGGAACTTCACGGTGCACCAGGGTTTGAAGATCAAGTTAGAGATTATATGAGAAGAGAGTTAAAAGACAATGCAGATGAACTAATCCAAGATGGTCTTGGAGGTATCTTTGCAGTTAAAAGAAGTAAGAAAGAGAATGCACCAAAAGTCATGGTAGCTGCACACATGGACGAGGTTGGCTTCATGGTCACTGAGTTAACAGATAATGGATTCATCAAATTTACACCACTAGGTGGATGGTCAACAGATGTTTTGTTAAGTCAACGTTTTAGTGTTCGAACTTCAGACAATGAGGAAATTACTGGTGTAATTGGTAGTGTCCCAGTTCATTTTAGAAGAGGAAACAATAAGGAAACTAAAATTGAGGACATGCTGCTTGATGTCGGTGCAGATTCTAAAGAAGAACTTCTAGAGATGGGAATTAATTTAGGCGACTCAATCGTACCTAAAGTTGATTTCCAAGTACTTAAAAATGAGAAGAAAATACTCGCTAAGGCCTGGGACAATCGTTATGGCTGCTTAATTGCCATTGAAGTCTTAGAGGCACTTAAAGATGTAGAATTAGACTGTGACTTATACATTGGAGCAAATGTTCAAGAAGAAGTCGGTCTTCGTGGTGCGAAAGCAAGTGCGAATTTAGTACAGCCAGATATTGCTTATGTTGTTGATTGTTCACCAGCAAACGACATGTTAGGTAAGAAAGATGACATGGGTAAAATTGGACAAGGCACATTATTGAGACTGATGGACAGAACAATGATTTTAGCGCCTAAGATGAGACAGTTCTTAATAGACACAGCTGAAGAAAATGATATTAAGTACCAATACTATACTTCACCAGGTGGAACAGATGCAGGGAGTATCCATGTATCTAATGATGGTGTCGTGAGTGCTGTAGTCGGAATTTGTTCCCGCTATATTCATACTGCAAACTTGATAATTAATTACGAAGATTATCTTCATGCAAATAAATTGTTAACTGAACTAATTAAAAAATCAAATAGAGAAACAATTGAAGAACTAAGAGGATAAACGATGAAGAAAATATTACATCGATGGTTTATCGAAGCGATGAGCTTTATGGCGTTAGGCTTGTTTGGATCCTTAATCATCGGTTTGATTATAAATACTATCGCTAAATACATCCCTATCTTAAGTGGGTTTTCAGCCATCGGAGACGCGGCTCAGAGTGTTACAGGTGCCGCCATTGGTGCAGCAATCGCTTATGGTTTAAAATCCCCACCACTCGTTATATTTTCAACACTTGCAGTCAGTCAATATTCTTATGACCTAGGTGGTGCAGCAGCATCTTATATTGTGGCACTGATTGTGATAGAGCTCGCAAGATTATATCAGAGTAAAACAAAGCTTGATATCATCATCACCCCTTTATTAACCTTAACAATTGGGCTCTTTAGTGCCTCCTTTATTGGTGAGGCTGTAGGTGGCGTGATGACAGGTCTTGGTGACATTATCATGTTTTCAACAGACCAACAACCTTTTGTTATGGGTGTCTTGGTCAGTGTCGTGTTCGGAGTGACGCTCACTGCACCATTATCTAGTGCTGCCTTGGCTTTAATGTTAGATTTAAATGGATTAGCAGCTGCTTCAGCAGTCATTGGATGTTGTTGTCACATGGTCGGTTTAGCTGCGATGAGCTATAAAGATAATGGTATTTCTGGTGTGATCTCTATAGGGGTAGGTACATCGATGTTACAAGTACCAAATATTCTAAGAAATCCATTTATCATCATACCACCAGTATTATCGAGTGCGATCATTGCACCGATTATGACTGTGTTTTTCCCCATGGCTAACAATGCTGCTGGTGCAGGAATGGGAACGAGCGGTTTTGTTGGTCAAATAATGGCGATTGAAACGATGGGCTTATCAGTATCAACAATCGTTTTGATATCAGTATTTCATATTATTTTACCTCTGATTATTACTTTGATATTCTATAAGCTGTTTAGTCACTTCGGCTTTATAAAAGCGGGAGATCAAGTGATACGTTTAGGGAAATAAATGTAGGAGGTCACCATGAATATATATAAATTTAAAAACTTAATTATTGAAAAATTGAATGAAAAAAATCTTGAGTTTAAAGAAAAGTTTGATAGGGAAGAAGAAACACTCAGAGTTGAGAGAACAGATAATGGAAAGGGCATTACAGTAGCCTTGTCTAAAGCTTTAACAAAGGCGAAGAATGACGGTTCTCTCATTGATGAAATTGTCTATTATATTGATGAGTCACTCAGAAGAATGGGTGAAGAATCGATTGATCCAAAAGACGCGATGGTTTACCCAGTCATCCGTGCGACTAGTTTCCCAACTGAAACTAAGGATGGTAAACACTTTATTGTTGAAGCACATACGAATGAAACTAATATCTATTATGCGATTGATTTCGAAAAGAGCTATCGACTCATTGATGAAAGTCTACTAGAAGAAATGAGCATGTCAAAAGAAGACATGAAGGTGCTTGCAAATAACAACTTAAAGAATTTAAAAATCGACTTGAAGAAGGAAACGATTCAAGAAAATGACTTTTATTTCGTCAATCACAACGACGGTTATGATGCTTCTAGAATATTAAATGTTGATTTTTTAAATGATATGTTGAGTCAAACAGAAGGTGAAATGTTAGTTGGACTGCCTCACCAAGATGTGTTGATTATTGCAGATTGTAAAAATAATGTTGGTTATGACATCATGGCTCAAATGATGATGCAGTATTTTGCAGAAGGTCTAACACCAATTACGTCGCTGTCGTTCTCTTATGACGGAGATAAGCTTCAACCAGTGTTTATTCTAGGGAAACAAAGGAACTATAATAAAAAGAAAAATGATGAAGAATAGAGGGAATACTTTTGAGAATCACATACAATAAAGATCATATCGGTGATGTTTTACTTGTCACGATGAAAAAAGCAGATACAGTTTCATATGATACCAGAGGCGATATTACGTTAATCAAAGATGGCAATGAAGTTATTGGTTTAAATATCTTCAACGCTTCAAGTCATTTTGACAATTTAGATACATCTTACAAAGACTATGAAAAAATGGTGCCTTTGATCAACGAACTTTTATCAAAAAATGATATTGAGTCTCTCGAATTTGATCTAAAGCCTAAATTTATAGTAGGTAAAGTAATAGAGAAGACACCACACCCAGATGCTGATAAACTAAATGTAACAAAAGTTGATGTAGGGACTGAACTATTACAGATCGTCTGTGGGGCCCCGAATGTTGATGTAGAACAAAAAGTTGTCGTGGCATGTAATGGTGCGATTATGCCAAATGGTCTTTATATTAAGCCGTCTGTCTTACGTGGTGTAAATTCAAACGGTATGATTTGTTCTAAAAAGGAATTGAACTTAGAAGATGACGGGGTAAAAGGTATCTACGTCCTCGATGATAGTTATAATGTCGGAGAAATTTTTTCAGTCTAGTAAAGGTGTGATGAAATGACTAGAAGAAGGCGTGAGTTTAACAGAGAACGCTCAAATAAAGAAGACAAGAAAGAATCTTTTAAATTTCCTATGGATTTAGATGGTTCAAATCTAGTAAATGATGATCGTAGTGTCGAAGCGCCGTCTAATTCGACACCTGACTATGTTAAGCGACCTAAAAGAGAGTCAAGACATCTAGACACAAAACCATCTGTTAAAAGACCAACACGTTATACAATCTTAAAAGCAAGAGAAGTGCCATCTGCAATCCACGGCCTAAACAAAAAATCAAATCCTGTAGATGAGCGCGAAAGATATTTAGAGAAATTTAAGAACTATAATTCTGTCATTGTTGACAACATTGTTAAAGAAAGACAGAAAAAAGAAAAACGTAAGAATGTGCTTAAGCGTAAAGAGCAGCAACGTCGTTTAGATTTAGCGCTTGAAGAGAAGAAGCGTAAGGTACAAAAAGCGAATGGTGAAGTGAAAGGAACTGGGGCAACTGTAACGAAAAAGGACAATGAGGCTCTAAGTGTATTAGGCTCTAAACAAGATAGCTTAAAACAAAAGCAACAAGCGGTGACAGCTAAACGGGTTGGACCAAACGTGAGCCAACCTGGAGTGAGTATATTAGGTCAGGCACAAAATAGTCGCTATAAAGAAATGGATAAGTCATTAAGTGAACGCATCAATCAAGCTTTTGATACACTAGATGTTGAGGGAAGAGTGATTGATTACACTTCTAATGGTATTATAGGACGCTATGAAGTAAAACTTAATCGTTCATTCAGAGTGTCTAATATTCCGCGTTTAAATAAGGCACTAAAAGAAGCACTCGGTTTAGAACATTTACGCATAATGTCTTCCTTAATCGGTGCATCAAACATCGGCCTAGAAGTACCTTTACAAAATGTAAGCCCAATTCATTTTAGAACACTATTTGAATCCAGTAGCTTAAAACTCAGAAAGAATGATTTAAAGTTTGCTGTCGGAAAAACAGTGGATGATAAAATCTTCTCATACGAGCTATCAAAGGCAGGTCATATTTTAATATATGGTAATCAAGTGAATTACGATGTGCATCCAATAGATAATATTTTGTTGTCATTGTTAATGAATCATAACCCTCATGACTTAAATACATCTGTTGTCGCAGAATCAGATGACTATGATGATTACCTAGATGTACCTCATGCTTTTGGTTCTAAAATTAGTCCATCACATCCCGATGCATTGCTAGAAATTTTAACTGAACTAAATGAACGTAATGTTCAGTTTAGACGAGCACATGTCAGAAATATTCAAAGCTATAACAATCGTGTTAAATATGAAAGCCAAAAATCAACGATGGTAGTTATTATTGATGACTTAGAAACATTAATTAATAACGAAAACGCTGATGTCCCAAGGGCGCTTGTGCAAATTTTACGTCAAGGTAAGCCCTTAGGTATACATGTTTTGGCAAACTTTAAAAATAAAGATAATGGCATTAGATATGAACTTTTACAATTAATGCAGACAAAAATTTCCTTCTTCGACAAAGATAATGGTGCTGTAAATACCGCACATGAGTTGACAGAAGGTAACGATACGTTAGTTGTCATTCCGACTTCTAATAAGCCTAACCGTGTGTCGATTGGAACAATTGATAACAGTGTAAGGCAAAGTGTGTTTGATCACATAAAACATAATAATCGATGAAAGATTGGTGTAATCGTGAAGAAATATCATTTTATCGGAATAAAAGGTGCGGGTATGAGTGCCTTAGCTCAGGTACTACATGACATTGGGCATACCATTCAAGGCTCTGATATTACAAATGAAGTGTTTACTGAAGGACCACTCCGTAAAAAGGGTATAAAAGTACTTCCATTCTCTGAAGATAATATTGTTGAAGGGATGACATATATAGCAGGTAATGCTTTTAAAGATGATCATCCTGAAATTAAAAAAGCGAGAGACTTAGGCTATGAAGTGGTACGTTATCATGTATTCCTTGCTGAGTTTATGAGCAATTATATATCAGTTGCAGTCACTGGGGCGCATGGTAAGACTTCTACAACAGGCCTCTTGAGTCATGTGATGAATGGTTCGGTAGATACAACTTATCTAATCGGTGACGGTACTGGTTTTGGACTACCAAAAAGTGAATACTTTACATTTGAGTCATGTGAATATAAACGCCATTTTCTGAGCTATTATCCGGACTATGCCATCATTACTAATATAGACTTTGACCATCCTGATTACTTCAAAGATATTTCAGATGTCGTTGATGCTTTTAAAGAGATGGCATCACAGGTGAAAAAAGCAATTGTTGCTTACGGTGGTGACGCTCACATACAAGAGATAAAAGATTTAGGGAAAAAAGTCGTGACTTACGGTATTGATAGCGATGATGATATTGTTGCAGAGAATGTTGTCGTTAGTGAGAAAGGTACAACCTTTGATGTAAAAATTGATGGCGCCTACTTTGAAACTTTTAAAACACCAATGTTTGGTGACCATTTAATTTTAAACTCACTTGCTGTCATCGGAATTGCTTACTTAGAAAAATTAGATATTGAAGCGATTAAAGCTTCATTCTTAAGCTATGGTGGCGTCAAACGTCGATTTTCAGAAACTAAACTTCACAACATGGTGATCGTCGATGATTATGCACATCACCCAAAAGAAATTGAAGCAACTTTAGAAACCGCACGTAAAAAGTACCCAAATAGAGAGATTATTTCAGTCTTTCAACCGCACACTTTCTCACGAACAGAGAAATTCTTAAAGGAATTTGCAACAGCCTTATCTGCTTCAGATAAAGCCTATATTGTTGATATATTTGGGTCGGCTCGGGAAGCAAGCGGTAATTTAACGTCAAGAGATTTAGTTTATTTAATAGACGGTGCAGAATCTCTGTCGGAAGCAAACTTAGAAAGTTTAGATCAACACTCAGATGGAGTGATTATCTTTATGGGTGCTGGAGACATTCAAAAATATGAAAAACGCTTCACAGAATTATTATCTTAATTAATAAAATAATTGAAATTTATGTTTATTGATATGAAATTTAGGCTATGATAATTAAGAAAACAGTTAAGAAATATTGGAGGCGTTAAAATGGATTGGCAAATAGTTTTATACATTGCCGCAGGCATAGCTGCGATTGCATTTTTAGTATTATGTATCGCGATTGCAGTTGTATTATTCTCAGTTAAGAAAAACTTAGACCACGTAGCTGATACACTCGATGGTTTAGATGGTCAAATTCAAGGTATTACACGTGAATCTACTGACTTACTTCACAAATCAAACAGACTTGTTGAAGATATTCAAGGTAAATCAGAAAAACTTAATGCCGTTGTAGATGCTGTTCAAGGTGTTGGTTACTCTGTGACTAACTTGAATGATTCAGTTGATCGTGTGACAAATTCAATTACTCACAACATTTCACAAAATGAAGAGAAAATCTCACAAGTTGTTCAATGGTCAAATGTTGCAATGGAAATTGCAGACAAGTGGCAGCTAAGAAAACAACAAAGAAATAATGCTTACGGTAAGGTTAACGTACAAAATGACGAAAACTTGTAAGTGTAATGATTAATCCTATTTGGAGGTAAAATCATGGAAACGTACAATAGAGACAGACACATTCAAGGCATCGACACATATGATGCCACTGTCGAACGATCTACTGGCAGAGACTTCACTTTCGGACTTGCACTTGGTCTTTTAGCAGGTGTAGTCGGGGGATTGTTTATCGCACCGAAATCGGGAGATGCATTACGCGATGACATTAAACGACTACAGGATTCAGTTAAGAATGAGGACGGACACGATGGTCCCTCATTTACTGAAGTGTTAGATGAGAAGTTTGGAGATGTTAAAGAGAAAGTGCTTCACAAGAAAGCAGAAATAGATGAGAAATCTAGAGTGAAGAAACTTGATTCTGAGGATGTCCAAGCTCAAAAGAGAGCAATAAGAGATGAAGTCGCAGATGATAATTTAGACAAAGCGAATGTTGTTGATATGTCAAAATACGTCGATAAGTAAGCTTTTCAAATAAAAGAATATGAGTATTTTATTCAGTCACTACATGTGACTGAATTTTTTGTTATAATGTTTGTATATTTGTGCTATGAGAGTGCTAACATTTTTGATATATTAATATATATAAAACGCTTACATTTCACTATTAGACTCGGAGGGATATTATGACAGTAACGATATACGATGTGGCTAGAGAAGCAAAAGTCTCCATGGCAACAGTTTCTAGAGTCTTAAATGGTAATCCAAATGTCAAACCAGAAACAAGGAAAAAAGTAAAAGATGTTATAGACAGGTTAAACTATAGACCAAATGCTGTAGCGAGAGGTCTGGCAAGTAAAAAAACAACGACGGTCGGCGTTATTATTCCTGATATATCAGACCTTTATTATTCTGCACTGGCAAGAGGCTTAGAAGATATTGCAGAAATGTATAATTATCAAATTATTATTACAAATACAGATCAGGATCCAAGAAAAGAGGAAGATGCCTTCTTAAACTTAGTGAGTAAACAAGTTGATGGTATTGTATTTCTCGGAGGTAAGTTAAACGATAAGGTAAGAGAAGATATTTCTTCATCAAATGTGCCTGTTGTAATCTGTGGTAGTGGGGAAGTTGAAAGTGATATACCGAGTGTCAACATTAACTATTTTGAGGCTGCTAAAGAAGCCGCAACAAAATTTATTAAAGATGACACGAAAAACATCGGTTTCATTACTGCTGGCTATTCACGTTTCCAAGAAAACCGTATGGTTGAAGGTATGAAAGCCGCTTATAAAGAAGCTGGATTAAATGGTGATGACTATTTAATGGTTGAAGATGCTGCTGATTATGATAGTGGTAAAGAAATTTTCGGTGATCTGATGAACAAAGAAAGAGATGCAGTAATTGTCATTAGTGATGAAGCTGCAATCGGTATTTTACACGGTGGTCATGACCACGGCGTTGCGATGCCACAAAGGTTACAGATCATCAGCTGTTCAAATACAAGGCTTGTTACAATGGTTAGACCGAAAATTTCAAGCATAGCAGTGCCACTTTATGATTTAGGTGCTGTGGGCATGCGTTTATTAACAAAATTAATGAACGAAGAGACTGTGGATACGACAATGGTTGAATTACCACACCGTATCGATTATAGAACGACAACTAGATAATATACACAATAACGCTTACTTAAGATGGACATTATAGTCTGTCTTAAGTAGGTGTTTTATTTTATGATAAAGTAAAAAAGCGTATGCTTCGATTTTGGGCATACGCTTTACACTTATTGTTCAAAATACATTAAAATTCGATTTAAAGTATTATGATTTTTCTCTGTTATTTCCTTTCGTCGAGGAATTTCCATATAATCTTCTAGTGTATCCTCCCAATTGAGCGGAAAAACGACCTTGCATTCATCTTTATATCTTTCTATAAAGCAAGTAGGCAAGGGACCTCTCGGTGCTTCTTCTTCATTCATAGCCAACCAAATTTGACTCCACATTCTTGGAACGACCTGCCATATGTTATAGCCACCACCACCGATAGCAATCCATTTACCGTTCGTATATTGATCGGCCATTTTTTTAACAAACCTAGGTATTTCTTCAAATGATTTTGACGTCAATGATAAGTGAGTCATTGGATCTCTAAAATGTGCATCGACACCATTTTGACTGAGTATGATATCAGGTTTGAATTTTTGAATCGCCCCTTCTAAAGATTTTTTGAACACTTCTAGAAAGGAATCATCTTCAGTGAATGCATCGATTGGTAAGTTGACCGCATATCCAAATCCTTCTTCAGTCCCTCTCTCTGTAACACTACCTGTCCCTGGAAAGAGGTAACGGCCTGTTTCATGTATAGATAAGGTCGCAACATCATTACGTCCGTAAAAAGTCCATTGAACACCGTCGCCGTGATGAGCATCTGTATCTACATAGAGTACAGTCTTATTATAATTTTGGACGATGTATTCACAGGCAACTGCAGCATCGTTATAGATACAAAAGCCACTCGCCTTACCACTAAATCCGTGATGAAGTCCTCCAGATAAATTAACGGCTTGATTCGTTTTCCCGGTCATAACAAGGTCCACTGCCGTTAAGGTAGCTCCGACAAGTAGGGCAGACTTTTCATGCATATCTTTGAAACTCGGGGTATCCTCTGTTTCTAAACCATATTTAATCAACTCTTCAGTAGATAACAAATTATGACCTGCATCTTGAACAGCTTGAATATATGCCTTTGAGTGAACCAGGGAAAGTTCCTTAATGGTGGCAGTTCTTGGTTTAACAATATGTTCTGTAGTTAAATAACCACTGTCTTTTAACAAGTCAGTGGTCAACTTTAGCCGCATCTGATTAAAAGGATGACTGTCACTAAAGCGATATTTTAATAATTCATCATCATAAATATATAGTGGTTTCATCAGTGCATCCCACCCGGACTAATCACATTAAAGCCTGAGGCTTCTAATTTTTCTATTGCGATGAGTGGATTCATAGCCTCAATTCTTAAGACAATGATTTTGTTGCCTTTGACTTCAGTATTTGGGTAAATTGAAATACTGGCGATTTTAATGTTTAAATCTTTAAATATTTTACCTAAATCATATATAATTCCCATCCGGTCCTTGATATCAATTTCGATAATTGAACCTGGTTCTCTAATACCTGTTAATTCTAAAAATGTATTTAACATATCCTTTTGAGTGACAATGCCCACTAACGCCTTACCGCTCATCACAGGGATTGCACCAATACTATAATGGTAAAAGTCCTTGGCGATTTCTTCGACGAAATCTAATGGATGACAAGTCGTTACTTGTTGTCTCATAATTTTTTTAAGTTCCAGGTCCAAAGAAATTTCAGTATCACCACCTGCAATGGAGGGAAGGGCAAGGTTGAGGTCTTTATCGGAAATAATACCTACAAGCTCGCCGGCATCGTTAACAATCGGTACGTGTCGAATTGATAAGCTGCTCATCATGTTCATTGCATCGTGGATTGTATCATTCTCATGTAGAGTTTTAACTGGGCGGGTCATAATCTTTTCTACTAACATTCAATACGCACCTTTCGTCAGATTAAAAATCTGTTTTTAAAACGAATTTCATCAAATTGTTGCATTTGCTCATCATTTATATTGCGGCCGATTCTCGCCATTAAAGTATTGGCTGGATGGCCAGTGATTTCTGGGTCATTCGTTTGAAACACTTCATAGCCTGCACGTTTCATCAATTTAATCATTAAATTTTTATATTCATAGACATCGAGACCACTGTTTTTCAAGTCCCAGTGCCAGTAATATTCTGTCGTAATTATGATGTAATTTTCGACAAAATGATCCTTGATTGATAACTCTAACATGTGGCTAGCTAGGTTATAACCTCTAAATGGTAAAGTGACTTCTACTGCACCGAGTTCCATTATGAAGGGGAGGTTTCCATCTGACCATCTCTCAAGTGGGTCGGGATGTAAAAAAGTGACGTAACCAATAATATGGTTATCAATTCTGCATATAATAATGCGACCTTCATTTAAATCTGCAATTTCTAAAAGTGCTTGGAATTGATCTTTTGGCTGCCGAAAGGCATCTAAACCATCATCAAAAGTAAATTGATTAAGCTCATTTGAAGTGAGTGGACCTTCTATAATAACAGTGTAATCGTCAGCGCTAGTTTCAGTTTTATAGTACGTTTTTTGATGCTTCAACGAAACACCCCTTAGTGAAATTTATATACGTTACTACTCATTTATATTATATATTAGAGTGAATATATACTAAAGTGAAAACGGTTTATTTTTTTGTGGGAAAATTCAAGGAATTTAGTCTTTTTCATAGAATTTTAAATCAACTTTCAATATAATGGCTATATAAACGGAATAAATATTACAAACAAGGGGCGTCATTAAGATGAAAGTAGAAACATATAAAGCAACAGATCAACAAGCAAACATGCCGAATTACGAAGCGGCGAAAGAAAACTTATCTTGGGAAGAAGTTAGCAAACAATTTTCATGGTATGAAACCGGTAAAGTAAACATGGCATATGAACTGATTGATCGTCATGTCGATGACGGATATGGGGATAAGATTGCGCTTCATTACAAATTAGATGATGAGGTTCAATCATTTACCTTTAAAGAAATTCAAGAAAAATCAAACCAAGCTGCTAATGTATTAAAAGATATAGGGGTAAAAAAAGGAGATCGTGTCTTTATCTTCATGGCACGCTCACCTGAATTATATTTCTCACTTTTAGGTGCTTTAAAGATCGGTGCAATTGTAGGTCCATTATTTGAAGCTTTCATGGAAAAAGCAGTCAAGGATAGACTAGAAAACAGTGATGCGTCAACAGTGATTACGAGTACTGAACTCGTCGGGAGAATTCCAGTTGATGAATTACCTGAATTAAAAAACGTTGTTGTTGTAGGTGATGATGTCGATGATCAATTTATTGACTATCGAAGCCTAGTAAAAGACGCATCAGTTGATTTTGAAATAGAATGGTTAGACCGAGAAGATGGCTTGATTCTGCATTACACTAGTGGTTCGACTGGTCAACCAAAAGGTGTATTGCACGTTCAAGAAGCTATGATTCAGCAATATATTTCAGGTAAATATGTTTTAGATTTAAAAGAAGATGATGTGTATTGGTGTACAGCTGACCCAGGCTGGGTAACAGGTACATCTTACGGCATTTTTGCACCTTGGTTGAACCGTTCAACAAATGTCATCGTAGGTGGAAGATTTTCACCTGAATCATGGTATGATGCTTTAGAAAAGCTAAAAGTAACGGTTTGGTATAGTGCACCTACGGCCTTTAGAATGCTGATGGGTGCAAGTGATGATATTGTTGAAAAATATGACTTATCATCACTAAGACATATCTTATCAGTTGGTGAACCTCTAAATCCAGAAGTTGTAAAATGGGGAATGGACGTGTACGGTCTAAGAATCCATGATACATGGTGGATGACAGAAACGGGTGCACATATGATTGTCAACTTCCCATCTATTGACATTAAGGCAGGTTCAATGGGTAAACCACTACCAGGTATAGAAGCAACAATAGTTGATGACCAAGGACAAGAGTTACCGCCTAACCGTATGGGGAACCTTGCACTTAAAGCAGGTTGGCCAGCGATGATGAGAGAGATTTGGAAAAATAAACCTAAATATGATTCTTATTTCATCGGTGACTGGTATATTTCCGGCGACTCAGCTTATATGGATGAAGAAGGTTATTTCTGGTTCCAAGGGCGAGTGGACGATGTCATCATGACAGCTGGTGAAAGAGTTGGACCATTTGAAATCGAATCGAAACTTGTTGAACATGAGGCAGTTCAAGAAGCGGGTGTGATTGGTAAGCCTGATCCAATTCGAGGTGAAATTGTTAAGGCATTCATTGCTTTAAGAGATGGTTATGAACCTACCGATGAATTGAAAGAAGAAATTAGAGTGTTCGTGAAAAATGGTTTAGCTGCACACGCTGCACCAAGAGAAATTGAATTTAAAGATAGTCTTCCTAAAACACGCAGTGGTAAGATTATGAGACGTGTACTAAAAGCTTGGGAATTAGACTTGCCGGCGGGCGATTTATCATCCATGGACGATAACTAAATCATAAATTTATTGAAAAAATTCACAAATAACGGAAAGTCGACCGCTTTTTATGGTCGATTTTCTTTTTTTATGTAATAATGATAGTGGAGTTGTGAAATCGATTTACAACGTACAACATTTATTTAGGAGCTGAGAAGATGGCACATTTGACTGACCAGGAAATTGCTTCCAAAGCAACATTACAACCGATCCAGGATATTGCTAAAAAAGCAGGTATTCCTGAAGATGCGTTAGAAATGTATGGTAAATATAAGGCTAAGGTTGACATCAACAATTTAGAAGGTAACAAAGAAGATTCTAAGATTGTATTAGTATCTGCGATGAACCCTACACCAGCTGGTGAAGGTAAATCAACGGTAACTGTTGGCCTAAGTGATGCATTCAACAAAATTGGTAAGAATGTAATGGTTGCTTTACGCGAACCTTCATTAGGACCTGTAATGGGTGTTAAAGGTGGCGCAACTGGTGGTGGACAAGCACAAGTTCTACCTATGGAAGAAATTAACCTTCACTTTAACGGTGACTTACACGCGATTACTACAGCGAATAACGCGTTAAGTGCTTTTATTGACAACCACATTCACCACGGTAACAAGTTAAACATTGATCCACGCCGTGTGAGCTGGAAACGTGTTATCGACATGAATGACCGTGCTCTACGTGAAGTTGTTGTTGGTCTAGGTGGACCGACTAAAGGTGTTCCTCGTCAAGATGGTTTTGATATTACAGTAGCTAGTGAAATTATGGCTATTCTTTGTTTATCAAATGACATCATGGATCTTAAAGAAAAATTATCTAAAATTGTATTTGGTTACACATATGACAAAAAACCTGTAACAGTTGGGGAGCTTGAAGTAGAAGGTGCATTAGCATTACTTCTTAAAGAAGCAATCAAACCTAACTTAGTACAGACTATGGAAGGTACACCTGCTCTAATTCACGGTGGGCCATTCGCTAACATTGCACATGGTTGTAACTCAATCATTGCAACAAACACTGCTAGACAACTTGCAGACATCGTTGTTACTGAATGTGGATTTGGTTCTGACTTAGGCGGAGAGAAATTCATGGATATTAAAGCACGTATGGGTGGATTCAAACCTGATGCAATCGTTTTAGTTGCTACAATCCGTGCGCTTAAGATGAACGGCGGGGTTGCAAAAGCTGACTTAGGTGAAGCAAACGTTGATGCACTTAAAGAAGGTGTTGCTAACCTAGGTAAGCACATCGAGAACGCTCGTAAATTTGGTGTAGAACCAGTTATTGCTTTAAATGACTTCGTAACAGATACTGACGAAGAAAGAAACTTCGTTCTTGACTGGTGTAAAGAGCAAGGCGTACGCGTTGCACTTACACAAGTTTGGGAAAAAGGTGGAGAAGGCGGCGTTGCACTTGCAGAGCAAGTACTTGAAGCTGTTGAAGCAGGAAATGACTTCCACCACTTATATGAAGATGAATTACCAATCGCTGACAAGATTGAAAAAATTGTTACTGAAGTATACGGCGGTGACGGCGTAGTACTTACAGACAAAGCTAAAAAACAAATTGCTGATATCGAAGCGAACGGCTGGGGCAACTTCCCGGTATGTATGGCTAAGACTCAGTACTCATTATCAGATGATCCTAAGAAACTTGGACGTCCATCAGGCTTCACTGTAACTGTTCGTGAAGTTATCGCTAAAGCAGGTGCAGGATTCGTTGTTGCACTGACTGGTGATATCATGACAATGCCTGGACTTCCTAAAGTTCCTTCTGCAAATAACATGGATGTTAATGCAGACGGATCTTCAACAGGATTATTCTAAAGATAAGTTAAAACACTCGATGCTATGACCTGATGTCACTTAAGTTTACAGTTGAATAAAATAAATTTTTCTCTGGGATATGAACATGTTCATATCTCAGTTTTTTTTTATGCAGCCACACGACGAAGTTCGATTGGTGTCAAACCAAACAGCACATCTTGTGGTCGTTCATGGTTATAAAAATGGATATAATGATTGAGATCTTCCACCAGGTGTTGGTAGGTGGCATAGCCACCTGACTTTCTAACTAAGTGATAACGCTCTGATTTTAACTTACCAAAAAATGACTCCATCGGCCCATTATCAATACATTTCCCCACTCTAGACATGCTCTGAGTCATCTGATTCACATTTAACAGTTGT
>NZ_AUEE01000008.1 GCF_000425825.1 Jeotgalicoccus marinus DSM 19772
TATGGGATATTTGAAAGGGAAAAGTGCCGTACTTATCCATGAACAACATGCGAATTTGAAGTACAAATATGGAAACAGAACGTTTTGGGCGAAGGGATACTATGTGAGCACCGTCGGACTGAACCAAAAAACGATTGAAAAGTATATCAGAGAGCAGGAAGCAGATGACAGGGTGCTCGATTCAATTTCAAAACGAGAATACGTGGATCCATTCAAAAAGTAAAACCAAATAAAAGGTAAAGTGAATAGCGGTTGGCAGTCTTTTGAGAGCTCCCTTTAGGGAGTATGTGCGGAATGAGCCCTTATAGGGCTGAAAAAAAGCCACCCGTTATACGGGTGGATACTTACTTTGTTAAGTAGAAAATAACTTAAGTGATGTAGGTGTGCTTCGAAATAAAACGAAGGTGATGTAATTAGCTAGGTGCGCTTCGAAATAAAAACGAAGCGCACCAATTACAAAAACCCCCATTACAGAGCGAAATGCTCAGTAATGGGGAGAAGCAATTAATCATAACTAATCAATATATTGCGACTTTACCATAAGGTCCGTCGATTGTTTGGATTTCTGTTTCGAAGATATCTGTTAAAATCTCGGGATCCATGATTTCATCTACTGTACCGTAAGCGGCAATTTTGCCATCTTTCATTGCACAGATTCTATCTGAATACTTCGCGGCAAAGTTAATGTCATGCATTACGGTAACGATTGTTCTACCGAATTCATTTGCTGCTTGTCTTAAATGATCCATCATCTGGACTGAGCGTGCAACATCTAGGTTATTTAATGGCTCATCTAAAAGAACGTATTCAGTTTCTTGGCAGAGGACCATAGCAACATAGGCGCGTTGTCTTTGTCCCCCTGACAGTTCGTCTAAATATCTGTTCTCGAGCTCTGTTAATTTTAGAAAGTCGATGTATTTAGATATAATTTCTTCGTCCTTTTTGTTGAGATTACCTTTTGAGTAAGGGAATCGACCAAACCCAACGAGTTGTCTAACTGTCAGGCGTGTAACGAAGTGGTTCTCCTGCCTTAGAATCGTAATAATCTTAGCAAGATCCTTAGATTTTGTGCTTGAGACATCTAAATCAGCGACTGTAATGTTACCTTCATCGATATCTAGAAGCCGGCCGATCATCAACAAGGTCGTAGATTTTCCTGCACCATTAGGGCCAATCAAAGATGTTAGACCAGCTCTAGGAATTTCTATATTTAAAGGACCAATTTCTACTGAATCAGTATATCGTTTTTTAATATCATTAATTTTTATCATAATTTCCTCTTCCTTAATATCACTATCAAGAATATTATTCCACCAACAAGTTCAATGATAACAGATACAACGCCTTGGGCACTAACAACATGCGTCATTACAAAGTAGGCAGTTGTTAACACCGCAAAGCCAATGGCTAAAGACATTGGGAATAAAAATCTGTGATCATATGTTGGTGCAGCTTGGTAAGTTAGAGTTGCGACTAAGAATCCGAAAAACGTCAATGGTCCAATTAAAGCCGTTGAAATGGACATTAGAATTGCGACTAAAATTAAAGTATAGATAATGCTCGCTCTGTGACTTGTACCTAATGTTGAGGCAACATCTCTTCCTAGGCTAAGTACGTTAAGTTTTCTTGAGAACAAGAAAAGTAGAACTGCAACGATAATCACTAGGGGAATAACAATCGGGAAGTATTCTGGATCTGCGTTGTTAACAGAACCAAATAATCTAGCTTGTAAGATATCAAACTCAGAAGGTGCAAGCACTCTTCTCATGAATGTTGAGACAGAGCCTAAACCACTTCCAATAATAATTCCCACTAAAAGCATTAGCTGTAGATTGCCGTATTTTCCAGATAGTAACCAGCCATATAATATTAAACTCATTATGACCATTAAGGTAACTTGTATACCAAATGCTTCAGGGCCACTGAAGTTAACTAAGGCTGTCGCACCAAAGAAGTAAATTGTACTCGTTTGAATGGCACCATATAGTGATTCAAAACCGAGTAGGGACGGCGTGATAATCTTGTTATTCGTCACAGACTGAAAAGCGACTGTAGACAAGCTATGACATATCACAGCAATTGCCATCGCAATGACTGCAGCAATTCTTCTCTTTGTAACAGGAATAAAAGAAGGAGAATCGACAGGAACTGGGTTATTGTAAAGTAGTAAACCTAATGAAGACAGTAGACCAATGGATAATAATACAATGAGCAATACCCAATAACGTGTTCTTTCTTTTTTGTTACGAAATGCTTTTGCTGATCTTCTTTTATTGTGAAGCGCTGTGGAGAATTGATTGTTCGTTGTTTCCATTTATCGAATCCTCCTTGGTCTTCTTTGTCTAAGTAGTAGGGAAATAAACACAATTGCACCCACAGTACCTAGAATCACTGAAACAGAAATTTCAAATGGCATGATGATTGTACGTGAGATAATGTCACAAATGGTAATGGTACACATACCGATTACACATACCCAAGGTAAGTTACTCCGTAGATCATCACCTCTAAATAAGGAGACAATATTAGGCACAATGAGACCTAGAAACGGTAAGTAACCAATTACAGCAGCAACAATCCCGACTGCGAGTGAGATTAAACCAGTTGCAATTAAGACGAGTAGGTTGTAATTCACACCTAAGCTCGTTGCTATATCTTCACCAAGACCAGCTAAGGTCAGTCGATTAGCTAGTAAGAATATAAGTATACAAATAATGACAATGATCCATAAGTATTCATATCTGCCTGCTTGAACGGAAGCAAATGAGCCAATAAACCAAGACTCAATATTTTGAGTCATTTGGAAAAGTAAACCTACGAACGTAGCAACAGCAGAAATGACAGCTCCAAGCATCAATCCAATGATTGGAACGATAAGTGAAGATTTTAACTCAACACGACGTAAAAACATAAAGAAAATCATAGTCCCCATAAATGAGAATACGATTGCTCCAGCCATTCTTAACATTAGAGAAGGCGATGGTACAAGCAGGTAAACACAAAGTAAACCCAGACCTGCCCATTCCATTGTTCCTGTTGTCGTAGGTTCAACGAATCGGTTCTGAGTAATTAATTGCATCACCAGTCCTGACATTGCCATAGCAGCACCAGTTAATATCAAGGCAACTGTTCTTGGTATACGTGTAGTGAAAAACATCTCCATTCCATCTTCTTGTCCACGGATGTCGTATACACCAGTAAATAAGGAAATAGTACCGAGAATGAATACAGCTATAACTGCCAAGATGAAAGGCTTAGTCCATATTTTATTATGATTATAAAGAAGGGATTGGGAGTCTCTCCCAATCCCACCCATGTCTTTATGTGACATTATAAATTGCTCCTTTGATTACTCAGCTAGTGCTTCAGCAAGGTTGTTAAACAATTCTATATAAGTTTGGATTGATTCGTTTGTGTAAGTATCCTCAGGTGCATAGACGATGTTATCTTCTGAAACAGCAGTCGTGTTTTGTAGTGCAGGAGAATCTGCGATTACATCCTGTGCTGGAATTGATTCTTCACCACTACTAGATACAGCAGCATCACGGTCTAGAACAAATAGCCAATCAGGATTCGTCTCAGCGATTGCTTCAACAGACACTTCGTCACCTTGGTGGTCAGTCGATGACTCCTCAACTTCTAATGCTGGTTGCCAATCGAAGATTTCATACATTGGACCCCAAACACGTCCGTTACCTGGTGCAGAGAAGTTGATGCTACCACCAGAAACGATGACTGACATTACAGTGCTTTCACCGTCGTATGCTTCTTGTGCAGCAGTGATTGAATCTTCAAATTCAGTGATTAGTGCTTCAGCTTCGTCGCTTTTATCAAAGATTTGCCCAAGTTGAGTTGTGATATTTTTGAAACCATTTTCGAAGTTTTCACCTGGTGTTTCTGCTTCTTCAGAAACGTCTATGTTAAGGTCAATTACAGCAGCTTCAGGAACGATTTCTTTAATATCTTCGTAGTAGCCTGCGAATCTTTGACCAACGATAACAAGATCAGGGTTAACAGCTGCGATTGCTTCAAGATTTGGTTCACGGTGGTTACCAATGTTCTCGATAGACTCATCAGAGGAGTAAGAGATATCAGCTGGAATTAAGTCTTGAGGTGCAGCGGCAAGTTCAACGCCCCAGTCTTCAAGTGTTTCGAAAGTTCTGTTGTCCAGTGCAACAACAGTTTCTGGGTTAACAGGTACTTCAACAGTACCATGGGCATCTTCAATTTCTACAGTAGAAGAAGATGCGTCTTCAGAAGCTTCCTCTTCAGTTGTATTTTCATCGGTAGCCGCGTCTTCTTCAGTCGCACTTTCCTCTGAATCAGTGTTCGAACAAGCAGCTAGTACTAGAACAAACACAGCCATAAATAAGATGAACTTAAATTTATTCATTGGAAAACTCTCCTTATGATATATTTTGTCCAATGAAATTAACCAATACACTATGTATGCTTCTTTAATATTCACTGTGTAGTATAACAGTGGATTATAAATATTACAAATGGTATTGAGAATCAATTTCAATTAGACTTATATAAGTCATTATAGAGTAGACTTCTGTGAAAATCTTGTGAATAAAGCATATATTTAAAACTTTTTAATTAAATTTGTCGTCTGTCAAATTTTAGACAATATTTTATTCCATCATAGAGTAACCTCTACCATATATAGTACTTATGTAATTACCATTTTCTTCATCATTGATCTTTTTACGTAAATAACCAATATATAAGTCCACGACATTAGTATGCACTTCATTGTTATAGCACCATAGCTCGTTCAACAGCAGTTCACGACTCAATACTTTGTTTTTATTATTCACTAAGAAAATGAGTAAATCATATTCTCTTTTGGTGAGTTTGATAGTGTGACCATCTTTCGTGACTGTCTTTTTGTCATCATCTATAGATAAATTTTTAAAAGTATACTGGGATTTTGAATATGAGTTTGCAGTTTCTCGAATGCGAAAAATAACATTAATTCTTGCAATCAGTTCTTCGATGTCAAAAGGTTTTCTGATATAATCATCAGCCCCAGCATGTAGGCCTGCTATACAACTTTCTGTAGAGATGTTATCTGTGATAATTATGATAGGTGTGGACTGACGTTCACGAATTTTTTTACAAATATCAGGTCCAGGAAGATTGAGATCATCCCAGTCCAGTATGATAATATCCCATTTTTTTGTAAAAACGATATCTAAACCGTCATCCTCATTATGTAAAGTGACATCGAAATGATTTTCTTTACTAAAACCAGCCTTAATTTTCTTAGACTTTGAACGTTTATTTTTAATTACGAGTAATTTTTTCATGCGTCCACCACCTTCTATTAAAATTACTTGTAATAATGAGATGTATTGAAATATATTGTGATAATCATTCTCATTTATCTACTTAATATATATATTAACGATTGGAAAAATATAGTGCAAGGAAGAAAGATAAATTTTTGCAGGAATTATTTTTAAGTGATTAAACTCAATGTTCTGATACATATTTTTAAGTAAATTACTTTATAATGGGGAATGTAATTACAAAAAAATAGAGATGAGAAAATTGTCACAGACAATTATGAAGAAAGAAGCACCTAACAATATTATAGTGGGGATTATCCTTTATATATTAACTTACTGATTGTTTGCACAAGCATTCCTTAATATTGGGCCATCTGTACAAGCAACATATTCAGATACTAGTAGTACAATTATTAATCTTTCGGTAAGTTTAACATCATTCATTACTGGGGTTTTTATGGTTGCTGCAGGGAATATTGCCTATAAGATTGGTTATACTAAAATTACCTATATCGGTGTTATTTTAAGCATCATTGGATCTGTGATTATTCTCCTACCATTCCATAGTTCATTTTTAATAGTAGGGCGTATCGTACAAGGATTCTCAGCGGCAATGATTATGCCAGCAACGATTTCTATATTTAATAATATTTTTGAAGATATACAAAGTGTAATAAAAACAGATTATGCTAGATATGTGGATAAGAGAAATATTAATCATCCTGAAAAAAACCATATATATAATAGTATGTCTGATCGAGAGTTCATTGAGACAATTCAGGATTATATTTTAGACTTTAATGATGGACATATGTGGTTTATTGGAAAAAATTATTCATTACCTAATATAGGCTTCAAAGTACGACGATTTGAAAATAGTTTGTATGTGATTGAAGCTAAACAAGAAAATAGATTGCAAATTGGGGACGAAATAACAAAAATAGATAATGTTGAAATATCAAAAGTAGGAGAGATACACTCCAAACAATTAGAAGAAAGTATCTTTGAAAGACAACAATGGAATTTACTTCTTCGTAAGTTTTCAGAAGTGGAAGTAGTTAGAGATAATAAAACTTTTAAGTTGCTGTTGTCAAGCTATGAAAATGAAGATTTCGTAAGTACTCATTCAGCTAAGCAATTGGATGACAAAACAATGTTATTGAAAGTAACAGATTTTGCTGAAGAAAAACCCATTGTTGATTTGGTGAGAAACAATAAAGACTTAATTGAAAAGAGTGAAAATCTAATTATAGATGTGCGTATAAACAATGGAGGAAATGATGAGTTTTACTTTCCGTTATTAGACTATATATTTGAAGAGAATATAGCTTTTAAAGATTTATTTACAGAAGATGAAGCTATGTATACAAATTATACAAAGAGAAATTGTGATTTGTGGTTGAGTGTATTAGAAGAGTACTTGGAGCAAGAGCTTGAAGAGGATACTATAAAGTCACTACAAAGTGATATTGAGGACATTAAAGAACATTATGGTAAAGGTTTTGTAGAAGTACCTGAAGAAACAGAGTATTTAATTTGTGGTCAAGCTAAACCTAATAACATATATATTTTGACAGATTACTATTGTGGTAGTTCCGGTGAGACTTTCGTATCTAATGCTAAAAAGTCCATGAAAGTCATTACAGTTGGACGTCCTACAATGGGAATTATGTATTACTTTAATCTAGTTACAGTAGATTATGGTGATTTTGAATTTGACTATAGCATTTCAAAAATGCATGAAAATAGCTTTACTTACGGGATGGGAATACAGCCAGATTATTATATACCTTGGTCACCTGAGCATTTAAAGGAAGATAAGGATCTATTGTATGTTCAACGTTTAATTAAAGAAAAAGATATGAGAAAGGACTAGTTTTAAATGTTATGGCTTAATTTATTAATGATTGTCCTTGTAATAGTCGGTCTACTTATATTTGCATATGGAATTTTCAAGGCGAGTGATGTTCAAGTATTCTTTGGAGAACTGATTGTATTTACGCCAATTTTCTGGCTTACATTTGATTTTAATTTGTTACCATTAGCTCCTGTATTTTCTTTGTCTGTAATGTATTTTTTACAGTCTATTAATTCAAAAAAGCAAGTTGAGAACAACAGTTAAGGGGTTGGTCTTCAATGGAGATTTATGTTAAACGTAGAACTTTGTATTTAGGATGGCTAGGCTCATTAGAACTTAAGTTTAATGGCGAAAGAATAAGGTCAATACAGGGGAAAACCACACATAATTATTCTATTCCTGAGAGTAACGACATCTTATCATATCTTTCACTATTTGATCGATCTCGTAAAATAAATATAAAAGACGGAGATACTATAGTGATTAAAGAAACAATTCTGAGTAAAATGATTAATATCCTTTTTTTGACTACTATATTAGGATTTTTAGTGTTTAACTTTTATAGCTTCGCAACAGGCGTTTATCTAGATCATCCATTTATAAGATATACTCTGATTACGCTAAGTATTTCACTAACTGTTATTTTTGTAATATCACTTTTCTTCCAAAATTATAAGTTTATTATAGAGAATGAGAAATAAACTTTTTTATCAATTTGCTTGATTTTACTATAACTGTTTGAGGTATTTCCTATTTTGATAGGGAATGCCTTTTATTTTTTATTAGCACAAGAAATATACTATTTAAAGTTGATTTACCAGACTAAGATATATAGTATAAAAACATATTCTTAATTTTCGAAAATTTAAAGGGGGATATTATGCTAACACTTTTGAAAAATGCTGAGGTCTATGCACCGGAATATTTGGGGCAACAATCAATTCTACTCATTAACAACAGGATAGGGAAAATCGGTGATGTGGATGAAGCGGCTGTGAAATCACTAGGGGTAGAATACAAAATTATCGATGTGAAAGGCAATATTGTCACACCAGGGTTCATTGATCCTCATGTCCATTTACTTGGTGGTGGTGGGGAAGGTGGATTTGCTACGCGTACGCCTGAACTACAGCTCAGTGATTTGATTCAATCTGGTATAACATCTGTTGCAGGTTTAATTGGAACGGACGGAACAACACGTCACCTAACTTCCTTACTTGCTAAGGCACGTGGACTTGAAATTGAAGGGGTATCGACTTATATCTACACAGGAAATTACGATGTGCCAACACCAACCATTACATCAAATGTTAAAGATGACGCAATTTTAATCGATAAAGTCATCGGTACAGCTGAAATTGCCATTGCTGATTCTAGATCAGGTCAACCTAATGTTCATGAACTCGCAAAAATCGTCGGACAAACACGTGTGGGTGGCATGTTGAGTGGTAAGGCAGGTATCACGCACTTCCATACCGGTCCGGGGAAAGCTTATCTTTCGATTTTACACCAGTTGTTAGATGAGTATGAATTACCGGCAGGAAATCTACATGTGACACATATTACAAGAAGTAAGGGATTATTTGATGATGCAATTCGACTAGCTAATCGAGGATCTTATGTCGATATTACAGCTGATGATGAGACATATCAATGGGTCTCTTACTACAAAGATCATGGTGGGGATTTATCGAAACTGACTATTTCTTCTGATGGAAATGGCAGTTTACCTAAGTTCGATGAGGAAGGGAACTTACTCGGCTTAGGTGTTGCAAGTACTAGAACTTTATTTGATCAAGTTGTTGCTACTTTAAAAGATGGAAAACTTAGCCTTGAGGAAACATTGAGATTAGTTACGACAAACACTGCTGAAGCATTGAAATTAGACAAGAAAGGGAAAATTGTAGAAGGAAAAGATGCAGATTTACTCGTATTAGATGGGGAATCCTATCAACTTCAACACGTATTCGCCAAGGGACAACATATGTTTCTGAATGGAGAAGTTTTAGTTAAAGGAACGTTTGAATAAAAGGGGGGACAAGATATGAAGAGAAAACCAAATTTATTTGAAGCATTTTCTCCTATTGTAGTCATGTTACTACTGTTAGCGATTGGTTTTGGCGTATTTGATTTAAATCCAGAACCGCTATTAATACTATCTTCTGTCTATGCTGGCTTTATAGCTTTAAAAATTGGCTTATCTTGGTCAGATATGATGGATGGCATTCAAGAAAAAGTAAGTCAAGCAATGCCTGCGATTTTAATATTAATTTCTATTGGTATTTTAATTGGTACATGGATGATTTCAGGTACCATTCCAATGCTAATCTATTATGGGCTTGAACTGATCAATCCCACATTTATTGTACTCATCGCCTTCGTAGTATCCGCGATTATTTCAGTTGTGACAGGGACATCATGGGGATCTGTAGGAACAGTTGGTGTTGCATTGATGGGCATTGCAACGGGTCTTGATGCTAATCTTCCTGCTACAGCAGGTGCCATTGTCGCTGGGGCTTACTTTGGAGATAAATTATCACCACTTTCAGATACTACAAACCTTGCACCCATTGCAGCAGGTAGTGAACTATATGAACATATTAAACACATGTTATGGACAACCATACCTGCCTCCATCGTTGCAATGATTGTTTACTTAATTGCAGGTTTCAATACATCAGCTAGTGGAGCTGAATCTGAAACAATGACAGGTATGCTGACAACGCTTAATGAAATGTTTAATTGGAATATACTCTTATTAATTCCACCTATTATCATTCTATACGGTGCTTTAAGAAAGTATCCAACCTTACCAGTGATTATCTTTTCTTCAATAGTGGCCGCTTTACTAGGAATCTTTATACAAGGTTTTACCATACAAGATGTGTTTGCTTCAACAGTTACAGGTTTCGACGTCAGTATGGTAAATAAAGATGGTTTCGATAGCACATCCGTCATGCCGGAAGTACTAGATTTAATACATCAAGGTGGTATGCAGTCAATGACAAGTGTCATCCTTATTGCTTTCTCTGCATTTGCCTTTGCAGGAATTATGACGAAATCAGGTGCCTTGGATGTTATCATTGAACAATTGCTTAAGTTTGTTAAACGCACAGGTGATTTAGTTTTGTCTACAGTGCTATCTTGTTTAACCATGGCACTTGTTACAGGTAACTCTTATCTTTCAATTATCGTACCTGGTGAAATGTTTAAAGACACTTATAAAATGAAAAATCTAGCAGCTAAAAACTTATCAAGAACTCTAGAAGACTCAGGTACTGTAGTGGTTCCATTGATTCCTTGGTCATCTGCAGGTGTGTTTATGGCTGGAACACTTGGTGTACCGACGCTTTCATATGCCCCATGGGCAGTTGTATGTTATGTAGGCTTTATATTCGCAATTATTTTAGGGTATACTGGTATTGGTATCGCTAAAGATTTAAAAGCAGAAAATAATATAAAAGAATAATATGTTCTAAGACATCTTCAAAACTGAAGATGTCTTATTCATAGGAGTGAATAATTATGAACCTTAAGACCTATCAAAAAGACCTTGATTACTTATTGGAAGACTATTATTTACCAGAAGAACAAAAACAGTACTCAGCTATGCCAAGAATAGCTGTAGAGATTTCAGAGACCAACAGTAAAAGGTATTCAATGATGGGTATTGATGAAAATCGTTTAGTGACTTTCTTTATTTTAGAAGAAGGTGAAGCGGTAAAAACATTTTCTAAAAATGACAGAGATATTCTCTTACGGTCGTTTTCAACTAACTACAAAGATCAAGGGAAAGGTTATGCTAGAAAAGCTTTAGAATTAACACCGGATTATATACGAGAGAATCTACCTCATATAAATGGTATTGTCTTAGGTGTGAATAAGGTGAATATCCCAGCCCAAAAACTATATGAGAAATGTGGATTTATCGATGAAGGGAATAGAGTGATGGGACCGAAAGGCGAGATGAAAGTGATGAAATATTATCTGTAGATTATTGTTATAATGTAGGAGAAATACAGGGTAAAGGGGATGCAAATGGTACATATTAAATTACTCACTACAGGTGGGACAATCGCAAGTAAAAGAGATCCACAGACAGGCTTACAGAAAACTGGTGTAATTAGTGGTAAAGTATTGATGTCGCAGTTAGAGATTGACGACAATATTGAAATCAGTGTTGAAGAGATTTTTAGTAAATCGAGTGGTGCCCTTACATTTGAAGATTTAATCCACTTAAAAGATAAAGTGACAGAACACATATTAGATAATGAAGTTGATGGAATTGTTTTGACACATGGTACAGATACTTTGGAAGAAACATCGTTTTTTTTAAGTCAGGTGATTGATACGACAAAAGCAGTCGTTGTTACAGGCTCACAAAGGGGACCAGAACTTATTGGTAGTGATGCCTATGCAAATCTACAAGATGCTATTACTTTGGCCGCTGCACCAGATGCTAAACAAATCGGTGTAAGTGTATTCTTTAATCAAAAAGTTTTTATGCCGAGATTCGTTAAGAAGATTAATTCAATGAATGTTGACGGCTTCGGTGGTGGCGGTACAGGATACCTTGGGACCGTCGACGGTAATGATGTAAAAATATATCAATATCCAAAAAAGCACGATACATATAAAGTGAAAGAGAAACTAGCGAATGTGGATATAATTAAATGTGCTCTAGATACTGATGAGAAATTTATAGATTGTGCAATTGAGCATAAGGTAGACGGTCTAGTGATAGAAACCATGGGACGCGGTCATGCAAACGATAGAGTCGCTGCCGGCGTTAGACGAGCAATTGAACAAGGTATTACTGTTGTTATTACCACAGCCTCAGAAGATGGCGATGTGAAAGTGGCCTATGATTTCTCTGGAGGCATATCACAATTTAAAAAAGACGGTGCAATTAATGGTGGCTCTTACGATAGTAAAAAAGCGAGAATTAAATTAGCAGTTATGTTGGGTGCTGGAGAGACAGTTACTAAGGAAGATTTTTGGTATTAAAATAATTAATATCTTTAATGATATAATAAGTTAAATACAACTGAATATTCAGTTTTCAATTGTAATACAAACATCGGGGTGAAGGAATGAAGTCATTAAAGATTGCAACAATTCCAGGTGATGGGGTTGGTAAGGAAATTATGCCGGAAGCGGTTCGTGTTCTTGAAAAAATTGCAGATGTACACGGTGGTTTGAATTTTGATTTTACAGAGTTTCCATATAGCTGTGATTATTATTTAGAACACGGCAAGATGATGCCAGATGATGGTTTGGACCGTCTCAGTCAATTTGACAGTGTATTTTTAGGCGCTGTTGGTGATGTGTCTAAAGTACCCGATCATATTTCATTGTGGGGTTTACTTTTAAATATTCGTAAAGAATTTCAGCAAGAGATAAATATCAGACCGGCTAAGTTGTTGAAAGGTATTGAACCCAAACTAGCGAATCCAAATCCTTTTGATATAGTTGTCGTCCGTGAAAACAGTGAAGGGGAATACAGTTCAATTGGTGGACGTATTTTCCACGATGATAATGAGATTGCCATACAAAACAATGTGTTCTCAAAACGTGCGACTAAACAAGCAATGAATGTCGCTTATGAATTAGCAGGTAAGAGAAAAGGTTTAGTCACAAGTGCAACGAAGTCCAATGGAATTTTTCATGCCATGCCATTTTGGGATGAGATTTTTGACCAAGTTTCCAGTCAGTATCCAACTATAAAATCAGACTCAAAACATATTGATGCCTTAGCCGCATATTTCATTACTCATCCCCATGAATTAGATGTCGTGGTGGCAAGTAACTTATTTGGAGATATATTATCGGATGTTGGCGCAGCAATTATGGGAAGTATAGGAATCGCACCTTCAGCTAACCTAAATTTAAACGCCAAATTCCCATCCATGTTCGAACCAGTACATGGATCTGCACCAGACATTGCTGGAAAAGGTATAGCTAATCCAATTGGACAAATTTGGACTGCAAAAATGCTATTGGAATTTAACGGTGAAGAAGAAATTGCAGATCATTTATTGAAAGTCATTGAAGATGTCACTGCTGATGGTTATCAAACAGGAGACCTCGGTGGAAAATACAAGATGACAGAAGTGACAGATGAGATTATTAAGAGATTAGGTAAATAAAATGAAATCAGGTGTGGGATTTGAGTTCCCACACCAGATTTTTTGTTTGATTTGTCTATAAGTAGTTGTGAATTGAGTGACTTATAGATTTTTGAAGCCATTTTGTCTACAAGTGGCTGCAATTTAGAGGACTTATAGACTTTTGAAGCCATTTTGTCTATAAGCACCAACTTTTTAGAACACTTATACAATCCCAACACAACAATTCACCACAACATCAACCTCGTATAGATAATCTAGTTTACTTGCTTACGTGAAAATGTCAGCGTACCGATAATCACCAGTATCATTCCAATGATCAACCCTAATACTAAATACATATGAGGATTCACAGTATCAATGAGGCTTTTATCGCTTATGGTCATACTTAGTAATGGGTAAGCCCAGGGGTATAATGGTGCAATTGATGGAATGGGTGCGATTAAAAGATTAGGAATGGTTAATACTGCGTTAATGAGTATCGGTGCTGTGTAGTTTTTCCAATGTGCTGAAATTAATAACATCAATGCAATTAATGGTGCACTGGCAAGCCATCCGTATCCAAGGCTGGTCAGTATTTCTGAATAGGGTAGTGGTTCACTGATTTCATGAATTACTTTAATAAGGAATAGACTAAAGAAAATGAATCCTTGAGTGACGGCGGTTAAGCTAAATGAGAGAGTAAACTTCACCAAATAAATAACAGATTTTCTAATTGGCATAGTTAAATACAGTTTCCAATTTTTCTGGTCATGCTCATAACGGCATGTAAAAGCTGTGATGATTCCCGTGAGTAAAGGTAGAAGATAGATACCATATAGTCCAATCATTCTTGAAAAAATATCCATCCAACTATAGTCACCTAAGTTAGCATAGTAATTTCCAATTAAGAAACAAAATAATGGGCCGATAAAAATCAGATACCAGACTTTTGATTTCAATAATTTATAAGCTTCACTTTTAAATACTCTAATTAACATGATTACACATCCTTCTTATTGAAGTGGATACTCGTTATGACGTAAGAAATTAAACCTAAAATTAATCCGAGACTGATATTTACTAGTGGATTAGGAACCTGCATAGTTGGCCAAGTCAGTGGTAACCAGTTGGGTAGTCGGTCGCTAAACATAACCAGTACTGCGAAAAATACACCAACGGAAAGCACAATGCCTTGGTTCTTAAAATTCAGTGCCAACCACAACTGTAAAATAGTGATTGGTAAGGCAGCTAAAAGTGGTGCAAATGCTAAGGTCAAAGCATAAAGTAAAGGGAAGTTACCTTCAAAGTTTAAAAGCTGACTCATGACAAACATGCCCACAAAAACCAGTACGGATGAAATGAACAAGAGTGTCATCGTTACCATTAATTTGGCAAGGTATAAACGCCATTTACTAATGGGTAGGGATAGTAATTGTTTTAACGTGTTTTCAGCATGTTCTGTATTTGCTATTACTGAAGTAATTATCGATATGGCAAGCATCAAGACTGCAGGCATTAGACTCATGATGTAGGTGAACATAGCTGCATACAAATCGCCATCGTAATTGTCATAGATATAGTCATAGCGAATTAGGAAATTTGCTAATGGTACTGCCAATATCCCTAAAGACCCTAACAAGACAAGCATCCATACAGACTGTCGTTTCAACTTTGTGAACTCTAGAAAGACAAGCTTACTTAACATAGCGATCACCTTCTGACTCCTCAATAATTTTTAAGAAAATATCTTCTAAAGATGCGATAACAGGTTTTGCACCATATACTTTTACATCATGTTTGACCAGTGTGCTGATGATGTCACTAACTGCATCTTCATCCGTTGTTTTCACACGTAAATGTTCTTGATTTAAGTCAATTTCATAATTATTTTTGATCAGTGTCTCGGCTGTCTTTCTATTACTAACTTTAAACTCCGTTGTGGGATCTGCTAAAGTACGTAAGGCATGAATACGATCTTGATAGATTAATCTTCCTTTAGAAATAATGCCAACATAGTCTGCTACTTGGTCGATTTCACTGAGCAAGTGACTGGAAATTATTATCGTCTTGTTTTCTTTTTTAGCTAAATTTTGAATCAAGCTTCTAATTTCTTGAATACCAGAAGGATCTAAGCCGTTTGTCGGTTCATCCAGTATTAAAAGTTCAGGGTCACCTAACAAGGCAATGCCAATTCCTAAACGCTGTTTCATTCCTAGTGAAAAATTTTTAACTCGCTTCTTGTCTGTGTGACTTAGACCTACTGTTTCTAAAACTTCTGTACTTCTCGCTTTATTCACTCCCAAAATCCTTCTAAAGACTTCTAGATTTTCGTAAGCTGTCAAATGGCCATAATAAGATGGATTTTCAACAAGTGATCCAACTTCTCTAAGAATATTTATTCTATTTGATTTTAGGTTCTTATCGAAAATAGAAATTTGACCAGAACTTGCTTTAGTTAAGCTCAGTAACATTTTAATGACTGTTGTTTTACCTGCGCCATTCGGACCTAAAAAGCCATATACTTGACCTTTAGGCACATTGAGATTAACGCTTTTAATCACCTGGTGTTTTCCAAAATACTTACTTAAGTCAGTTGTCTTTACGATTGTTTCCATTTCAATCACCTCATTTATTTGATACATTCATCTTAAAATTCCGAGGTTAATTGAAGTTTTGTTCAAGTTTAAGTTTAGTTTAAGAATTGATTCGAGCTATCTATATAAAGTGAATTCACTTTATAATGAACTAAAGAGGTGAGTCGATGATTTCAGTTTTATATGTTGAGGATAATGTAGAAATTGGTGAGTGGGTGGAACGAGAGTTAGTAGATTCTGGCATGACAGTGACTTGGTTAAAGTCAGGAGATGAGGCAGTGAGTCTTGCTGAAAACCATGAGTTAGTGATATTAGATGTCATGCTACCGGGTATTGATGGCTTCACAGTTGGTCAACGTATAAAAAATAAATATGCCGATAAACCACTCATAATGTTAACAGCACTAGGTGCAGTAGAAGATAAAGTACAAGGGCTCGGTTTTGCTGATGATTATTTAACAAAGCCTTTTAGCATGGAAGAATTGATTGCAAGAATCAACATGTTGATGAGACGACAGGGGCAGGGTCAGAGGCAAAATGAAATGATTGAAATTGAGCATTTAAAAGTTTATCTAAATGAACATCAAGTTTTTGATGATAGAAATGACGAGGAAATTAGGCTGACAGCTAAGGAACTAAAAATCTTCTTCTTTCTATTAGAAAATAAAAACCAAATCCTCACCAAAGAACAAATCTATGAGGCTGTGTGGAATGAATCCTATATAGCTGGAGATAAGTCCATCAATGTCCATATTAGGCACCTAAGAGAAAAGATAGAAGATGATTCGAGTCAGCCAAAAATTATCGAAACGATACGCGGAATTGGATATCGGGTGAGATTATGAAAAAAACTAAAAGAAGACTCTTATATCAGTTTATTGTCCTAACTTTAATTGGAATAGTGATTTTACCATTCTCACTATATATATCAGTTGTGATTATACCTACAATATTTCCGAATTTCACAGAACTTAAGAGCCGTTATGTGATTACATTTTTATTGTTCTTTGGCATTTGTTTAATCTACTTAATCATATCTTTTTATTTCTTTATGAGAATAAGACGACGGATTGTTCACCTTCAAAAGTCAATGCAGTTAGAGAATGATCGTACAGAATTGGAACCTATAGAAATTAGCCAAGATGACGAAATTGGTGAATTAGAAGAAAGTTTCAATGAGATGGTACAGAAGTTAAATGAGAGTTACCAAAAAGAGCTAGATGAAGAGAAACTGAGAAGGACATTAATAGCGAATCTGTCACATGACTTAAAGACACCATTGACGGCTATGAGAGCACAGATGTCTTCGTTTGATCAAAATGAATATGCCAAAGAAGTTAGGACGATGAACAATAATATAGATGATATAAGTCATCTAATTGATAGTCTATTAGCTTTTTCATTACTCAGTGCCAACAAACACCCTTATGAAGAAGAAAACATTAACTTAAGTAGACATCTAAGGTCCTATATCGCCAACTGGTATCTAGTATTTGAAGAAGAAGGTTTTACGGTAGACGTAGATATCCAAAATGAAGATATTAAAATATCTACTGATATTAATATGATAAACCGTCTTTTAAATAACATCGTACAAAATGTTCTAAGGCATGCACATGACGGAAAATATATAAAATTTGAACTGAACAATCAGGCGATTATTATCTCCGATAAAGGCCGAGGATTGAGTGAAGATAGTAAAGGAAGTGGTGCAGGTATTGGCTTAAAAATTATGGACTTACTTGCTGAAAAACTAGGCTTCAACCTGAATTTTAAGGAAGACAGTGGCTTAGTTGTAACCATAAACTTCGACGAATAATTGATACAAAAAGACCATCCAAGAGGATGGTCTTTGTCATTCATCTTATAATTTCTTATCGTCAATTGAGTTAAGGTAGCTATGCACTTCATCAATTACTGACTCTAGTGAACCTTCTTCAAATGGTGATTTCAAGTTAGCGAGTTCTACAAGTGAATTGAACGGTAAGGAACCGCCGACTTTACATAGTGCAAGGTAGTCTTTCCAAGCATCTTCAAAGTCTTCTTTGGCACGTTTCCAGAACTGTAGGGCACATACTTGAGCAAGTGTGTAGTCAATATAGTAGAACGGGGCACCAAAGATGTGGCCTTGCTTATGCCAGAAGGCACCGGATTCTAGTGGTTCAATACCATCATAATCTGTTGATGGTAAATATTTAGCCTCAATTTTCTTCCATTCTTGACGTCTTTCTTCTGGTGTTAATTCTGGATTTTCATAGACGACATGCTGGAATTCATCCACTGCTACACCGTATGGTAAGAACGAAATAGAGTCTGCCATATGAGAGAACTTAAACTTATCCGTATCTTCTTTAAAGAACAGTTCCATCCATGGATAAGTGAAGAACTCCATAGACATAGAATGAATCTCTGCAGATTCTAATGTCGGGAATGAATATTCAGGTACTGTAATATTACGTGACATATATGTCTGGAATGCGTGTCCTGCTTCATGAGTTAGAACTTCAACATCACCTTGTGTACCATTAAAGTTAGAGAAGATAAAAGGCGCCTTATAGTCAGCGATCATCGTACAATAACCGCCGCCTTCTTTACCTTTCTTAGCTTCTACATCAAAGAGGTCGCGGTCTGTCATAAAGGTATAGAACTCATCTGTTTCAGGTGAGAGTGCTTTATACATCTCAGCACCATTGTTCATAATATCTTTAGTTTTCCCTTTAGGTGTTGCATTTCCTGTTAAGAATTCAAAGTTACTATCATAGCTCTTCAATGAATCAAGACCGATGCGTTGACGCTGACGTTCTTTAAGCTCTGTAACAATTGGAACGACATATTCTTCAACTTGCTTTCTAAATTTCTCAACCATTGTACGGTCATAGTCGATACGATTCATACGAATATATCCAAGTTCGACAAAGTCTTTATAACCTAAAGTCGTCGCGATTTCATGACGTGTTTTTACAAGTTGGTCATAAATATCATCAATCTCTTCTAAGTGCTCACCCATAAAGCCATTCACTGCTAAGGCAGCATCTTTTCTGACCTGGCGGTCAGGATTTTGAGTGTAGGGTGCAAATTCAGAAAGATTGAGCTTCTTACCATCGAAGTCGATTTCAGCTGATGCGAGTAACTTATCATATTGTGTGGATAATTTATTTTCTTTTTGAAGTAGTGACTTAACTGATGGATCAAAAGATTTTAAAGCATTGTCAGATAGTGCGAACAATTGTGCTCCAAATCTTTCTTCAAGTTCACTTCTAAATTTACTTTCAGTAATCGCTTTACGATATCGATTTTGAATCTCAGTAAATGACGGCTCATTTTCATCAAAGAAGGTACGTTCCTCATCGTAGAACTTATCCCTAGTATCGATAGAAGAACGGATAGATGCAAGTGTAGCCATCGTATCTAAATGATCAAATTCGACGTTTAACTTATCGATTACAGCAACTTGATCATCTACAGTTTCACTCGCGTCGAACTCCCCTAATAGTTCGTCTACTGTCGCTTCAAATTTTTCTAAATCAGGTCGTTCATATTTAAAATCTTTGAACTTTGTTACCATCCTTATATTCCCCCTTAAGTGTCTTGATGCCATTTTAGCACAAGCTTTAAAAAATCTACTATAAATAAGCGATCAAATCTTGCAATAAATAGGGTGAATATGGGTATTATAAAATAACGGTTTTTATCGTTAATTAAAAAGTATATTGAAAAGAGGCGCACATATGAAAAAGTATCTGATACCGATTGGTGTATTTGCAGCAGTTATTATTATTGTTTTAATTATGATTGTACCAAGGTACAACAGCTTAGTTAATTTAGATGAAGAGGTTAATGGAAAACAATCTCAGATCGAAACACAGCTCCAAAGACGTGGGGATTTAATTCCAAACCTAGTGAGCACAGTTCAAGGTTATGCTTCACATGAAGAAGAAGTATTTACTGATATTGCAGATGCTCGTTCTAGAATTGCAAGTTCTGAAGGTAATGTCGAAGAAATGGCTGAGGCAAATAATGAGATGACGAGTGCTTTGTCTCGTTTATTAGCAATTTCTGAGAACTATCCAGAACTACAGGCAAGTGAGCAATTTACAGGTCTAAGAGATGAGTTAGCAGGTGCGGAAAACAGAATTGCTGTCGCACGCCAAGATTACAACACAGCAGTTCAAGAGTACAATAGAAATACAAGAACCTTCCCAGGGAATATTATTGCTGGTATTTTTAACTTCGATGAAAAACCTTACTTCGAAGCGGATGATTCTGCACAGGATGCACCAGAGGTTGATTTTAATACGAACCAAGATGACGAAGACGGTGGCGAGTAATGCAAAAGCTTATTGCTTTTATTGGTGTCGTTTTGAGCTTTTTACTTATTACGACGCCAGCAGAAGCAAGAGTCGATTTACCGGCGCTTAATGAAAATCATTATTTTGTGCAGGATAATGCTGATGTACTCAGTCAATCTGCCATATCTGAAATCAATGACATGGGTACGCATTTAGAAGAAGGTACCGGTGCTGAGCTATTATTACTTACCATGGATTCAACAGGTCAAGAACACCGTCAAGACTTCGCATTACGTGCACTCAGAGAATATGGTGTAGGTAAAAGTGAAGAAGATAATGGGATTGTTATCTTCCTTAATCTTGATAATGACAATGAGTTTAATAATAGAGGTGTGGAAATTCAAGTTGGTTATGGCGTAGAGGGGTATCTAAACGACGCCAAGCTCGGACGAATTATAGATAACGTCGCATATGATGATCTTGTTGCGGGTGATTATGAGACAGCAATGACTAACCTATACACTGCGATTTACGAGGAGTCCTTAGAAGCATACGGCTATGAAGATGGGGAGTTTACAAGAGAACAACCAGCGTCTGATGAAGGTGAAGAAGAGCCTGACAGCTTCTTTGCTATTCTAATTAGACTCGCAATCTTTATGGTGATTTTATATGTAATCTACTCTATATTTAACGGCGGTTCCGGTGGTTCAGGAACTGGCGGCTCAGGTGGCCGTAGACGTCGTGGTCGTAACGGCCCGGTCATTTTCTTCCCACCCGGAGGTGGTTCATCAGGAGGCTCCGGCGGCTTTGGCGGCGGAGGTTTCGGTGGCTTCGGTGGAGGGTCCGGAGGCGGCGGTGGCGCTGGCCGAGGATTCTAAAAGATAAGCATGTAAAAACGCTCTGTAGCTAATACTACAGAGCGTTTTTAATTTTACATAAAGAATGTCGTTAGAATTGTATTGAGTTGGTCTTGGAGTTCAGCCGCCTGTTCTAAATAATCCCTAAAGACAGTTTGAATCAAGACAACGATACCGTTCATCAAGATATGCACGATGATTGGAACGAGTAATCGGCCACTCATGACATATAAGAAACTAAATACATATGACATAGAAAGATAGACAAGAATATGAGTGAAGTCAGCGTGAGCAACAGCAAATATTAAACCACTCACGAGACCTGCAATTAAGAAGGCAATGACTTTTTGAGTCCTTGAATTTGCTTTAAATAGTTCAAAAATCTCAGCAAATATTGCTCTTCTAAATACATACTCTTCTATAATCGGTCCAAATAATACGACGACGAGCACCATAAATGGTGAAGAGAAAATCATATCGACGATTTCCATCGTATTTTCACTTTCGACAGGGTTTCCGAGTATAGAAATATTGATTAAACTTGCGACAATTTGTGAAAGGTAGGCGAGTACAACCCCACCGATAATCCATACTGTTGTAAGTAATGGATCAGACTGTTTGCCAAGTTCAATACGATTTTTGTTCTTGTGAAGGTTACCGATAACGATAACGATGATTGCACCGAGTGCAAAGGTAATAATCTGATATGGAATCATTTTTTCGACCAGTTCATTTGGTCCAAGTGTCGGATCTAAAGCAGCAAAAACCAAACCGATAGGTAAGAGTGCAAATTGTACTGCCAAGAATGTTAAAATTATAAGTAGGCTATATAAGCGTCTCAAGATTAAACCCCCAATTTCGAATAGTTTTATCTTACATTAAAATGAAGTAAGTCAAAAGTATTTCAGTCTTTTTGCTTGCAATATTGACCAATTTTGATTAATATAAATTATGTTAGCACTCTGATATAAAGAGTGCCAGCTCATTGTTCTTTTATAATTAAGCAAGAATAATAAGGAGGCCATTTCCATGCTAAAACCAATTGGAAATCGTGTAATAGTAGATTTAACTCAAAAAGAAGAAAAAACAACTAGCGGTATTATTTTAACTGACTCGGCAAAAGAAAAACCTCAAGAAGGTGTTGTCGTTGCTGTTGGTACAGGCCGTGTATTAGAGAATGGAACGACTGTAGATATGCAAGTTAAAGAAGGCGACAGAGTCGTTTATCAGAAATTTGCTGGTTCAGAAGTTGAATATGGTGACAATACTTACCTAATTTTATCAGATTCAGAAATCTTAGCAGTTGTAGAATAATTAATAATTAACATATTATGAAATTTTGGAGGTATAATCATGGCTAAAGAACTTAAGTTTTCAGAAGATGCACGTCAGTCAATGCTTGCTGGTGTGGACAAATTAGCGAATGCTGTAAAAGTGACGATGGGTCCTAAAGGACGTAACGTCGTTTTAGATAAACCATATGCTGCACCATTAATCACTAATGATGGTGTGACGATTGCAAAAGAAATTGAACTTGAAGACCGATATGAAAACATGGGTGCAAAACTTGTAGCAGAAGTTGCAAACCAGACAAATGAAATTGCTGGTGACGGTACAACAACTGCGACAGTACTTGCGCATGCGATGATTCAAGAAGGTCTTAAGAACGTAACAAGTGGTGCAAACCCAGTTGGTATACGTACAGGTATTGGGAGAGCGGTAGACCGTGCAGTAGAAGCACTTCAAGAAATTTCTAAACCTGTACAAGACAAAGAATCTATTTCTCAAGTTGGTTCAATCTCAGCAGATGATCCTGAAATTGGAGAGTATATCTCTGAAGCTATGGAGAAAGTCGGCAATGACGGTGTCATCACGATTGAAGAATCACGTGGCTTCAAAACTGAATTGGAAGTCGTTGAAGGTATGCAATTTGATCGTGGTTATTTATCTCCTTATATGGTGACGGATTCAGAGAAAATGTTAGCTGAACTGGATAACCCTTATATTTTAATCACTGATAAGAAGATTTCTAATATCCAAGACTTAGTGCCATTACTGGAACAAATCGTTCAATCTTCACGTCCAATTCTAATTATTGCTGACGACGTTGATGGCGATGCAATGACAAACTTAGTTTTAAACAAAATCCGCGGTACATTTAATGTGATCGCAGTTAAAGCACCTGGATTTGGTGACCGTCGTAAAGCGATGCTAGAAGACATTGCAGTATTAACAGGTGGTCAAGTGATCACTGATGAGTTAGGACTTGAACTTAAAGACGCAACTTTAGACTTACTAGGTAGTGCAAGTAAAGTTCACGTTACTAAAGATGATACGACAATCGTTGAAGGTTCAGGAGACAAAAATGTAATCGATGGACGCGTCGGTCAAATCAAAGCACAAATTGAAGAAACAACTTCAAGCTTCGATAAAGAAAAACTTCAGGAACGCCTTGCTAAATTAGCAGGTGGTGTTGCAGTGATCAAAGTTGGTGCGGCAACAGAAACTGAAATGAAAGAACGTAAACTACGTATCGAAGATGCCCTGAACTCAACACGTGCAGCTGTTGAAGAAGGTATCGTTGCAGGTGGTGGGACAGCACTTGCAGGTGTTCACAGTAAAGTCGCTGAATTAGAGGCAGAAGGTGACGAACAAACAGGTATCAATATTGTCCTTAAAGCATTAGAAGCGCCATTAAGACAAATTGTTGAAAATGCTGGACTAGAAGGTTCAGTGATTGTACAACAACTTAAAAATCAAGAAGTTGGTGTTGGATATAATGCTAAAACAAACGAATGGGTTAACATGGTAGAAACAGGCATTGTGGATCCTACTAAAGTAACGCGTTCTGCCCTACAAAATGCAGGATCAGTCGCTGCAATGTTCTTAACAACAGAAGCTGTTGTTGCTGACATTCCAGAAGAAAACGGTGGCGGTGACATGAATGGCATGGGCGGCGGCATGCCAGGTATGATGTAATAGATATGAATTTTGATTGAGGTATGTCCCTTTATAAGGGGCATACCTTTTTTATATTTGATTTTGGTGGAGGAAAGTCTATAAGTCATCATGAAATGAGAGTCGAATAGACAAAAGAGGGTGAAAATTCTATTGGGCATGCCGAAAATACTAGCCAATAGACAAAAAAAACCTTGATCACATGTGATCAAGGGTTACTCATTATTATTCTGGCAAGATTCTATCGCCAAACTTCTTAAATATGAAGGTTCCAATTAGCGTCATAATCAGTGTAGAAGCCCCGACAGTCATGACACTGAACCAATATGGAATGCCAAGCACTAGGTAAAGTGCTAGAGCGACAATTAGTCCGGAAAGTATAGAATATTGTACGGCGTTGAGCCATACATTTTTAACGAAATATGAAATCGTGTACGCGATGATTCCGATTACTAAACCGACAGCAACATCTATAAGACCTAAGCTAGAAAAGGCATTAGCAATTGCTAAACCTAATAAAATACCTGGGATGTATTTGCGGTTAAAAAATGGAATGACACAGAGAATCTCACTGACTCTCAGTTGAATAGCACCAGTACCGATAGGGTTGATGACTGTGAGTGCAACATAAATTGCTGCTAAGACGGCATTTATTGCCATATCTCTTACGTTCATAATGGTAAATCTCCTTAGTTTTTTTGACAGGGAGTTTGCGAACCTGTGTATTATTTTTTGACTATAATCGTTTCTTTTCTTTCACCAGTTTGCTGACCTTTATAGAAAGTCCGCTCGATAAAAGTTATATTATCATCGTGATCAACAAGAATGACTGAAGAACATCTTGTACCATATTCAAAATCTGGAATATTGATGAATAATGGTGAGAGTTGTTTCTCTAATTCAAAGTCCACACCTGTTTGTTGGACTTGATCATCTGATGCTTCTCTAGTATTGCCGAGTAATGTAAACAATGCTTCGACATCAATGTCATCATCGGTAAGTACTTTGTCCAGTTCGACTTTACCGATTAAAACTTTTGGCCATGGGCTATTAAGGAATTCATTGGACAGCCCATGGGTACCAGGTGTCACTTCACTGATATCGTACTGATAGTTGTTCATATAGTAGAGACGGTCAGTGTCTCCAACGAGTAGGTTATAGCCAGCATAATCTTCTTTTTTATACTTTAATTGATTTAAATATTCTTCACCATTTTGGTTTGATAACAGATAATTAACAATCAATTCACCACGAGACTTGTCAGCAATCTTGGTCATTTCTTCGACATTACGAATATTAGTCAATGCTCCTATTTTACCTGATTTTGTGACCGCAAGCCAGGTCCCATTTGCTTTTAAATCCCGACCACCAAAAATATTTGGATGATCATCCCACCAAGCAATTTGTGAAGTTGGTCGTTCATAGGACTCATCACGATTGGCTGCAATAATCATCTTATATTTAGGGTGTGCGCCAATATTAAAATTAATTAAACACATTAAACTCACTCCATGGATAGGTTCTAGGCGGCTGACAGCTAACCTCAATATATTCATCTTTTGTTGGGTGCTTCACTTTTAAGTAAGTTGAATATAAGGCTATCTGTCTTCCAGCTTCAGCATTTTTATTGTATTTTTGATCGCCAATTAATGGGTGGCCTGCATGGGACAATTGGACCCTAATTTGATGTGATCGACCTGTGTGTAGTTTTACTTTAACTAAAGATAAACCATCTACTGCCTCTTTGACTTCATAGTCCAGTTTTGCCTCTTTGGTATTTTTGTGGTTTTTGTGTACAACTTTTGAAATATTTTTTGCCTGGTTTTTGAAGAGATAATTCGTTAAGGTCCCTTTTTTCTGATTCAAAGTACCTTCAACTACCGCATGGTATTCACGTTCTAACTTATGCAAACGTACTTCATTTGATAGTCTGGATGCAGCTTTAGATGTTCTTGCAAACACAATCGCACCACCAACGGGACGGTCTAGACGGTGTACTAGACCTAAAAAAACATCTCCAGGCTTATTGTATTTTTCTTTTATATATGCTTTTAATAGAGTTAAGAGATCTTCATCTTCTGAAGAGTCCGCTTGAACAGGTATATTAACAGGCTTGTCGACAATCAACAGATGATTATCTTCATATAATACATTGATATTCACGAATTTAAGCTCCTTAAAATTGGTAGTTTATATTATATCATGTTGGGGCGTCATTAATGCGTGAATGACTCAGATGAGGTGACTTATGAAAAAGCGTTACGTCTTGTACATCGTTTTGTTATTTATCGTGCTCATCCCCTTAGTAGTGATGACAGCTCGCCATTTTATGCCGGTTCCAAATGGTGTTTCCTATGAATCAGAAGTCTATCAAACTGATGATGTGAATTTTTTGTATGACATTACTTTGATGAATGCTGAAGGTGAGTCACAGTCCAAGCAACAAATTATTGATGAGATTTACCAGATGATTGATGAGGCAGAAGACTTCTTAGTTATAGATATGTTTTTATTCAATGATGATTATAATCATGAAACTTTAGATTTTCCTACATTGTCACAAGACTTAGCAAACAAACTAATTGAAAAAAAGAATAAAAATCCAGACTTAGAAATTGTTTTTATAACAGATCCGATCAATACATTTTATGGAACCTATACACCAGATCACCTGGCTGCTCTTGAAGAAGCGGGTATCAACCTTATCTATACTGATTTATCTAAGCTCAGAGACTCTAACTCGATTTATTCAGGGGTTTATCGTTCGTATTTACAGCATTTTGGGACCTCAAAAGAAGCTTGGCTGACCAATGTGCTTAGGCCCGATGGCCCTGAAGTTAATATTCGTTCATATATACAGATGTTGAACTTTAAAGCCAATCATAGAAAAGTTGTCATTAATGAGAAAGATGTATTGGTAACTTCCTTAAACCCACACGATGCGAGTGCACATCATTCAAATATTGCTTTAAAGACTAGTGGACCAATTATCGAAGAATTTCTAGATTCAGAAAGAGCTGTCGTGAACTTTAGCGGTGGAGATACACGAATCTTTAGTGATTTTAAAGATGGGCTTGAAGCTGAAGATGAGACTGGCGAATACAAAGTGAAATTCATGACAGAAGGTAAGATTAAAGAAAATATTTTGACTATGATAGATGAGGCTGATTCTGAAGATCATCTGAAGCTTGGGCTGTTTTATTTGTCAGACCGTGATGTTATTGAGGCGTTGAAATCAGCAGTCGACCGTGACGTGAATGTAAAGTTGATTTTGGATATAAATAAAGATGCCTTCGGTAATGAGAAGAACGGGGTGCCAAATAAACCCGTCGCAGATGAATTGATGTCCTATGAAAATCCACCAGAAATCCGTTGGTATAAATCGAGTGGAGAGCAATATCATTCGAAATTTATCATGTTAGAAGCAGAGGATGAAGTCATATTTAATGGTGGGTCAGCTAATTTTACGAGACGAAATTTAGACGATTATAACCTCGAGACGAATATGATGGTGACTGCACCAAAAGGTAGTGACTTTTCTTCCCATGTGACGACGTACTATGACACACTTTGGAATAATGACGGGGCAGAATACACTTTAGATTATGAAGAAGAGGCTGAAGATTCACTTGGTAAGAATATTTTATATAGAATACAAGAATTTTTCGGTCTATCGACATTTTGATTTATATTTAATGAGTACTTATCACCGGAAAGAGTAAAAATGGTGATAAGTGCCAAAAATAAAGGTGACTTATCACCGAAAAGAGTAAAAATGGTGATAAGTGCCAAAAATAAAGGTGACTTATCACCGAAAAGAGTAAAAATGGTGATAAGTGTCAAAAATAAAGGTGACTTATTACCGAAAAGAGTAGAAATGGTGATAAGTGCTGTCAAAAACAGTAACATATCACCAGACCGAGCTGTTTTAAATTATTTTTGCACCTAAGGAATTCTTAAAGTGATCCAACGCAGCTTTATGTCCATCTTCATTAAAACTTTGAACAGCAGCTTCATGAATGACAATATCAAAGCCTTTGTTATAGGCATCAATAGCTGTGTGTAGAATACAAATATCTGTACACACACCAACAAGATGCAGTTCAGTAATTCCCCGAGCTTTCAAACGCAGCTCTACATCTGTACCAACAAAAGCGGAGTAGCGGGTTTTATCGGTATAGTAGACGTTATCCTTATCTTTGTTTTCCTGATACAGTACTTCTAGCTCCCCGTATAAGTCACGACCACTTGTACCAATGATATTGTGGGGTGGGAAAAGCTTGGTTTCTGGATGATAGGTATCATCTGCTTCATGCGCATCAATTGCAAAGATTATATAGTCACCATTGTCGATAAAATCCTTAGTAATTTTTACAAGCGCATCGTGTACATCTTGTGCGGGTTTACCGGCTGTGAGCTTCCCGTCATCTGCAACAAAGTCATAGGTGTAATCAATATTTAATAATCCTTTCATCAATGGATTCTCCTTTATAAAAAAGACAATGGTAGCTACCATTGTCTTTTTTTAATATTATTTTTTATTTACTGATGCATCGTAGATTGAATCGATTGCTTCAGCAAGTTTCGCATCAAATTCTTCATCTGATTGGTCCGCACGTAAATCACTAGAAAGTGCACGTGAGAAGCTGGCAATCACACCGTGGTTTTCTTTTAGTAATTCGTTTGCTTCGTCACGACTATATCCACCAGATAAGGCAACAACACGAATCACATTAGGGTGATCAACTAATGCTTTGTACTGATCCGCAACTGTTGGGATTGTCAATTTCAACATCACTAACTCATCTTCAGCAAGTGTGTCTAATTGTTGTATGATTTCTCTGTTTAAGATTTCTTCGATCTCTTTTTTGTCTTCAGCATGAATGTTAACTTCAGGCTCAATGATTGGCACTAAGCCAGCAGCAATAATTTGTTTACCCACTTCAAACTGCTGGTCAACAATTGACTTAATGCCTGCTTCATTTGCTGAAAGGATGTTAGAGCGCATTTTTGTACCGAAGATGTTACGGTCATTTGCACGCGCTAGTAAATCTTCAAGGTCCGGCATAGGTTTCATTAACTGTACGCCATTCTTTTCGTCAGCTAAGCCCTTGTCGACTTTTAAGAAAGGTACAACACCTTTGTTTGCTAAATAATTTCCTGTGTATTCACCTTCAACTTCACGGTCTATTGTCTGTTCGAAAAGGATCGCACCTAGAACTTTATCAGAAGTAAATGAAGGTGAAGTGACAATACGTGTACGCATTTCATGTACAAGGTCGAACATTTCATTTTCATTAGAGTACTGGCTTTCATCGACACCATAAGCTTTTAATGCTTTAGGTGTACTTCCGCCACTTTGGTCTAAGGCAGCTATAAAGCCGTTTCCTTGTTTTACTTTATCAAGCTGTTCTTGATTCATTAAATATCACTCCTTTAAAAGTTTTACACTCCTTTATAGTATGCTAAAAAAAGCGCTTAACTGCAAGTTCAAATCTTTAACCTTTAAGCAAATTTCAGTTAGGATGAAAGTAGCATTAATGATTCACACAAAACTTAGGAGGTACACTCATGGCAGAATTCGTTTCATTAGGTAAATCAGAAGTTGCTGTACACCCAATTGCACTTGGGACAAACTTTGTAGGTGGACATAACCTATACAAAGATGTTGATGAAGAAGCGGGGAAAAATACAGTTAGAGAAGCAATTGATGCAGGCGTAACTATGTTAGACACCGCTTTTATATATGGCCCTAAGCGTTCTGAGGAACTAATTGGTGAAGTATTAAAAGAATATAATCGTGAAGATATTGTTGTTGCGACTAAAGCAGCACAGAACTATGATGACAACGGAGAAATGTTTGTTGATAATTCACCAGAATTTTTTCGTCAAGCCGTAGATGAAGCGCTAGAAAGATTAGACACTGATTATATAGATTTATTTTATATTCACAATCCTGACGATAAAACACCGAAAAATGAGGCAGTCTCAGCCTTACAAGAATTAAAAGAACAAGGAAGAATTAAGGCGATTGGCGTCTCAAATTTTTCTTTAGAACAACTTAAAGAAGCGAACCAAGATGGTTATGTGGACGTCATTCAAAATGAATATAATCTCTTTAATAGAGAAGCAGAGGATAGAATTTTACAATATACTGCAGATAACAACATTACCTTCATTCCTTTCTTCCCCTTAGCTGCAGGCTTGTTAGCAGGGAAGTATGATGAAAATACAAAATTTGATGACTTAAGAGCCAACCTTCCGTTCTACCAGGAAGATACGTTTAAGGAGAACTTGGCTAAAGTTGATCAATTAAAATCCTTAGCAGAAAAATACGGTGAAGATGTTGCACAGATTGTACTTGCATTTTACTTCACTAGACCATCATTAGATGTGATTATTCCTGGTGCTAAAAAAGGTGAACAAATTAAAGCAAACATGAGAGCGGCAGAAATTGACTTAGATCCAGAAGATGTTGAATTTATAGATGAATTGTTTAGTAAATAGCTTGGTTGCTAGTCTATTATAAAAAGCGCACTTCGTTTCCTGGGGCGTCACGTGAGCCTGAATACTCACGATGACGATACTTCCCAAGGAGTCGGTGCGCTTTTTTCTATAAGTATCATCAAAACTAGGGTCTTATAGAAAAAAGGGGTTTAAAGTTCTATAAGTATCATCAAAACTAGCATCTTATAGAAAAAAGTGACCAAAAATTCTACATGTGCCGTAGAAGCCACCGACTTATAGAAAAATCATGGAGAAATTTCCACAACTCACCCGAATACAGTGGACTTATAGAAAAAAGGGCTAGGAATTTTATCCTAACCCTGATAACTTCATCATAACTGTGTACTTTTCCGTTGATTGTTGAAAATAATTCCAATAATCAAGAAAGCTACAGTGTATAGGAGCAACACTGCGATTGACGGTATGGTCTCTGACCAAGTGATGTCTGAGGCACCGTAAATCTGTGTATAGTGGTAAAGCGGTAGGAACTCTGCGACTCGTCTTGCAGTATCTCCGAACAATTCTATTGGTACGAATATACCTGACATAAAGGCTAATCCTAGGGTGATTAGATTCGCGAGCCCATTGACCATGAAGCGGTTTGTTGTCAGTGCATTAATGGCAAATTGCATGGCGAGTGTAAATAGCGTAATCAATAGTAGAGCGACGAGTATCTTACCTAGTGGTATACCATCTAAACGGTCATAATATAAACCGACGAGTCCAAAGAACATGATGAGTGTTGCAAATATACCGACAAGAGACTGACTGGATAAAATTTGAATGGCGCTAGAGGTAGATGATACTGGTGCTGCAATAATACGCTTTTGTAACTCTGGTTTATTGTACTCAGACATCAAGTTACCGATCGTTAACATCAACAGTAACATAAGCCAGTAAGCAGCAAAGTTAGAATAAGCAGCAGCATTGTTATAGTTTTCTTCACTGCTTGCTAAGCCATCATCATTTAAAGACACTTCAACTCTTTCATTTAATGCTGTATCGAGTTGTTCTGTATCGAGTTGACCTAATTCGTTATATTGCGCATTCATGAACATGAGTACTTTTGATATCTCGGTCTCTAATTGAGTACTTGCTGTCGCTCGTTCATCACTAATGATTTCAACTGCAGCATCACCTTGTTGAACGAGGTCCTCAAAGTTAGGATCAATAATAATCGCCCCGTGAATTTCTGAAAGGAACACCGCTTCTTCTAATGTTGAACGTGCTTTGTCATTGACAACTTCTACTTGATTGCCATGTTCTAAATAATCGATTAAAGCCTCTGAACTTTCAGATTCTGAATAATCAACGACAGTGATTCTAAGTGACTGTGATTCGAACTCTCCTTGATCAGAAAATTGACTGAACATCGCTGCAATTAAGAAGAACACGATAGCAAGTGGCAAGATCAGCCACTTATACTTCCAAAAGTGTAGGAGAATTACTCTAAATATTGTCATATTGTTTCCTCCTTAAAGCGACAAGTGTAATCAAGGCTGAGACAAGAGTGATACCAACAAGGTACAAAATAGTCATCCAATAGCCATCAAAATTCCCCATCAAATTGACTCGGTAAATCGAATCAGTAATGTGTGCAAGTGGATTAAGCTGGTTAATCAAAGGTGCTTGTTGATTGATCATGCCTCTTAAGCCAGGACCCATAAGACCCGCTAGAAATGCTAGGCCAACAATGAGTACGACAGGGAAGATAGATTTCACATTTATATTTACTTTCGGTGTTAAACCGATAATGTAACCTAATCCTAGACCGGCAAAGTTCGCGGCAAGCACGATTCCAAGTGTTGCAGGTAGATTATTAAACAAATTATCTTGATAGAATATCATCAAGAAGCCGATGACAATTCCTGATGAAAACAGTCCTAACACGAGAGAGGCTAGTGAACTTGCTAAAATATAGAGCGACTTAGAAAATGGGCTGGCAGAAAATCTGGCACCCATAGTAGACAGGTTCGGTCTCATCGATGAAATAAGCTCCATACTCGTGAACATGGTATAGAGTGAAATCATTGCTATCGTCGAGTAGAACATTACCACTTGAGGCTCAGTATCCATATCCGTTGTTTGAATAAAGTCAGTTTCATAATTAAAGTTTTCTGGTGAAACTCCGAGTGTACCAGTTTGGTGAACTTGATTTAAAACAGATTCTAAGACGGTTTGTTCAAAACCACTACCTTCTACAAGAAGGCTTCCATCTGAACTAATATATCCAGTGATTGCTTCGTCAGATAAGTCGGTTCGTGCATTTGACTCGGTCATCTCTTGAACATTTATAAATTCAATTTCTTCTAAGACAGCAGTATATTCATATTGACTGTCGACGCCGACATCAATGTCAGATAGCTCATTACTACCAAGGTTAGCTGTGGTTGCCATGAATATTGTTACCAAGACGAGAGGATAAGCAATCGTCCAAAAAAGGAAGCCGAAATCCTTAAAGTTAATTAACAGTAAATACTTGGTTAAACGTAAGAGATTCATTAGTCCCTCAACTCCTTACCTGTTAGCTCCAGGAAGATATTACTTAGAGATGGTTGTTCACTTCGTATTTCTGTATAAGTCAGAGAATTTTCTTCGATAAAGTGAATCAAATTCGTTAGATTGTTATTGTTTTTATCGAATTGGATGTTATAGGTATTGTTGGATTTAATGACTTGATTGACGTTTTTAATATTCTCCAACAATTCCTTTAGATTGTCTGGTTCTGAGATGAACTTAACGGTGATACTTTCTGTAGTGGATATAGAATTCTGTAAGTCTTCTAAAGAACCAGCAGCAATATTTCGCCCATTATCCATGATGACAAACGAATCACATAGGTCTTCTGCCTCTTCTAAATAGTGGGTTGTATATATCACTGTTGTGCCCTGATCCTTCATCTTTTTTACGCCATCTAAAATGAAATTACGACTCTGGGCATCGACGGCGACAGTCGGTTCATCTAAAAATAAGATATCCGGCTTATGTGCGATACCACATGCGATATTAAGGCGACGCTTCAAACCACCTGATAGGTGACCTGGGGTAAACTTTCTATATTTTTCAAGTCCTACAAAGTTAATGGCTTCATCGACTAGTTCTTTTCGTTTCGCTGGATTTTTTACATACAGCCCACAGAAGAAATCGACGTTTTCTACGACATTTAGTTTTTCAAAAATAGCGAGTTCTTGTGGCACGATCCCAATTCTCGCTTTTGTTTTATTATTATTTGGATTTACAGGCTGTCCAAATAATTCAATCGTACCTTGATCGAATTTTAGGAGGGATAACATGCAATTAATTGCAGTTGTTTTACCACAACCGTTCGGACCGAGTAAGCCTACAATTTCATTTTTTCCTGCATGAAATGAAAAATGGTCTAATGCAATAACATCCTTATAGCGTTTAACGACCTTGTCGACAGAAATCATAATATTTCCTCCCTGTGTAATATTGATTAATTTAAGTTTATAATAGGAATGAATCTTCTGTTAGTGTCTTTGGTCATGATATCAAGTGACAAATGTCATATTGTGAGGTGAAACGGTGGGAAACTTAAATGAAAAGATGATGACTTTTTTGATCTTACTGATTTATTATCTGTATGCTGAAAGTGAAGCATCAGTGATTATCGTACTTGTGTCATTTATACTATTTTTTGTATCAGATGTATTTAAGACAACATACATAGGCTATTTCTCTGTTATCATCATGTTTATGCTGTTAATTTTGGACACACATTTCGTTTACTTTATTCCAGGGGCGATTTATGTGCTCTTACAACTTGTCGGCCCTTACAGTATCGTTGGATTCATCCCACTCTTCTTACTTTCGGAATGGGTTCTTTTAATATTTAGTGTATTACTGATGTACCTATCTTTTTTATCATTAAAATTAGAAAGAAGAACAAAAGAGAACAGAAATATGAGAGACCAGCTCACCGAGGATAATATTAGACTAAGGGCTCAGCGTAATGAACTCATGAAAAACCATGAAAAAGACATATACTTAGCGGGATTAAATGAAAGAAATCGGATTGCAAGAGACATGCATGATGCGCTCGGACACTCTTTATCATCGAGTATTCTATTAATTGAATCTCTACAATTCGTCAATGATGAAGCGGAATTAAAGCAATCATTAAAGATGCTACAAGACCGCTTAAAGACGGGAATGAACGACATACGCCATAGTATTCATCATCTGTATGATACTTCGATTGATATCGAGGCAAGAATTGAACAGTATTTAAGTGACATGGAAAATTTCGAAACACATTTCGTTTTTGATGTTAATCGAGAATTTAAGCAAGAAGAAAAAATCGATATTTTGGCCATTGTACGGGAGTCTCTTACCAATATCACTAAACATTCAAATGGTGACGAAATTAGTGTGATTATCAAGGAACATCCGAAGTATTTAACTATGACAATCAAAGATAATGGGACATCGGAGGCTGTGCCGAATAAGGGTATGGGTATTCAAACAATGAAAGAAGTAGTAATGAAATATGGAGGAGTACTAAACACATTCAACGACCAAGGTTTTACCGTCCATGCGATTTTTTATAAGGAGGGGGCTAACTAGATGAAGATAATAATCGTTGATGATGATCCATTAGTCGTATCTGCCTTATCGACAATCGTCAATAATTCTAACTATGAAGTAATAGGGACAGGTTCAGATGGTCAGGAAGCTATTGAATTGTATCGAACTTATCAACCTGATTTGTTAATGACAGATATTAGAATGAGAAATAAGTCCGGTTTAGAAGCGAGTCAAGAAATCTTAGAAGAATTCAGTGATGCCAAGATACTTTTGATAACAACATTTAAGGATGATGAATATATTCATCAATCACTTGGTATGGGCTGTAAGGGTTATTTACTAAAGGATAACTTAACAGGTATTATTCCAGCCATAGATGCTGTCTTATCCGGTAATATGGTATTTGATAGTAATATCGTTAAAAATATGTCGGCAACGTCGACATCCAAGTCTCTCGGTGAATTATCCACGCGTGAACAGGATATTATTGAACTGGTAGCAGAAGGTTTAAATAATAAAGAAATATCAGAACGCTTATATCTAAGTGAGGGTACAGTAAGAAATTATATCTCACAGATGTTAACAAAACTTGATTTAAGAGACCGAACACAGCTTGCTGTGTATTATTATAAAAATTAATCGGCTCATACTATATAAAAAAGAAAAAATGGAGAGATTATAATGAGGAATGTAATTTTAGATTGTGACCCAGGACATGATGATGCAGTATCTATAATTATTGCAGCATCTAAGAAAAGTGATTTAAATATTTTAGGTATTACGACTGTTGCAGGTAATGTAGAAGTTGAAAAGAATACACAAAATGCACTGAAAGTCTCTGAACTTTTGAAATTAGAAGTACCAGTCGTTCAAGGTGCAGAGCGCCCACTAGTGAAACAGTCAGAAATTGCTCCGGAAATTCATGGGGACACAGGTATGGATGGCCCTGAATTACCAGAACCAACGATGAGGGTGAAAGAAGGCCACGCTGTTGACTTTATCATTGACCAAGTTAAACGCTCAAAAGAGAAAGTGACGCTTGTGCCAACAGGTCCATTAACGAATATTGCAATGGCTCTAATAAAAGCACCAGAAATCAAAGAAAACATCGATGAAATTGTTTTGATGGGTGGCGGAACCTTCGGCAACTGGACACCAGCTGCAGAGTTTAATATTTATGTCGATGCAGAAGCGGCTAAGGTGGTTTTTGAAAGTGGTATTCCGATTGCTATGTTTGGCCTAGATGTCACACATCAGGTAATTGCTACTCCAGATATTGTTGAACGTGTCGGTAAGATCGATAACGAAATCGCACAATTCGTCAAAGAATTACTCATCTTCTTTGGCCAAGCCTATAAAGATCACTTCGGTTTTAATGGTGGGCCTATTCACGATGCATGTACAACAATGTATTTAATGAAACCTGAACTCTTTGAAATGCAGCATCTCAATGTCAGCATTGAAACTAAAGGTGAATTTTCTTATGGTATGACTGCTGTCGATAAATTAAATGTCACTGGATTACAAGCGAATACACATTTTGCTTGGTCAGTAGATCAAGATGAATTTTGGAATGTCTTTGAGGCAGTATTAGAATCTTATGGTGAGGTGTAATTATGACAAAAACAAACTTATGGATAGACTGTGATCCGGGAATCGATGATGCAATCGCAATCGCAGCCTGTGCTGCAAGTCAAGATGTTCTAAACGTTCATGGAATTTCAACTGTTGCAGGCAATCAAACAATTGAGAGAGTCACAAATAATGCACTGCTTTTAACGGATTTCTTAAATTTAGATGTTCCTGTAGTCAGTGGACAAGCAGGTCCCTTAACGCGTGAAAAAGTAGATGCTGGACATGTTCATGGAACAACAGGCTTAGGTGATACAGTATTACCAAAAACATCTAAAACTGTAGAGCCAGGAAATCCAATAGTCTTCATGAGAGACACAATCATGAACTTACCAGAGGGTGAAAAAATGACTCTTGTACCAGTTGGTCCTTTAACCAACATTGCTTTACTGTTAAAAGTCTTCCCAGAGGTAAATAACAAAATAGAAAAAATTGTAATCATGGGTGGAGGTACTTACGGCAATAGAACGCCGACAGCTGAATTTAATATATGGGGAGACCCTGAAGCTGGCAAAATGGTCTTCGATTCTAATCTTCCTATAGTAATGTGTGGTTTAGATGTGACGCATAAAAGTGGTTTAAACCGTGAACAAGTGAAGGAATTATACGATAGTGATAAGAAAATTCAACACGCCTTTGGTGATATGTTGAATTTCTACTTTGACTCACCGGCTTACATTAATAGTGATCTCGTTCATATCCATGATGTTGTTGCAATCATCTATATAACAAACCCTGAGATCTTTACAGGACAACAAGTCAGTGTTGATGTTGACTGTACGGATGGCATTAACCGTGGTATGACCGTATGCGACCTCAGACATACAGCGCCAGAAGAAGGTCGCAATGTCACCTTATTAACAGACCTTGAGCTTGATAAATTTCAGAAGATCTTATTAGATAAATTAGAGAATCTTTAAAACCTTGGAGGTAAATGAATCATGACTGGGCCAAAAGTTACAATAATCGGCAGTTTAAATATGGATTTAGTCGTTACCTCAGAACGACACCCAGAAATCGGAGAAACACTTACTGGTCAGAAATTTTCAACCCTATGTGGTGGTAAAGGTGCCAACCAAGCCGTCGCTGCAGCCCGTCTTGGCTGTGATGTGACCTTTATCGGCAGAGTAGGAAATGATGTTTTCGGCCAAGAAATGATTGCCAATTTAAAAAATGAAGGCATTAACGTAGAGAATATTGAAATGATAGGTGATAAGGAAAGTGGCATCGCCATGATTACAGTAAATCCCATGGATAACACGATTATTATTGTGCCAGGGGCCAATGCATCTATGACAAAAGAAGTGATTGATAAGCACAAAGAAGCGATTCTAAACAGTGATATGGTCGTTACTCAGTTGGAGATTCCAATGGAAACAGTTGACTATGTTGCTGAAGTTTGTGGTGAAAATAAAATTGACCTAGTGGTGAATCCAGCACCCGCACAAGCGTTGACAGACAAAATTTTAGAACACAGCACATACATTACACCAAATCAAATTGAACTGACTCAACTTGCTGAGGCACATCCAGGATTACTTCATAACTATGCTCACAAATTTGTGGTTACAAGTGGAAGTAAAGGATGTTATTACACAGTAGATGCATATAAGGTTACCGTGCCCACGATGAAAGCAAAAGTAGTCGATACCACAGGCGCTGGTGACTGCTTCAACGGTGCCTTCGTGTCTTATATTGCACAAGGGAAATCACTTGAGGAAAGTTGTAACTTTGCCAATGTTGCAGCATCAATCAGTGTTGAATCATTTGGAGCCCAAGCAGCCATGCCAACGCTAGATAAGGTACTTGAGAAGATGGAAAGTGCGAAGAAGTAAGACGTCCCTCATGAACTCAGAAAATAAATGATTTCGCATAATAAAAACAAGCCCCCTTTTTCTCCAAATTAAATTGAAGAAAGGGGGCTTTAATATGTTTCTATACTATAGATGTAAACAAGGCAGTTGGAATTAAAATAATCCAAGGTGCCATAGCGAACGTAGAAATAATGCTCGATTTGATAATTTGCTTATCGTCTTGGATATATTTAGCATAGACTTTCTTTGTAAGCTGGTATTGCCCTAGGATAAGAACTAAAAATAGAATTAAAACTACAGCAGCACTGAAGATGCTGTCGAATGGATTAGCAATCAATCCTTCAAATAAGCCGACAATCCAGTCAGGTGTATTATTACTTATCTCTTTAACTTCATCAAAAGATGACGGATTTGATCTAAACAGTGGGTCGATATAGAGTGTCGCATATAGTAAACCAGTCGCTATAAGGTGAGCACCTATGTCGGTTAACCAAATTTTCCATGATGCTTTGACTGTAATTTCTTTACGATTATATTCTTTACCGAGTGGTAGGTAGATTAAAAACCAATCAATCAATAATTTGAATGGAATGAAGATAAATGCCACAGGCGTAATCATCCACATTAACCATATAGGTGTAATCATAGTAAGACCTCTTTCTAATATCCTTATTCAACTTATCTTAACCGTCACTTTAACTGATGTAAATAAAAAAAGCCACTCTAGGTAAAGAGCGGCCTAAAAGTGTGTCTATTCAGCGAAAACTGTACCCCATTCATTTCTGTCAGCTAACATTTTTTGAGCGATTTCCTTAGCACCTTCTAAGCTATGACTCGCTGCCCAACCGCACTGTACTTCATTACAAGCGGGTACTTCTTTAGCTTCTAAAACATCATTTAATGTTTTCTCCATCACATTTTCAATGCCATTCTTATCATCATCATTTAAGACTGATAAATAAAAACCAGTCTGGCAGCCCATCGGGCTTAAATCAACCACACGGTCGTGATGATTACGAATATTTTCAGCCATTAAATGCTCGATGGAATGTAGGGCAGGCATATCCATGTGTTCCTTATTTGGCTGGCAAAAGCGGATATCGTACTTGTAGATTACATCACCGTGTTCACCTTCACTTGTACCTGCAAGTCTAATATAAGGTGCAGCAACTTTTGTATGATCTAAATTGAAACTCTCAACGTTCATTTTTTTCATAATGAGTCAGCTCCTTTAAAATTACATAATATAATTTTATTATAGCATGAAGACAAGTCGCAACAATCCATGACCTTCTGTATAATTAAAGTAATGATGAGGAGCGGTTGGTATGAGTGTAAATATAGAGTTTAAAAATATATCAAAACGTTATGGGACAAAAGAAAACCATGTGTTAAAGAATATAAACTTAACCATCAATAGTGGAGAATTCTTCGTTTTAGTTGGGCCTTCTGGCTCAGGTAAAACAACACTCCTTCGTATGCTTGCTGGCCTTGAAGAAATTACAGCAGGCAGCATTCTAATGGATGGAAAAGAAATCAATGATATTGCTGTGCAAGACCGAAATATATCCATGGTATTCCAAAACTATGCCCTGTATCCGCATATGACAGTTGAAGAAAATATTTTGTTTGGCTTAAAGACGAGAAAGATTAGTAAAGATGAACAAAAGGATAGATTAAAACGCACGGTTAACATATTAGGTATAGATGGTCTATTAAGAAGAAAACCCAAACAGCTTTCGGGCGGACAGAAACAAAGAGTCGCCTTAGCTCGAATGGCGGTCAGTCGTATGCCCTTGTGCTTGATGGATGAACCGTTGTCAAACTTAGACATGCAGCTCAGAACACATATGCGTCGAGAGATTAAATTACTACAACAAGAACTGAACCTAACGATGATCTATGTGACGCATGATCAGACAGAAGCCATGACAATGGGTGATAGAATATGTGTCCTACACGATGGTCAGATTCAACAAGTTGATACACCGATTAATTTGTATAATCAACCCGCTAACCGGTTCACTGCGGAGTTTATCGGCATACCTAAGATGAATATTATTAAAGCTGAAGATTTAGGGATGACGACTGGTTACGAAGTTGGCATTCGACCTGAGAATGTAAGACAAGGTGGTACTTATACGGTTAGAGTCGACAGTGTTGAGCAGCTCGGGGTGGACACCTTATTAACCTTTAAATTTAAGGATCGAATTCTTTATGCTAAATGGCTAGGTCAGCATGATATCAATAGGGGGCAAGAAATCACTATCGGTTTTGATGTTGGAAACTTTCATCATTTTGATGAAAATGGTATTGCTCTATATTAAGTCAAAAAGGAGAGGTTCCGACTGTAATCGGAACCTCTCCATTTACTATATATCTAGAAATCTCTTGCATTAACGATCGACCTGAAGTTAAATACTGCGTTTAGGAGAATAGCGGTTGAGCTCCCCATGACAATACCACTAGAAGTAATGACAGACAGGTTTTCAGGTAGGGCAGAGAATAAATCAGGAACAACTGTAACACCGAGCCCCATACCGACTGAAACTGCAACGATTAGCATATTAGATTGTTGGTTAAGGTCAATACGTGACAACATCTTAATGCCTGCACTGATAACCATACCGAACATTGCGATCATAGCACCACCGAGAACTGGACCCGGAATGGTCAGTGTAAGTGCCGCAATTTTTGGAACGAGACCTAAAATGATGAGCATCAAACCCGCAATGTAGATGATTTTGTTTCTACGAACACCGGATATTTGTATCAAGCCGACATTTTGAGAGAAGGTTGTATAAGGAAAAGCATTCACTAAACCACCTAAGACAATCGCAATACCTTCTGCACGGTAACCACGTTTTAAGTCTTCTCCTTTAATTTCTATCTTTGTAATTTCTCCAAGGGCAAAATAAACACCAGTCGATTCCACTAAACTGACCATCGCAACTAAGGTCATCGTTAATATCGGTAGTATATGAAATTCTGGTGTACCAAAGTAAAAGACATGAGGTAAATGTAACCAAGATGCATCAAGTATAGGTTTAAAATCAACAAGACCAAAGAAAGAACTTAGTACAGTACCCGCAATAATCCCACTTAAGATTGCGATAGAACCAAAGAATCCTTTAGCAAATTTTAAAATGATTAAAATAATAATTAAAGTTGAGAAACCTAAAAATAAGTTGATTGGAGCGCCGAAGTCTTCGGCGCCTTGACCACCAGCTAGGTCATTAAAAGCAACTGGCATCAATGTAATTCCTATAATTGTAACAACAGTCCCCGTAACAACAGGTGGGAAGAAGCGTATAAGTTTACTAAAAATCGGTGCAATAATGACAACAAGTAAACCTGAAACTAATATTGCCCCATAAACAGATTGTACACTATATGTATTGGCAATGTTGATAATTGGTCCTACAGCGGTAAAGGTACAACCAAGTACAACAGGTAATCCGATACCTGAGAACTTATTCTTCCAAACTTGCAGAATCGTTGCGACCCCGCACATCATAATGTCTATGGCAATTAAATACGTCAATTGTACTGGCGTTAAGCCAATCGCATTACCAACAATAAGGGGCACAATGACTGCACCTGCATACATGGCAAGTACATGCTGAAGTCCAAGTGAAAAATCTTTTGCATGAGATTTAATATTAGATGCCATTAGTTTTTATCCTCTTTAAAAGTGATTGTGCCATCTGTTAATGATTCAATTCTTGCTAATGATTCTACTCTATAATTTTTTTCTTTTAAAATTGTTGCACCACTTTGGAATGATTTTTCAATAACGATTCCAATACCGACAACTTTTGCATTTGCCTGGTCGACTAAACTAATCAGAGCATTGGCAGCCTCACCATTTGCTAAGAAGTCATCAATGATTAATACCTTATCATCAGCTGTAATGAACTGATCTGACACACTAATCATGTTTGTTTCCTGCTTAGTATAAGAGAATACTTGAGCACTTAAGAGATTATCAGATAGGGTTAATGACTTTCTCTTTCTAGCAAATACAACAGGTACATCAAAATTTAAAGCCGTCATAACAGAAGGCGCAATACCTGAAGATTCAAGTGTTAAAACCTTAGTAATACCTTCATCTTTAAATATACGATAAAATTCCTTACCGATTTCGACCATAAGTTTTGGATCGATTTGATGATTTAGAAATCTATCTACCTTGAGTACATTATCCGATAAGGCAGTACCTTGCTCTAAAATCTGTTGTTTAAGTAAATCCATTAGTGAAGTCTCCTTTATTTCTATGAATGTATATATATTAACAGAAATCACGAACTTTACAATAGTTAAATTTAAAATAGTTCCTATATTTATGTTTATTTTAAAATAAAAATTATAAACATTCGTGAATTGTTATTGTTAGATTGATAGATTTGAACAATGTATAATTAATCTAGATGAAAAAAGGAGCGGTCTTAAAGCGTGGATATTTCTAAAGAAACTTTAATACGTACTTCAGTCCAAGAAATGATTTTAAATGGACAGCTCGCACCCGGAGATAAGCTACCAAGTGAAAATCAGCTTGCTGATCAGTTTAAGTCTAAGAGAATTGATGCAAGGAATGCGCTAGTTCAACTTGAGAAGATGGGTAGTGTCCATAGTCGACAGGGCGTAGGAAGGTTTGTGAATCGACCCTTACCTGTCATTGATTTTACAGTGACCGGTGCAAGTAGTTTTTCAAAGAAGATGGAAGCTCAAAACATTCCATATGAAAGTAAAGTTATACATGCAGATTATACGGATGAGATGACCTTCGAAGGAAAAAAAGCGTTTAAGGTTTCACGTTTAAGAATTGTTGATAATGTGCCATGTGCCATCCATATTTCTTACATTAGAACGGATATATTTCCTAATATATATGAAGAGAAAAACCAGTTGCAATCTGTGTATACCTTTTTCGAAAGTAAGGGGCATACGAATCTGACAAGTCGCGACCGCACAGTATCTGCTCAGTTTGCGACACTTGAAGTGATGGAAATGCTAAAATGCAGTGAACTTGTACCACTTATTGTATTTGAAACTTCAACCTATGATACTTCAACAAACCAATGCTTAGAAAAAGTGAAAATATTATATAGAAGTGATTTATTCAAGCATAAGTTATCTGATGAAGGTTAAGCCTAAAGCCGATATAAACTCTATTGATGAGTTTATATCGGCTTTTTTATCTTATATCTACAATCCTAAACATAAGCTTTACATTACTTTACTAAGTCTAAACTTTTGTAACTTGGCAACAAGTTATTGTTAATGACATAGGAGGGTGTGACATGAAAAGAAAAGAATGGTCAGCACTTATAGCAAGATACGGAAGAGATGAAGCAATTGAATTTTTTGAAACTCATAAAAACGACTTAGACTTTGAAGTGATCAGTGGTCCCGAGCTTGGACTCACAATGGTGAAGATGAGAGAGCACGCTCAAAATTCTTTGTTCTACATAGGTGAAGTATTGATCACTGAAACAAAGATAAGAAGTGGACAAACAGTCGGTGTTGGTTTGATCAAAGGTGAAGATGAAACATTTTCTCTTGCCTTAAGTTTCATCGATTTAGTAAATAAATGCAGTGAATTTACAGAAGAATTTAACATGATGATCGAAAAACTAAGCGCTATTGAAGACGAGAATGTAAAAGAACGTACAGAACGTATTTTACAAACTAAAGTCAGCTTCGACATGATGAACGATTAGGAGGATATCAGTGAAGACTATAGTACATACGACCCAAGCTGTTTACCGTCAACTTGTGAATATTACAAGTCGACCAGGACATATTGAACTTATTGAAGAAGAAGTAAAGAATTACTCAGATTTTTCCAATGCCACTTTACTGACTACGATGACGCTTTTTGATAATGAAATTTCCTTTATAACACCAGATGAGGCAATGGATAAGGAAATTAAGGTGCTAACTGGTGCGAAGTCAATTGATTCATTAAAAGAGACTGATTTTATTGTCTTGCAAGCAGCAGATTTAAAGGAAGAATATTTCACAGAAACTGCTCACGGTGTATTAATTTCACCTGAAAAGTCGGTAACTTTAATCATTGAAGTAGACAGCGTTACTTCAGGAGAATCATATATCTTTAGTGGTCCAGGTATTAAAGACGAGACAAAAGTTAACATCGCTATAGAGCATGAATGGATATCATTAAGAAACGAAGCGTGTAAAGAGTTTCCTTTAGGATTGGATATCATTCTTACCGATAAGGAAAATCGGGCAATGATGATTCCTAGAACGACGAAAGTGGAGGTGGCATAGATGGGTTACGTTGCTGTAAAGGGTGGCGCACATGCGATTAACAATTCTGTACTTTTATATAAGAACAGACGCCTAGAAGAAGGCATTGATATAGAAGTTGAAAAAATTAAAACAAACATGCGTCAGCTCATCAACCAAGTCATGAGTGAAGCAAGTTTCTATGATAGAGATACAGCTGCACTTGCCATCAAGCAAGCTGAAGGCAATATGGAGGAAGCTGTCTTCCTAATGAGAGCGCATCGTTCAACACTACCAAGGTTATACTATTCAACCATTACAGATACGAGAGATATGTTTGTTGAACGTAGAATTTCGGCAAGCTTTAAAGACATTCCAGGGGGTCAGATACTCGGTGCATCACCAGACTTTACGCATCGACTACTTGACGATTCTTTAAAGGAATTATCAGAAGGTCCACTTGAAGACATCAGCTATAAAGAAGTGGGATACAACTATAAATTATATAAATTACCTAAGGTCATCGATTATTTAGAAAAAGAAGGTTTATTTGTAAGAGATGAAGAAAACAATGATGAACCAGATGACATCACTAAAAAATCTATCGAGTTTCCAAGTACAAGAAGTCAAAGACTACAGGCACTCACACGTGGTCAGACAGGTGCTGTGACTTCTCTAGGTTATGCTGAAATTCGTGGCTATGGTTTTACATCTCACCCTAACATCGGAGAATGTCGAGTCGGTCAGCAGCCAGTATTTGTCGATATTGATGATGAGTACGGTGAGTACTTTATCGGAGACTTTGAAATGACAGAGATTGATGGCTTTATGCCAGACGTTGCTGATGATCAAACAACTGCTGACGAAGACATGCTAATTAAAATTGGATACGGCCTAGTATTTGGACAAAATGAAACAAAGGCAATTGCTATGAGTGTGCTTGATTATAGCCTAGAACACCCAATAGACGGTGTACCAACGTCAGATGATGAATTCATTATGTTCCATATCGATTCTGTTGAATCTACCGGTTTCATTTCTCACTTGAAGCTACCACACTATGTGACGTTCCAATCGAAACTAGACCGCATGCGTCAAGGTAGGGAGGACCAAAAATGAGTCAAAATTTCGCATTCTTAGATGAACATTCAAAAAAAGAAATTAGAAGAAAGACTTTAAAAGCAATTGCCATTCCAGGTTACCAAGTGCCATTTGCCTCTCGTGAATTACCGATTGCCAGAGGATGGGGAACGGGCGGCCTTCAGCTCACATTATCACTTATTGGACAGGAAGATGTCCTTAAAGTGATTGACCAAGGTTCAGATGAATCTGTCAATGCAGTCAATATTAGAAATCTTGTGCAGAATACAACAAGTGTCAAAGAAACGATTCATACAGCAGAAGCTACTTTAATTCAGTCACGTCACCGTATTCCTGAAGTACCTTTAAAGCCTTTTCAAATTTTAGTGCTACAAGTGCCGATGCCAGAACCATTAAGACCGGTTGAGCCAAGTGAAAGAAAGACAAAATTACTTCACGGCGATAAGGAATACAGCGGTGCTTACATTAAATTATTTGAGCAGATTATGAGACACGGCCACATTACAGATGATGCAGACTATCCAGTGATGGTCAACGGCAGATATGTCATGGCACCAAGTCCGATTCCACGTTTCGATAATCCGAAGATGCATCAAAACGATGGTTTGATTCTACTCGGTGCAGGTCGTGAGAAGAAAATTCACGCCGTTCCACCGTATACAGATGTTGAATCATTAGCTTTTGAAGACTATCCATTTGAAGTCGAAGACTTCTCTGACAAAATTTGTCGCGAGTCAGGTTTAACTGGTGTATTCATGGATGAATTAGTCGATGAAGAGACTGGTGAAACTTACTATGTGACGAATGATACGTCTTATATGCTTGAGAAATTGAACGAGGAGGATAGCGTCAATGCATAAAACTGATGATGTTGTTTTATCCATAAAAGATTTATCAAAACAGTTTGGCAACGGCTGCGACTACTGTAAAGATGACAGCGCTGAACTACAAAAGAATATGTGCCCACATTGTAATACTGTACATGCAGTTAAAAATGTTTCTTTTGACTTGTACGAAGGAGAAATCCTCGGTGTTGTTGGTGAAAGTGGAAGCGGTAAAAGTACCTTGATGAAAATGTTGTATTTTGACCAGGAAGCTTCAACTGGGACTTATGTCTTACCAGAAGATCCAAATGCTGAAGACAATGTATTTTTAGTAAGTAGTCAAAGAAAAAGACAGATTAGAAATGAACAGCTCGGTATGGTCTACCAGAATCCTATGCTCGGTCTAAAGATGGATTTCTCATCTGTGACGAACATTGCAGAAAAATTAATTGCCAGTGGTAACCGTAACGTCGGTCAAATGACAGACCGCGCGGATCACTTTTTAAACAAGGTAAATATTCCGCTCCGTCGTAAATACGAAGCACCTAAAAATTTCTCAGGTGGGATGCAGCAGCGTGTTCAAATCGCCAAAGCCTTATCTAACTATCCACCGATTCTTTTACTAGATGAAGTGACAACAGGTCTAGACTTATCTGTCCAAGCAGATGTACTCGAGTTAATTAAGGAAATTCAAAGAGATATGGGTGTGAGCATGATTGTCGTTTCCCATGATCTTGCAATCATTCGCATGTTATGTGACCGCACCATGGTCATGCTCGATGGCCAAGTGATTGAACACGGTATTACCGATCAAATTCTAGAGGATCCACAACACGAATATACACAACAGCTCGTCTACTCAATCTTATAAGAGGTGAAACAGTTGATCATTACAAACGGTAGTGTCATTACTGAAAGCGAAGTTTTAGAAAATCATGCAGTCATTATTGAACAGGATAAAATCCAAAACATCATCCCAATGTCAGAATTAGAGCTGACTTCAGATGAAGAGGTCATCGATGCTGAAGGGGGCTATGTGAGCCCGGGCTTTATCGATATTCATTCAGATTATATTGAAGGCATTATCGCACCAAGACCGACGACAGTCATGGACTTTAACATTGGTATCAAAGAATCAGAACGTATTTTAAGTTCACACGGGATTACGACGATGTTTCATTCATTATCAATCTATAAGGAAGATCTCTTTGGTCATAAGCCAGTGCGTCAGCCGGAAAATGTGAATAAACTCATTCATGCTATTCATAGAACGCACAATGAAGAGCGTTTGATTAGGCATCGCATGCATGCTCGCTTTGAACTTGATGCAGTCGAAATGAAAGACACGATCATGGACCACCTTGAAAATGAGCGTGTTCACTTGTTGAGTTTCATGGATCATACGCCAGGGCAAGGTCAGTACAGAGACATTGAGACTTACCGTCATACAATGAAGGGTTATCAAAACATAACGGATGAAGAAATCGATCGCCAAATAGATGAAAAGCGTCAGATGGACCGCCTCTCTATAGAGGATATGAAGGAGCTTGCAGCACTTGCAAAGTCAAAAAATGTTGCGGTTGCGTCTCATGATGACGATACGATTGAAAAGATTGATTTTAATGAATGTCTAGATACGACAATCAGTGAATTCCCTATAAAGATGGAAGTGGCTAAGTATGCAAATAACAAGGGACTGTACACGCTTGCTGGTGCACCAAATATCATGCTAGGTGGATCGCATTCAGGAAATTTAAATGCTAAAGATGCCATCTTAGAAAACTGCATTTCAATCTTATGTAGTGATTATTATCCTGCAGCCATGTTGCATTCAGTATTTAAGCTTCACAACGAAGCGGATTATCCACTTGTTGATGCCTTTAAATTAATTACTATTAATCCAGCAAAAGCAGTCCAGATGGATGAAGAAATTGGTTCATTAGAAACAGGGAAAAAAGCAGACATTAACATCATTAGATTACACGATGACTATCCGACGATTACAGAATGTATCGTCAATGGTAAAATCGTCAGCCAATACCATTACAGAATAGATTAGGAGGGACAATATGATCTGCATTAAAGATTTCAGTAAATCTTTCACCATTCATCATTTAGATCAAACGAGAACAGCGATCGAGGGTGTGTCATTCGATGTAAAAAAAGGTGAATTTCTAGGTATCGTCGGAGAGAGTGGTAGCGGGAAATCAACGATTCTAAAAAGCATCTACGGGACCTATAAACCCTCTTCCGGGACGGTCACTTACGACTCAAAAGCCTTTGGTGAAGTCGACTTACACGGTATTACTGACCGCGCCTTAATCAGTCTTCGCACAAATGAAATAGGTTACGTGTCTCAGTTTTTAAAAGTTATGCCTAGAACAACAACGCTAGAACTTGTTATTAACTCAATGCTAGAGATGGGGGTCGATAAGGAAGCGGCTGAAACAGAGGCAAAAGAAGCCCTTAGACACTTTGATATTCCTGAAGCTTTGTGGCACAACTATCCAAATACGTTTTCTGGTGGAGAAAAACTAAGATTGAACATTGCTTGTGCCATCGTAAAAAAACCAAGACTATTATTACTCGATGAGCCGACGGCATCACTGGATGAAAAATCGAAGTTAAAGGTGAGAGAGACTATTTCTAAGTTAATCGATGGTGGAACGACCTTAATTGGTATCTTCCATGACCTTGAATTTATGGACGGTTTATGTACAAAGGTGTATGACATGAATACAAAAACAATAGAGGAGCGTGCTGTATAGTGTCTAAAATAGATCTGCATGTGCATAGTAACTTTTCCGATGGTAAAGACAATGTAAATAAAGTGTTAGATCTTGCTAAAGCAGAGGACGTGTCAATGTTAAGCTTCGTCGATCATGACACAAATATGACATATTATGAAGCGCTACCATTTGCAAAAAGCATAGGTATCGACTTAATTCCTGGTATAGAAATCTCTGCCTATGACTTTAAGAGAGACAGAAAAGTGCATATTTTAGGCTATAACTACAATTTAGATGCTCCAAATATTAAAAAATTAACAGTTCCTTTACTTAACAGACGTCATCAACATTCACTCTGGCAGATTGAACAGATTAAAAATTACGGTATTGATGTGGATATGGACAAGGTTATGGCAACAGTTGGACCTGTTGGTGTCATCTATAAACAGCATATTATGCATGCAATTTGTGATGAACATTATACCAATGCACGCTACACAACGAAGTACCGTACCTTGTTTAAGAACAAGGGACCAGCTAGTGGAGACATTGAATATGTCGATGCTATTGAAGCCTTAAAAGCGATTAGAGCGGACGATGGTTATGCAGTCATTGCGCACCCAGGACAATTAAATAGTTATGATTTGATTGAAGAGAACGCAGAACTAATCGATGGTGTTGAAAAATATCATCCTGACCATGATCAGATGGATTATGAAAAAGTTGATGCTCTGGTTGAACAATATGACTTCTTTATTACAGGTGGATCTGACTACCATGGTGACTTTGGAGCCACTGTAGACATTGGCTTAGACGATGAATTATTAAGTAAAACAGAGGCATTATTTAGATAATATAAACATCTGTTAAATAGCTGTAAATCACATTTACTTACCAAGCGAAATATCATTTAATAAATTATGTAATTAAATTCACTAAAGGAGTTTGAAAATGAAGAAGTTTCTCAATCTATTTCTCGGTTTAACTTTGGTATTAATTTTAGCAGCATGTGGTAGTGGCAACGAAGAAGAATCAACAGAAGAGGATACAGCAGATGCTAGTGAAAACAGTGATGAGCCAATCAACTTAGTTTGGTATCCAAATGAATCAGGTAACGAACTTGCTGATGCTCGTGACGAGATTGGAAGCATTATTGAGGAAGCAACAGGCAGAACTGTTGAACATGAACTTACAACTGACTATGCAATTGCAATTGAAAGTATTGTAAACGACAATGCTGACCTTGCATTTACTGGTGCAGAAGGATACATACAAGCAAAAGAACGTAACGACAATATTACTCCATTAGTTGTACCATCTGGTCCATCTGGTACTGAAGAAGATGCTTTATACTACAGCTGGTTTGCAACTAAGGTCGACAACATGGAACAGTTCGAAACTGGTGAAGGAGAATACTCAATCGATGAGTTCCCAGGTAAAAACTTCTCATTCGTATCAACTTCATCTACATCAGGATTTAGAGTACCTACTTCTACAATTCTAAATCATTTCTCAGAAACTGATGAGTATGCAGACTTAACTGAGGAAGACCTTGCAGAAAGCGGTCGTTTCTTTGACCAAGTAATGTTCGGTAATACTCACCAAGGTTCAGCAGTTAACTTGATTAACGACAGAGCTGAAATTGCAGCGTTCTGTGACACTTGTGTTGAAAACTATGTAGAACTTGCTGAAGGTGAAGAAAATACACCTGGTGCAATCTATGAAGTATCTGAAGGTGCTGCAGATCCATTCTCTAACTTAGTTGGAGAGCAGTTCGGAATCATTTCAGCTACACCAGTACTTAATGCACCATTTATTGCTAATGAAAGTACATTAGGTTCTGAAACAGTTGAAGAATTACGTGAAGTATTCGCATCTGATGAAGTTGCAAACAATGAAAACATTTTCGTTCCTGAAGATTCAGAAGAAGGCGGTCTATTCACAAAATCAGCTGACGAGCGTTTCGTAGTTGTTGAAGATGAGTGGTTCGACCCAATCAGAGAATTAAGCGCAGAATAATCTAATCGAAAAGATAATATTTATTTAAAGAGGGGATTCCCCCTCTTTTTACATAGGAGGACGTCATCCATGGCGGTGGATAATAAATTAAAAGAAGAACAAAAGACAAAAACAGATTTCAATAAGAAGGCAACTGACGATGTGCTCATTTCATTTGACGAGGATCCAGAAGTAACAGGAGAGACAGTAGAGGTAGCAAGTAAAGAAGAAGTCAAACAAATGCCTGTCATCATGTCTATCGAAAACTTAAATAAGGAATATTCTAAAGGTAAAACAGTTCTAAAGGATGTAAACTTTGATATCAAAAAAGGTGAATTGTTATCGATTATAGGGCCATCAGGAGCTGGTAAGTCTACACTTCTTAGATCTATCAACCGCATGATTGAACCGACTTCAGGAAAGATTGATTTTGATAATAAAAATATTACTAAAATCAAAGGTAAAGAACTGCGTAAGATGAGAACGAACATCGGTATGATATTCCAACACTATAATCTAGTGGATCGCCTGTCAGTTTTTGAAAATGTCTTACACGGTACATTGGGTTATAAAAACTCCATTCAAGGTATTTTTTCAATGTATACAGAGTCGGAAAAAGAAGAAGCACTAGATATTATTACGGAGCTTGGTATTCAAGATCATATATATAAGCGCTGTGACGAATTATCAGGTGGACAAAAGCAAAGAGTGGGAATTGCTCGTGCGCTTGTTCAAAAGCCGAAAATTATTCTTTGTGATGAGCCGATTGCTTCACTAGATCCGAGCTCTTCTAGAATCATTATGGAACACTTAAGAAAAATCTGTAATGAAAAAGGTATCACAGTAATCGTTAACCTTCACCAAGTGGATGTAGCTAAGAATTACTCTGACAGAATTATTGGCTTAAATAGTGGTGAAGTGGTCTTTAACGGTCATCCAAACGAAATAAATAAGGAAGTCATTCAGAAGATTTATGGAACAGATTTCGATGACTTAATTATGGAGTAGGTGATAATTGATGAGACAAACACAAACGATTAACGCTAAGGATATCAATATCATTCAAAAGAAAAATCTAATGCTTCTACTGACTGTTGTGATTATTGTCGGTTTGATAATGCTCGCAAGCTACATTACTGAATACAACCATGTTGACGGAATTTTATCGATTCCGGCTGCGATCTCTTGGATGGCGAGTAACTTGATGTTCTCACAATCAACTTTAGCGAACTTAGGTAGTGTACTCCGATTACTTTGGGAGACAGTGTTGATATCAATTGTTGCGACTACGACAGCATCAGTATTTGCTATAGTATTTGCCTTGATGGGCTCAAGCTTAACTTACCTAAACAAACCACTGATGTACTTAGCAAAAATTATTGCATCAATTTCACGTAATATTCCCGTTGTTGCCTGGGCCCTAATCTTAGTTATTAGTTTTGGTACAAACTCAATGACAGGTTTTCTCGCTCTATTCTTTGGATCATTCGGTTTCTTAGTGAGAGCATTTATTGAAACGATTGATGAAGGTAGCCGCGATTCAGTAGAAGCTTTAAATGCGACTGGCGCAACTTATTGGCACACAATATTCAAGGCAGTGTTACCAGGGAGCATGCCACAGATGTTCAGTTGGATTCTCTTTATGATTGAAACGAACATTCGCAGTGCAACACTAGTTGGTCTCTTGACGGGTACAGGTATTGGTTACTTATTTGACCTATACTATAAACAACTAAACTACGAGATGGTGACATTGATCACACTGGCAATCGTCCTTGCTGTATTAATCATTGAAGCAATATCAAATATCATTAGAAGGGAGATTTTATAATGCAGTCAACAGTAGAATATGATTCTAACGGCTCTATAAAAGTCTCCAAGCCAAACCGTGGACAGACTATTTTAAAATGGCTCATAATCGGGTCTGCTATATTCACAGTAGTTGGATTCTTCTTAATGGACTACACAGGGCTTGATTTAACACAGGCAATACCAATGACCATAGATAACTTAGGTCAAATGTTCCTGTCCCCGAGTTTAAACAATACAACTTGGTCAAATGCACTATGGCAAGTCGCTGTTACCTTATCACTTGGCTTTTTAGCAACGATACTCGGTGCAATCATTTCACTGTTCCTAGCCTTTGGAACAGCAGTTAACCTGTCAAAACCTTGGTTGAGCAATACTATAAAAGCTTTCATTACAGTTATTCGTGCTGTACCGACAGTATTATGGGTGCTTATCTTTGCGATTGCAGCAGGGCTTGGATCAGTTGCAGCGGTAATCGGAATGATCTTCCACTCAGTTGCTTATCTAGTAAAAGCATATAGTGAAGCATTCGAAGAAGTCGATGAAGGTAAAATCGAGGCGCTTAGAGCATCTGGTGCAAGCTATGGACACATCCTATTTCAGGTAATTGTTCCACAGACAAAAAGTTACTTGATTTCATGGACCTTCCTACGATTTGAAATTAACTTCGGTGTTGCAGTTGCCATGGGTGCTGCAGCAGGTGCTGGTGGAATAGGATACGAGCTCTTCATGTCAAGTTCATTCTACTATGATATGCAAGAAGTCGGTGCCATTACATTAATTATCCTAGTCGTAGCGATTATCTTAGAATTAATAGCGAATCGATTAAAAGTATCAGCGTAAAAATATACTCCTCTTAAGTTGGATTAAACTGACTTAACGGGAGTTTTCTAATATATGTTATTGGCGATTTTTTTAAGAAATAGAATAATTGTAGTATTGTACAACTTATTGTACAATTTAATTGTGAGGAGTGAATGCTATGACAGTTAAATCTTATTCTTACGTACGCGAAAATTTTAAAGACATGATAAACAAAGTGAACGATGATAGTGATGCGATTATCATTACAACTAAAGACCGTAATGCGGTCATGATGTCAGAGGAAAGTTATAACGAAATCATGGAAACTCTTTATTTACAACAAAGTCCTTCTAATGCAAAACGTTTATCGGAATCTATTGAAAACCTAGAGCGTGGGAATGTTAGAAATAAGGATATCTCGATTTAATGACGAAACTCAATATTACATTTTCACCTCAAGCTTTTGAGGATTATGAATATTTTCAAGTCAAAGATCGACGGTTGGTTAAAAGAATTAACCAATTATTAAAAAGCATTTCTAGAGACGGTTTTTTAGAAGGAATAGGGAAGCCTGAGAAATTAGTTGGTAATTATTCTGGTTATTACAGTCGACGAATTAATCATGAACATAGATTAGTGTACACAGTAAATGAATATGCGATATTAGTTGCGTCTTGTAGATATCATTATAAATAATGATAATAAAGACAATATTAAGGATTAACCCTCGATATTGTCTCTTTTTTGTGTAAATTATAGAAAAATCAATACATGTATGAGGGTAGGAATAACAAAACTACCAATGAATATCATATAGAAAAGATCTGGACGTTCATTTTTTGTTGCGAATTTGTATGCGAGTGATCTAAATACTACAGATACAATAAACACAAATATAATAAATGCGAAAAAACCTGTTGTATAGTAGATGAAATTGAAGTAGACCAAAGCGACAAACATGATGAGGTAAAGCGATAGACCGCTTATAAATGACAGTATGTATTTTGTTAGAGTAGACATATATTACCTTTCAAATTGTATTTATTTCTATGATAGCTAAACGTGTTTCTTTATGCAATTTAAGCGAAATAAGGTTATAATTTCATGTAAGATAGATTGGAGTGATTATATGTCATTTGTAAAATACATTGAATCTAAGGATGGTACGCTCCTATATACCAAAATTCAAACTCAGGAGCAACCGGAAAATGCTAAAGCGACAATCGTCATTGTACATGGTTTAGCTGAACATTTGGGACGTTACGATGATTTTGCTGGAACTCTAATTCGAAATGGTTTTAACGTCATTCGTTACGATCAAAGGGGACATGGTCATTCTTCAGGTGAGGAAACTTTTTACTCTGAAGTCGACGAAATTACGGATGATCTAGGGGCTATTGTTTTATACGCTAGAAAACAATTCGAGAATCAGAAGCTATTCATTATCGGCCACAGCATGGGTGGCTACACCGCAGCTTTATACGGTACGAAATATCCACAGAAGATTGACGGTTATATCACTTCTGGTGCCCTAACACGCTTTAACAATGATATTTTTGAAGAAATACCAGTCGGGCTTGATACGAACGATTACGTAAAAAATGAGCTCGGTGACGGTATTTGTTCAACTGAGATTGTCCGTAAACACTATGTAGAGGATGCCTTGAACAAGAAGCGAATTTCTGTTGGTTTAATTCGTACAATCCAAAAAGGTGTTGAATATCTTAAGCTAGAGGCTAGTGATTTTAAGGACCCTATTTTAATCTTACACGGTGAAAATGACGGGCTTGTGTCTGTTAAAGATTCAGAGCAACTGCATGATGAAATCTCAAGTTCTGATAAAGAACTGATTATTTACCCTGAACTAGAGCATGAGATATTTAATGAGTTCACTAAGAAAAATGAAATATTTGATACGATCATGTCATGGATAGACGCGCGGTTATAACTAGAAAAGGAGTTTTAATAATGGACGTAAGTGAAGCAATTCAATCCAGACGAAGCATAAAAATATTTAAGGATATAGAACCAATATCTAAAAATGATGTTGAACAGCTGCTTCAAGCAGCAATAATGGCGCCTAATCATCATCGTACTGAGCCATGGAAGTTTTTTGTGCTCCAAGGTGATGGCCGCCTGCCATTATCACGGGTTATGGGTGAATGGGCAAAGACGCTTGTCGATGACCCAAACAGTGAGAGTGGACAAAAACGCATCAATAAGATGATGAACAAACCCCTGATTGCACCAACTATTATTCTCGTGGCTCTAAGCCATGATGAAACAGGGAAAGGTATTTATTCAGAAGATCATTCTGCCGTTGCTGCAGCTATACAAAACATCTTGTTAGAAGCACATGGAATGGGGTATGGGGCCATATGGAAGAGTGGGCCAGCCTATGAGTGTGAGCCAGTAAAATCATATTTCAACCTCGGCGACCATGAAGAGATATTAGGTGCAATATTTATAGGTGAAGCGGATATGAAAAAAGAACCTGTTGCAAAACGTCAACCATTCACTGAAAAAACAGTGTGGATAACAGAGGACAATTAGTAGATGAAAAAATTAGCAATTGTATTATTTTTAATCGCAACCTTGCTGATGTTTAGCGTTGGCACGGTCATACCAATTGAATATAACTTCATTGTGTATCTTTTTGTATTGATCTTTTTTGTCGGCGGCGTCTATTGTAGTGTCAGTATAAATTCTGATTCAGAATGATAAAGAAATATGTATTGAAATGCATAGAATAGGGTAATCTCTTATTATAAGGGATTACTTTTTTTATTTTATATGAGGTGATTTAATGCAAAAATACATATTTAGCGTTTTACTATCACTAATATTGATACTAACAGCTTGTTCAAACCCAGAAGATAAATATGAAGCAAGTAAACAGTCTTTTAATGAGGATGTTTCTGTTCAACTTGTTGAGATTTTGAACCAGCTGAGTCAATATGAAAGTGAAACTACTGAATTAACAGCTGAGGCTTTAACCGACGAATCCTTAGAAGCTTTTAAAAATGAAGAATCTAATCTATTTGAAAAGTTAAATCAGAGGCAAGAAGCGGTCGATAATCTTACTGAAATTGCTGATGAATTAACAGGTATAAATGAGGACCTGGAAAGCATAAATGTTGAAGAAGATTCAGAGATTGATGAGGCGGAATTAAATCAAACAAAAGATGCAGTTTCAGCCCTAACAAATGAGGTTCAAGGGTTTCAAGAAGCTTACAACAGTTTATTAGATGAAGAAAGATCGTATTATGATGCGCTTATTCAAGATGATGCAGACTATACGACGATGACTGAAGGGATGTCATCCATTAACAGTACGTATGAGGATGTAAAATCACAATATGAGTCAGTTAATACACAAATCTCCGCTGTGAATGGCAATAATGAAAGTAACAATAGCGCAGAACAGGCTGAAGATTCAGAGGAAGAAGTAGAACCACTTTACCAAGTAAACCCAGATACATCAGAGATTACCCCGATTGAAGAGGCGACAGATGCCAGTGTAGCATTGATTACGATTGATGACGCACCAGATCAACATGCTGTAGAAATGGCACATACATTAAAAGAGCTAGATGCACCGGCTATATTCTTTGTAAACGGAATGTATTTAGAATCTGAAGAAGGTAAGGCAGCTCTAAAAGAGATTTATGATCTAGGATTTGCCATTGGGAATCATACTTATAACCACCCGAATTTAGGTGAAATGTCTCCAGAGAATACTGAGTTAGAGATTGTGGACACAAATGACTTAGTTGAAGCGGTAATTGGTGAGCGTCCAAAATTCTTCAGAGCACCATTTGGAGTAAACAATGACACTTCAATAGAGGTTGCTAAGGATGAAGGGATGACGGTAATGAACTGGACCTATGGTTATGACTGGGAACCTGAATATCAAGAACCTTCTGCATTAGCGGAGATTATGACAAACACAGAAGTGCTTAATGATGGTGCCAATTTACTTATGCATGACAGACAGTGGACTAAAGAAGCACTGCCTGACATCGTTACGGGTCTAAGAGATAAAGGCTATACTTTAGTTGATCCGAAAACAATTCAAGTTGAAGGTGGGGTGGATCAATGAGTACTCGGAATTTCTTAATTTTAGTTGGTAGTATACTCGTCGTCTTATTTATACTTTTAGGAATAGCGATTAATGCTGAAAATGCTTCTGAAGAAGATGTTGCAACGAATGAGGAAAATACAGAAGATCAAAATACAGAAGAAAGCAATGATCAAGAGGAAGAAGCAGATTCAGAAGGTGAAGAAACTGAGCAAACAGACAGTGAATCACCAACTATGAATATAAATGAGGGGCCCTTATACTCACTAAAAGAGGGAAGTACTTCTGCTTTCGGTTTTGAATCGGGCGTTGATATTCCATACCCAGAAGATGGGGTTAAAGGCGTCTATGTTACTGCATATTCTGCAGGTGGAGATCGTATGCAATCACTTATTGATCTTATTAACAATACAGAACTTAATTCTATGGTACTTGATGTAAAAGAAGATATTGGAGATATCATGATGGAATTAGACACTGAGGGTGAAGAAAGCAAACGCTTTATGCAGAACTATGTAGATGGTGAAAACTTAATGCAACAAATGGAAGAGAATGATATATATCCTATTGGTCGAATTGTTGTATTTAAGGATTCACGTCTCGCTCAAGATAGACCAGACTTATCATTTGTAAATTCCGAGGGCTCAGTTTGGCAAAACGGAAGTGGAGAAAGCTTTGTAAATCCATTCTTAAAAGAAGTATGGGATTATAATGTTGATATTGCCATTGAAGCTGCTAAGCTAGGCTTTAAAGAGATACAATTTGACTATGTGAGATTCCCAGAAGCATTTGAAACGATGTCATCAGAACTGCAGTATAGTTTTGGTGATTATGCGGACTCAGAAGAGGATGAAGTCCAGCAACGTGTCAGTGCTGTAACAGACTTTGTTGCCTATGCAAAAGAACGCTTAGAACCCTATGGAGTTGAAGTATCAGTAGATGTGTTTGGTTATGCAGCGACACAAAGAGAAGCACCTGGTATCGGTCAAAACTTCTCGCAAATATCTAATAATGTTGATGTAATTTCATCGATGATTTACCCTTCTCACTGGGGTGCAGGTGCATTTGGCTATGATACTCCTGATACCGAACCTTATGGCGTCATTGATGATTATATGAAGGTTGAAAACGAGGTCTTAGGTGCCTTAGATGATCCACCAAAATCAAGACCTTGGATTCAAGACTTTACAGCATCTTATTTAGGACTTGGAAATTATCTTGAATATGGACCAGCAGAAGTCGAAGCACAAATTCAAGCTCTAAACGACAATGGAGTGGAGGAATACTTAATTTGGAATTCCTCAAACGATTATTCAACAGATACGAATTATTAAGAAAGTGATAAGACGTGAGAGCCTTTTATATAAGGGTCTTACGTTTTTTTAATGTCAAAAACGCCTTTATTTATTAACTTTTCACAAATAAATGAAATATTATTTCTATAAAGTTTAAGGATTATTTCATAGTAAATATGAATGAAATTTCACAGAGAAGTTACTTATTTCACATCCGGAGTTGATTTATTGGCATTTTTAAGGTACATTATATAAGTTTCTGAAAAGTGATAAACTAAAATTTCAGATGAATGGAGATGGTAAGTATGGGGTCTGTGAATACAACAGATCAGAATGTACAAACAGAAGAAAGCGATCACTCCTTATCAAAGGTACCTTTCAATGAAAGAAAAATGGGCTGGTTGAGTATTACCAATATTACATTTGGTATCGCAACAGCAATCTTCTATTTTCAAATAGGTAGTGTTATGGCACTACAGTTCGGCGCAATCAACGCGATGATTTCTGCCTTATATGCAATTATTGTTGCAGGTGTTATGGGTTCAGTTATCGCATACCTATCCGCACGTTCTGGTATGAACGTCAACTTAATGTCACGTGGTGGAGGATTTGGATACATAGGTGCTTCACTGACATCTTTAATTTACGCTTCTAACTTTATTATGTACTGTGCCTTAGAAGGCATGATTCTTGTTTACGCAGTACATGAATTCTTTCCTGTAATCCCTGTTTGGATTCTCATTGTATTTTTTGGATTACTCGTTATACCTCTAAACTGGTTTGGTATCAAACAACTGGATAAACTCCAAAAATGGTCTTTACCTATATTCTTTATATTTTTAATTACAGCCATTGTTGTGTCATTCTTTACACCATCACAATATGACGGTGCATTCTGGACATATATGCCTGAAGGCGTTCAAATTGGTGGAACAGCACTCTTATTATGTATTGGTATGCAGCATGGTATTATTGGCTTAACAGCCTTAATTGCCTCAGACTACGCAAGATTCTTAAAACCTGGGCACATTAAAGGTGGATCAATTGCAATTGGTTTTATCCCGCAAATATTCTGTTACGGTGTGATGGGTGGACTCGGTATCTGGTTTGGTGTCCGTTTAAGCGAACCAAATCCAGGCGTTTATATCGTTCACTTACTCGGTATCGGTGGTGCATTATTTACAATTCTGACTCAGGTGCGTATTAATGTGACGAACATTTATAGTAGTTCGTTATCACTATCTAACTTCTTTGAAAATGTTGTTAAATTTACTCCAGGTAGAAGATTCTGGGTAGTTGTAGCGGGTCTGACTGCTATGTTTCTTATGCTCGCAGGTATTGTAGACCACTTAGATACAGCTTTAACATTCCAAGGTGTATTCTTAATGTCTTGGGCAGCGATCCTTGTAACGGACTTTGTTGCTGTCAAATGGCTGATGAAGATCGGGCCGAATTACTATGAAGAACGTCAGGAATACTTGTTTAAATGGAACCCTGTTGGTGTAGGTGCGCTCTTGATTTCTAGTTTATTAGGTACAATCGCAGCACTTGGCTATATGGGTGGATTTTTACAAAGTACAGCAGCATTTTTCGCAGCTGCGCTCGCAGCAGTTCTAACGATTATTATTGCCTATGTGACTAAAGGTAAGTACTACCTAAAAAGCGAAGTTCATGATATCGATGAAAGAGATATCATCGTAAAATCTAAGTAAATCTTTAAAAAATCGACGTAAAGACCTTGGGGTTAAGGTTTTACGTCGATTTTTTTCATCATTTATCGCGAAGTCGATTTAGATTCGAGTTCACGCTTTTTTCATTACCTACGTTTTTCAGACTCCCCAATAAGAACAGCTGCAGCAGAGTCTCCTGTAATATTCATAGTAGTATAAGCCATATCTAATATTCTATAGATTGCAGCGATTGGACCCATTAATTCTATAGGCAGACCAAGTAGAGATAGGAAGGATGCGCCTAGTACGATACCGCCACCTGGGATACCTGGAGCAGCCATATTAATTAAAGTCGCGATGAAAATTAGGTAAATAATTTGACCGACGCCTAAAGAGATATCGTAAAAGTCAGAAACGAATACAGCGAGTAAACTAAAGGATATGGCACCGCCCGCCATATTAATCGTCGTACCGAGTGGTACAACAAAGTTTGTAATCGAATCACTCACCTTAAAATCATTTGAGGTCACTCGAATTGTCGTTGGCAGGGTCACTGCTGAACTTGTTGTTGCTAATGAAACTAACCATACTTTGTAAATACCTTTAAGAAAGGCAATTGGAGTGAGTCCTGTATATAACCAAACTGGAATTAACATAACAATAATAAATGCAATGATACATGCAACGTAAGCAGTCACAATATATAATCCTAGAGCTGAGAAAATTCCGGGACCGTATTCTGCAACAGCATAGGCCATCAGAGAAATAACCCCAATGGGTGTCAGTTCCATAATATAGTTTAAGACTTTAAATATTACTTTTGATGAAGTTTTTAACAGGTTCTGCTTCTTTACCAACAGCGACAATGGCAACTGAAAAAATAACTGTAAATAGAATTGTTGCTAGAATGTCACCTTCACTTAGTGCCATAAATAAATTTTCAGGAATGATATTCATGAAGAAATCCTCAGCACTAGGTGAAGTCACCTCACCGTCATAACCCGTCGCTTCGATATCGATTCTTAGACCTGGTCGAACAAGGTATGAAATCACAAGACCGATACCGGCTGTGAAGACAAACATACAGACAAAGACTATGATGCTTTTAAAACCAATTCTTCCTAAGTCTTTGCCACTTCCGATATTAATAATCCCTGTTGAAACAGCAACAAAAATAATCGGGATAATCATGGCTTTAATAATATTTAAGTAAATATCACCAATAAATTTAATATCTAATGAAAACTGTGGTAAAAATAAGCCGAGTAAGATTCCGATAACGAAGCCAATGGCGATTCTTGTAAATAGGTGCTTACTACTCGTTAGTATCTTCTTCATTTTGAATCACTCCTTTATATTCTGGAATCTCACCTTTATTATAGGATCCCAATATATTTACATATGATGTTTTAAGTTTTAAAGCTTCTAATGCTCTATCGAAATTTTCTCGATTCAAACCATTTTCTATATCGATAAAAAACCCATAGGAGAATGGTCTGTTTTGAATGGGTCGACTCATCAAATAGACCAGATTGATATCATGTGCTGTGAAAATTTCAAGAATATGACTCAGAGAACCTGTACTGTGGTCAGATTCTACATAAAGCGATGTTTTACCATGTAATACTTTTTTAGGTAGGGCTTTAGTAAAGATTAAAAACCGGGTTGTATTTAATGGGTTATCACTAATATTTTCACGGATGACATTCATATTATAGAGTTCTGCAGCATGACGACCTGCGATGCTGGCAATAGTTTCCTTCTCTGATTCTTTTACCATATGTACAGCACCTGCTGTATCACTAAATTCCTTAACCTTTATTTTAGGATATTGACTTAAGTAGGTATAACATTGTTCTAAAGCCTCTGGATGAGAATATACTTCTGTTACTTCATCGAGAGTAATTGGATTTTTAGATATTAAAGCATGGTCAATTTTAATATAAATTTCCTCGACAGCTTTTACATCTAAATATTTCATTAAATCAATGGTGCGGGTAATGGGACCACTTGTTGAATTTTCAACAGGCAAGGCGATGTAGTCGACTTCGTCGTTTAATAAAGCTTCAACGAGTACTTTAAATGTCATATATCCGACTGCCTCATACTCCGCATCAACGGCAAATTTCTTACAAGCTAAAGTACTATAACTTCCGGGCACACCTTGATAACCAATCTTCATGAGAAACACTCCTTAATAATAATAAAAAACCGGCTGAATTCATCTAGAATCCAACCGGTTGAAATTGTAACTTCATATATGACCAACCGATTAGATTTACTAATGGCTGGTTTTTAACACGACATTAAATCAGCCATTACAGATTAGGTATGCCTATATCCGTAATGGGGTGGATACAGGCCTATCTAAAACGGCTGAAAAAGTACGTATTTGATTGACTGATATTTACTTGATTTAACATAAAACCACTCATCTCAATTTATATGTTCATTATTCTAACAATTTAAAAAATTATTGTCAATTTAAATTGTACTAAATTGTGCCTGGTGCAGCGATTTATATATTCCACCTTCTAAATTTAATAACTCTTCATGAGTACCAGTCTCAGAAATACCATCTTTGGTCACGACCATGATCCGGTCAGCATTTTTAATTGTTGCCAGTCTATGGGCAATGACTAAGGTCGTTCGGCCGACGGCTAGACGGTTCAATGCTTCTTGTATGTATAACTCAGTTGCAGTATCTAAGGCACTTGTGGCTTCATCTAAGACGAGAATAGGTGGGTTCTTTAAGAACATGCGTGCAATGGCAATTCTTTGTTTTTGTCCACCCGACAGTTTCACACCACGTTCACCGACAACCGTATTCAAACCTTGAGGGTAGGAATCAATGAGTTCTTTTAATTGTGCCTTTGCTAGAGCATCATAGATTTCATCGTCAGTCGCGTTTTCCTTACCGTAAGCCACGTTTTCTCTTAGAGTACCTGCGAATAAGGACACATCTTGTTGCACTGTGCCGATATTTTCCCTTAAAGAAGACAGGGTTAGATCTCTAATATCGTGACCATCGATAGTAATCTTTCCTGCAGACACATCGTAGAAGCGGGGTAAGAGTGAACTTAAAGTTGTTTTACCCGCACCAGATGGTCCGACAAAAGCGATGGTTTCACCTACTTTTATATCAAAAGTAATATCTGTTAAGACATTTTTCTCTTCGTATTTAAAACTGACATTTTCATATGAAATATTTCCTTTAACATCTGTCAGTGTTATAGCATCTTCCCTCTCAGTAACATCACTTTTCTCATTCATAGTATCTAAGAAATGCTTAAAACCTGCGATACCGTTCGGGTAAAGCTCGATAACTGCATTAATTTTTTCAAGCGGTTTAAAGAGGACATTGGATATTAAGATAAATGCTGCGAAATCACCGTAAGATAATTCCCCAATTGTTACATAATAAGCACCAGCAATTAAGATAAACACATTAACGAGACGCATTAACATATAGGTGCTTGAGTTATTAAAAGACATAATTTTATAGGCCTTAAGTTTAGTCTCCCTAAAACGGTCATTAATCTTTTTGAATTCTTTTAACGCTTCATCTTCTTTAGCAAAGGCTTGAACAAGTCGAATACCACCGATTTTATCACCAATCATATGGTTGAAATCTGAGACACGTCCAAATAGTTCTCTAAATGCGACTGTCATTTTCTTGTTAAAGTAAATAGCTATAACAAGTATGAGTGGCACAATGATAAATGAAATTATAGCAAGCTCTGGATGAATGTAATACATAATACCAAAAGCACCGAGTAGCGTCATTACGGCAATAAATAAGTCCTCGGGCCCATGGTGAGCCATTTCACCAATATTCATGAGGTCATTAGTGAGGCGGGTTAGTAATTTTCCAGTCTTAGTATTGTCAAAAAAGCGAAACGATAAGCGTTGTATATGTGCGTATAGGTCATTACGAATATCTCTTTCGATATTTGTCCCGAGCATATGACCCCAATATGTAACAATAAATTGCATAAATGTATTAAATAAATACACCACTACAAGTCCAGCTGCAGCGAGTAGGATCCATTGCCAGTTACCGGTCGGTAGGAGTTCGTCAATAAAGGTGCTAACGATAAGTGGAAATAATAGCTCCAAAAGGCCGACAATAACCGCGGAGAGAAAATCTACAGTGAACAAGACTTTGTAAGGTGCATAGTATGAAAAGAATTTCTTCATCCTGTTCCCATCCTTATAAAATAGTTAGAGCAACTTGATTATACCACTAAAAAATTTCTGTAATAGAGTAAATATACAAGGTACTGGCTTATGATTAACTTATGGAGATTCTTAGTGTAAAATTAAGTATCGTAGTATAAAAAATTTATTTAAAAGTCTTAAGAGATTTGAGGAATTAGCATGTCAAAAATTAATTTAGGAATTATTTACGGTGGTAAGTCGACAGAACACGAGGTATCAATGCGCTCAGCTAAGAGTGTGTTAGATGCGCTAGATAAAAATAAATATAACATCAGTTTAATCTATATAAGTAAAGATGGACAATGGCGCCTGTTAAATGATAATCAGGAAATTAAAATGGTAAGTGACAAAGAGGCAGAAGAAGTATTTGTCTCACCTGCAACCGGTTTAAGAACAGCGAGTGAATTAATCGAATTTGATTCAGTTTTACCGATTTTACACGGTACAGCTGGTGAAGACGGAAGCATCCAAGGGCTCTTAGAGTTAGCAGGTGTGCCTTATGCAGGATGTGGTATTAGAAGTTCTGCGGTATGCATGGACAAGGATATGACAAAGCGTCTTTTAAATCTTGCAAATATTCAGACTGCTAAAGGAATAACGGTAAACTATTTCGATAAGGACCAAGTAAGTTTCGAGTCTACTTATGAAATTCTTGGATTACCGATGTTTATCAAACCTGTGAATCAGGGGTCTTCAGTTGGTGTATCTAAGGTCACGAGTAAAGAAGAATTTACAACTGCCTTGGATTTAGCATTCTTGTTCGATACTAAAGTGATGATCGAAAAAGGCATTGATGGTAGAGAAATCGAAGTATCAGTCCTTGGTGCAGAAGACTTATTCGTCTCAGTACCTGGTGAAATCGTGTCACAGACTGAATTTTATTCTTATGAATCAAAGTACTTAGATGATGACGGTGCAGTGTTGAACATTCCGAGTGAACTCACTGAAGGCCAGACTAAACAAATTCAGACAATCGCTAAAGAGACTTTTAGAGCGCTTGACTGTGAAGGTATGGCAAGAGTGGATGTCTTTTTAACCAACGATGGTGAAATCATTGTCAACGAAGTAAATACCTTACCAGGATTCACGAGTATTTCTATGTATCCTAAATTGTTGGAAGTCTCAGGTATTCCATATAGCAACTTACTTGATGAATTAGTCCGCTTATCGATTGATAGAAGCCAAAGAAATAAAGCCTTAAAAACAGATTTTTCATAGGAGGACGCACCGTGGAAATACGTTTAGCCAAAGTAGAGGATGCCATGGCCATTGCGAAAGTTCAAGTTGAAAGTTGGCATACTACCTATAAAGGTATTGTGCCGGATTCATACCTTAACAGTCTAGATGTGAAAAAAAGAGAAAAGGTTTGGCAATCGGCAGCAGATACTCAGCCGATGTTTGTAGCTGAGTTAGACGGTGAAGTTGTCGGTTTTGTAATCGCTGGAGAGAACCGTGATAAGGATACCTATCCCGATTATGACGGAGAACTTTACGCGATTTACTCCTATCAACATGTCCAAGGTCAAGGTATTGGACGTGAACTTTTTGAAACTGCTGCTCGGAATCTATCTGAACGTGGATTTAAAAAGATGACGGTTGCAGTATTGACTGAAAACCCGACTGTAGGTTTTTATAAACATATGGGTGGAGAAATACTCGGTGAAGAAATCATTACTATAGACGGAGTAGACATTAACGAATCGATCTATGGCTATAGTGATATAAGTAAATTATAAAATTTTGGGGGTTTTATAGTGAAAAGTGCATTAATAGAAAGATTAACTAGATATGTAAAAATTGATACTCAATCTGATGCCAACAGTGAGACAGTACCATCGACAAGTAAACAGTGGGACTTATTAAAAGTCTTAGCAAAAGAGCTAAAAGAACTTGGACTTACTGATGTTGACTTAGATGGCAAAGGTTATTTGTTTGCGACCTTACCGAAAAATACAGAGGGCTTAAGAACGCTTGGATTTTTAGCACATGTAGATACTGCGACGGATTTTACAGGAACAAATGTAAAACCACAAGTTATCGACTATGACGGTGGAAATATTGTCTTAAATAAAGATTTAAATGTCGTCTTAACACCAGAACAGTTTCCAAATTTAAACGGCTATAAGGGTCATACATTGATGACAACAGATGGCACGACCTTACTTGGTGCAGATAACAAAGCGGGTGTAACGGAAATTATGACTGCCATTGAGTATCTAATTGAGCACCCTGAAATTAAACACGGTGATGTGAGGATTGGCTTCACACCTGACGAAGAAATTGGGCGTGGACCCCATGACTTTGATGTAGATAAATTTAAGGCTGATTTTGCCTATACGGTGGACGGTGGTCCTTTAGGTGAGCTGCAGTATGAAAGCTTCAATGCAGCAGGCGCAAAAGTTAAGGTTACGGGTAACAGCGTCCATCCGGGTACGGCTAAGGACACAATGGTGAATGCCGCACGTATTATGTCAGAAATCGTTGCATCATTTGATGTGCATGACACACCTGAACATACATCAGGTTATGAAGGTTTTTACCATGTGACAAACTTAGTAGGTGATGTTGAAAATGCTGAATTCAATATGATTATTAGAGACTTTGATCAAGGCGCCTTTAAAGAACGTAAATCACATGTTCAAAAAGTAGTCGATTCATTTATCGATAAATACCCAGAAGCAGATATTCAATTAGAATTAAATGATCAGTATTACAACATGAAAGAAATTATTGAAAAAGATATGACACCAGTTGAACTTGCTAAACAAGCTATGGCAGACTTAGGTATTGAAGCGGTTATAGAACCTGTTAGAGGCGGTACAGACGGTTCTCAATTATCATATAAAGGACTGCCAACACCGAACCTCTTCACCGGTGGAGAGAACTTCCATGGTAAATTCGAATTTGCATCCATAGACGATATGGAAAAGGCGACACAGACTATTATTAAGATTATAGAATTAAATGCAAAATAAGGAAGAACATAAGAAAAAGGATTACTGTGAATTCACAGTAATCCTTTTACATTACTTATTCAATTTTTTAACTTCATCATCGATTGGTCTTGCCTTATTAAAGGATTGGCCAATGACATCGCCTGGGACGATACGTTTTAAGAAGAAAGCTGAAACTAAACCAATGAATAAGAAGCCTGTGCCGACTAAGAAGGCTAAGTTAATACCATCTAAGGTTGCTTGATTAATCATTGTCTCAGTTGGATTGTCCATTCCTCTTAACTGTAAGTTGGTATAGGTTTGCATAACTGTAATGAGTAGGGCTATACCAATCGAACCACTCACCTGGTTCAACATACTATTTAATGATGACCCATGTGGTGTTAAGTGAGGCGGTAGTGAATTCATGCCATTCGTCATAACTGGAGTGTTTACGAGTGTCATCCCGAGTGCACGAACCATGTAAATTGTTAATAGATAAGAGAATGGTGTATCAATTTCTAGTCGACTTAAGAAGAAGGTTGTGACTACCGCAATGGTTAAGCCAATAACCGCCATATTTTTTGGACCATACATATCAAATAGCTTACCTGAAACAGGGCTCATGAAGCCCATAATTAAAGCACCAGGAAGCATCAATAATCCTGTATCTAAAGGACTTAAGCCTTGTATATCTTGCATGAAAATTGGAATGAGAATCATACCCGCAAAAAGTGCCATGTTTGCTGCTCCGATAATGATCGATGCAATCGTGTACATCGGGTATTTATAGACTCTAAAGTCTAACATTGGGTGTTCGAGTTTCATCTGACGAAGTACGTAGGTTGTTACACCAGCAAGCCCGATGAACAATGGAATGAGGACTCTTGTATCTGCAAGTCCATATTCACCAGCAGAACTTAGTCCGTAAAGCACGCCGCCAAAACCAATTGTAGATAGAATAATAGAAGGTATATCAATATGTGCTTCTTTATGCTGTTTAATCTTCGGTAACTTCCAGAATCCAACCCCTAACACAATCACTAAAATTGGAATCATCATAAAGAACAACATATGCCAGCTGTAACGTTCTACGACTATACCTGATACGGTTGGCCCAATTGCTGGGGCAAAGAACATAACGAGACTGAAAAGCCCCATAGCTGTCCCGCGTTGGTTAGGCGGGAAGCTTACGATCATAATGTTCATCAAGAGTGGCATCAGCATCGCTGAACCTGACGCTTGAATCATACGACCAATAATTAAGACGATAAAAGCAGGTGCGAAGCCAGAAACAATCGTTCCGATTAAGAATAAGCCCATAGCAGCTAAGAATAAGGATTTCGCACTAAATTTTTGCATTAAGTAAGCTGTTGTAGGAATAATGATTCCAGAAACGAGCATGTAAGCGGTAGATACCCATTGGACTGCAGAAGTGGATACGCCGAAATCATTTTTGATAGCGGGTAGGGCGACGTTAAGAAATGTGTTCGATAAAAACGAAATAAATGCACCGGATAACAAGATAATAATAAGTCTATAATCCGGTTTAGATTGTACGGTTTCTGACATGTTGTCTCCCCTTTATATAAAAAATCAATTTATATATTATACCCTACTTTAAATAAAATTTCATTAAAAACTACCCAATTCTATTATCAATTTGAATATAGATAAAGAATCCAATCGTTATACCAAGTAAAACACTTATTGGTAAAGCATAATTGTCTGGTATCGAAGGTAAGAATGTTTCAATAATCCAATTTATGCCGAAGACAGCTATTGCCATTAAGACTAATGAAGACAGTAAACGTGTCATAGATTTCCTCCTATAAAACTGTTATTCTTAAATTCTAACAAACCTCAAGGTGGACAAGGGAGTAAAATAGCTTGATAATATAAATAAAGTAGTTTATTGGGAGGAGAATCCTTATAATGAAGACGAATTTTCATAATTACGCTGAGGAATACTTGCAGCATCGAAATGATATTCCGAACATGTTTTATGAAGAGTTAGAACGTCGTGGCATTGAATTATCCGGTGCAATTGTCGCTGATATTGGTGCAGGTCCTGGTTTTGTAAGTAAGGTTTTAAGTGATTACGGTTCAATCGTGGATGCAGTAGAACCTTCGGACGCCTTTATTGAACTAGGTAAGGAATACGTTGGTAATAATGACCGTATTAATTTTACTCAAGGGACAGCAGAAGAAACAAATTTGAAGTCAGATACTTATGATTTGGTATTTGTCATGAGAGCCTGGCATTGGTTTGATAGTGATAAGGCAACAGCAGAAATCAGCCGCATACTGAAACCAGGTGGCCTATTAATTGTCGGTGACATTGGCTTTACAGTTTCAAATAAAATGATGAAAGACTCAATGAAGATTGTAAAAAAACATTCTAAAAATGAGGAACTACACCCTGCGGGTTCAAAAGAAGATTCTCTACAGATGATTAATGGGTTTCCAGTAGAGTGGTTTAGCGACTGGAAGCACGGTAAGTTTTCAATTGAAGAATTTTTCAAAAAAGAGTATAAGGTGAAATTCACAGATCAAGAATGGATTGCACGTTTAGGTACATCATCTTGGCTAGTGAGATTTAAGAAAAAACAAAAGGATAAAGTACTTGAAGAGATTGCCGGTCTATTAGATCATTTAGATGAATCAAAAAAACATAAAGCACCCCATGTTTTAAACGTAGCTATATTAAAAAATATGAGGAAATAGGAAGCGAAAATTTCGCTTCCTCTTATTTTTGTATTTTTTTATGTAAGCGGTGTAATAATTATTTAATGTATGAAAGCGAAAACAATTAGTATAAAAATACATTTTATTGTATGTTTTATTGTATGTGTGTAATATGGTGAAATTTCACTTTAAATTAATACTTACATTCCTGAATTAACTAATAATTGTCAATATATTTACTTTGAATATAACATCACATAATCTTTGAAATCCCTTGGTATATATAGTATTATAAAGATACATAAAGAGGTACAGAAAAATACTCTAATGAAATTTTTATAAATAGGGAGGGAAAGAAATGATAATCTCAGATAAGATTACTGCAGAAGTTCGTATGAAAGAATTTAAAGAGATGGCGTATAATAATGCAATTTTAAAAGACAACAAATCAGATAAAGAAGTTAAGCGTCCTTTCTTAAACAAATTAATCAGTGCTTTATCACTATAATTCAGTTAATTAAATAAATTTTAGCCATTCCTGTAGAGAGAGGAATGGCTTTTTTTAGCTTAAATTTAATTGCCAGTACAAGCCGAACTGATCTTGTACTATTGCATAGCGTTTACTCAAATTATAATCATCAAGTGGTACGTGTATGGCACCATTCTTTTTTAACTTTCTATATAAAAGTTCGATCTCCTCCAAACTTTCACACTCTAAATATAAAGAAACTTCAGGATTAAACCTTGTACCTGTTGGAATCTCTGCATCTCTAACTACAATATTTAAATCTCCAATACTTATGACAGCCTGTTGCACTTTAGATGAATTTTCATAGTTTAAAAACTGTAAAATCTCTAAATCTCTAAATATTTCCTTATAATATTCTATGGCTGAAAATGCTGTTCCATTAAATGATATAAGCGGCATGGCAGCTTTCATTAAAATACCCCTTTACAACTGATGTAGTATTGTTTACAATCCTAATTAAACAGATTAGAACAGATAGATTCTGTTCCACTTATATTATAACAGTTCGTATCGCTAGTTTATCAAGGAGTGTAAAGATGATTGAATTACACAATATTACTAAGTCATTTCATGGCCAAAATGGTATGTTCAAGGCCTTGGAGGATGTTTCTATTTCCATAAATGAGCAAGAAAAGTTTGGCATTATTGGCGCGAGTGGTTCAGGTAAATCGACGCTACTTAGAATGATTAATGCGCTAGAGACACCTGACGATGGGACTGTAACAGTTCAGGGGGAAAATCCATCAAAATTAAAGGGCGAGCAGCTTCGTATGTATAAAAAAGACATCAGTATGGTCTTTCAGCAATTTAATCTATTAAACAATAAGACAGTACTAGAAAACATCACATTACCACTCAAGTTACATACATATAAAGATGCTCTAGATGTCGAAGAGGTATTGAAGTTTACAGGCTTACTAGACAAGAAAGATAACTACCCTGGACAGTTATCAGGGGGACAAAAACAAAGAGTTGGTATAGCGAGAGCATTAATTACCAAACCAAAACTTTTACTATGCGATGAACCGACTAGTGCCTTAGATGATAAGACCACAGATGAAATTGTGGAGGTTTTAAAACAAGCGCACAAGGTCTATGGCATGACAATAGTTATAGTTACACATGAATTAAATGTCATTAAACAGCTTTGTGATCGTACAGTTGTCCTAGAAGATGGAAAAGTACTAAACACACTGGACATTGAATCATCAAAACATACTGTTTCAAAACTGTCATACTACGACAGAATTTTGGAGGTGCTCAGCCATGGTTGATGCATTCATCTTGTATTTTGAGCGTGTTGTTGAGTATTTCCCTAATATGATTACTAGTTTAAATGAAACAGGGATTATGATGGCTTTTGCAATGATCGCTGCAATTTTGCTCGGCTTACCTTTGGGTACTTTGTTGTTTCTAACAGATGAGAAACAACCCTTAGAAAATAAGGTGATTTATTGGGTCACCAATGCACTGGTGAATATCATTCGTTCATTTCCGTTTCTCTTATTGGTCATCGCCATGCAACCACTCATAAGAGAAGTCTATGGTAGGGCGACTGGAGATCCTGTTGCAGCGTCATTTCCGTTAATGGTGGTGGCAATTGCCTTATACGCAAGGTTTGTTCAGCAGTCCTTATTAGACGTCCCTAAAGGTGTGCTTGAAACTGCAGAAGCTATGGGTGCGTCGATACCTCAACTAGTCTACAGATTTCTGTTTGTAGAAGCGAGAAGTTCACTCGTTGTAGGATTTACCACAGCATTTGTGAGTTTTATCTCTTATTCGACAATCATGGGTGTTGTCGGTGGTGGAGGTATTGGAGACTTTGCAATACGTTATGGATATCAGCGTTATGAAACAGATATTATGTATACAGCCATTGTTATAATTATTATATTTGTACAAATTGCGCAGTGGTTAGGTCTTAAACTTGCTAAAAAATTAGATAAAAGATAAAGGGGTTTTGTAAATGAAGAAGTTAAAGTGGTTTACAGTTTTCGCATCAACCTTGCTGGTCTTGAGTGCATGTAGTGATGAAGAAACAGCGAAAGAAACATCAGAAGCGGAAGATACACATATTGTTGTTGCATCACAGACACCACCGATGACAGATGTTGTAGAGATTGTTGCTGATGTCATTGAAGAACCGTATACAGTTGAGTTGATGGAAGTATCAGATAACATACAGTATAACGAAGCAGTGTTTAATGATGAAGCGGATGCGAGTTTTGCACAGCACAAACCTTTTATGGAACAGTTTAACAATGAAAACGATGCAGACTTAGTTGCGATGGAGGAAATATACAACGCGATTGTTGGATTTTACTCACCTGTATACAGTTCCATTGATGAAGTGAAAGCAGGCGATGAAGTAGCGATTCCGAGTGATCCAACAAATGAAGCGAGAGCTTTGATGATCTTAGACAGTGAGGGATTAATCACCTTAGAAGATGGGGTGGATTTTGAAGCGACAGTTGATGATATTACAGAAAACCCGAAGAATTTAAAATTTACTCATGTTGATTTGTTAAACTTATCCGCGTCATATGAAGACGGTATTCCACTCGTATTTAACTATCCGACATACATAGAGCCACTGGGTCTTACACCTGAGGATGCAGTGTTATTAGAAGATGACAGTGACAATACATTTGCAATCCAAGTCGTTGCACGTGAAGGTCAAGCGGATTCAGAAAAGATTAAAGCCTTAAATGAAGCATTCACTTCACAAGAAGTCTATGATTTCTTAGATGATTTAAAAGATAAGGCTCACCTAGAACCGGCATTTGAAGGAGACGAGTAAAGTGAAGAAACTCTCTATAATGTTCTTATCATCTATGTTCTTAATAGCAGGCTGTGGCAATGATGAGGACACGGCGGACACCGAAGACACGCATATTGTAGTTGCTTCCCAAACACCTCCTATGACAGATATTGTTGAAGTTGCAGCCGAAGCTGTAGAAGAACCTTACACAATTGAGTTAATGGAAGTTGCGGATAATATTCAGTTTAATGAGGCAGTGTTTAATGATGAAGCGGATGCGAGTTTTGCTCAACATGAACTATATATGGAACAGTTCAATAGAGAGAATGGGGCAGACTTAGTCGCTACTGAAGAAATTTACAATGCAATTGTTGGCTTCTATTCACCTGTCTATGAGTCAGTTGAAGAAGTTCAGGAAGGTGACGAGGTTGCGATCCCAAGTGACCCAACCAATGCCACACGAGCACTATTAATGTTGGCAGATCAAGACCTAATCAAACTTGATGAAGAAGCAGGATTAGAGGCAACAGTTGAAGATGTAGTTGAGAACCCTTATGAACTGGAATTTACACAAGTTGAAGTACTCAACCTCAAAGAATCCTATGAAGACGGCGTACCACTTGTATTTTCTTATCCCGCCTATATTGAGCCGCTTGGCCTAACGCCTGATGATGCGGTTTTCTTAGAAGAAGATAGTGATAACACATATGCAAGTCAAGTCGTTGTCAGAGAAGGGCAGTTAGATTCTGATAAAATTCAAGCTTTAAACAAGGCGTTTACGTCGCCAGAAGTCTATGAATTTTTAAAAGAACTAGAAGATAAAGCACATCTAGATCCGGCCTTTGAACCGGGACAACCTGCAGAATAATTTAATAGCAGCACCTTGGCTCAACCTCCCTTGCCAAGGTGCTTTTTTTCATTTTAAGAGTATTTTTCCAATGAAAACGTAATCATATTGCATATTATTTGAATTGTCGTATAATTCGAACAATAAGCTACTACTCAAGCTTGGAGGATATTTTATGATTGAACAGCCTATAGTTGCCACTGTTATGTTGTTTGCACTACTTGCAGTCGGTGAATTAATTTCAATTTACACTAGAGCAAGAATACCGATGTTAATGACAGCCATGGTCGGTTATTTAGTATTAACATGGATAGGTGTTTTTCCTGAAAATATTTTAGAACTTTCAACATTACCAGCACTAGGTGCCATTTTAATTGGGCCATTAATTATACATATGGGAACTTTAATGCCAATCAGTACTTTAAAAAAGCAATGGCGAGCGGTTGTAATCTCCATAAGTGGTGTACTGGGTGCGCTCATACTCGTTTTGACTATCGTACCTTTAGTATTTGACTTTGAAACAGCGGCGAGTGGTATTGGGCCGATTTCAGGTGGGGTGGTTGCACTCCTAATTACAACAGAAAAACTTAATGAAATTGGCATGACGGCTATCATTGTTATTCCTGTCTTAATTGCAGCCATACAAACTCCAATTGGTATGCCATTAATTTCGTTCTTTTTAAAACGTTATGCTGGAAATTTTGTTAAAAATACAACAGCAACAAAAGCTGAAATAGATAGTCTTGAAGAAGAAGATCAGCCTGTAAGATTTAATATCTTTAAGAACAATATCATTCTTTTATTCACAATATTCCTCTTAGCTGCGATTGCAACAATATTAAGTGAATACACAGGTATTCATTACACCTTGTTCAGTTTAATCTTTGGTATATTGATGTTGAATGCAAAGTTATTTCCACAAGCTGTCCTACAAAAATCAAATTCATTTAGTTTCATGATGGTTGCTCTGATTTTTGTGGTAATTGGTACAATGGGTGGAATCACACCACAAGATGTCGTAAATAATATACCACCCGTATTATTAATCTTAGTAACCGGTGTCGGTGGACTTGCGCTTGGTGGATTTATTGCATCTAAGGCTGTTGGTTGGCACCCATTTAAGGGTATGCCTGTTGCTTTAACAGCTCTTGTTGGATTTCCTGGAGACTATATCATTTGTGAAGAAGTGTCTAGAAGTACTACAGATAACACAGTGGATCAACAACGCGTGTTTTCGGAAATTGTAACCCCAATGTTAATCGGTGGGTTTGTCACGGTCACCATCGCATCTGTTGTTATTGCAACATTTGTAATGGGAATGCTATAAAAAGGAGATTTTATTAATGTCAAAAACTATCGTAAAAAATATTAATCTAATTGATGGATCGGGTTCAGATGTACAAAAAAACGTAAACGTTGTGATAGAAGATGGGAAATTCACACACATTACAAAAGAATACACAGAAACTGATGCGACGCTTATCGACGGTCAAGGAAAGTATATGTTGCCTGGAATGATCGATGCTCATGTGCATTTATCTACTGAATTTAAACCATTAGCAGAACGTGTCGCTACACCATTTTCTTATAGTTTCTATGAAGCGATACAATATGCTGAAAGAACAATTGATGCGGGAGTGACAACAGTTAGAGACGCCCTAGGCAGTCCGCTTGGTTTTAAACAAGCAATCAATGATGGGCTGGTTCGTGGGCCACGCATGCAAGTGTCTATTAATGCCTTATCTATTACAGGTGGTCATGGTGATGGATTAAACTATTCTGGTATTGATTTAAGTTTGGTAAGACCTTATGAAGGTATGCCGGACGGTATTGCAGATGGAGTGGAAGAAGTAAGAAAACGTACAAGAGAAATGCTAAGAGCTGGAGCAGATGTCATCAAAGTCATGGCAACTGGAGGCGTATCAAGTCCAACAGATCACCCTAAATTTACTCAGTATTCTCTAGAAGAACTAAAGGTCATTGTTGAAGAAGCAAAGTTTAGAAATGGTGTCAAAGTTATGGCGCATGCTCAAGGTTTAGAAGGAATTAAAAACTGTGTTGAAGCAGGTATTCATTCTATTGAACATGGTATTTATTTAGATGATGAAGTGATTGAAAAGATGAAAGAAAAAGGCACGTATCTCGTACCAACATTACTTGCACCAGTATCAGTTATTGAGTTCGCAGATGAGTTAGGTATTTCAGAAGTTGGACTTAAAAAGTCTAAGGAAGTAATGGATGCCCATAGAGCAAGCTTTAAAAAAGCTTATGATGCAGGGGTGAATATTGCTATGGGTACAGACGCAGGTGTGTTCAAACATGGTACGAACTTAAGAGAGCTTGAGCTGATGGTTGAAGCTGGAGCCACTCCGATGGACGCAATTGTTATTTCGACAAAAAATGCAGCAGAATGTATGGAAATAGAAAATCTTGGACTTGTTCAAGAAGGATACATTGCTGACTTTATTCTGACAGACGGTAATCCACTTGAAGATATTGGACTTCTTAAAGATAATGACCGAATTAAAGTTGTTGCCAAGGATGGGAAAATCCTTAAAAAAATTGTATAAAGATTCAAATAGCCGCCCTTGGCGGCTTTTTTGTTGCGTTGAAAAGTCGGGTGAGTTGCTATAACATAGTAAAAGTATAGTAGCAGAAGGGGGAGAAGGTATGAAACTTAGAAACACTTTGAAAAATATTCAGTTTGAAAAAATTCGTTTATCTTTGAATTCAAAGTTCACCGTGCAAACTTTAATTAATGTATTAACCATTATTGTCGGTTCGTTTTTATTTTCCATAGGTGTAAATAGTTTTATGATTGCCGGTAATTTAGGTGAAGGTGGATTTATTGGTATTTCTATTATTTTATACTACGCATTTGGTCTACCGACAGCCCTAACAAACTTAATTATGAACTTTGTGATTTTGATTATTGGTTTTAAGTTTTTAGGTAAACGTGCCATGTATTACACGATTTTTACCATACCAATGACCTCCCTCGCACTTTGGATAACAGAAACCTGGCAAATTCAAACTGATGAAATACTGATCAATACTGTCTTTGGTGGGCTCTTTATAGGGACAGGAATTGGGTTGATTATTCGTGTCGGGTCTACAACGGCAGGTACGACAATCTTAGCCAAGATGGCGAATAAGTTTTTAGATGTCAACGTATCTTATGCCTTACTGTTCTTTGATTTAATTGTTATCACGATTGGTTTAACTGTGATGAGCATTGAGCAAGTCTTGTTAACAGTAATCGCTTTATATGTAGCAACAAAAGTGATGGACTTCATTATAGAAGGTATGAATCCGAAAAAAGCAGTTACGATTATTTCTCAAAAACCGGATGTTGTGGCGAACTTAATCAATACAAAAATCAACCGTGGAGTGACGATTTTAGATGGTCGTGGATACTATTCTAAAGAAGATAAAGACATTCTGTTTGTAGTCATCAACAAATCACAGCTCAATAGACTAAAACGTCTAATTAAAGCGAATGATGATCAAGCCTTCGTTGTGGTGCATGATGTAAACAGTGTATTAGGTAACTACTTAATTTAGACGCATATTATTTTAAAATAAATGTATAAAAAATCGTCCGCAAACGTTTGCGGACGATTTTTATGTCATTTAGTACTTTAAATGACGATCGTACAAATAGACAATGACGTTCTCATTTTCAGCAATGATGCTGAAGCCTTTATACTGTAGCCAAGTTTTCGAAAACGTTGTGCGATAGTAAACGTGGGAAAGTATATAAATCTTACTGACTTCATGGGTACATTCTAAATATTTATCAATTAGCTTTGAACCAAATCCCTGGTTAGGTAATGCGGCATGGAGAATGATTTCGGATATGTATTGATTATTTGTACCATCGCCATTCGACCTCATAAGGGCAACAAGTTTACCTTTTTGTCGTAGTGTAATGACAAAATCTGAGTTTATAATGTCTGCTCTGAGTTTATTATAATCACTATATAAATCACCACCACCAGAAGTGTACAGTTCCCTAACATCATCTAGTGTGATCAGTTTATCAGTTGATATCGTATCCATATTCTTCACCTCTAAATTATCAATAATACAGCTGATTTGAGAATGTTCTAATATTGAAAGAAATCAGCTGGTTGTTTATAATCATAACTGTATGCGGTTACATTTAAAAGAAAAATTAAATTATTCAGAAAAAGGTGAGCGATTTGGAACTTCAGCTACAGTTGTATTTTTACCATAAAGAGATTGAACAATCTCCAGAGTACGTGTTTAGCGTTCTAAAAGACGATCAAGAAATCATTGACAGAGTACAAAAACTAACAGCAATTACTTATAATTCAGACGTTACAAATCAAAGATCAGTCGGAACAGAGGGAATATTAGTATACAATGAGGCTAATATTAATACAGAAGTAATATTTTACACAGATAATCGTCGACTTGAGTTTGAATCATACGTCCCAGCGGGTAGATTATGGACAATGGTTAATATTGTACCGGTTGAAGGTCGCTCTGAGTTAACCATTTCGACGAAACTTATTACGGATTCTCCAGTAAGTTTTGCACTTTATGCCTTAAAGATTCCTAGAGTTAAGAAACAATTCAATGACATTGTAGGACGTTTAGAAGCGGGGGAATAATTGTACTATGAGAGTTCAGCAGTATGCAGAGGATGCTTTAACAGTTACGTTTGGTCAAGATATTGACGAGACCATCAATACTCAGCTTGTGCAGCTAAAAGAAAAATTTGTTGAGCTAGATTTTGAAGGGGTTCTGGATATTGTTATATCCTATACCAGTTTAATTATTTATTTTGATGTTTTACGAGCGGATGTTAAGGCGATGAAATCAGCCTTAGAAGAAATGAAGCAAGAAGAATTATCGACCACACCATCAAGTTATAAGGTCGTTGAGATACCTGTGTGTTATGGCGGTAAATTTGGTCCTGATATCAAAAAATTTGAAAAATCTGGATTGTCTGAAACTGACGTCATAGAACTACATAGCAACAAAGAGTATTTAGTATATATGCTCGGTTTTATGCCGGGCTTTCCTTATTTAGGTGGCCTAGACAAAAGGCTTTATAAAGATCGATTGGATTCACCTAGAACACGTATTCCAGCAGGTTCTGTTGGTATTGGTGGGCAACAGACAGGAATGTATCCATTTACTTCACCAGGAGGCTGGAACTTATTGGGACGTACCCCAATTCCCCTCTACGATAAAAACCGAGATCACGCTATATTGTATGAAGCAGGGGATCGTATTGTCTATAAGGCGATTGATGAAGACGAATATTATCGGTTAGAACAGGCCTATTATGATGGGGCGTACGAAGTTAAAGTTATCGACAGAGGTGAAGCAAATGACGATTAAGATTACTGAGCCAGGACTGTTTACAACAGTGCAAGATTTAGGTAGAAGAGGCTATGAGTCTTATGGTTTTTCTCCAGCAGGCGCTATGGATTATAGAAGTTACTGTCTAGCAAATGCTTTAGTTGGTAACGATTTTACAAAAGCGACTATAGAGATGACTTTCCAAGGTATACAATTTACTGTACTTAAGAAAACAACAATCGCAACTGCCGGCGCCTCGATGAACCTAACAGTAAATAATCAGCCGTACAGAATTGGTACGATTATCGACTTGGATAAAGGAGACCAAGTCGTTTTTGGTAGTGTGGAAAGTGGCGTTAGAACTTATGTCGCTTTTACAGGTGGATTAGATTTACCTAGTGAACTTGGTAGTTATGCGACACATACGAGAAGTGGAATTGGTGGATACAAGGGACGAGTCCTTCAATCAGGTGATATCCTAAAAACTATTGGCGGTCATGCTGACATTCCTTTGTTAGAAGTAGATGAAGCAATAGAGACGCATGAAGTTGAAGAAATACGTGTCATACTCGGCCAAGAAAGTGAACGCTTTAATACCGAATACCAAAATTTGTTTAAGTCATCTGAGTATACGGTTTCTAAAGATACGGACCGTATGGGTGCGAGGTTAGAAGGTCCAGCTATCAAATCGGATAATGGGCACGATATTTTAAGTGCACCGACCCAATTTGGTAGCATTCAAATCCCTAAAAATGGACAGCCGATCATTCTTCTAGCAGACAGACAAACAGCAGGTGGATACACTAAAATTGCCACCGTTGCTAAAGTCGATCTACCCAAAATTGCTCAGAAGCAACCTGGGGATAAAATTCGTTTTAAAGAGATTAGCATCGAAAGTGCAAGTGCGCTCTACAAGGAAAGTTTAGAGCAGTTACAAAACAAGGTCGATTTAGTACCATCAAAAGATTTTGAAGCAGTAAGAAGAACAGATGCCAATAGCGTGTCGAAATTAATTGGAGGATAAGTCATGAATTATAAAGATATAAAGAAATTAGTGAAACTCTTAAAAGAGGAAGATTTATCAGTTTTAAGTTTTTCAGATGAAAGTACTTCTATTCATCTAGAAAGAAATATGAGTAATGGTGTGGTTAGTGCAACTAGCACATCTGCTTCAACTGACACGAGTGCAAATGAAGAAAGTTCTGATTTACTAGAAATCAAAGCGTCGCAACTTGGCACATTTTTCATTAACAAAGATGAGAACAGCGAGGAAACATTTGTTGCTGTTGGTGATACAGTACAAAAAGGTGATCAAGTTGGCTTTATAGAAGCAATGAAAGTATTTAATGACGTGAAAAGTGATGTTGCTGGTACCGTTGAAGAAATTTTAGTATCCAATGGAGATACTGTTGAATTTGGTGATGTGTTGATTCGCTTACGTCCAGAAGGAGCATGAGTTATGAGAAAAGTGTTAATTGCTAACCGCGGAGAAATTGCAGTTCGTATTATAAGAACTTTAAAAGAAATGAATATTAAGAGTGTCGCGATTTACTCAGACGGTGACCGAGATAGCTTGCATGTTGCCTTGGCAGACGAAGCATATTGCATCGGTGGACCAAAGAGTGCTGATAGCTACTTGAACATTGACCGTATTTTACAAGCTGCGACGGTCAGTGAATCAGATGCGATTCATCCTGGTTACGGGTTTTTATCGGAAACACCTGAATTCGCAAAACGTGCTGAGGAAGCGGGGTTCATTTTCATTGGGCCTGATGCGTCGACGATGGAAAAAATGGGTGATAAGGCGATGGCTCGTCAGACAATGGATGAGGCTGGAGTGCCTGTCATACCGGGTAGTGAGGGTGTCGTAGATTCGATTGAGTCGGTAAAAGCTATTGCTAACGAAGTGACATACCCAATTGTAATCAAGGCCGTATCCGGCGGTGGCGGTAAAGGCATGCGTTTTGCTTTTAATGATGATGATGTCGATAAATTGTACAATCAAGCGAAGAAGGAAGCTAAAAGTTCTTTTAATGATGACCGGTTATATGTTGAAAAATATATTCCAAAAGCGAGACACATTGAAATTCAGGTTATCGGTGATGGTAAAGGTGAAGCGGTGCATTTATTTGAAAGAGATTGCTCGATTCAAAGAAATAATCAGAAGCTTCTAGAAGAGGCGCCAGCGACAATATTAAGTGAAAAAGAGCGAGCTGACATTACGGAAACTACACGTCAAGCAATCGCAAAACTGAAATACCGTGGAGCTGGAACGATTGAATACTTATATGTACCAGAAGAGAAGCGTTTTTACTTCATTGAGATGAATACGAGAGTTCAAGTGGAACATACCGTATCTGAAGCGGTGACAGGCATCGATATCATTAAGTCACAGATTAACGTGGCATTCGATGGAGAAATTGGTTTTACTCAAGATGAAGTGCAGTTGTCTGGTCACGCTATTGAAGCACGAATTAATGCAGAAGACCCGGCTAACAATTTCTTGCCTTCGCCTGGTAAAATCGAAAAACTTCACTATGGCATGGGTCGGAATGTCAGAGTGGACAGTCACATCTATTCGGGTTATGTGATTCCACCTTTTTACGATTCGATGATTGCAAAAATAATTGTAACTGCAAATAATCGTACTGATGCTCTAGATAAGTTGAAGTTAGTCTTAGGTGAAACAGTAATTGAACCAATTAAAACAAATTTGAATTTACAGTATTTCTTGGCTGGACATCCGAAAGTGCATGCCAACGACTACGATATTAAATTTATTCATAAGGAGAACATCATTGATTAAGGAGGATTCACATGTCTGAGTTAACAATAGATTTAAATGCTGATTTAGGTGAAAGTTATGGTAATTACAAGATCGGCAATGACGCTGAAATTATTCCTTTGATTTCATCTGCTAACGTCGCTTGTGGCTTTCATGCAGGAGATCCGAGTGTGATGATTGAGACAATTAAACGCATTAAAGAATCTGGGACAACTGGAATTGGAGCCCATCCTGGTTATTTAGATTTGATGGGCTTTGGTCGTCGATTTATGAAATTATCTGACGATGAAGTGCATGCCTTGGTACTTTATCAATTATCTGCACTGGATGGTTTAGCGAAGACTTATGGCATGGAACTAAATCATGTGAAACCTCACGGCGCGCTTTACAATGCAACGTTTACAGATGCACACCTCGCTGATGTGATTGCTGGTGCAGTTAATGACTTTAATCCTAATTTAAAATTAATGGGCTTAGCGAATAATAACCTAGTGAAAAGTGGAGAAAAGCTTGGTTTAAATGTTGTGCATGAGGTATTTGCAGACAGAGCCTACAAGGATGACGGTACATTAGTGTCACGTTCAAAAGAAGGTGCAATGATTACAGATAGTGAAAGCGCAGTCTCTAGGGTGCTACGCATGATTACTGAAGGTAAGGTTGAAAGCATCAATGGCAAAGACATAGATATTAAAGCAGATAGTATCTGTGTCCATGGTGATGGTGCCAAAGCATTAGAATTTGTTAAAGAGATAAGAAAACAATTACAGGAGAAAGGTGTTACTATCGATACGATGTAAGAAGAGGTGAAATTATGGAGAATAAACCTAAGATAACTGCTGCTCAGCGCAGGTTATTATTTGGTGCAGTGTTCTTGATGGCAACATCATCAATTGGGCCTGCATTTTTAACGCAAACAACAGTGTTTACCCAACAATTTATGGCAAGTTTCGCATTTGCAATTGTTGCGTCAATTGTGATTGATATTGGTGCACAGTTAAATATTTGGAGAGTTTTATCAGTTAGTGGAAAACGTGGACAAGATGTCGCCAATGAGGTATTACCAGGACTTGGTTCGGTTGTTGCCGTATTAATTGTTATCGGTGGCTTAGCATTTAATATTGGTAACGTCGCGGGTGCAGGGCTCGGTTTTAATGCCATTTTTGGATGGGATGTTAGAATTGGAGCAGCAATTACAGGTATTTTTGCAATTATTATTTTCTTAGTAAAAAATGGACGTGCGGTCATGGATATCGTGACACAAATACTCGGGGTGCTCATGATAGGTATCATTGCCTACGTCATGATTATTTCAGAACCGCCTGTTGCAGAAGCAGCGAAACGCGTAATTTTACCAGAAGAGCCTATTGCGATGCTCTTACCAATTATCACGCTGGTTGGGGGAACAGTTGGTGGTTATATCACTTTCGCTGGTGCCCACCGTTTAATCGAAGCGGGAATGACTGGTGAGAGAAACCTACGCTTTGTGAGTCACGCAGCAAACTGGGGTATTTTAACAACAGGTTTAATGCGCGTGCTGTTATTCTTAGCAGTACTTGGTGTCTTAGCTCAAGGTGCAGTATTAGATTCTGAAAACCCTCCAGCATCCGTTTTCCAATTTGCTTTAGGTGATATCGGTATGAAGATCTTTGGTGTTGTGCTCCTAGCAGCAGCATTATCTTCAGTTATTGGAGCGGCTTATACAAGTGCAAGCTTCATGCGCTCGTTTAATAAGGTTTTCGATAAGTATAATAATATTGTAATTGTGGTCTTCATCCTTACATCGACACTTATTTTCCTATTCGTTGGAAGACCAGTCACATTACTTATTCTTGCAGGTTCATTTAACGGTTTAATTTTACCAATAACACTGGGTGCGATTCTATTGGCTTCACGTAAGAAGAGCATTGTCGGTAACTATCATCACCCGACTTGGATGATCATATTCGGTATCATTGCAGTCATTGTAACCTTGATTGCAGGATTTATGTCGCTACAAGGACTCGCGGATCTTTGGAATAGATAGGTGATTAAATGAATACAGAAGAAATTAGACAGCGTATTAGAACTGGTGAACATACAGGGCCGACTTCAGGAATTTCTGGTGATAAAGTCCAAGCAAACTTGGCTATCTTACCTAAAAAATATCCCTTTGATTTTCTCTTATTTGCTATGAGAAACCATAAACCTGTACCGATTATTGAAGTGTTAGAAGCAGGTGAGTTTGTCAGTCGCTACGCTAAAAACTCAGACATTCGAACAGATGTCCCGCTCTATAATATTTATAGAGACGGTGAGCTTGTAGATACAGTAGATGATATTAGACCTTACTGGTCAGATGATCTTGTCACTTTTTTGATCGGTTGTAGTTTTACTTTCGAACAGGCAATTTTAGATGAAGGTATTCCGATTAAACATATAGACCAAGGTGTTAACGTTGCTATGTATAAGACAAATATAAATACAGAACCTGCTGGAATTTTCCACGGGGAAACAGTGGTATCTATGAGACCATTTAAACAGTCAGTCGTAGATGATGTCATCAGAATCACGAACGAATTCCCTAGCATGCACGGCGGACCCGTACATGCAGGAGATCCAGAAATGATTGGTATTAAAGATATCAATCAGCCTGACTACGGTGATCCGATTGATATTGCCGAAAACGAAGTGCCCGTATTTTGGGCGTGTGGTGTGACACCTCAGAATGTGGTGTTAAATGCAAAACCTGAGATTTTGATTTCACATGCACCAGGTCACATGTTCATTACAGATATTAATAATGAAGAATACAAAAACTAAGTTTCATATAGACTCAAGAATCTCTTAATCGAGGTTTTTGAGTCTTTTTTTGTTTTGAATGGATGGGCTTCAAAAATAAACTAAGCTCATCATAGCAGCAATCTCAGTAAAAATTACTTAAAAAACGTACATTAAAATAAAATAATCAATTGTTGACATTTAAAATACGCACATTATAATTATAAATATAAACAATGTTCGTTAAATTAGGAGTGTTATTGAAATGACTGTCGGAATAATTATGGGAAGTTCATCAGACTGGGAAACGATGAAACATAGTGCTGACTTGCTTGATTACTTTGGAATTAAGTATGAGAAGAAAGTAGTTAGCGCGCATCGTACTCCAGAAATGATGTTGGATTATGCTAAGGAAGCAAAGTCTAATGGTATTGATATCATCATTGCGGGTGCTGGGGGTGCTGCACATCTTCCTGGCATGGTTGCATCTTCGACTCACGTGCCTGTAATCGGGGTGCCTATTCAATCTAAGGCACTAAGCGGTATGGATTCTCTATTATCTATAGTGCAGATGCCGGCGGGCATACCTGTTGCCACACAAGCGATTGGTGATGCGGGGGCTAAAAATGCTGCGATTCTTGCTGCACGAATTTTAGCTGTAAATTCTAAAGAAATATACGAAAAGTTAGAAGCTTATCAAAAATCCTTGGAAGAAAAAGTGGAGGCTATGCAAAATGACCTTAAGTAAACGTCTATATCCTGGCAGCTCCATCGGTATTATAGGTGGCGGTCAACTTGGTAAGATGCTTGCACAAAGTGCTTTAAGAATGGGCTATAAGGTAATTGTTCTAGATCCCTCTCCAGATGCCCCTGCAAGCTCAACATGCCACACCTTTATACAGGCAGATTTTAGTGATCAAGAAGCGATGGAAAAATTAGCGAGTTTGTCTGATGTGGTGACTTATGAATTTGAAAATATTGATGCTCATATTCTTCACTCACTAACAGATAACTTTTATGTTCCACAAGGTGCTGAAACAGTGCTCACGCTTCAGAATAGAAGTTCTGAAAAAGATGCTATTAAAGCAACGGGTGCTAAGGTTGTACCTTTTGAAAATGTTCAGAGTAAATCGGAAATTGAAGCTTTTGCAAATACACATGGCTATCCCTTAATCGTTAAAACAAAAACGGGCGGTTACGACGGTAAAGGTCAGTATTACTTAAACAGTCAAGCAGCCTTAGAAAGTGAAGAGATTCCTTTTGACCAAGTTGATTTTATTGCAGAGAAATACATTGACCTAGAAGCGGAAGTCTCGCTCACCATCGCAAGAAATACAGACTCCAAATGTATCTATTTCCCACTGCAGGAGAATTTACATAGAGATCAAATTTTGTACAGAACCATTGCACCGTCTAGATTTGATTACTTTGAACAGGCTAAAAGCGAAGCGGAAAAAATAATGACACATCTCCATTTTGTTGGTGTCTTTACGATTGAGTATTTCATTTCTAAAGACGGTGAACTTTATGTCAATGAAATTGCGCCAAGACCACATAATTCTGGACATCATTCAATTGAATCTTGTAATATCTCACAATTTGATGCCCATATCTTAGCCATTACTGGTGCACCGATGCCTGAAGTTTATCAGCATCAAGATGCAATTATGATGAACTTACTTGGTCAAGATTTAGATCGCTTAGAAGGTGATTTATTTTATTATCCACATTGGAATGTTCATTTGTACGGAAAAAGTAAAAGTCTGCCAGCTCGTAAAATGGGACATGTCACTCTATTAACAAACGATATCGAAGCATCACTTAAGACTTTAAAAACAGACTTTGAAAAGGAGTGAAAATATGTCGTTATTGTATGAAGGTAAGGCAAAATCAGTATACACAACAGCTGAGTCGGAAGTTCTTTTAATAGAGTATAAAGATGAGGTTACAGCGGGTAATGGCGAAAAACATGACTTTGTACCAGGTAAAGGGCGCTTAAATAACTTAATTTCAGCCAGTATTTTCAAACATCTGAAAGCACACGATATTAAATCTCATTTTATAGAAGAGACTGGAGAAACTAGTCAGCTTGTAAAAAAGGTCACGATTATTCCACTAGAAGTCGTTGTTAGAAATATTGCTGCTGGCAATATTGTTAAAAGACTGGGATTTAAAGAAGGTCATGTTTTTGACACACCTCTAGTTGAGTTTTACTTAAAAGAAGACGATTTAAAAGATCCACTCGTTACAGAAGATCATATTCATCATCTTAAAATTGCGACATCAGATGAATTATCAGAACTGAAGAATCAAGCACTTAAAATTAATTCAGCACTGACACATCTTATGGATGAAATGAATTTAAAGCTTGTCGATTTTAAAATTGAGTTCGGTCGAGACGACCAAGGTAACATTCTATTAGCGGACGAGATTTCACCAGACACCTGTAGATTATGGGATAAAACCACTAATAAAAACTTAGATAAGGATGTTTACAGAAATAATACCGGATCATTAATTGAGACATATAATATTTTTTATAACAAGTTGGAGGAAATTAAAAATGAAAAAAATTGAACTTATTATAACTTTACAACCCCAAGTGTTAGATACTCAAGGCGAAGCTTTAGATAGAGCGGTTAAGGAACTCGGTACGGGTCAGGTTGAGAATATTAGAGTAGGTAAAGTATTGTACTTTGATATTGATGAAACTGATCATAAGAAGATTGAAGAGATCGTCCGTCAACTCTCTGAAAAATTATTTACCAATACAGTCATTGAAACTTACGAATATAAAATCTTAGACGAGGAGACAGTATAAATGAAGTTTGCAGTTATTCGTTTTCCAGGGTCAAACTGTGACCGTGATTTATACAATGCCGTTGTAAAAAGTGGTGCTAAAGCAGATTACGTGGATTATAGAGAAACTGATTTAACTAACTATGATGGCGTTTTAATACCTGGTGGATTTTCATTTGGGGATTACTTACGGTCTGGAGCTATGGCAAGTGTGGCCCCAGTGACTGTTGAGATTAAAAAACTAGCTGCAAGAGGTAAGCCTGTTCTTGGCATCTGTAATGGCTTCCAAATTTTAACTGAGATTGGGCTTTTACCCGGTGCACTTATACATAACGACAACCATAGTTTTGTCTCTAGAAATGAATCTTTAAAAATCGTTAACAATCAAACGAAATATACAGAACTTTATAACGATGGAGAAGATGTTATCTTTCCAATCGCACATGGTGAAGGCCACTACTATTGCTCAGATGACATATACGATCAACTCGTTAAAAATAAGCAAATTATCTTAACTTACAATGACAACCCGAATGGCTCAAGAAACGACATTGCTGGCCTTGTTAATGAAGATGGAAATGTGTGTGGTATGATGCCGCACCCAGAACGTGCCATTGATCTTTTACTCGGTAGTAAAGATGGTTTTAGAGTTTTTGAGAGTCTAACAAATTGGGAGGGCAATTAAGATGAGATTTATTGAGCCGACTAGTAAGGATATCAGAGAACAAAAACTGTATCAGGAAATGGGTCTGACTGATGATGAATACAAGAAAGTTGTTGAAATTTTATCGAGAGAGCCTAACTATACTGAAATCGGAATTTTTTCTGTCATGTGGAGTGAACATTGCTCTTATAAGCATTCGAAACCATTTTTAAAACAGTTCCCAACAACAGGCGAACACGTTTTAATGGGGCCTGGTGAGGGTGCAGGAGTTGTCGATATCGGTGACAACCAAGCTGTCGTATTTAAAGTAGAATCACACAATCACCCATCAGCTGTTGAGCCTTATCAAGGGGCTGCTACGGGTGTCGGTGGTATCATTCGTGACATCGTATCCATCGGTGCACGTCCGATTGGGCTATTGAATTCACTTAGATTCGGTGAACTAACTAAAGCCAATAATCGCCGTCTATTAAGAGGTGTCGTTAAAGGAATTGGAGGTTACGGTAACTGCATTGGGATTCCGACAGTTTCAGGGGAGGTTGAATTCGATCCGTCATATGACGGCAATCCACTTGTGAACGCTATGTGTGTCGGTATTATTGAACACGATAAAATCCAAAAAGGCACTGCAACAGGCAAGGGAAATAAAGTCATCTATGTTGGACTAAAGACAGGACGCGATGGCATTCACGGTGCGACATTTGCATCTGAAGAACTAGATGAAGAAGCGGATGCAAAACGACCATCTGTTCAAATTGGTGATCCATTTACAGGGAAGAAGTTAATGGAAGCAACATTAGCTGCAATTGAAATGCCAGAACTCGTCGGTATTCAAGATATGGGTGCAGCAGGATTAACTTCTTCAAGCTCTGAAATGGCCGCTAAAGGTCAATCAGGCATGACGCTATATTTAGATAGGGTCCCTGTTCGTGAAGCAGGTATTTCACCATACGAAATGATGCTTTCAGAAACTCAAGAACGAATGCTTCTTGTTGTGGAAGATGGTTCAGAAGATAAGTTCCTTAAATTGTTTGATGAACATGAGCTAGACTCAGCTGTTATAGGGGAAGTGACGGATTCAAAACGTTTACTACTTTACTTTCTTGATGAACTCTACGCGGACATTCCAGTCTTACCACTTTCAGAAGAAGCACCAGAGTATATTTTAGAAGGTCAAGAAAGTGAACAGGATGAAGCGCGTGAAGACTACTCAAATGAAGATCTAGAAGATGTATTTATGAAGTTGATTAGCCATCCAACTCACGGCGATAAGTCGTTTATCTTTGATCAGTACGACAGTCAAGTAGGTGCGAATACGGTACAACAATCTGGCTTCGGACCTGGGGTAGTCCGTGTTGAAGGGACCAACAAAGCAATCTCTATGGCAATCGATGGAAAGAGCCGCTATGTTTATAGCGACCCTTACAACGGTGGTAAGGAAGTCGTCGCACAAACCTTTAGAAATATTATAGCTACTGGTGCAACACCACTTGCGATGACGGATTGTCTGAACTACGGTTCACCTGTCAAACCATTAATCTACAATCAATTAAGTGAATCAACCAAAGGTATGGCAGAGGCTTGTAAAGCATTATCAACGCCTGTTGTATCAGGAAATGTTAGCCTCTATAACGAGAATAGCCAAGGATCGATTTTACCAACACCAGTGGTTGGAATGGTCGGCTTAATAGAAGATGTAAACTTCATGAAAGATTTAAAAGTGAGTGAAGGAGATGTGCTTTATCTTGTTGGAGAACTCACTCCTTCTTTTGCAGGAAGCCAAATAGAAAAAATATTAGAGAATACAATTCGTAAAACTACAAGATATATTGATTTAGGTGTGGAATATAAAAGAGGAATGTACCTAAAAGAAAAACTTGTAAAAGGTGAAATAAACAAAATTGCACCACTCGGCCGAGGCGGCTTGATTACTAAAATCGCACAACTTTCAAGTTTTTATCAACTTGGTGTAGATGTGAATATGGATATTCCTCCAGACTTACTTTTTAGTGAAGGTGGATCAAACTACCTGGTTGTTGCTAAAGGTGGTCTAGATATAGAAGATGCTGTTGAAATCGGTAGGCTAGTGGGTGAAACATTTAAAGTTACCGCACAAGATTTTGAAATAAAGAAAAAAGTAAAAGAAATAAAAGCTGAATGGGAAGGGGCAATCCCGACATGTATGAACTCCGTGGACTAAATGAAGAATGTGGAGTTTTTGGAATTTGGGGCCATAAAGAAGCAACGGAATTGACTTATATTGCCTTACACAGTCTTCAGCATCGTGGGCAAGAAGGGGCAGGAATCGTTGCTTCAAATAAAGAATATCTATTTGGTGCTCGTGGCATGGGCCTCTTAACTGAAGCCTTGTCTAAGACCCAATTAGAATCTTTAAGAAACTTTCCTTGTGCTATTGGTCACGTCCGTTACGCAACAACAGGGGGTAGTGAACTTTCCAACGTCCAACCCTTTCTTTTTAAAAGTCATATCGGGGATCTCGGGCTTGCACATAACGGAAATCTAGTGAATGCTATTCAACTAAGAAAAGCATTAGAAGACGAAGGGGCAATCTTTCAGACATCTTCAGATTCTGAAGTTTTCGCCCATCTCTTAAGACGTGCTAAAGGTCCTTCTAGAAAGGCGAGAATTAAGACAGCATTACAGCAATTAAAAGGGGCCTTTGCCTACGTGATTTTACATGAGGATGAACTCACAGTTGCCTTAGATGATCACGGGGTGAGACCGCTGATGTTAGGTGAGGTCGACGGGGCATACTGTGTTGCGAGTGAGACCTGTGCCTTTAGTGCAATCGGGGCAACTTACATCAGAGATATCGAGCCTGGTGAACTGATTACTATTAATGATAAGGGCATCGACTTTGATCGTTATTCAGATTACGAAAATCCGAATTTATGTTCCATGGAATATATTTATTTTGCCCGTGCAGATTCTGAGTTTAGAGGCACGTCAACCTATACAATTCGTAAAGCACTCGGTGAAGCCTTAGCAAAAGAGATGACAGTGGATGCCGATATCGTCATCGGTGTGCCGGACTCAAGCTTGGCCGCTGCAAAAGGATTCAGTGATTACAGTGCTATACCGAGTGAGCAGGGACTCTTGAAGAATCGTTATGTTGGTCGTACTTTTATTGCATCAGGTCAAGAGGCTCGAGAACGAGCGGTCAGAATGAAGCTTTCACCAGTGAGGGATATTGTGGAAGGGAAACGTGTCATTGTTATCGATGATTCCATTGTCCGGGGTACAACGAGTAAGTATATTGTGAAGGCTTTAAAAGATGCTGGTGCAAAAGAGGTGCATATGGGTGTGTCATCACCACCATTAAAGAATCCTTGTTTTTACGGTATTGATGTCTCTACACATGCGGAAATAATTGCTTCATCGAAGTCAACAACTGAAGTATGTGAAGAAATTGGTGCTGATTCACTGACCTACTTATCTGTCGATAAAATGCACGAGGTCTATTATAAATTCGGATCTAGAGGACAATGTGATGCTTGTTTTACAGGACAATACCCGATTGAAAACTTAGATGGTTTAATGCCTCAAGAAAAAGATGCTAAAAAGAAAGGGGTTTAATCATGTCGAAACAATATAAAAATGCTGGTGTAGATATTGAAGCTGGTTATGAAGCGGTTGAACAAATGAAAAGACATGTTAGAAAGACACTAAGACCCGAAGTCATTGGTGGAATCGGTGGCTTTGGTGCTGTCTTTGATTTGTCGACGTTGAATTTACAACAGCCTGTCTTGGTTTCAGGTACAGATGGAGTAGGCACGAAATTAAAGCTTGCGATCGATCATAATCGTCATGACACGATAGGAATAGATGCCGTGGCCATGTGTGTCAACGATATTATTACGACTGGTGCAGAACCACTTTACTTTCTAGACTATATTGCCGTCAATAAGGTGGTTCCGGAACATGTTGCTGAAGTTGTAAAGGGGATTTCAGAAGGCTGTAAACAATCAGATTGCGCCTTGATTGGTGGGGAAACCGCTGAAATGGGTGAAATGTATGCAAAAGGAGAGTATGATTTAGCTGGCTTTGCCGTTGGTGCTGTTGAAAAAGAGCAGTATATTGATGGTTCGACTGTTAAAAGTGGCGATAAGGTTATTGGTTTAACTTCAAGCGGTATTCATTCGAATGGCTACAGTTTAGTCAGAAAGATTTTAGTAGATCATAATATTGATGTTAATGATGAACTTGATGGAGATAAGCTGCTGGACCTATTAATTGAGCCAACAAGAATTTACACGAAAGCAGTCAAAAAAGTTAAGGATAAAATTAACATTAAAGCAATGAGCCATATCACTGGTGGCGGCTTCTATGAAAATATCCCAAGAGCAATCCCAGACCATCTAGGTGTTGATATTAATACAAAAGATATTCAAACACCAAAAATTATCTCTTGGTTAATTGAAATATCTGGTTTAGATAAGAAGGAAGCATATAATGTATTTAATATGGGCATTGGCTTTATTATGATTGTGGATAAAGATGATGTTGATGAGACACTTAGCTTATTAAAAGAAGTAAATTATGAAGCGACTATGATTGGTGAAATTACGTCTCAAGAAGGACTTGTCATCAATGACTAAAAGCGTCGTAATATTTGCCTCTGGTGGCGGTTCAAATTTTGAGAATCTTGTCCTGAAATCAAAAGATATTGGCATGGAAGTCTCAAGCCTAATTGTTGATCAAGCTAATGCTTATGCGATTGAAAGAGCGAAACTTCTAAACGTTCCATATCATGTGATTAATAGAAAAGACTACCAATCAAAAGAAGAATTTGAGGACAAAATAAAAGGAACCATAACTGTTGAAGAACCAGATTATTTAATTTTAGCCGGTTTCATGAGAATTTTATCGGAAGCATTTGTTGAACAATATGATAGAAAAATAATCAATATTCATCCATCATTACTGCCGGCTTTCAAGGGTGCTAATGCAATTCATGATGCCTATAATTATGGAGTGAAAGTAAGTGGTGTGACGATTCATTATGTAGATAGTGGCGTCGATACTGGTGAGATTATTGCTCAAGAGCCAATAATTATAGATGATAATGACAGTTTAGATATATTTGAAGAAAAAATACATCTGCTTGAATACGACTTGTATCCGAGTACTTTAAAAAAGTTATTTAAAGGAGACGTTTAAGAATGAAAGCCTTACTTAGTGTTTCAAATAAAACAGGTATAGAGGATTTTGCCAAATCACTTGTTAAAGAAGGCTATGAATTATACTCCACGGGTGGTACTTACCAGACTTTATTGGATGCTAATATTGAAGTTAAATCAGTGAGTGACTTAACTAATTTTAGTGAAATCATGGATGGACGTGTCAAAACTTTACATCCTGCAGTTCATGGTGGAATCTTGGCAGATCGAGATAATCCGAAGCATCTAGAAGAACTAAAAGAAAATAACATCGAGACAATTGACCTTGTAGTTGTTAATTTATATCCGTTTAAAGAAACTGTTAGGAAAGCTAACGTGACTGAAGACGAAGCAATTGAAAATATCGATATTGGTGGACCGACTATGCTTAGAGCAGCAGCGAAAAACTTTAAGCATGTGACGACGGTTGTTGATCCGTTTGATTATGACGAAGTCATTGAACGTATCCAAAATAATAATTTAGATGAAGCTTATAGAAAGTCGCTTATGATTAAGGTGTTTCGTCATACCAATGACTATGATCAAGCGATTGTGAACCATTTTTCTCAAAATGAAGACATCTTAAGATATGGTGAAAATCCACATCAAACTGCACGTTCAGTTAAAACAAGTGATGATAAGAATACACTGTTAAATGCTGAAATTTTACATGGTAAGGCTCTGAGCTATAACAATTTAAGAGATGCTGATAGTGCACTTAGCTTGGTAAGAAAATTTGATGACCCTGCTGCAGTTGCTGTCAAGCATATGAACCCTTGTGGGGTGGGTACTGGAAAAAATCTAGCGGAGGCCTTTCAAAATGCCTTTGATGCGGATAGTCAGTCTATCTTTGGTGGCATAGTTGCCTTGAACAAAACTGTAGATCAAGAGACTGCTGAAAAATTAAGTAAGGTCTTTTTAGAAGTGATTATTGCACCTAACTATACTCATGAAGCCATGGAAATACTAACAGTCAAAAAGAATATTCGATTGTTAAAAATGGATTTTACAGATGAGGTTCAAAGCGAAGAAATGGTGAGTGTATCAGGTGGATATTTAGTGCAATCAAAAGACCGAGGCAAACTTGACATGAGTCAGTTGGAGTTTGTGACTGAAAAACAACCGAGTAATGCTGAATTAAAAGCTCTGGCACTTGCTTGGGAAGTATCAAAACATGTGAAATCCAATGCAATTGTCTTAGCGAATTCTAAACAAACAACCGGTATTGGTGCAGGCCAGATGAATAGAGTAGGTGCCTTAAAGATTGCTGCAGAACGTTCAATTGATTCTGATGAAGAAGTTGTACTCGCAAGTGATGGCTTCTTGCCAATGCCAGATACAGTAGAACTTGCCTATGAACATGGGATTAAGGCAATTATACAACCAGGTGGCTCTAAGCGTGACCAGGAGTCCATAGATTTCTGCAACGAGCATGGTATGGCAATGGTGTTTACAGGCATGCGTCATTTCAAACATTAAGGAGATGTCTTATGAAGGTCTTAGTAGTAGGTAGTGGCGGTAGAGAACATGCGCTTGTAAAAAAGCTAAGTGAGTCAAAATATGTTGATGAAATTCATGCCGTCCCAGGGAATGATAGTATGAAACAGTATGCTGAAATTTACCCTGAAATCTCAGACGTTGATACAGAAAAAATCTCAGAAAAATGTAGAGCACTTGAAATTACTTGGGCAATTATCGGGCCAGAGGCTCCGCTTAATATTGGTCTTAGTGATGTTTTAGAAGAAGCTGGAGTTAAGGTTTTTGGACCAAGAAAATTAGAAGCTCAACTTGAATCATCTAAGGAATTTGCTAAGAAGATTATGCAGAAATATGATATTCCAACCGCAGACTACCAAGTTTTCTATAATAAAGATGAAGCTAGGGCATACATTGAACATAAAGGAGCACCTATAGTACTTAAAAAAGATGGCCTTGCTGCGGGTAAAGGTGTCTTTGTTGCTATGACTATGGATGAGGCACTTCAAGCGCTTGACTACATTTCTGATGAATCTTCAGAAGAAGGACTCGTAATTGAAGAATTTTTAGAAGGTGAAGAATTTAGTTTGATGGTGCTAGTCAACGAAGATTATATTATACCTTTTGATATTATTGCTCAAGATCATAAACGTGCCTATGATAATGATCAAGGTCCTAACACAGGCGGTATGGGTGCCTATGCGCCAGTCCATCACTTGGGTGATTCAGTGATTGAAGAAGCGGTAGAGACTATTGTTCAGCCTATGGCAGATGCGATGGTTAAAGAAGGTTTGAAGTATTTTGGTGTTATGTACCTTGGCGCTATCATTACTAAAGATGGTATTAAGGTCATTGAATTTAATGCACGTTTTGGTGATCCAGAGGCTCAAATTCTTTTATCATTATTAGATTCAGACTTAATTGAAGTGCTAGAAGCGGTTAAAGCGAAAGAGAAATATCAGTTAAACTTCTCTAAGGATTATATGCTTGGAGTTATCTTAGCGTCTAAAGGCTATCCTGAATCATCTACTAAAGGATTAAAGGTGAAGATACCAACTGAACTTAATGATCAGGTGTTTAATAGTGGTCTAAAACAAGTCGATGATGATATTTTTGAAACTAACGGTGGACGTGTCTTGTTGGTCACTGCTAGAGGTGAGAATTTAGAAGTAGCTAAAAACTTAGCTTACGATAATCTCAAAAAAGTAGACTTTCATGGTGATGATCTATTCTATAGAACGGATATTGGGACTAGGGGATTATAAAAAACCTTTCACATCAAAAAAGATGTGAAAGGTTTTTATCGTTAAATTGATATAGCAAAAATTTTAAAATCATAGTATAATAATAGGGATTAATATTAGGAGGCGTCAGAATGAAAAAGTACATATTACCAATTATTGCTCTATTTGTTCTCGTACTTGCTGCTTGTACATCTGATAGCGAGGTTGACGAGGAATTAACAGAAGGTGAGGGAGAAGGTGAAGAGACTACTGGAGAAGCGATTGATTTCAGTATCATGTCGCTACCAAACTCTCTAGACCCACATGCTGCTAATGATGGCTATTCATTATATGTTATGACAAACATTTATGAAACTTTAGTAAAACTGAATCAAGACTTGGAATTAGAACCAGGACTTGCTGAAAGTTATGAGCAAATTTCAGATACAACTTGGGAATTTAAGCTCAGAGAAGGGATCAAATTCCATGATAGTAGTGATTTTAATGCAGAAGTCGTTAAAGCGAACTTAGACCGTGTACGTGATGAGGAAGTTGCATCACCATTATCTTTCTTGTTTACAGAAATTGATGAAGTTGAAGTTGTAGATGACTACACTGTTCAAATTCACACGAAACAACCATTTGCTGCCTTACCTGCTCACTTAGCACATCCAGGTGGACACATGATTAGTAAAGAAGTTATTGATGCGGATTATGCTCAAATGGAAGAGGGCGGTAATCCTTTAACAGAAGTAAACCGTACACCAGTAGGCACAGGTTTCTTTAAATTTGAAGATATTAAAGAAGGCGAAGAAATTACTTTAGTTCGTAACGAAGAATATTGGGGAGATTTAGCTAAGCCTGAATCTATCACTTTTAGAGCAGTTCCAGAAGATCAGTCAAGAATCGCTGAATTAACTTCAGGTACAGCAGACATCATCTATCCGATGGACCCGAATGATGTTGAACAAGTGGATTCTAATGAAGGTAGTGAAGTGCAACAACGTCCAAGTGCGAATATGACTTACTTAGGATTTAATACTGAAAAAGAACCATTTAATGATGAAAATGTGAGACTTGCGATTGCTTCAGCTATTGATAAAAACTCAATCATTGAAAATATTCTTGTCGGTATTCACGAGGTGGCAGAAACACCGTTAAACCCAACTGTTTTTGGCTATAGTGAAAACTTAGACCCAATTGAATATGATCTTGACCAGGCGAAAGAATATCTTGCAGAAAGTGATTATCCAGATGGTTTTTCAGCAGAAGTTGTACTAAACTCAAGAACGCATCAAGATGTTGCAACGTATATTCAAGAAGTACTAAAAGAATTAAATATAGACCTAGAAATTTCCTTGATGGAAGCGGGAGCATATCAGGAATATACTGCCAACGGTGACCATGAAATGTTCATGGGTGGCTGGGGAACAGTAACCTTAGATGCAGACTATGGTCTATATCCTATGTTCCACTCTGATAATATCGGAGCTGCAGGAAATAGAACACGTTACTCTAACTCAGAAGTTGATGAACTGCTTGATAATGCCCGTGTTGAGCTAGATGAAGAAACACGTCTACAAATGTATGAAGACGCTCAACAAATTATTATCGATGAAGAACCATTAATTCCGATCTTCCATACTGAATTGTTAACAGGAATTAACTCTGATTTAGATGGCTATTATCAATACCCAAGTAGTTTCCCTTATTTAAAAGACTTGCATTAAAAAAAGCTTCTACTCAAAAATTACATTTTGAGTAGAAGCTTTTTGCATGTATTTACAAGTAACTAAGCAAATTTTATACTTTAATTAACAAAGAACGAATAAGTATTAAGACTATATAAGGAGAATAAAAATGAAAATAAGAGCACTAGAAGAAACTGACTTAAACTTTATTCATACATTGAATAACAGATACTCTACTATGGCATATTGGTTTGAAGAACCATATGAATCATTAGGCGAATTAAAATCGCTTTACCAGAAGCATATCTTAGATGAATCCGAGAGGAGATTTATCATAGAAGATGAGAATGAGAAGGTAGGCATTGTAGAATTAGTAGAAATAAACTTTATTCATAGGAATTGTGAAATTCAGATTATAGTGGATGAACAATTTGCTGGAAATGGATATGCCAAAAGGGCAATGAAACAAGCAATAGACTATGCATTTAACATTTTAAATTTGCATAAAATATATTTATATGTCGATGTTGAAAATGAAAAAGCCATCCACATATATAAAAATCAAAATTTTGAAATTGAAGGCACCTTACAAGAACATTTTTATACTAAAGGGGAATACCAAAATTCTCACATTATGGGACTTTTAAAGAAAAACTGGAGAAGTGAATAGATAAAACTTTTTCCATAGATAGACACCACCCACTTCAACAAAAGAAGGTTGAAGTGAGTGGTTTTTTAATATGATGTTTTACTTTTTTAATTCTCAATTGAGGCATTATTCAGGCAAGTGTACAAGAGCGTCTACTTAAGTGGCACTTTCAAGTTTACATATGTTAACAAAAAGGAAATTAAGTGATAGGTAGGTACAGATTTGTATATGTCAGGTAACAGTATTTTAAATAAAAAGAGGAGAGTTTTTGATACATGATGTATCTGTCCATCAACAATATCAGTTAGCAAAAAAAGATGAACTTAAAATCTTAATCGTCGGTGCAGGTATAGCGGGATTAACTGCGGCACAAATGCTTAGAAAGCAAGGAAATAACCCAGTATTAATAGAACGAAATAAAAGTAATAAAAGTTCTGGTTATATGTTAGCTTTGATGCCCATGGTAGATAATGCAATTTCAGAACTCAAAGTAACTGAAACATATTTAAATAAAAGTGTTTCTATTAATAACTTTAATTTTTACAGTCATCAAGGCAGTCTTTTACGCAAAAATTCCATACATGAATTAATGAGTAAATACGGTACCTACAGAGGTATTTCTCGTGGACGCTTGATAGAGGTACTTACTGATGATGGTTGCATGTTAACGTACGATACGAAAGTGAGCGATTTACATCAAAAAATAATAAAGTATCTGTTTCTTTTGAAGGATATGAAGATTTATTTGATTTTGATCTAATAATAATTTAAAAACATCTTAAATAATTATGAAAAAATATAACGACCGCGGGTTGAAAAAGCTCAATCTGCTTCTAGGAATCTTGCGAAGTTGATGTTTAATGAGAGTAGTATTTTTGCTTTTGTCAGAGATGAGGTATTGAGATTTATGACAATTGAAAGAGGTCTTAAATCAATATTGAAACTAATAGAAAATCAGCCTAAACCTTAAAATGTTATTACTTTTTAGGAAAATAATATTGGAACGATGACCATACTAAAAGTAGACTGATTCTTACCTAAATAAAATTTGAAACGGCATGCACAGATATTTTTAGTATGTACATGCCGTTTCTCGTATATAATATAAAAGTTATTTTTGTGCCAATTAAAGTGACTATTTAACTGTGTGTTATCGTGTATAAACTTTTAGCGGAAATTAATGATGAATTTTACACCATGTTCAGTTGGATCTGCTGTAAAGCTGCCATTATGGAAATTTACAGCATCCATAATAATTGAAAAGCCAAGACCGTGCTGGTCTTTATCTTCCTTAGTCGTTTGTTTACTCTGTATCAGTTTACTGAGATCTTTTTGGTCTATACCTTGACCATTATCTTCATAAGTGATGACGATACCTTCTTCATTATCTTCTAGAATAATGTTAATGATCGGATTTTTTTCATTATGATCCAGGCTGTTCTCAATCAGGTTGATAAACATACGCTCTACATACAACTTATTTCCATAGAATTCATCATCGTCTAAATTGTTATCTATATTGATATCTTTGTAGCCGACAGTTTTAATGATTTCCTTAAGCGCACGGGCTAGTGAAAAGGATTCCTTGTCTAGTTCCATCTGACTTGTTTCGACTTTAAAAGTGCTATTTAAACTATCAATCAGCTGTTCCATATATAAGGCTTTATCAGAAATTAAAGTGATATATTCCTTTTGGTCATCTGGAAAATAAGGCATTACTTTAGAATAGCCATAGATGGAAGTTAAGGGTGATTTTAAGTCATGAGAAATTTGGTTTAGCCACTTCGTTCTATAGTAATCAATTTGATTTTGGTACAATCGATCTTCTAATAGTTGAGCATTTAGAGAATCAACAGCTTCATCAAGCTCCTTGTAGATTTTCTTAGATTTTTTCCTGTTATATGAAGCACTCGGTTTATATAACAATCCATTAGATAGTTGGGTCAGCCAATCGACATAGAAGAACAAAGGTTTACTTAGTCTTCGAGTCATAATGATGGATAAGATAATTGCCAAGAGAATTATAAAAATAGGCACAACGATTAACAGGATACCTATTAATTTGAAGACAGTAATATCCGTATCTGTAAATTCATCAACATAGGCATAGTCCATAGTCGTTGCTGATTCAAAAAACTGTAGCTCATCACCAATGATATGATAGTTATAATCGTTATAGTTTTTCGTATACAGACTATCAATCAGCATTAGAGTATCGACCTCATCTTCATTTGAGATATCGATATTTGTGTCATCATTCTCATTGATCATTAGAAAGTGTGCATTTTCTTTATAGGGGATGGCAATTGTTGTTGTAATATTATCGATGATCAGCGATTTTAAATTACGGTTACTCTTCGGATATATCGTATTTGCTTCATCATCGATAATGAAAGCTGTATAGCCTTCTTCTTTAAGAGATGATTTAAGATTATCAGACAGTATATAACCATCTTCATCGTCATCATTGATTTCAGTAATTAATTCATAGTTATCAATCTTAGCCGGTGAGTTATTAGAGAACAATGAGTTCACGTTTATACCAAAAAGAAAAAGACTTATGATCACAACAAGTAAACTCAAGATCAGAAAAGTAATGATGTACTTTAAAAATATTAAAGCAAAACGCCTATTCATTAACATCACCACGGAAGATATATCCTTTCCCTCTAACGGTTTGAATTAATTCAGGTTGTTCTGGACTATCTTCAATTTTTTTACGCAAGGTTCTAATGTGCACCATCAATGTATTATCATCCACACCTTTGTCATAACCCCAAACATTTAGGTAGAGTTGCTCTTTCGTAAGTATTTGATTATTGTTTGTCATAAAACAGGTTAAGAGATCGTATTCTCTTGTTGTTAGATGAATTTTTATGTCTGCCTTGAATACCTCTGCTGTCGACGTGTCCACTGTTAGGTCTTTATATTTCATATGATGTACTGGCTCTAAGTGCACTTTTACTCTATAGGCAAGTTCGATAGGGTCAAATGGTTTTTTGACATAATCTATCGCACCTTGTTGAAAGCCTTTATAGACATCAATTTCAGAATCTTTAGCAGTGACAATAATGACTTTTGTCATATTTAAATTGATGAATTTCATTAACTGGTAGCCACTTTCTGATTTTAAATTTAAATCTAATAGTAAGACTTGAAAATTGTGTCTTAAGATTAAGTCTTTTGCCTCTTCTAAGTGGCTAGCAGTGTATACATTATTTATATTTTGAGACGATAAACTTAAAGTTATCAATTGTAAAATATCATTATCGTCTTCAACGATTAAAATTTTATTAGTCATAGTGACACCTCAATTATATTGTAAAAATAAAAGCTCTACTTGACCACCTTTATAGAATAAATTAAGACACATTTAAGGTAAGTTTAAATTTCTCTTAAAGTCTGAAGGATACAATGGTTTTGAGGTGAATTATAAAGTGAAAAGAATCGAAAGTGCAGATGTTATAAGAGGATTCAGTTTGTATGGAATCTTAATGGCTAATCTACTTATTTTTCAATTTGGTTTAAGTGGAAAAGACCACATGGAATTTTATGAATTGAACACGATTAATGAGTTTCTATTTAAGGCTGTAAAGGTGATATTTGAAGGTAGTTTCATGCCTATTTTTGCCATACTGTTTGGTTTTTCCATGGATAAATTATTTGAATCCATGAAGAATAAGGAAATGAAATGGAAAAGGTTTAAACTTCTATGTCGAGCAATTGGCATTTTAGTAATTGGTTTTCTTCATGCTACATATATTTGGGAAGGGGACATTCTTTTAGCATATGGACTCGCCATGTTAGTATCCATTATTTTTATAGGTTTACCTTCTTGGTTTTATAAAATTATATCCGGCATCATCATCGTCATTCTATTGTTAATGCTTGGGAGTGGTTTTCTATCTAGTGAAATTGATGAAGCATCAACGGTTAGTGAAGCGGAGACAAATGAATATATGACTGAATTACTAACGGTCTATCAGACTGGAACTTACGGTGAAATTGTCGATGCTAGAGAGAATATGGAAGATCCTTTTTACAATGAAATGATGAGTGAATTCAAGGATTCAAAAGGGTTATTCATGATTTTAGGACTTTTTATGCCAGCACTTGGCTTTATGTTTGGTATCAACCTGTCCCGTTCTGATTGGTTCCAAAAGGATGGCGCAAAATTTTGGAATAGTGCACTATATATTTGGCTTATTCCAGTAAGTATCATAATGAAATCAAGTATTTACTGGCTAAATGATGAGACATTAGCAAGTAACTTAAACCTAGTTTTTGGCCTATTTTTAGCGTTTGGTTTAATGAGCTTAATGAAACTTTTATACCAGAGATATGAGAATAACATCATTATGACCGGTATGAAAAATATCGGTAAACTGTCGCTAACTATGTATATCTTACAAAGTATCTTTGGCACATTCGTGATGTACGGCTATGGGATTGGCATGTTTGGTACTAATACTGTAATCTTTACGGTTATCTTGTTTACACTCTTCTACGTACTTCAGTTGATCCTTGCGACTTGGTATATGAAACACTTTAGATATGGTCCTTTAGAATATCTACTTAGAATGGTCACTTACCTACGTATCCGTAGTAGGAAATGGCAGAATAAGACTTCAAAATAGATCTGTTTTTATAATAAAATCTGACAGTTTAAATGCTTTTATGCTAAAATTTAATTAATTACGACTTTAATCTAGTTAGGTAAGGATGATGTTATGAAGACTTTGCTTCTCACAGGATACGAACCATTTTTAAAGTTTAAAACCAATCCAACACAGTCTGTTGTTGAAAGCCTTGAAGGTAAAACAATTGGTGGTTATAAGATTGTCGGTAGAATTTATCCTGTTGTTTTTGGTGAGATTAATAGTTTAATCGAAAAAGACATTGAAGATGTAGAACCTGATGCTATTGTTTCACTTGGACTGGCTAATGGTATTAAAAGCATCCACCTTGAACGTATTGCAATCAATACGAGAGATGGTCGTGAGGATAATTCAGGTTTTAAACCAAGCGGAGAAAGAATCTATAAAGATGGTGCGGATGGGCTATTCTCTAAATTGCCTTTAAAGCGATTAGAACAAGCACTTTTAGATGCAAATATTCCAACAACAATTTCTAATTCAGCAGGGACATATCTCTGTAATAATTTAATGTATAGTAGTCTTTATTATTTAAATCAGAAAGGCTTAGACATTCCAGCAGGTTTTGTACATGTTCCACCGAGTCATGAAATTGGAATTGCAGTTGGGTCTGCAAGTTGGTCTCAAGAAGATATCACAAAAGCAATTCATATCTTAATAGAAAATCTTCAAGATACTTAGGAGGGCATTATGGACGTTTTAAAAGTAAATTCATATGAAGAAATGAGCGATAAGGCTGCGGGTATTTTGATGGATGTAATCCAATCTAAGTCAGCACCAGTTATCGGTTTAGCAACCGGTTCAACACCAGAAGGTACGTATCAAGCACTTGTTAAAAAACTTAATGATAGTGATGTCGATCAAGATCAGATCACAACATTTAATTTAGATGAGTATGTTGGACTAGACGCCTCACATGATCAAAGTTATTCATATTATATGCATAAAAACTTTTTTGATCATGTTTCTATTAAGGAAGAAAATATTAATCTATTAAATGGTATGGCAGAAAGTGAAACAGCAGAAGTTGAAAGTTACGAGAGAAAGATTGACGAGAAAGGTATCGACATTCAACTACTCGGTATCGGACGTAATGGTCACATTGCTTTTAATGAACCAGGCACTTCATTTGATTCATTAACACATAAAGTTGAATTAACACCAGAAACGATTGAAGATAATTCGAGGTTCTTTGATGATATTGATGATGTACCTAAGGCTGCATTTTCTATGGGCTTAGCGTCAATTATGAAAGCGAGAAAAATTCTTATTTTAATCAATGGTGAGAATAAGAAAGAAGCCTTATCAGCACTACTTAGTGGTGAAGTTTCAGAAGAAAATCCGGCTTCTATTCTAAATAATCATCCTGATGTAACGATAATTGCAGACAGTGCAGCAATTGGTGAATAAGGCTAACATATGAGATAATACTCCTAATACATCGTGTTAGGAGTATTTTTATGAATGAAAACAAACAAAAAATCATATACACATTAGCGATGCTTTTCATATTTTTAGTTATCGCAAATACTATGGTAGAAGTAAACTGGGCCTTACAAGTATTAGCAGTGCTGTTTGCAGCTTATTATATTTATATGGCGTATAGAGAGATCAAGAAAAACAAAGATAAAAACGAACCAGATTAACCATCGAGATGGTACATAAAAAGGCATGCTTCCTGATGTTTTGTTTCAGGAAGCATGCCTTTTAATTAGTGACTTCAGTCGGTTGAGCACGTAGACGTGCGAAACAAATAAACCACACGCTATGCGTGTGGATGAAGTAGCTTTAGCGATAATATGCCCCTTTCTGTATACTAAATAATGGCTACCAACCGCTATTTAGAAAAGAAAGGGGCATATTGAATGTCTAAAGACGACCAAAGTTTATCACATACAAGATGGAATTGTAAGTATCATATAATATTTACTCCTAAGTATAGGAGAAAAGTTGTGTATGGACAACTTCGAAAAGACATAGGGAAAATACTTAGACGATTATGTGATATGAAAGATGTAGAAATTATCGAAGCACATGCGATGCCTGATCATATACACATGCTTGTGA
>NZ_AUEE01000009.1 GCF_000425825.1 Jeotgalicoccus marinus DSM 19772
TTTTTTTTATGCAGCCACACGACGAAGTTCGATTGGTGTCAAACCAAACAGCACATCTTGTGGTCGTTCATGGTTATAAAAATGGATATAATGATTGAGATCTTCCACCAGGTGTTGGTAGGTGGCATAGCCACCTGACTTTCTAACTAAGTGATAACGCTCTGATTTTAACTTACCAAAAAATGACTCCATCGGCCCATTATCAATACATTTCCCCACTCTAGACATGCTCTGAGTCATCTGATTCACATTTAACAGTTGTCTAAAACCATAAGAGGTAAACTGGTATCCTCGGTCACTGTGCACCATGGGTGAAGCCAGTGGATTGCACTTTAAAGCAGCTTTAAACGTATCCAACACAAGTTGATTATTATTCCTCAAACTAAAACGATGGGCGACAATACTATTATCAAATAAGTCCAATATCGCACACATGTAGACACGCGAGCCATTCTTAAGCTTATATTCTGTAACATCCGTTAGCCATTTCTCATTCTTAAATTCAGAAACGAACTGTCGACCCAATGTATTTGTTGCAGTCAAATCACCAGATTTCTGTGTGCGGACTTGTTTCTTTTTACGTGTGACGGATTGTATACCCATGAGTCGCATGATGCGTAAGATACGTCTCGCACCGTATGCGGTATTAAGTTGGCGATTCACTAGATGACGCATCATTCGATATCCAGGGACACCTTTATATTTTAGGTATAACTCAGCAATGGTGGATGCGATGACTGCATTCTCAATCTCATATTGTGGGGGCTGACGGTTCAAATATTTATAATATGCTTGACGACTGATATTTGCGACCGCACATAGTTCCGAGATTGTATAGCCGACCCTGTGTAATTCAGTAATGGCTTCATGCACCCTATGGCCACGAACTCGGCTTATTTTTGTCTCCGCTCGAGTTCTTCCAACTTTTTTAGAAACGCATTCTCTACTTCCACTTTCCGACGTTGACGACGCTCTTGTTCTAGCGCGCGTTTCAATTGATCGACTTCACTCAATGCATCTTCAGGCTTTCGCTTGCCGCGTCGGTCTTCTAAACCATACTTTCCAGCTGCTTCATATTTTTTCACATATTGATAAGCTTGCTGATAGGTGACATCAAAAAGCTCAGATAGTTCACGAATACTCACTTCATTTGCCTCATAATACTGTGCAATGTCTAATCGTTCTTGGTATGTGGTCTGTCTTGACTTAACCATCAATGGCTTACCTCCGAAGGTAGATTTAACTCGTTTACCTTCAGTATACGCCTTAACCCATTTCTTTACAGTAGAATAGGCACGAATATTGTATTTTATAGCTAAGCTTCTATAACTAATGGATTGATTAAGATATTCTTCTACCACCATTGACTTAAATGCTTTTGTGTATGTCTGATGCTTGGGCTCATGTCTCAAAGCTTCAGGGCCCTTCTCTTGATATAATCTCATCCAATCTTTTAAACTTTGGATGCTTACATTAAATTTCTTTTGTGTGTCTTGCTGGCTACCATGCTTCAAGTAGTATTCAATAATACTAATTTTTTCTTCAAAACTACGATGTCGAGCCATAATAAAACCTCCTAAGTCTACAGATTTTTTAATTCATCTGTAAACTTAGGAGGTAGCAGGTCACTAAAGCATCGAGTGTTTTTTTAATGAAATTAATAGATTATCAAATAAAAAGGGTGGGAATATATTCCCACCCTTTTGCAAGTATTTAGTTCTCGTCCTCGTCCTCATCTTCGTCTTCATCATCGTCATCACTTGAGCTACTACTTGAAGAACCTCTTGGGACTCTGTAAGTGTCATCGTAAGTTCTCGTTACAGTTCCTCTTAAATCTCCGTTTGATAGACTTGAGTCAATACCTGCACCCATTCTTGCTTGAATTGCGGGATCATTTAGAGAACTCTTATCACTGAATTGTGTATCTTCAGCAATTAAACCTTCAATTGGACGATCCATACTTCTTGAACAATCATCTTCTAATTCCATCGTTAATGCACAGAAATCTTCTGTTCTAACTGATGATGGTTGTTGGAATTCTTCGTATGCACCCATCGTTTCTGGAGCTACTGCAGTTAAAGCTTGTGCCATGTTTCTCCAGTTGTAGATATGCGGATGTGTTTCCGCATCAGTATCATAAACTTGAGGAATATTTCTGTCATAACCCATCCATATTCCTAAGGTAACTTTAGGGTTAAAACCAATCATCCAAGAATCAACAAACTGTTCTGATGTACCCGTTTTTGCTGACCAATCGTAAACGTCACTGACTGCTTCATAGTAATCTTTAATATGGTAAACCGAACCAGAAACAAAGGATTCTTTCAACATATCTGCCATTAAGAATGAAGTAGATTCCTTAAATACTCGAGTTGGATCGCCTTGGTGTTCATAGACAACTTCACCTGTTGGAGAAGTAATCTTTTCAATCATATAACTTTCATTCATTTCACCTTGATTACCGAAAGTAGAAAAGGCATCGACATTGCTTTCAACTGACGTATCGAGTGGACCAAGTGGTAATGAAGTAATACCAACGAGTTGTTCAGGTACACTCATATTCATTGCATCTAAGTACTGATATGGATCATGATTTCTAACTTCTGACCATAATCTCAAGGTACTTAAGTTGTAAGAGTTACTGAGTGCGTGTTTAGCAGAAACTAAGCCATATTCGTCACCAGAGTAGTTTGCTGGTTGATAGCCATTGTTGTTGAACTCTTCATCGAGTAATACAGTGTCAGGTACGATGAGTCCTTCTTCAATAGCTGGTGCATAAGTACTGAGTGGTTTCATAGTCGAACCTGCCTGACGTGTTGTTTGAGTTGCGTGGTTAACTTCTGAGTTTTCATAGTTACGGCCGCCGACAAAACCTAATATCTTACCAGACTGATTATCTTTTAAGACCATACCAACTTCATGATCAAGAATTTCCTCTTCCTCACCTTGAACGGCATTCAAGGCATCTAAACTTGAGCGTTGTCCATAATAGTTGAAGTTATTATTCTTGGTGTCTTGCATTGTGTCGTAAATTTCCTTATCGATTGTTGTTTCGATTTGGTAACCTTCATTACGCAATGCATCATTTGCTTTTTGAGTATATTCTTGGTCTAAGAGTGGAGTAGAGTCAACATCCTCACGACTTACGCCTTCTTCTTCTGCCAAGATGTATTTGATGACTTCGACACCACGGCGTTCAACTTCATCGGTTAAGAACGGGTAGTTTTGGTTTGGAACAACCACACTAGAAGCCATATTTTCATAGATGTTGTAGCCGAGAGCTTGATCATGTTCTTCTTGGGTAATGACACCTTCTGTCAACATTCTTGAAAGTACGAACTCCTGACGATTCTTTCCTGCTTCTAACAGTTCGGGTTCTTTCATTGACCCATCTTGATTAAACGGTGTGTATGCATATGGGTTTTGTGGTAAACCTGCTAAAAAGGCACTCTCTGCAATATTTAACTCAGCTGCAGGTTTTCCAAAGACACCTTGAGCTGCAGATTCGATACCTGCAATGTTTTGACCATTCGCATTTCTACCAAATGATACTGCGTTTAAGTATGCTTGTAATATTTCCTCTTTCGTTAATATATTCTCGACTCTAAATGCGAGTAGTAACTCAGTCGCCTTCCTATCGAAAGTAGGGTCGTTAGTTAGCATTTGGTTTTTGACCAACTGCTGGGTAATGGTGCTACCTCCTGAACTTGCTTCACTACCAGATAATTCCTGAAGGGAAGCTCTCATAAATGCCTTAGGTACAACACCGTTGTGCTCATAAAAATGTTCATCTTCTGTAGCGATAAGGGCATTCATTACGTTTTCAGAGATTTCGTCATATGAGACGGTTTCGCGTATAAGATCTGAACGAAGTGTTCCGAGTTCTTCACCGGTACCAAAAGTCACAGACGTACTTTCAGTCATTTCCGTCAAGGCAGTTTGGATTTCATCTTCAGCGAGCACTTCCTCATCAGAAACAAGTGCTGCAAAATAGCCAAGACCGATGCTGAAAAGAAATAGTCCAAGTAGAGTAACTGCTAATAGTAAGAATAAAACAACATTCCAAATCGTATCATACGCTGTGAAGAATGTTACTCTAAGTGGAGACCCAGCTTTTTTAAAGCGGGCGACTGTATTTTGATATTTGTCCTTCGCAGTCTCGCCGTGAATCTTGTCAGTTTTCTTATCAGAGTCACTGCGCGAAAACATCTTCTTTATATTATCAATAAAGTCATTTTTCTTTTTCATGCCAACCTCCTATTAAAAAGATTATATCACATGTTTTCAGTGCTCCCTAGCGATAAAAGACCGAAAATACTATGATAATCAACCATTCCATATTAGCTTAAAATCTATAATTTTCAAGCTATAAGACCTCGCCAACTTGACTTTAATCTCCAGATTATAATATACTGATGTAAATTTAATGAATAAATTCAAGCGGTGAGACAAGTAATCTTTTTATTTGATTCAGAGAGCAGACGGATGGTGAGAGTCTGTGAGGATATCTAGATGAATACACTCATAAGTTAGTTTGAACGTCTAGAATTACGTATATTCTATTTAGAGATAAATTGTTTGGTGGTACCGTGTCAGCACCCATACTATATAGTATGGGTGCTTTTTTATTTATTAAAAAAATTATAGGAGGCTATTATGACAACTTTATTAGAAGATTTAAAATACCGTGGTATTATTTATCAGATGACTGATGAAGATGAAATCAACAAGATGTTAGAAAGTGAGAAAATTTCTTTATATTGTGGGGCCGATCCAACAGCAGATAGTTTACACATTGGCCACTTAGTCCCATTCTTAACGTTGAGACGCTTCCAGCTATATGGACATCGCCCAGTTGTCTTAATTGGCGGCGGTACTGGGATGATCGGAGACCCATCTTTTAAAGCAGATGAGCGTCAGCTTTTATCCGAAGCACAAATAGATGAAAATGTTAAGGGTATTAAAAAGCAAATGGAAACTATCTTTGACTTTAGTGATGAAAATGCTGCAGTACTCGTAAATAATAAAGACTGGTTACAAAACATCAGTTTAATATCTTTCCTAAGAGATTACGGTAAACATGTTGGGTTGAACTACATGTTATCGAAAGATGCAATCCAAACGAGATTGGAAACTGGTATTTCATATACAGAATTTACTTACACGATTTTACAAGCAATTGACTTTGGTCACTTAAATAAAGAATTCAATGTGCGCATGCAGATTGGTGGATCAGATCAGTGGGGTAATATCACTAGTGGTCTTGAATTAATGAGACGTATGTATGGTACGACGAATTCAGAAGGCTTAACTATTCCACTGATTACGAAAGCTGATGGTAAGAAATTTGGTAAGACCGAGTCAGGAAATATTTGGCTCGATAAAAACCGTACATCGCCTTATGAATTCTACCAGTTCTGGTTAAACCAATCAGATGAAGATGTTATTAAATTCTTGAAACTATTTACCTTTGTAGAACGAAAAGAAATTGAGTCACTAGAAGAATCAGTTGCAACTGAGCCACACTTAAGAAAAGCTCAAAAACGTTTAGCCGAAGAAATTACTGAATTTATACATGGTAATGACGGACTTGAAGAGGCGAAAAAAGTAACAGAAGCATTATTTAGTGGAGATATTAAATCGTTAGATGCGAGTCAAATTAAAGATGCGCTTAAAGATGCACCATCTGCTACAGTTGAAGCTGAAGACAACAATTTAGTAAAAGTCCTTGTAAATGCTGGTATTTCATCATCAAGAAGACAAGCACGTGAGGATATTCAAAACGGTGCAATCTACATCAATGGTGAAAGACAGCAAAACTTAGAACATGAAATCTCAGAAGCGGATAAGGTAGACAATGATTTCACGGTGTTCAGACGTGGTAAGAAGAAATACACGATTGTATATTACAAATAAAAATAGGCTTGGACATGAGTCCAAAGTGCGCACTTGATCCCTTGGGAAGACAAGTGCGTTTTTTCTATACATGAGGTAATTATTGATGACGAATAGAATTTTAAAGCCATTATTCTATAAATCGTTATTGCCTAAGGGACTTATAGAATTAAAATCACAATTTAAATACAAGCACAAAAAAACGACATGAGAATCCGTAGATCCTCATGTCGTTTACTGTATTAAAAGATTAAGAACGCAGCAATAATAATAATTGGTAAGGTAATCACTGTTCTTATCAAGAAGATTGTGAAGAGTTTTCCGAGTCCTAGTGGAATCTTAGAGCCTAAAATTACACCACCGACTTCTGATAAGTAGATTAACTGGGTAATACTCATGGCACCAACAATGAAGCGGGTCATGTCTGATTGTACGCCTTCAATTAAAATCGCTGGTAGGAACATATCAGTAAAACCGATGAATAATGTTTCTGACATTGCCTGAGCTTCTGGTATACCAATCAATTCTAGAAGCGGTACAAAAGGTAGGCCGAGCCAAGTAAATATTGGTGTGTATTCTGCTAATATTGTACCAAGTGTACCAATTGCCATAACGACTGGTAGTACGCCAAACCAAGTATCAAACACAGTCTTAATACCTTCTTTAACTAGTGAAACAAAACCTGGTGACTTTTCTGCCTTTGTTAAAGCTTGTTTATATCCCCAAGAGAATGGATTATGACCTTGTGGAATTATTTCTTCCAGTTCAGATCCATCATTATAATAGCTATCTTCAATCTTAGATAATGGTGGAATTCTCGGCATAATCAAGGCTGCAATTACACCAGCAATAAATATTGTTAAATAGAATGGACCAAACAAATGCATCAGTCCAATTAAGTCTAAAATAACAATTGTAAATGTAATCGATACGACTGAAAACGTCGATGCAATAACACTAGCTTCGCGTTTTGAGTAATATCCATCCTCATATTGTTTACTCGTTAGGATGACACCGACAGTACCATCTCCAACCCATGAAGCTAAGTTATCAACTGTTGAACGTCCAGGTAGGGTGAATACGGGACGCATGAATTTCGCAAACAGCGTGCCAACAAACTCTAACAATCCATAGTTTAATAATAACGGTAAGAAGAAACCAGCAATAATGAATACCGTGAATAAGGTTGGCTGTAAATCATTTAAAATCATGCCACCTGTACTAGAAGAAGTAATCATCTCGGGACCGACACCATAATAAGCAAGAACTGCAAATATTGCACCGATTGCTCTTAAAGTGACCCAAAAATGACTGGTATTAAAAATACTAGACCAGAATCCAGTATCAATTTTTAATATCCAAGTAAACAATATGCTCATTATGGCCGCAAAGACAATCGTAATGACAACAAGTAATGTAATCGTTTCAACTGAAATTAGTTCAATTATCCAGTTAGCTAAAAAGGCAACAGGAACTGTTGTTTCACCATCAATATTAAGGGGAACAAGAAACATAAAGATCCCAAATAAGGATGGTAATAAAAATTTAAGGAATGTAGTAGATCTTGTCATATGATAACCTCTTTATTTATAGATTTATAAAGCTCATTGAATGTATTAAATAATTATACATCATAATGTATAAAAGTAAATAAGTAAACGTTTTCATTTGAATGTATTATATTATAATAGATATAAGATTAAAAGGGGAGAGTTAAAATGAATATTATTGATACACATTGCGATGCTTTATTGAAATTACAGAGTGACCAGCGTAGTACTCATGGCAACTATGGTAGGAAAAGAAATTTAAATTATTTAGATTCTAAAGAAATTGATACTAATATGAAACGTAGGATTGAAGGGAATGTAAAAGTTCAGTTCTATGCAATCTTTATATCACCAACAATCCCTGATAATGAAAAATGGCAGCATGCACTAGAACAAGTTGATGCTTTTTATAATGAAGTACTCACAATGGATAAGATGGTGCACATAAAGAAATTATCCGATATCAATAATTTAAAAGAAGATGAATACGGAGCGGTACTAACCCTAGAAGGTGCCGATGCGATTGGCAATGACTTAATGAAATTAAGAACCTTATTTCGCTTAGGTGTCCTATCAGTTGGTTTAGTATGGAATAATGCTAACTTAGTTGCTGATGGTGTGGGGGAAACTCGCGGCACTGGCTTAAGTAAACTTGGTAACCAAGTAGTAGAAGAATGCAATAAACATGACGTTTTAATTGATGTGAGTCACTTAAACGTTCACGGCTTTGAAGATGTGATTGAAAAAGGTAAGCATGTATTCGCCAGTCATTCTAATTCACGCACAATAATGGATCATCCTAGAAATCTCTACGATGAGCAAATCATTAAACTCGTTCAAAAGGGTGGTATGGTCAATATCGTCTTTTGCCCAGCATTTGTCGGAGAAGGGAACCTTGTTATTGATGACCTCTTAACACATATCGATAAAATCCGTGAACTCGGCGCAGAAAAACACATTGGTCTCGGTTCAGACTTCGATGGTATTCCGAATTTCGTCGCTGATCTCGAAGACTCAGGTGACTACCCGAACCTTATGTCGGCTATTGAGGTACGATACGGTAAAGATTTTGCTGAAGATATTGCATCAAGGAACTTCATTAATAACTTTTGTTCATAAAAAACTAGGTCGCTATATAGCGACCTAGGTCATTACTTATTCATTATTTTCACTGATGAGCTGATCGATATCAGCTCTATTTTTTTGGACTTCTTCTTCTAGGTTTTGAATCTCTTCAAGCTGTTGATTGATGTCTTCACTTAGCGACGCATCTTCAAAAGGATTGACTATAAAAAACTCAGAATTAATTTCTGAATACAATTCCATTAATGTTCGTAAATTATCTAAGTAGGTTTGAATCGCCTCTTGGACTTCGATATGTGCTTCATCAGACAAGGTATAATTATCTATTGTTTGTTTAAAATCATCGATTCTAGGAATAATACCTTCATTGATATCTGCTAAGGCCTTGTCCCTGTTGGACTCTTCCTGTATATTCGTAACAGTTTCACTAATTTTTTTATTTAATTCAGAATCGTTTCTTTCAAAAGCTGAGGTCATCTGGCTATAGTTTTCTGTCGATTCACTAGAACATGCACTTAAAACTAAAAGAATAAAAGAAAAAAGTAATATATATCTTTTCATGGTCCACTCCTATGAATATAATATTTCTATCATTTAAAACGGTCATACTTTATTGTATAATAGCAGAGTTGCCCTTTAAAATAATTTACATATGGAGCGTTTATAAATGAACAAAAAATTAATCGTTACTTTTACCGTCGGTATCTTTTTGCTCGGTATGATGGAATTGATTGTATCCGGTATTTTGGAGCTGATGAGTAGTGATCTAGGTATCAGTCATGCTCTGACTGGACAGTTAATTACGGTCTATGCGATCAGCTTCGCAGTTTTTGGACCGATATTAATTCGTTTAACTGAAAATTTAAACTCTAAGCCTGTAGTTCTTCTATCCTTAGTTGTATTTATAATAGGTAATGTCGTTTTCGGTTTAGCTGACACATTCTTTATGCTTTCTGTCGGTCGTGTCATTACTGCCATGGCTGCTGCAGTGTTTATTGTAAAAATATTAGATATGACTGTGGTCTTATCTGAACCGAGAGTTCGTGGTAAGATGCTTGCTACAGTCTACATGGGTTTTAGTGCCGCAAACGTATTTGGGATTCCAATCGGTACGATTATCGGTGCTCAGTTTGGTTGGAGAATTATTTTCTTATTAGTCATTATCTTAGCAATTCTTGTAGGATTTGGTGTGATTTTGTTTGTTAACAGTAAGGCGCTTGATAGTGATATTCAACCAGGCGAACAAAAAAGTCGAATCACATCTAAAAGAAATGTCTCATTATATATTGCTGTGACATTGGCTGTGTTGATTGGTAACTATATTATCTTAGGTTATATCTCGCCACTTATGACGTCACATGGTTATACTTTAGAGAATGTTTCAATGGCCTTGTTGATTACAGGAGCAGGAGGGATGACTGGGACATATATTGGCGGTAATTTAGTCGATAAAATTGGTGCTAAACGTACAGTTATTACCATGCTTTCATTTTTCTTACTTAGTCTATTCATGATGCCATTCTTATATGATACACCGATTCTCTTCTATATTAATGTATTCTTATGGGCGCTCTTCCAGTGGGCAACTTCACCTGCAGTACAAGGTGGCCTAGTCGATAATATTGAGGGGTCGAGTTCAAATGTCTTCAGTTGGAACATGTCAGCACTAAATCTTGGTATCGGAATTGGGGCAGTTATCGGCGGCGTCTTCATCAACAATTTCGATATATCATATGGCCCTTGGTTAGGCTTTGTCATCGTCTTTATTGGTATGATTGCAGCCTTAAATATAAGAAACTAACGTGCTTAAATTTCAAATGTTGACGTTTATCCTGTATAATTAAAAGACCAAAAGGAGAGAGAATCATGTTAATGCGTTTGGTGTTGATTGTCATACTCAGTGTGGTTGCAATATTTCTTGTGAATTATACTGGATATACGTCCATTGAATATACTTGGAGTAACATATTATATGGTACGTTAATTATTATATTATGCATTGTTATATATAAAATCTTGGTGAGATTTTTGAGATTATTCTTGTTTATTGTTATTGTAGTTCCACTGGCTTTGATATGTTTTTACTATATATACACATATTTAACTGGTGCACCACCAGAATTTATGCAGTTTTAAAATCGCCTTTCTTTCATAAAGAAATGCGATTTTTTATTTTTACTAGTAAGATTAGGGTAAGTTAGAAATAAATAATCTTTAGAGGTGGACCAATGAATCAAAATCAACCTGTTTCATTTAAGGAAAGAATACATGAAATTGATGGCATTCGAGGATTTGCCTTGTTAGGTATCTTGATGATGAATATTATGGCATTTGCTGGTCCTGATATTGAGGACAGCTTGAATCCAGAGCGCAGTGAAATATACACAGGTTTTTGGAATGAACTGAGTTTATTTTTCATCAACACTTTTTTTACAACGAATTTTTTTACAATGTTTTCGTTCTTGTTTGGATTAGGATTTTTCATCTTTTTATCTAGAGCGGAACAAAAGGGTAAAAATCTTGCACCCTTGTTTTATAGAAGAATGTTTGTCTTATTAATCTTTGGTCTCCTACATGGAATATTTTTATGGTATGGCGATATTCTGTGGACCTATGCAATTGCTGGTGCACTTCTTTTCTTCTTCTATAGATTGAGTCCTAAGGTGAACGTGATTATTGCAGTACTGATATTAACAATGATCACAGGCTTAATTTTACTAGGGGCTCTAGCCTTATTCTTAATGGGCGATCAATCGATGGCTGGCTTTGCCTTTGAAATTGGAATGACCGATGCGATTCGTAGTGGTTCTTATAGTGAAGTTGTCAGTATGAATATGACCTTACTAGGAATCTCGGTTTCAGGAATGATTTTTGTTGTGCCAATTGTACTTGCAATGTTCTTAATCGGTTTATCTTTCGGTCAAATGAGAGTGTTTGAAAACTTACCTGCACATATGAACATGATAAAAAAACTAGCTTGGTATGGTTTAGGTATTGGTCTGCCAATTAAAATTGTGACAGGATATTTTACAACCTATGCAGGTGATAATGATACTTATTCAACACTTGGGCAACTCTCAAGTTCTTTAGGTGGTCCATTGATGTCACTCGGCTATGTTGCATTGATGCTAATTTTAATGAAGCACTTTAAAGGGCTTGTGAAAGTTCTACAACCAGTCGGTCAAATGGCTTTGACAAATTATATTGGTCAAACGATAATCATGTTACTTATCTTTTATGTTGGTGGTTTATTTAATCGTGTGGATGCAATTTATTTTGTGCCAATCGTACTCGTTGTTTTCACTGTGCAAATTATTTTATCTAAGATGTGGATGTCTAATTTTTCATATGGTCCACTAGAGTGGATATGGAGAACACTGACATACTTAAATGTAATGCCGATCAAGAAAAAAGGGGTCTAATCAATGAAGTTACTCATTATAGAAGATGATATGGTACTTTTAGATGAGCTTTTTAAAAGGTTCAATGAATGGGATATAGACGCATTTGGAATAAAGGATTTTAGCGATGTAATGAACGATTTTATAGAGGTCAAACCTAACTTAGTCATCATCGACATTACACTTCCAAAATATGACGGATTCTATTGGTGCAGAATGATTAGAAATATTTCTAGTGTCCCCATTATTTTTCTATCCTCGAGGGATCATCCTGCTGATATGGTCATGAGCATGCAAATGGGTGCGGATGACTATGTCCAAAAGCCTTTTAACTTTGAAGTGTTAAATGCAAAGGTTCAAGCGTTATTAAGACGAACTTATGAGTATAAGGCAACTGACGTCAGTGTTTATAAATATAGGAACGCTGTTTTTGATTTTAAAAAGTTGAAAATTATCATGGAAGAAAATGAAGTTGAACTAACAAAAAATGAATCTTATATCTTATCAATTTTGGCTCAAAACATAGATGAGGTCATCTCAAGGAATGATATTATTGAATCCCTATGGGATGACTCTAGATTTATTAGCGATAATACATTGACTGTGAACGTAAATCGCCTGAGAAAAAAACTTGAGGAAATAGGGTTAGACGATGCGATTGAAACAAAGACAGGTAGTGGTTACGTCTTAAAGGGGTAAAATAATGTACTTTAAAGAAAATATAAATATCGCTGTTTTGTTTATAATAATGAATAGTTTTATAGTCCTTATAGGAATGCTTGATAACGGTATTCCAAACGTTTCTGTTATCTACTTGATTTTATTTAATCTTTTAATCTTTATAATATATTTAGCTTGGGATTTTGTGAGAAAGTGGACGTTTCAAAATGAGTTTGATGCCTTAGGTAACCTAAATGATGTGGAAACTGTAGACCAACCCTTAGTAAATACTCAAAAGAAGATTTACGACAAGTTATATGAGTTAAGGCTTCATCATCAAGCAGAACTTGAGGAAGAAGCGGGGAGAACAAAGGAAAACTTAGATGAGCTGACACGGTTCATCCATGATATGAAGATGCCAGTCACAACCATGAAATTAATGATTGATGACTTAGAAGGCGATTATCATGACAAACTCCAAAGTGAATGGACCAGACTGAATAATATGCTGAACGAAATTTTATATCTTCAGCGACTGCCCAATATTAAAAATGATTTATATATTGAATCATTTAATATTAATGATTTGATTAAACACTCAATACTTAAGTTGAGAAGTGTGTGTATGGAAAAAAATATAGGTTTTGATGTTGAACTTAAATATGAGCATGTATATTCTGATAAAAAGTGGTTACAGTTCGTATTAGATCAAATTTTGACAAATAGCGTGAAGTATTCGAATGATAACGACATAGTCATTTCAGGGGAAATGGTGGCGGATCATTTACGACTTACAATCACTGATTTCGGACGAGGAATCGAAAGAAAAGATATAGATAGAATTTTTGACTCAGGATTTACATCAACGTCAGATCACGACGATAATCAATCTACAGGTATGGGGCTCTATTTAAGCCAGGAAGTGTGTAAGGTGTTAAATATTGACCTAACTGCACAATCCACATATGGAGAATATACAACAATGACCTTAATCTTTAATAAGGCAAATAAATTCTCTGATATCACTATGAAGTGACATTTTTGTCACTTCATAGTGCTTTTTGTTAGGAGATTCAAACGATAAAAGGATTTCTAGAGATTAAACTGGTATTAACAATTAAAACAGGAGGCAATTAATATGTTATTAAAAGCAACGAACATTAAAAAAAGTTACGGCAATAAGTTTAATCGCACAGAAGTTTTAAAAGGTATTGATTTGAATCTAAAAAAGGGGGAGTTTGTTACCATCATGGGTGCCTCAGGTTCTGGTAAGACGACCTTACTTAATGTGCTCAGTTCAATTGACAAAGTGACAAGTGGTCACATTTACATCGATAATTTTGACTTTACGACTTTAAAAGATAAGGAATTAGCAGACTTTAGAAAGAAGGATTTAGGATTTATCTTTCAAGAATATAATCTCTTAGATACTCTAACGGTAAAAGAAAATATTATGTTACCTCTATCTATACGTTCGATGTCTAAATCAGAAGCGGAAAATCAATTCGAGACAATTGCTAGCCAACTCGGAATTAGTGATCTAAAGAACAAGTATCCTAGCCAAATCTCTGGAGGACAGGCTCAAAGAACGAGTGCTGCACGTGCATTTATCCACCAACCGAAAATTATTTTTGCTGATGAGCCAACCGGTGCGCTAGACTCTAAATCAGCAAGTGATCTGTTGAAAAAGCTACAGCAACTAAATGAAAATCTTAACACAAGTGTACTCATGGTCACACATGACGCAACTGCTGCGAGTTTCTCACATCGAGTGGTATTTCTAAAGGACGGACTAGTCTATACATCACTTTCACGTGGTGACATGAGTCAAGATGATTATTACAGTGAAATTTTAGATACCCAACGCGTCTTAGGTGGTGTACTAGATGAATCTAAATAGTTTAATTATCAAAAACTTTACTAGAAATCTAAAAAACTACGCGCTTTACATCTTCGCACTTGTCTTTAGTGTTGCCTTGTTCTTTTCATTGCTAACACTGACGTTTGACGAAAAGGCTGGCGAAGAAATTTCACAAAGTACTGCAATGAACGCCTTGTTCTCTGTCGGATCCGTTGTCATTGTGATTATCATAATATTCTTTGTCATGTTTGCGAATTTGATATTCATTAAGAGAAGACATAGGGAACTTGCACTTTATCAGTTAATCGGGATGAATAAGTCCAAGGTATTTAGAATTTTACTGGTTGAAAACTTTATCATATATTTTGGAAGTTTAGTTCTCGGTATCATTTTAGGATTCTTTATCTCTCGACTATTGTTGATGATTCTAATGAAAATCATTGGTGTTGACTTAATGGTTGAGATGAGTTTCTCTATGGTAGCAGCCCTCACCACAGCTGGCGTTTTTGTATTTATCTTCATTTGCTTATTAATACAAAATAGAATCTTCTTAGGTCGACATCAACTTATTGATCTATTGAAATTAAATAAGGTATCCGAGTCGAGTCAACGACCAATTGGTGTAACGACTGCCTTGTTCGGCATTCTCGGAATCGTTATGGTAGCAGTGGGATATTTCCTATCATCCCAGATGTTTGATATGGCCATGGAGATGCCAGTACTACTCCCCATTTTAATGTTAGGTATTTTGTTCTTAACGATTGTAGGGACTTATCTTATATTTAAATGTGGTGTCGCTCTAATTTTAAACTTCTTTAGAAAAAGAAAAGCTGGCCATGTTAATGTAAAAGATGTACTGTCTACGACATCTATTATGTTTAAGATGCGTTCAAATGCTTTCTTACTCACAATAATCACAGTCATTACAGCAATAAGCATTACAGCAATGTCACTATCGTATATTAACTTTTACTCGACCGAGAAAATGCTAGAAAGTACTGAACCATACGACTATACGGTTGAAACAAGTGAAGATATTGATTTCTATGAAGATATGTTAAATGATGAGGGATATAGCATTAGTCGTTACGAAAAAGAATTCCTATTATTTAATGTACAAATGGATAATCAAATGGAAACAAATTTAGCCAGTCAAGATATAGAAGGTATACAATATCCTATCGTAAGTGATGCAGACTTTGAAGGTTATGATGTAAGTGAAAATGAAGTCTATGCAACAGGGACAATGGCAATCTTAGACTTTTTTACAGATCTAGAAGCCGGCACTCCTATGACCTTTACTACAACTGAAGGATTTGAAAAAACAGTACAAGTTTCAAAAGTATATTCTGAAGCAGTACTCCCAACACGGTTAACCTTTGGTATGCCGACACTAGTAGTGGACGATAAAGTATATAAAGAATTGATGGAAAACGAAGTAGTGTCTGAAATTGATGCTGAAAGGCCGACAGAACTTGCAGCCTTTAACATTGTTGAAGGAGACAATGAGGATGTATTAGAAATGATGGATAAGGAAGAAAATCCAGCATTCTCATCACAGCAAATGTCTTATAATGAGATGATTCAAACATCAGGTATTCTCATGTTTGTCTTAGGCTATTTAGGCTTTGCTTTCCTACTCACATCAGGTTGTATTTTATACTTTAAGCAAATTGATGAATGTGAAAGTGAAAAAGGATCTTACCAAGTCCTGAGAAAACTTGGATTCACAAATAATGAGATATTAAGAGGACTAGTCAATAAGATGGTTATATCCTTTGGTATTCCACTATTCATTGGATTACTTCATTCAATTTTTGCAGTCAGATCTGGTTGGTTTATATTCGGTGTTGAGATGTGGAGACCCACACTCCTCGTTATGCTCATCTACACAATTCTATACTCAATCTTTGCACTGATGTCACTCTTATATTATAAGAAGACAGTAAGTAAAAGCTTATAATAAAAAAGCCGGATGATAGCTTTTCAGGGGCATCGCGTAAGCCTGTAGTCTTACGCTGATGCTTTTCCTTAGAAGTCTAACATCCGCTTTTATAGGTTTATTCTTATCTATTATCGACTTTTTCTGGATACATATCATGATTTAACATTCTGTGCGTACTCATTTCCTCATATTTAGTACCTGGTCGACCGTAGTTAACATAAGGGTCGATGGAAATCCCACCACGCGGTGTGAATTTACCCCAAACTTCAATGTATTTTGGATCCATTAATTTCACGAGATCATCTAAAATCATATTCATGCTCGTTTCATGGAAACCACCGTGGTTTCTAAATGAGAAAAGGTAAAGTTTTAAAGCCTTACTTTCTACCATTTTGACATCTGGTATGTAAGAGATATAGACAGTGGCAAAGTCTGGTTGACCTGTCATTGGACAGAGTGTTGTAAATTCTGGACAGTTAAATTTAACAAAGTAGTCTCTTCCTGGATAGTCGTTATCGAATGTTTCTAATATATCAGGATTATATTCATAGTTATATGATACTTCTTGGTTACCTAATAAGCTTAAATCTTTTGAGTAATCTTTTGTCATTACATTATCCTCCTAGATACAATAAATAATTTTGTCTACTTCATTATACATTTGTCCGAAATAGTTGTCTTTTATATATATATTGAACTGAATTTTTTGATAATATTAAGGTAAGGAAGTGAGGCTTGAAATATATGAATATAAAGAAGTTTAAAATCGGTGATTACTATGCTGAAGTTACCGCACTGTTCGGTGAAACCGGAGTGAGTTTTGAGAAGAAGCCTGCTGTGGTTATCTGTCCAGGTGGTAGTTACATGTATTTATCTAAAAGAGAGGCTGAACCTATTGCCTATGATTTTCTTAAGCGGGGTTATCAGGTATTTATACTAAGGTACTCAACGATTGGTACGATGATAGAAAGTGAAGGACGTCAAGCATCAAGAGATGAACTCTATAAAATTGCTTCAATGGTAGAACCAGACAAAGTACTTGGTTCTGAATTTCCAAACCCGTTAATTGAGCTTGCATTAACACTTTCTCATATCAGAGAAAACATTCATGAATATAATGTAGATCCAGATAATATTGGATTAATCGGTTTTTCTGCAGGTGGACACCTAGCTGCAAGTCTCAGTGTCCATTGGAATAAAGCATGGCTAAGAGATTTAGTTGGTAAGGAATCACGTTGGTATAAACCAAATTTCCAAGTTTTATCTTATCCAATTTTAGACTATGACTTAAACAGACAAATTGCAGAAACACGCGGTGTAGGGGATCCAATTTATATGTCTATGGCAAGTCGTATGGTATTTGGTGCTGAAATTGATCCAGAAATTTTAGACAAGGCGACTTTGAAAAATCATGTGAATAAAGATACACCTAGAACTTTTATTTGGCATACTGTAGGGGATCGATTGGTCTATGTGAAAAATGCACTTGATTTTGCAGATGCTTTAGAGAAAGCGGGTATTCCATGGGAACTACACACTTTTACAGAAGGTGATCACGGGTTAAGTGTTGCGAGTGAAATTACCGGTAAAGTAAATAAGCATGTTCAAAATTGGGTTCCACTTATGTTTGAATGGTTAGAAAACCAATAAAAAAGCCGCTAATTTAGCGGCTCACATAATCCAAATGATATTCAGTATACAATTCTGAGTGATGTGGGTAGATCAGCTGTACGACGACATCCTTGTCATTAAAGTCAGGATGTTTTCTCACGCATTCAAAAATAAAGTCGTCAACAGCGGATTGTTCTTCATTTATATTATGGATTATTTTAAAGAAACTGTGGTCTTCGTTGGAGTTCATGCATTTTACTAATATATTCATGTTAACCAACTCCTCAATATAAATATAACCGAAAGAAATATACTATAAACATATAAACTAAGAAAGAAGGGATTTCCATGAATTTCGTTAAACTAAACAAGCATGATATTGATGAAATGCTAGTCTTACAAGATTCTATCTATGAGTTTTTAGAGCAAAAAGAAGTGCTACAAAAGCTCTCTAGAAGTGAGTTTGAACAAGGTGTTGAACAAGGCTATACAGCTGGTGTCTTTGTTCATGATCAACTTGTTGCTTTAAGAACGATGTATATTCCGGACCTAGACGAAGATGAGCATTTAGCTGACGATGTTCAAGTGCCACGTGAGCGCTCAATTTATTCGGAAATTTCTCTTGTGCATCCAGATCATAGAGGGCAAGGATTACAAACTAAAATGGGTGAATTTTTAATCGATCAGGTCAAGGCGTCTGGTGATTTTGACTATATCTTTTCAACAGTCATGCCGTCAAACCTCGCGAGCCTAAAAGATAAATTTAGACTTGGTTTCAAAATTATGCGTACGAGACTGAAATATAATGGGAAGAGAAGACACATTTTATATTTACCGCTTAATACAGAATTGACCAATCATGGGGAAGTCATCAAAGTTAAGTATGACAATTATGATTGGATGATGAATGACGGACAAAATTATATCGGGTGGCAACTCGAAGGCGACTTTATTGATTATTATAATAAGTAAAGCAAAGGTGGAAATATGATGTTTACTATTGATGAACATACAATTCAAGATGCAATTGATTTTAGAAGAATCTTGCATCGCTATCCTGAACTGAGTACAGAAGAATTTGAGACTTCAAAAAGAATTCAAGAAAAATTAACTGAATATGGTATTCCCTTTAAAACAGGCTTTGCAGGGACAGGGATACTCGGCATCATAGAAGGTGAACAAAGCGGTAAAATAATTGGTATAAGAGCAGATATAGACGCTTTACCGATGAAAGAAATTTCAGGAGTGGAATACGTTTCAGAAAATGAAGGCGTCATGCACTCATGTGGTCATGATGCGCACACGTCGATGTTGCTCCATGCGGGTAAAGTACTAAACGATAATAAAAAAGATTTAAAAGGAACGATTTTATTAATCTTCCAACCTGCTGAGGAACTATCACCGACAGGTGGATCGAAGGCTATGATGGAAGATGGCGTCTTTGATGAATATGAACCAGAAATGCTCTTTGCTCAGCATGTGTGGCCAGATCTTGAAGTAGGCAAATTTGGAGTGATGGCAGGGCCAATCATGGGCAATTCCGATAAATTTAAAATTATTATTAAAGGTTCTGGTGGCCATGCTTCAATGCCACATAGTACGGTAGACGCTTTGATTACCGGAAACCAAGTTGTCAATGCACTACAAACACTCGTAAGTAGAAATGCGAACCCGATGGAACCTGCCGTTTTAACAGTCGGACGTTTTGAGGCAGGCACTAAACATAATGTCATCGCAGAAACTGCAGAACTTGAGGGTACGATTCGTACACAGTCAGATGGTACGAAAACATTGATGAAGAAACGCTTCTTTGAAGTGGTTGAAAATGTTGTAACCTCAATGGGTGCTGAATGTGAAATTATTTTTGACGATGGCTACCCTGCAACAGTAAATGACGATCACTGGGCGAGCGAACTTAGAAAATCTATAGTGAACCTTTACGGTGAAACGGCTGTCCCATCCTTGCAACCAAGTTTAGCGGGTGAAGACTTCGCAAGATTCCTGCAAAAATATCCAGGTGTGTATTACTGGTTAGGAACGTCAGTCGGTGAGGGTCAAAAACCACTCCATAACCCTGCATTTAGATTAAATGAAGATGCTTTTAAATACGGTATCACTGCGATGGTAAATATGGCTGTAGATACATTGAATAGCTTAGCAAAGGAAGAATAATATGTCGGATATCTTAGTTGAAACAAGAAGAAAATTTCATCAGTTTCCTGAAGTGGGATTTACTGAATATATTACAACTTATGAAATTTATGAGCATTTAAAAGATACTGATTTTACCTTACATCTCGGTGACGATGTTTTACTAAAGAGCGCGCGAGTTGGTATGCCTTCAGAAGAAACGATGGCAGCATCTTATCAAAGAGCACTTGATTACGGTGTGCCAGAGTCATTTTTAAGTAAAATAAAGGATGGTATGACTGGTGTTATCGCGACTATAGATACAAATAAACCAGGTCCTCATTTTGCGGCACGTTTTGATATTGACGGTCTGCCGATTACAGAGGCAACAGATCAAGCACATATCCCTAATAGTGAAGGCTTTGGTTCACAGCATTTTGGTGAGATGCATGCTTGTGGTCATGACGGTCACATCACGGTTGGACTTAATCTCGTGAAATATATTAATGCTAACATTGATAATTTAAAAGGACGTTTTACAATTATCTTCCAACCAGCCGAAGAAAGTGTTAAAGGTGCAAAGTCTGTTGTAGAAAAAGGGTGGTTGGATGATGTTGATTACTTCTTTTCCTTACATCTTGGTATTAGAAAAATGCCGGTGGGCACTGTTTCCTTATCCACGACAGACTTCTTAGCGACGACTAAATTAGATGCACATTTCACAGGGAAATCAGCACATGCTGGTGTAGAACCAAATGAAGGAAATAATTCACTTTTAGCTGCATCAAGTGCAGCCTTGAACTTAAATGCGATTGCTAGACATAGAGACGGTGCGACTAGAATAAATACAGGATCACTTACTGCGGGAAGTGGAAGAAATGTAATAGCAGACCAAGCAAAAATGGAAATTGAGACACGCGGTGAAACGACTGAGTTAAACGAATACATGTATGAAAAAACTGTAAAGGTTTTAGAATCATCAGCTAATATGTATGACAATGAAGTAGAAATAGAGATCGTCGGGCAAGCTGTAAGTTCAGTTTGTAGTAGTGAATTGGTTAAAATGATTAGAGATACAGTTGAAAAAGTGGAAATAGTAAAAGACTTAAGAGATGACTTACCACTTGGTGCCTCAGAAGATGTTACTTTGATGTTAAATCGCGTCCATGATAAAGGTGGGCAAGCAACATACATGCTGTTCCCGTTTGATCTTAAATATGGACATCATCACCCGAGTTTCGATCTGGATGAGAGCGTCTTACCTATCGCAGTAGAAGTATTCCAAAACATTACTCTGTCAATAATGAAAGCGGATTAAAAATTTTATAGAATATGCAAAGGAATAGTTGGAGATTTTCCTAAACAATGTTATCTTAAAAATGCGGAAAGAATTTAATAAGTTTTAAAGGATATTAAAAACAAAGGAGAATTTATTTTATGATACCGTACAAACATGAACCATTTACTGATTTCTCTAAAGAAGAGAACAGAAATTTATTAAATAAGGGGTTTGAAACAGTTAAGAAAGATTTTGGTTCTGACTATCCATTGATCATTAATGGTGAAAGAGTCTTAACTGAAAAAAAATTAGCATCTTATAATCCTGCACAAAAAGACGAGATCATTGGACAGATGTCTCAAGCAGGTGAAAAAGAAGCATTAGATGCAATGGAAGTTGCTAAAGAAACATTTAAAGAGTGGAGAAAATCAACATTTGAATTCCGTTCAGATGTACTTTTTAAAGCAGCTAACATTATTCGTAACAGAAAATTTGAATTCACAGCTTTACTTGTAAAAGAAGCAGGTAAACCGTGGAAAGAAGCTGATGCAGATACTGCAGAAGCGATCGATTTCTTAGAATATTATGCAAGACAAAATATAGAACTTAAAAACGGTAAAGCAGTCGTTTCACGTCCTGGTGAGAAAAACCGTTTTGACTACATTCCATTAGGTGTAGGGCTAGTGATTTCCCCATGGAACTTCGCTCTAGCAATTATGGCAGGGACAACTTCTGCAGCCTTAGTAACTGGTAATACGGTCCTATTAAAACCATCTTCTAAAGCTTCAGTAATTTCTCATAAATTTGTTGAAGTACTAGAAGAAGCAGGTTTACCAAAAGGTGTAGTTAACTTTATTCCAGGTTCAAGTCGTGAAATTGGTGACTTACTTGTTGAACACAAAGATACAGCATTTGTATCCTTCACAGGTTCACGTGATGTCGGTGTAGATATCTATGAAAAAGCAGCAGTCGTTCAAGAAGGTCAAGTTAACCTTAAACGCGTGATTGCTGAAATGGGTGGTAAAGATACAATCGTAGTTGACAGCAGTGCAGACTTAGATTTAGCTGCAGAGTCAATTGTCACTTCAGCATTTGCATTCTCTGGTCAAAAATGTTCAGCATGTTCACGTGTTATTGCTTTAGAAGATATTCATGATGAGCTATTAGAAAAAGTTGTTGCTTTAACTAAAGACTTAACAATTGGTAACCCAGAAGAAGATAACTTTATGGGGCCAGTGATCGATGAATCATCAGTTGAAAAAATTCAAAAATACTTGGAAATTGGTAAAGAAGAAGGAAAACTTGAAGTCGGTGGAACAATCGATAACGAGACAGGTCACTTTGTACACCCGACAGTATTTTCAGGACTTAAACATGATGATCGTATCATGCAAGAAGAAATCTTCGGTCCAGTTGTTGGCTTTGCAAAAGCTTCAAACTTCACTGAAGCGATTGAGTTTGCAAATGATACTGACTATGGACTAACAGGTGCAGTATTAACGAAAAATAGAGCACACCAAGAAGAAGCAAGACGTGACTTCATGGTAGGTAACCTATACTTCAACCGTGGTTGTACAGCAGCTATCGTTGGTTATCATCCATTCGGTGGCTTCAAGATGTCAGGTACTGACTCTAAAGCAGGTGGACCAGATTACCTTACACTTCACATGCAAGGTAAAACAACTTCAGAAATGTTCTAAGTTAGAATCAATTTACACACACGACAATGTCGTGTGTGTTTTTTTTTGTAGAAAAATTTAATTTATACTTAATGTTTTTATTATCTTTAATAAGTATTACTAAAGCTAATATGACAAGTTTTCATAGTGTTTACAATAATTATCTCGAATTTTCTACCAAAAATTCTGAAAAATTCAAGGCTTTAATTTCATTAATAAATATTTTAAGGTGGAAAAGCGGATTTAGATATAGATTATTTATTATTTTTGTAAGCGATTTATATGATTTTGTAAGCGTTTTTTATATTGAGCCTTACATAGATAAAAGAGGGGGATCTTTATGCTTACGATAGTTGGGTTAATTGTAATACTATCGATAGTTGTTTTATTAATTACACAAAAGCTGAATCCAATTGTTGCGTTGGTGACAGTACCGTTTATAGGGGCACTTGTAGCAGGGTTTAGTTTAGAAGAAATTACAACGTTTTTTAACGACGGAATTGCTTCAGTTATTTCAGTTGTTATAATGTTTATTTTTGCTATATTGTTCTTTGGAATTATGCAAGATACTGGGATGTTTAATCCTTTAATCCAACGGATGGTTAAACTTTCTAGAGGAAATGTCATACTAATTGCAATGGCAACTGCTATCATAGGTGCCATTGCTCACTTGGATGGGTCTGGTGCGTCGACATTTCTAATTACTATACCAGCTTTACTTCCGCTATATAAGCGACTTAATATGAGTCCGTATTTGTTGGTCATGTTAATTGGTATCAGTGCCAGTATCATGAATATGGTGCCTTGGGCAGGACCTTTAGGTCGTACTGCGGCAATAACAGGTTCTGATCCATCAGAGTTGTGGCAACCTTTAATTCCCTTACAAATTTCACTGATTGTTCTCTTAGTTTTAATGGCAGCATTTATCGGAAACTTAGAGAAGAAACGACTTGAGAAAAATGGACTATTGATTCAGGGAATCAACATGGATGAATTTAATGTAGAGAAATCAGACGAGAAGACAGCATTAGTACGACCTGAGCTTTTATGGTTTAATATATTATTAACGCTTTTAGTCGTTGGATTTTTAATGTCAGGATTACTGCCTGCAGGTTTAATTTTTATGATTGCTGTAAGTATCGCATTAGTAGTGAACTATACTAATGTTGACATACAGATGGAGCGTATTAGAGCACATGCACCGAGTGCCCTGCTAATGGCTGCGATTATTCTAGCAGCAGGGTCATTTTTAGGTATATTAGAGAACTCGGGAATGTTGAACTCACTTGCTGAAGATATTATCGTTATTTTACCTGGTGCGCTCATTCCATATTTACATTATGTTGTTGGTTTCTTCGGTGCACCGTTGGAACTAGTCCTGAATACCGACGCCTACTACTTTGCACTCTTACCAGTAGTCGAGGAGATAGTCGTTGCAGAAGGTGTAGATAATATTGTCGCAGCCTATTCAATGATGATAGGTAATATCATCGGTACTTTCATCAGTCCATTCTCTCCAGCTCTATGGCTAGCGGTTGGTCTTGCAGGTATAGAAATGGGTCGATATATCCGTTATGCTTTTTGGTGGGTATGGGCATTCAGTATACTTGCAATGGCTGTGGCCTTTATACTCGGTATTATTTAGTAATAAACACTTGGCATAATTGCTAGTGTGTGGTATATTAAGAATGTAGTTTTTAAGATAAGTTTAAATAGTTTCTATTTCATAGTTGAAAAAACTCTTTTAAATGTTCAAAACTGCAAAAATAACACGTGCATAAGCACAAGGAGGTTTTTTCAATGAATGAAGGAACTGTAAAATGGTTTAACGCTGAAAAAGGTTTTGGTTTCATCGAACAAGAAGCTGGAGACGACGTATTCGTACACTTCTCTGCTATCCAAGCTGATGGTTACAAAACTTTAGAAGAAGGTCAAAAAGTTACTTTTGAAATCGAAGAAGGTCAACGTGGACCACAAGCTGTCAACGTTACTGGAGCTTAATTATAAATAGTACATTTTGAGAGACACCGAAAGGTGTCTCTTTTTTTATGTTTGAGTCATTACTTTAGATTATTCTGAACTTTAGTATAATAAATGATACCTATTTTGTTTTAATGGAGGTACTAGGGATGGGAAAAGATATATTAGTCGGTAATGGCAGAAGAGAAGTTCCTTTTCAAGATGTATTTAAAACAATAAAAAACAATGACAGAATCATCATGTCTCAGGTTGAACCATATCATACTTTAATCGACGGAATGAACATACCGAAAGATTGTTATACAGCAATAGAAGGCCGTGAAAATGAAAGTGTCGTGATCAGTGCAGGTTTTACTGTGCAAGGGGAATTACATTTAAAAAATTTAACGATTGATTTTGGTCTTACTGATGAACGATCTGGTGAGAGAATCTATGTTGATGGTGGGAAGCTTACCTTAGAAAATGTCAAGATAATTGGAAGTAAAAGAATGGCGAGTCCAGTCTTTATCAATGGTGGTGGCGAGCTAAAAATGAAGCGTTCTGTAGTGGATAACATTGTTGAAAGAAGTTACGCTTTAGAACTCCGTGAGGATTGTAATGGTGATATTTATAAGTCAGAACTAAATGGGATTGTGGTTAATAGCTCATCACTCTTAATTGATGATTGTAAAATTACTGGCGGCGTATATGTTAAGGAAAGTTCGAGATTTATAGCAAATAAATCAACTTTAAATTTCTATGATTCGGTCGATCCTAGAAATATATATATCACTGACAGTCAAACTGATTTAAATTTATGTACGGTAATCGGTGATATCAATGATAATCCGATTAGGGGGTTTAATGCCAACCTTACTTTAACAAAGTCAGATGTTACAGATGTTAGGGCTAAGGGTTTTGGTGTTGAACTAAATGATAGTAAAGCAACCTTCGATGGCAATAAGGTTCGAGGCGTGTTTCTTAAAAATTCACAGCTCACTGAGAAGAGTTGGATGACTGTCTATGGATTTTTTGAACTCTATGCTAAGAGTCACTTTAAGGTGGAGAATTTAGCTGTGATGATTGTACCCCCTGTATATTCCATGCAGATTCATGAAAACTCAACGGTTGAAATTAAGAATTTGTCATCTCCCTATAACCCGATAATGAGAGTCGTTGACTCAGAGTTGACCATCGATAATATTCAGAGTGATTATTATCCAATCGCTGTCGATGTGTCTGGTAGTTATAAAGTAAACACTGAGGATAAAAAGACGAAGATTCAAGAATTAATGACAGATGTCGACAATAACAAAGTTGAAAATCAACAAAGTAACGAGCAACCGACTGTCAAGAAGGGGAAAGCATTAGAACAGCTTAATAATTTAATCGGTCTTGGCGAAGTAAAAGATGCTGTTAAGAAATTTATAAACTTGGCTAAAATTAACAAGGCAAAAGAGGAGAAAGGCTTACCCGTTCGTCAGTCGTCTCTTCATTCTGTCTACCTTGGAAACCCAGGAACAGGTAAAACAACAGTCGCAAGATTAGTCGGTCAAGCTTTATATGAAGAAGGTGCTTTATCGAACAATAAATTCGTTGAAGTATCTAGACAAGATCTAGTATCCGGTTATCTTGGAAAAACTACAGAAATTACTTTAGAAAAATTAAAAAGTGCCCACGGTGGAGTATTTTTCCTAGATGAAGCATACACCTTAAACAGTGAAGGCGGAACGACGAATTATGGTCAGGAAGCACTCGATACTATACTTAAATATATGGAAGATAATCGGGATGACATTATGATCATTTTTGCAGGCTATACAAAAGAGATGTATGACTTCTTTAATATGAACCCAGGTTTGAAATCTAGAATTCCACATTATTTTAAATTTGAAGATTATAGCACTGAAGAACTCGGGAAAATTGGCATTAAAGAGTTAGAAAATGAACATTATGAATTTGATCATCAAAAATATGCAAAAGAATTAAAGAAAGCTTACAGTCGCTCGACTGATGGTAGTAATGCTAGATTTGTTCGGAATTTTAATGAAAAACTTATACTAGAACAATCGAATCGGGTGGCTGAATCCGGAACCATTGAGTCAGATGACTTCTTAAAAATTACAGATGAAGATTGGACAAATCTTTTAGGTAATGAAAGTGAAGCGGTCAATAGTTTAAAAGCCTTACTTGATGAGCTCAATAGCATGACCGGATTAGATAATGTGAAAACTTTTATTAACCAATTGATTAAAGAAGCTCAGGCAAATAAAATGTTTGAAGAAAGAGGGATAGATGTCGGTAAGTCTTCCTATCACATGAGCTTTACCGGTCCCCCTGGAACAGGAAAAACGACCATTGCAAGATTGATTGCAAAATTCTTTAAAGCCCTAGACATTTTACCTGACGATAAAGTAATTGAAGTCGATCGTAGTGATCTTGTTGGATCATATATTGGTCATACAGAGAAAAACACAAGTAATGCAATTGATAGAGCAATGGGTGGGGTACTGTTTATTGATGAAGCCTACCAACTGTCCATAGAAAATAGCGATAATGACTTTGGTAAACAAGCAATTGAAACACTCATCACAGCTATGGAAAATAATCGAGAGAAATTTATTGTCATCTTTGCAGGTTACACCGCTGATATGGAACGGTTTATGTCATCAAATGAAGGTTTAAGATCAAGAGTCCCGTATACTTTAGAGTTCCCACAATTTAGTGCTGAGGAAGTTGCAGAAATTGTCGTTAATAATTTAAAGAATCAGTGGCGATTCAATGAAGATTTCTTAAGAATGGCAGTCATCAATAAATATGAGAGTTTAAAAGATCAAGAAAAGACGAGTGGACGTTACGCCCGTAACTTTACTCAAAAGCTTCTAATGATGCACAAAAATTATATAGTTAACGAGAATGTAGAACCAGATAATTTTGACTTTATTATAGATTCAACAATTTTATCAATTGTCAAAGAAGAAAGCTAATCTAATTATTTGGATTAGCTTTCTTCTTTTATACCGATAAATTGCAGCTTATTGTTAAATAACCTAGGATAAGATAGATATCCGACGATAATTGAGGCAATCGTTGCTGTCATCAGTATTAAAAAGAGTATTAAAAGTTGGTATAAGACTGCTTCTAAGGGGTCTGCACCACCTATAATGAGCCCACTCATCATTCCAGGGAGTTGTACTAGACCCATGGTTTTTTGCGATTCTATGGTCGGAATCATGCTTGTTCTGATTGCAGATTTTAAACTACCTGATACGGCACTTTTTTTGTCACCACCAAAGGATAATATTAGTTCTATAATTTCATCACTTCTTTTAACTTCTTCTTTGAATTCGCTGACAAATAGTAGAGAGAGCACCATACTGTTTCCAATAACCATCCCTGATATTGGGATGACTTCTTGAGCAGTGAAATCTATAATACCCAAGCTAAGCATAAGACTCATTGAAAGTAATTCTACCGTAATCATAGCAAGAAGAATCGTCCATGCAATACCAGGAATGCCACTGCCTTTTTTAATAACATTTTGTGTTGCGGCTAGAATCATGACAATAATCATCAATATGATGAAAATTGGGTTTTCTGCATCAAAAACAAAGGTTAGTATATAACCAATTATTAAAAGTTGGATAGTTGAACGTATAGTCGCAATGATGATGTCATTTTCTAAACCAAGTTTTAAATATAAAGTAAGTACTAGAGGGATAAGTACAAATACTAACGATAATAGTAGTTGTGTAAAAGTCATTCATACTCACCCCTCACAAAGGATTGAATATAAGTGTTATCTGATTGGTTGATAAGGCTAGCTTCACCAAATTCAAGTAAATGACCGTCTTTGAGAAACCACATATCATCACTTACACGCCGAGCTTGTTCTAAATCATGGGTAATCCAAATGGCAGTGAGTCCCACATTTTTTTGAAGTTGACAAATTAAGCGTTCAATCTCTCTCACCATACGATATTCCACGCTACTGGTTATCTCGTCAAGTAGTAAAACTTTAGGTTCATTAACTAAAGTTCTAGCGATAGAAAGCCTGCTTCTCTCACCACCAGAAAGTACTTTCACTTTTTGATTTAAATCGATATGACTAAGATCCATGCATGCTAATAGGTCTTTAGCAATGGCCGTGTCGAGCTTCTCATTAAAAATAGATTTAGGAAGATTTAAATTATCATAAACTGTTCCTTCGATCATTGGGGAGCTTTGAAAAGCCATGCCAATTTCCTTTCTTAGTTCTTTTTTATTTATCTGTTCAATATCTTGTCCTTTAAAATATATATTTCCTTGACTGGGGGACAAGAGGCTGTTGATATGCTTTAAGCATGTTGTTTTACCAGCACCACTTGGACCTACAAGGGTAGTAATCTTATTTTCTTTAAAAGATCCGGTAATATTATGCAGAATATCTTTGTGACTAACATTTTTAAATTCAATTAAAGACATGTTCCACCTCAAATTCGTTATTTACCTATATATCATATCAGTTATCTTTCATAAATAATTAAAAAATAATATTGAAAAAGAAAAAAGCCTGAGAACAGTAATAATACCAGTGTTCTCAGGCTTTCTAGTGTTTCGAAAGTGCTTATCTTGAGTAGTACTCAACGATAAGTTGTTCGTTGATTTCAGCGTTAAGTTCGCTGCGCTCTGGAAGTCTGTCAAAAGTAACTTCAAGGCTATCTTCATTGAAAGTAAGGTAGTCTGGCGTGAAGTTGCTTAATTCAACAGCTTCAGCAATGATATCTAGTTTACGTGATTTTTCACGAACACCGATAACTTGACCTGGCTTAACGATGAATGAAGGGATGTCAACGCGTTGTCCATCAACAGTGATGTGACCGTGGTTAACTAACTGACGTGCTTGACGTTGTGTACGAGCAAGACCTGCTGCACGAACGATTGCGTCTAAACGAGTCGCAAGTAAGATCATGAAGTTCTCACCGTGTACACCTTGCATTTTACCAGCACGGTTAAATAACGTACGGAATTGACGTTCGTTGATTCCGTAAAGGTAACGAAGTTTTTGTTTCTCTTGTAATTGCATACCGTACTCAGAAAGTTTAACTCTTTGAGTCGGACCATGTTGTCCTGGTGCGTAAGGACGACGTTCTAATTCTTTACCAGTGCCTGTCAAAGAAATTCCAAGACGGCGTGATTTTTTCCAGATTGAACCTGTAAAACGAGCCATATTTAGCTCCTCCTTATGTTTTTTAATTTATGCAAAAAACATCATAAGGGAATAATCTCCTAATAGGGTATACATTCTAAAGTGCCTTCGCCTCATAGCATTGGTTACACAGCACATACCTGACGCGGGGGAATGCATACTATCTAATAGTGATCATCCGCTACTTATCTGTTCATTTACACAATAAATAATAATACATGACTTAAGGTATAAAGTCAATATTAAATATATTTAATCAGCGTATCTACAAAAGCTTTTAAGCCGAGTCGATCTTCTTCTGTAAAGCGTTCTAAGATTGGTGCGTCTATGTCTAAGACACCAATACCGACACCGTCTTTATACATTGGAACAACAATTTCAGATTTACTGTTGGCATCACATGCAATATGACCAGGGAATTCACTGACATCATCGACGATGAAAATATCATTTCCTCTAAAAGCAGTACCGCATACACCTTTTCCATTTTCTATACGTACACATGCTGGTAAGCCTTGGAACGGTCCTAAGATTAATTCATTAGATTTTTCTTCATATAAATAGAAACCAACCCAGTTGATATCTTTTAGGAATGTGTTAAGTAGTGCTGAAGCATTTGATAAGTTAGCAATACGATCTGTTTCATCTGAAACTAAACCTTCTAGCATTTTGTTAAGTGTCTCATAGTCTTTTATTTCAACTTCAGTAAACATGACAACCTCCGCACTGTATTTATATAATGTGATTTTAAAGAATTATACATTTATCTGTTTTAGAACGCAATGATTTGGGCTATAATTAAGTTTATGTATAGGAGGTAAAGTGTATGTGGGTGTATATATTAATTGCGATTATTATATTAGTAATCGTTACGGCAGCTGTGCTTTTATATCTGAGGTCTGTTAAAACACAGATGGTAAATGAGCAGTACAGCAAATTAGAGGAAACAAAAAATCTTCCATTTAAATTGGATATAGACAAATTAAAAAGCTACAATCTGCACGGGGAAGCCAAGGAATTATATGATGGCTGGCAGAATGAGTGGAATGAGACTGTTAATACTCACAGTACACATGCAAGCGAGTCTTTAGAGCAGTCTAAGTTAAACATAGAGAAGTTTAAGTTTAATAAGAGTACTGAGAATAATGAAGCAGCCGGAGAAGATATTGAGCTGATTCAGGCCAAGTATGATGAACTGACTAGTGATATCGCAAGTTTCATGGAGTCTGTAGATAAGGGTAAAGAACAGTACATCGATAGTGAACGTCTATATCGTGAAGCAAAACGTGATGTGCTTGCCAATGGGCACAAGTTTGGTGAAGCCAAACAACCACTTGAAGAAGTGATTAAATCTTATGAGAATGAGACAGCTAAGTACGAAAAAATGGTCAATGATGGGAACTATATTCGTGCGAATGAGTTTATCTTTAACACCCATACAGAACTCTCGAACTTAAAAGAAAACATGGATGAGATTCCACTGTTAATTAAGGAAGTTAAAAAGGAACTGCCACAACAGTTCCAAGAACTTAGATATGGTTGTCGCGATTTAAGAGGCCAAGGTTATGACCTAGACCATATCAAAGTTGAAAATCGTCTGTCTACAATGAAGAGTAACTTAAATCGGGTAGAACCACTCGTTGCTAAGCTTGAACTTGAAGAAGCAGATACGATACTTGAAGGAATTCATGATGAATTAGACGATATGTATGCACTTGTTGAGCATGAAGTAACTGCAAAAAACAAGTTTGATCAAGAGCAAGATGTCATCAAAGATGAACTGCTTAAATCTAAGTCCTTAAACTATACGCTACGAACTGAAATTGAGTATATTAAAGAACAGTATCATATTGATGAGTCGGATGTTCAAAAAGTCTATAATTATGAAAATGAAATTGAAAATCTTACAGGTATCTTCAGTGAGATGATTAGCGAAACTGAAAAGAATACGACACGTTACAGTGCTGTTATTGAAAATATTGACTACCTTAAAAATAATGCACACACGATTTTTGAAGAGCAAAACGCCATTCAAGAACACTTAGTTAACTTACGTGAAGACGAAGCAGAAGCAGAAGAAAATCTTCAGTATGTGAATGATCGTAAAGAAAAAGTGTATCGTGATTTGATGTCTTCAAACTTAGTCAATTTACCTGAACAATTTGTTGTTATGAAGCATGAAATTGAAATGAACATTAATGACATTGAAAAAGTGTTCGAACGTCGACCTTTAAACGTCGAGTACGTCAAAGAGAAAGTCAATGACACAGTGAAGATGACAAACAAGTTTGAAGTTGAGGCGAATGCGGTTATGAGGGATTCTCAACTGACAGAATTAATGGTACAATACGGAAATAGATTCCGTAGCCAAGATCAGGCCTTAAGCCAACAACTTGATGAAGCGGAAAGATTATTTAAAGAAAATCGTTACAAACGTGCTTTTGATGTTGCAAAAGATGCAATTGAAAGTAAAGAGCCTGGTAGCGCCGCTAAAATTGAAAAACAATTTGATAAGTAAACATCATGACTTAGGATATGTCATTATCCTAAGTCATTTTAATGTGAGAGGTGACACATGATATATTTTGACAATGCAGCAACAACAAAACCATTCAAAGAAGCATTAGAAACATTTAACACGACGAGTGAAAAATATTTCTATAATACAGCAAGTATTCATCAGGCAGGTAAAAATGCAGCTAAATTGTTAGAAGCCGCACGTAAGCAAATACTTGATTTAATGTATTTACCAGACTATGATTTAGTATTTACAAGTTCGGCAACTGAATCGAATAATATTGCTATACTTAGTACCTTGAGACACAAAAAGCAATTTGGTAAAACGATTTTAACGAGTGAATTAGAACACCCAAGTATTGTTAACGTTTTGGCTGAGATGAAAGATGAAGGCTTTATCGTAAAATATATAAAGACGACATCTGTTGGTAAGATAGATTTAGAAGACTTTAAAGAAAAGTTAGATTCCGACGTCATTTTCGTAACAACGATGTCTCTAAACAATATCATTGGTAGTGTTCAGCCGATTGAACAAATGGTTAAAATATTAGAAGATTATCCAAAAGCACATTTTCATGTCGATGCGACCCAAGGAATTGGTAAGACAGATATTGATTATAAGGGCGTTGATACAATTAGTATCTCTGCTCATAAGTTCAATGGTGTAAAAGGTGCGGGTGGACTTTTTGTTAAGACCTTGAGTAATCTTCATCCGGTATTTTACGGTGGGGGACATGAGTATAATGTGAGAAGCGGTACTGTGAATTTACCAGGTATTACCGCAATGACTAAAGCGCTACGTTTAACGCTCGAAGAAGCAAGAAGTGTTAATATACGACTCAATGATTTTAATGGCCAGATTAGAGATGCCGTAAAAGATTTAAAATCTATAAAAGTCCAACCGAAAGATGCACCATATATCGTGAATATGTCCTTTGTCGGTGCTAAAGGAGAAGTAGTCGTTAATGCCTTGTCTAAAAGGGGCATATTAGTCTCAACAACAAGCGCATGCGCCTCAAGATTAGCTGAGTTAAATGAAACTTTACTTGCTTTAAAGAATCCAGATGACGTCATAGAAGGAAGTATAAGAATCTCCATGGGACACTATACGACACAAGACGATGTAGACGCATTGGTTACAGCGTTAAAATCAGTCTATGAAGAATTAGGAGATGTACTAAAATGAAATTTGATCATATATTAATTCGCTATGGTGAGTTAACCCTTAAGACAAAAAATAGAATGATGTTTGTCTATGCACTAAGAGATAGAATGAGAAAAGCCTTAAAAGGTTTTGATGTTGACGTAAAGGCAAATAGAGACCGTGCTTATATTGAAATTAACGATGAAGACCCACATCAAGTCATTGATAAGCTAATGAATATCAGTGGAATTCTTAGCACGTCACCTGTAGTTAAGATTGAAAAATCAGATGAAGCGATGAAAGAAACAGTCATGAAATTTGCTGAGAATATTAAAGCGGGTGAGACTTTTAAAATCGAAGTCAAACGTGCGGACAAAAATTATCATCTCGATACTTTTGGTGTACAACAATTACTCGGCGGTCATGTCATGTCGAATACAGAGCATATGACTGTTGATGTGAAGAATCCTGATTATAAGATCATGGTAGAAGTCAGACAAGATGCGATTTATATGTATTATGAGTCTATCAAAGGTCTCGGTGGTTTACCACTTGGTACAGGAGGTAAAGCTTTACTCATGCTCTCAGGTGGAATTGATTCACCCGTTGCAGGTATTGATGTTATGAAGCGTGGTGTAGAAATAGAAGCCATTCATTTCCACTCGCCACCGTACACGAGTCCTCAGGCGACAGATAAGGTGAAAAAACTTGTGGACATTATGAGTGACCGTACAGGTTTTGATATAAAGTTGCATATCGTACCATTCACGGAACTTCAAACAACAATATACGATAAGGTCCCGGATAACCTATCCATGACATCTACTCGACGTATCATGCTGAGAATCGCAGAACAACTAGCTAAAAATATTGGGGGAGAAGCGATTGTTAACGGAGAAAACTTAGGTCAAGTTGCATCACAGACCTTAACAAGTATGTATGCTATAAATGAAGTGACAAGTATGCCAGTCTTAAGACCCTTACTCACTTTAGAGAAAAATGACATCGTGAAGATGGCGAGAAAAATGGGGACATATGAAACATCCATTCTACCATTTGAAGATTGCTGTACAATCTTTAAGCCGAATGCACCAAAAACGAAACCGAATCTCGAATCAGTTAAGAAATTTGAGAGTGGGGTCGATTTTGATTCAATGATCGAAAAAGCTATAGAAAATATTAAAATCTATACACCGAACCACAAAGTAGAAGCTGAAGACGACTTTAGTGATTTACTGTAAGAGGTAAGATGATAATAAGAAAACCAGGTCAAATTGACCTGGTTTTCTTAATTCTATAAAAAGTTTCTCTGAGTTTTGTGCCAAAATGTATTGTTCGTAAGTTTAATTGTGTTGATAGAGTGGTCACTCAATTTTACACTAATTTTTTCAGTGTTTTGTACTGACAGTGCTTCATTATCCATACTCATTATTGGATAATACTCGATTGAATTGTCTATGACCAAAGTAATTGGTCGTTTTTTCGATAAAAGGAAGCTCGTTCCGAGTGTTCTGTGGTTATTGTTGTTCACACTACCAAGTTCAGTCACCTGCATCGCTTTAACTAGTGGATCAATAACTGCACCGCCAAGGGATTTGTTGTAGCCTGTCGATCCTGTAGGTGTGGAGATAACTAGGCCATCCCCGTTGAAATGTTCAAACAAGAAGTCATCAATATAAATATCCATCATGATGGTTCTTACTAGGTTTGATCGAATAGTAAACTCATTTAAACAATAGTTCGGCTGATTGTCATTAACCTTCACTTCAATAATAGGGTATTGACGTGTTTCAAAATTCATTGTCTCAAAGACTTCACGTATTTCAGCTAAGTTATGGTAGTTAAAATCGACGTACATATGGTTTCGGTCTTCGACTCCAATGCCGATATATAAGCAATCATCTCTAAAATCGCTCTTACGAATTGCTTGTAAAAAAGCACCGTCTGCACCAATTGATGCAATAATGTCAGCAGTGTCAGATGAATCGGCAATCTTATAACCAATATCTTCAAATAGTTGTTGTAAGTCAGTTAGTATCTTCTTTGAATTTTTATAGGTCGGTTCAAATAAATAGATGCTTTTTTTTGTCATAGGATTACTCCATTTCACTCTTTGTCTGATTATTATTAAATCTAGACTACCATAGAAAAATTAAAAGTTCTATTAGTCATCAATCTATAAACTTCATAACCTTAAATGTACCTTAAAAGATATTAGGTTTCATTGTGACGCTATTAGGGGTAATGTTATGATATCTTTGACTTAAATATAGAAAGGGTGTTTTCATGAAAAGAATTATTGCATTGGTTTCAGCAATTGCAATTGTCATTTTAGGACTTGGTGTGTCCTTTATGTCTTCTTTATGGGCAAGTGATTGGGAAGATATGTTTAATGACCTTGCATCAACTGAAGCAAGCAAATCTTCTATTCTTGAAGAAGGGGATGCAGGAAATAAAATCGCTGTATTGAACTTTGAAGGAACCATTCAGGATACTGGAGCAACTGTTGGCATGTTTGGATCGGAAGGTTATAACCATGAGTTGACGATTCAGGCGTTGAAAGATATTGCTGAAGATGACACATATAGCGGGGTACTTCTTAATGTAAACTCACCTGGTGGTGGTGTCTATGAAAGTGCTGAAATACATAAGTACTTAATGGCAGTTAAAGAAAGCGGTAAAACAATATACAGTTCGATGGGTAACATGGCCGCTTCTGGTGGCTATTATGTTTCTGCACCAGCAGATCAGATCTTTGCAACAGATCAAACGATTACTGGTTCAATTGGTGTAATCATGCAGAGCATCAACTACGGTCAGTTAGCTGAAGAACACGGGATTTCATTTGACACTTATAAGAGTGGAGAAATGAAAGATATGATGTCACCGTCTAGAGAAGCGACCGAAGAAGAACAAGAATATATTCAAAGTATTGTAGATACAATGTTCCAAGACTTCGTTGACGTCGTAGCTGAAGGTAGAGGTATGACTGAAGATGAAGTACGTGCAATCGCTGATGGTCGTATTTACCTTGGTGAGGAAGCAATTGAAAATGGACTTGTTGACCAAAATGGTCACTTCGATGATGCACTAGCTGCCTTAAAGGAAGAGCTCGGTGGGAATCCACAAGTGGTTGAGTTTGATGGAGGTTACAATTCTTCATTCCCATTTGGTGTACAGATTAAGAGTGCCATAAGTGACTTGTTCGGTGGTGGCGAGGTTAGAATGGTTCAAGAACTAATCGACAACCGACAAGGTGTTCAACCGATGTACTTATATGAATAGGAGGGAAACGTATGACTGAACAAGTAAGTATCGAACATGATGATACAAATTACATTACAGCGTTAAATAACATGACTCATGCAGGTTTCTTCCCGAGATTCATATCATACATCATTGATATTGTTGTACTTTGGGGAGTCGCTCAGTTAACCATTGTACCGCTTCTATCAATATTTGATTTAAGAAATGTTTTCTTTGGTATAGAAGCATTATCCTTAGAGAACATAGGTACAACGTTGTTATATTTTATCTATTTCACATTGATGACATTTTTCTTTAAACAAACAGTTGGTAAGATGATTCTAGGTATAAGCGTCAATTCATCTACAGGTGAAAAGTTAACATTCGCACAAACGTTTTACAGAGAAACAGTGGGACGAATTATTTCAAACTTCTTATTATACTTGCCATATCTTGCAGTCTTTTTTACCAATGCAAAGATTGGTTTACACGACTTTATAGCTGACACTTACGTTGTGAATGATAAGTACAGTAAATATTCACGTCGAATTAAAGACGAAATGTCAGCAGATACTAAATCGAATTTAAGTGAAACTTCATCGATTGATCACACAGTTGAACGAAACTTTTAAAGTGAACTGATTGATGCGAAGTCAGTCATGTAATATAATCAAGACACTAGGACTATCCGGTATATGGATAGTCCATATTTTGTGTAAAGAGGGATTTAAAATGGCTAAAACAGCAATGGAAGAAATGTATGAGAATTTAATCAATAGAGTAGAAGAAATCGTAAAAGAAAAAGAAAGTCCTAGATTAGAAGCGCTAGCAGAGGCCTTATTGCAAGTTGAAAGTAAGAGCACTTTTTCGGATAAAAGAAAAGCCTTCCAGTTTGCATATCTTTACCAAGTAAAAGAAGAGCCAGTACAGAGTAACCACCAATTAACACCTGATGCGATTGGGTACTTAGTTGCTCATATTGTAGACTTGTTCACAGATGATAATAAGAAAAATTTAGTCGATATCGGCAGTGGTACAGGCCATCTTGCAATGACGATTAAGGAAATGGTAACTGATTTAAACTTATCAGGGATTGAAGTTGATCCTGCCTTAGCAGAAATTAATGCAAATCTATGTGAGTTTTTAGAAACACCGATGTACATTCATCCACAAAATGTGATTGAGCCGAGTCGTATTCCGATGAGTAATATTGCGGTAGGGGATTTACCAGTCGGTTATTATCCACTACCAGCAGAAAAATATAAAACTGCATTTGATGCAGGTCAAAGTTACGCACATCTTTTAATGTTAGAAGCAGGTATGAATCTTATTGAAACAGATGATATTGGAATTTTTGTTGTCCCTTCGAATATACTAGAAGAAAACAATGAAACGATTAAGCAATATATTTCAGAAGATGCGACCTTACTCATGTTCTTAAACTTACCGTCAACTATATTTAAGACAGAGAAGCAACGTAAGTCACTAATCGTACTTAAAAAAGGATTCTCACCACTTGTAAATAATGAAGTTTTAATTGGAGATGTGCCTGACTTTAAAGATGCGAGTAAGATGCAGGAGTTTGTTAGACAGTTAAATGAATGGCATGAACAATACAGCAGAAAGTAGTTGAAGCTTATGACTAAAATTATTGCAATCAATGCCGGCAGTTCTTCTTTTAAATTTGAACTGTTTGAAATGTCTGAGGAACAAGAAATTGCCAGAGGACTTGTCGAACGAATCGGATTAGATCATGGTGTTTTTACGCTGTCTTATAAAGGTGGACGTGAAGTATTTGAACAAAACTTTAAAAACCATACTGAAGCGGTTAATATCATGTTAGATATTTTAGTTTCTAAAAATATTATCTCATCAATCGACGAACTCGAGGGTACTGGTCATCGTGTGGTACACGGCGGTGAAAAGTTCTCAGAGGCAACTATGATTGACGATAGTGTAGTTAGAGATATTGAAGAATTGTCAGAGTTTGCACCTCTCCATAATCCCGCGAACTTAATGGGGATTAGGGCGATGAGGGAACTTCTACCGGATGTGCCACATATCGCTGTATTCGATACATCCTTTCATCAATCTATGCCTGAGAGTTCATATTTATATAGTTTGCCTTATAAGTACTATAAGGACTATCGAATTAGAAAGTTTGGCTTCCACGGCACGAGCCATCAGTACGTGACAGAAAGAGCAGGAGAAATTTTAAAACGTCCTCTAGAAGAATTAAGGTTAATTAGTTGTCACTTGGGGAATGGTGCGAGTATTGCTGCGGTTAAGGCAGGTAAATCCATCGATACGTCAATGGGTTTCACACCACTTGCCGGTGTGACTATGGGTACACGCTCAGGTAACATTGATCCATCTCTAATTCCTTATATTATGGAAAAAACTGATAAGAGCGCAGTAGAAGTATTGAATGTTCTAAATAGAGAATCCGGTCTACTTGGTGTCAGTGGTTTCTCAAGTGACTTAAGAGATATAACCGAAGAAGCTAAAAAAGGTAATGATAGAGCGGAACTTGCCTTAGAAGTATTTAGTTCGAGTATCCACAAATATATGGGATCATACGCTGCACGTATGGGTGGGGTAGATGCCATTATCTTTACTGCAGGTGTCGGTGAAAACTCGAGTTTAATAAGAGAAAAGGTCTTAGATAGCCTTGAGTTTATGGGGGTTTACCTAGACAAAAAAACCAATGACGAAACAAGAGGTGTCGAAGCGACAATCAGTCACTCCTATTCACCTGTAAAAGTCCTTGTTATTCCAACGGCAGAAGAAGTCATGATTGCAAGAGAAGTCATGAGACTTAAATAAATTTATGCTATAGAACCACTTTCATATTTTGTGAAAGTGGTTTTGTTTGTGTTAAGGAAGGTGAAAATATACACTGGAATTGAATTAGGAATGGGGGGTTAGAATATGTCAAAGCAGTCTGTTCGTGAGTTTGAGATTTCTATATCAGAAGGAGCACTTGAAGATTTACACTATCGATTAAATCATGCACGTTTCCCTGAAGCGGAGACCGTTCCAAATGATGCTAAAGGAAAAGCCCGTTGGCGTCAAGGGGTGCCATTAAAAGAAATGATTGAACTCGTGGACTACTGGAAAAATGAATACGATTGGAGAAAATTTGAGAAGAAAATCAATCAATTTCAGAATTACAAAACAGTAATTGATGGCGTTGATATTCATTTTATACACATGGCATCAACAAGAAAAAATGCAGTCCCACTAATAATATCTCATGGATGGCCAGGGAGTGTGGTAGAATTCCTGGATATAATTAAAGCGCTGTGTGAGCCAGAATGTAAAGAAGATCCAGCTTTTCACGTTGTCGTACCATCATTACCGGGTTTCGGCTTTTCTGAACGTCCATCTGTTGAAGGTATAGGTACAGAAAAAATTGCGAGTATATGGGTGCAATTGATGCAGCGTCTTGGATATAACAAATTTTTAGCGCACGGGGGAGATTGGGGTGGCGTGATTACGACACAACTTGCTGGATTATATCCAAAAAATATCATAGGAATACATTCGACTTTCAATCAAGCTCCACCAGGAATGTCATTAGATGTACTTAGTGAAAAAGATAAGATATGGGCAGAGAATAGTTTTAATTTTTGGGGAAATAAAGCGGCTTATGCCAAGGTACAAAGCAGTCAACCTCAAACTATTGGTTATGCCTTAGTCGATTCACCAACTGGACAACTGGCCTGGATACTAGATAAGTTTTTTGAGTGGACAGATACGACCAATAGCCCTTATGAAAGAATATCTAAAGATCATATTTTAGATAATGTGACCTTGTATTATTTAACAAGGACTGCAGCTTCTTCAGCTCGGATATATTATGAAAGTCATGATGCTATTGATCCTGAACTAACAGTGGATGTTCCAACAGCACTTACCTTATATCCAAAGGATATTGAAAAATATCCTAGGGTATGGGCTGAAAAAAGATATCGCAATATTGTAGCCTGGAATGAGGCGCCAGAGGGTGGACATTTCCCATCACTTGAGGTTTCTGAGTACTTTGTTAAAGATTTAAGAAATGGACTGTCATCCATATTAGAAGTTTACAAATAAAAATCCTGCTAGAAAGGTAATGTCCTTTCAGCAGGATTTTTATATAAATTTATTTCTGGCGTTCTGTCTTGATTCTCTCTACACCTTCATGTACAAGAGGTGCGACTTTTTCACCAAAGAGTTCGATGGTTCTTAGGACTTTGTCATGTGACATGACACCGACTGGCGTTTGTAATGTAAAGCGTTCAACACCCATGTGTTCATATAAATCAACAATCTTACGGGCGACGGTTTCTGGACTACCAACATATAGCGCACCGGTTGGATCCGCCATCGCATCGAAGGCCTCTCTTGTATATGTCCCCCAACCACGCTCACGACCAAGCTTAGTCATTGACCCGGATATTGCAGGGAAGAAAAGGTCTCTGGCTTCACCATCAGTATCCCAAACAAAGCCATGAGAATTAGTAGCAACTTTTAATTTGCTTTCATCATGGCCTGCATCTTTACCCACTTGACGATAAAAATCCGCTGTTCGTTTAAATTGATAAGGACTACCACCGATAATGGCTAAGACAAGTGGCAGACCAAGCATGGCCGCACGCTGTGCAGATTGTGGTGTACCACCGCTAGCAATCCATATCGGGATTTCATCTTGTACAGTTTTAGGGAATATTTCAGCATCCTTTAATGGTGGACGATGTGTACCTTTCCAGTTTATCTTACCGCCTTTTTGCAGTTGTAAAAGTAGGTCGAGCTTTTCATCGAAAAGCGTATTGTAATCATTTAAATCGTAACCAAACAAAGGAAAAGATTCTATAAAAGACCCGCGTCCTGCCATTATCTCAGCACGGCCATTAGAGATGCAGTCTAAAGTAGCAAATCGCTCGTACACGCGTACTGGATCATCTGAAGATAAGACAGTGACACCACTAGATAGACGGATGTTTTTACTCACCGCTGCCCCAGCTGCTAATACAACATCAGGTGAGCTGACAGCATAGTCATTTCTGTGGTGTTCACCAATAGAAAAAATATCTAAACCGACTCTGTCTGCTGTCGCAATTTCTTCTACTAATTGTCGTAACCTTTCTGGATGAGTTGTTGTTTTCCCAGTGACAGGGTCTAAGCCTGCATCACCAAATGTGTTGATTCCAAGTTCCATAAGAACCTCCTGAAAATATTATTTTGAATTTGAATTAATTATACTCGATATTCTGTAAATAAAAAAGCAATGCAACTCAGAACTGAGTGCATTGCTTCAAATAATTTGATTAGCGGTGTTGTTCTATAAACTCTTCTGTAGCTACTTTTGGTTCAAAGTCTGAAGGAAGTGTTTCTGTACGAACGACTAATACGTCACATTTGGCATTACGTACAATAGCCTCAGAAACTGAACCGATTATGAAACGTTCAACAGCGTTTAGACCTGTAGAACCACAGGCAATTAAATCTGCTCCGATTTTTTCGACTGCTTTTTTAGGGATAACAGATTTTGGTGAACCATAGTCGATGATTTTATCTACAGATTCAACGCCACCTTCTAAAGCAACTTTTTCATAACCGTCGAGTAACTTTTGCGCAAACTCTTGTGCACGAGTTGAAATCGAGCGATCGTATGCTTCAACAGATGCGAAAGATCGTGTATCAATAACATTAATAATAGAAAGCTTTGCGTTGTTACGTTTAGCAACTTCGACCGCTTTTTGGAATGCCCATTCTGCTTCGTGTGAACCGTCCACTGCAACTAAGATGTTTTTGTACTGTAACATAGTTACCAACTCCATTTCCTATTCTTATTAATCTATACCACATGTATGCGGTACCAAAACTTTATTTTTTAAAGATTATTTTGGGTGCAAATATTAACTTATATGATACAATAAATTTGCTTAAGAAAAAGGGGGAAATTGTAATGATTATTGGATTACCGAAAGAAGTAAAAAACAACGAGAATAGGGTGGGACTAACACCTGGAGGCGTTTACGCTTTTGTACAGGCTGGTCACACTGTTCGCGTTGAAACAAATGCGGGAGAAGGTTCATTCTTCCACGATTCAGCATATGTAGAAATGGGTGCTGAAATCGTTGATACACCTGAAGAGGCTTGGGATGTCGATATGGTGGTCAAGGTTAAAGAACCATTAGCAGAGGAATTCGATAGAATCAAAGAAGAGTCTATCCTTTTCACATACTTACACTTAGCGCCTGAAGAAGCGTTAACACAAGTATTAGTCGATAAGAAAGTAACGGCGATTGCTTATGAAACTATTCAATTGCCAGATGGTTCATTACCATTACTCGCGCCGATGAGTGAAGTTGCAGGTCGTATGGCAACTCAAATTGGTGCAGAGCAATTAAGAGCAATCAATGGCGGTAAAGGTATTCTCTTAAGTGGTGTACCTGGTGTAGAAAAAGCGAGAGTTACAATCGTTGGTGGGGGAGCAGCGGGTACAAACGCTGCAAAAATGGCGATTGGTTTAGGCGCTGATGTGACAGTGCTTGATTTAAATCCGAAACGCTTACGTGAACTCGACGATTTATTTGGTTCAAACGTACAGACATTGATGTCTACACCATTAAATATCAAACAAGCAGTAGAAAAAAGTGATTTAGTCATTGGGGCAGTACTTATTCCAGGTGCCAAAGCACCAAAACTTGTTACTGAAGAAATGATTAAAAATATGTCACCAGGATCAGTCATTGTTGATATTGCAATTGACCAAGGTGGTATTTTCGAAACTACAGATCGTATTACAACACACGATGATCCAACATACGTAAAACATGATGTAATACACTATGCCGTGGCAAACATGCCAGGTGCGGTACCAAGAACTTCAACGAATGCTTTAACTAATGCGACTTTACAGTATGGACTTTTAATTGCGAACAACGGTTACAAAGAAGCTGTAGCTAAAAACCCGGTTATCGCTGGAGGTTTCAATACTTTCCAAGGTCACATTACTTATAAAGCAGTTGCTGAAGCACAAGGTAAAGAATATAAAGATATCTTAGAGTTATTAGGATAAGTACTATAAATAAGAACGCGGTGGTGTCGATGGGAGTCCACCGCTTTTTTGAGTTTATCGAGTGAATGGTGGTGGGTTTTGAGTGGGCTTGGTGGGTGGATGGTTGAGTAAGTGATTGCGCCGCTTCGAACCAAAAACGAAGCTGATGAATTGCGTGAGCACCGCTTCGAACTGAAAACGAAGCTGACGCAAAATGAAAAGTCCCCTTAACAAAGCCCCAACATCACTTATTACTTACATCTCATCAATCACACAGACATCAAAGGGAATACTTTTCTTTAAAGCTTCTAGTTGTTCGGCTTTAATTAAAGGAATAATTGAAATTCGTTTTTTTACGTGCATCTTCAGCTTAGCTAGAGGCTGTAAGGCTTTAAAATCACTCAAATCTATTTCTCTTAAATCATATATAATGCCGGAAACATCGTTGTCGATAAAGACCTCGGCTAAGCGGCTATGTAAAAAGTAAGGGACCTTTGTAAATGCGGGTCCAATAATAAAGTGACAGTTACGAATTTCATTTGATAGGGTACTTAACAAAGCTTCGTTCACATCGTGATAATCACGGGTAAAGATCTGATCGACAATAAAGCCATCGACCTCATTTGCTCTGATTGTTTCAATCAATGTATTTTCTAACATAAAAGCATCTGTCTCGTAATTGTTGTTTATAGACATGTAGATTTCAGCTTGTGGTGTTAATGCTTTTTGCATAGAGATTAAAACACTGTTGGGTGCATTAAAATCTGACTGACTAAATAAAACATGGTCGTAAGCTAGTGAAAGGTTATGGCTAAGTGTAATTTGTTTCAACATAATTCTCCTTTACATTTATGATTAGAACTTAATTTTTTAGGGAATGGATAATTATTAAACATTTTCTATAGGAGTGAAAATAATGACTGTAAAATTTCATGGACATGCAGTACTATCATTTTCTAATAACGATTCAAATGTAATTATTGATCCATTTATAAATGGTAATGAATTAACTGATTTAAGGGTTGAAGATGTCAAAGCAGATTATATTATTTTAACACATGGTCATAATGACCATGTGGGTGATACGATTGAAATTGCAAAAAATAATGACTCTACTATCATCGCACCTGTAGAGCTCGCTGACTACCTTGAAGGACAGGGCCTAAACGCTATCGGTATGAACGTTGGTGGTGAAGGTGAGTTTGAATTTGGTTCGATTAAATTTGTTCATGCCTTCCACACATCAAGTTTTACAGATGACGACGGTGTCATCAATTATACTGGCGAATCCATGGGACTCATTCTGAAGATTAATGGAAAAACAGTATACGTGACTGGGGACACAGGTATCTTTGGTGACATGGAATTGATTTCTAAATTGAATGGGCCAATTGATGTGTGCTTCATTCCAATCGGTGGCCATTTTACTATGGGTATTGATGATGCGGTTTATGCAATTAACAACTTCATTAAACCCACTATTGTTGTACCGACGCATTATGATACTTTCCCACCAATTAAGGCGGACCCTGAAGTATTTAAAGATAAGGTCAACACAAACTGTCAAATCCTAAAACCAGGTGAAGCAGTTCAATACTCATAAACCATAATTTATTTTAACCGGAAGCTCAAGCTTTCGGTTTTTTGTTTTCGGACTTTCTATTTACATGCTATGATAAATTTAAGCTGAATTAATGGAAAAGGTGAACTTATGTCTAAACACGATGAAATTTTAAAGTATATCAGAGGTCTAAGGGAAGGTAGCAGTCTATCAGTCAGACAGATATCTGCCTACATGGGTGTCTCCTTAGGCACAAGTTACCGTGCAATCAAGCAAGCTGAAGAGGACGGACTAGTGAAGACCGTTGAGCGCGTCGGGACTTTTAGAATTGTCCAAAGAGAGCTAAAGAATCACGGTAAGATTATGTTTAGAGAAGTGAACCGTGTCATCCAAGGGACCGTTTTAAGCGGGGATAACTATCTCGATAAAGAAATATCAAGAATTTTAATCGGTGCCATGCAGACTGAGGACATTGTAAAATATTTAGAACCCAACGGTTTATTAATTGTCGGGAACCGTGAAAAATCTCAGAGAAGTGCTTTAGAAAACGGAGTGGGTTTACTTATTACTGGTGGCTTTGGCACAGGGAAGGAAATATTAGAACTTGCTGAAGAAAAACAATTACCCGTGATATCGACCACACACGATACTTTTACATGTGCATCAATTATTCATCGTGAAGTGTATAGTTTATCATTATCACAAAATATTGTTACAGCCGGGCGATTGATGGTAAAACAACCTCAGTATACCGTAGATATCAAAGATCTTGGTACTGAAATTCACCCTGAAGATAAGAATATGATATTACTTGATGGCAATCGATTTGTCGGTGCAATCCGAGCAAAGGATTTACCAGAAATGACTGCTCAAAATTACACTTCTTATTTACTACCGGATTATAGTGCTGAAGAAGATACAACGGTCTTATCACTCAGACAAATTATGTCCTGGCATCAATTAAATACAATACCCGTTGTAGAGTCAGGTGATTATAGAGGCATTGTTCACCGCAGAGAAGTATTTAAAAATATCTCATCTAGAAATTTAAAATCTGGCATGTCGACTGACCAGCTTATCGACCGTGAAATTCAAATCGATAGCCATAAGATTAAGATTCGGGTCATGCCATTTATGACAGATGAATATGGATCACTTTCACAGGCGAACTTTATGCGTCTAGCAGAACGATTGATACTCGTCGTGTTACAAGAAAACAATATACACAGTTATCACATCGATACTTATAATATAATGAACTTTAAAGTGGTCCAACTCTATCAAGAAATTGAGTTACTCGGACAAATCATAGACAAGGGTGAGCAATTTATACGTCTTGAGATTGTCTTGAATATTCAAGGTGAAGCTTATTCAAAAGCAACTTTCCTTATCCAACATTTCAATGAAAAATAAAAAGGCTTCCGGACAAACCGGAAGCCTTATGTATTAGCTACGCTTTTTCTTTTTCGCCTGATTCTTTTTCATCGCTTCAAATTCTTGCCATGCTTTTTCTTCTATCGGTAAGTTACCTTTAAAATACTTGCGTGCTTTATTGAAATAATTAAGCTGGAAGCCACCAAAAATAATGAACAATCCACCGATTAAATATGCAACAAAGGTGTGGAATTGGACGATGGTATTTAATCCGAAGACAATCATGAATAAAGCGAGCCATATCCGAGAGATGCTATTATAGTAAGCACCTCGAACGTCTCTTATCGTTCGTATTTTACGAACTTTAAAGACGACGAAGAGAATAAATGTAACAACAATTGCTGTAACTAAAAATGAAACAACAAAAGAATATAAGAATTCCATCCGATACAACTCCAATCTCTTATGTAGTATAATTGATTGATGAATGTAAGTAAATTATTAATGAGGAGTTTTACTATTGTTAAAAGAATTGACGCAGAATTTAAGTGAGTTAAATAGTAAAGCAAAGGACGTTTTAACACTAATTGAACAACATGATCAAATTGTGATTTTAAGACATCAAAAGCCAGATCCGGATGCCTACGGTGCACAACTTGGTTTACGTAACTACTTAAGAAATAAATATAAAGATAAGGACATCATTGCACTTGGTGGCTTAGAACCTTCTCTGGATTTTTTAGGAGAAATGGACGAAGAAAAACCCCTGAACTCACCACTTATTATCGCAGTGGATACAGCAAATCTCGACCGTTTAGATGGCACAGTAGAAGCAGGTAATAAGTTAGTAAAAATTGACCATCATCCTGATGTTGAGCCATTTGGAGATTTGTCGATTGTTGAGACAGCTGTTTCTTCTGCAAGTGAACTGCTCTATTTGTTGATGGATTTATGGGATACTCATCCTATAGATAATGAAGTAGCAGCCTGTCTATACATGGGTATTGTCGGAGACACCGGTCGCTTTTTATATAACAATACAAGTCCTTTAACATTTCAAGTTGCTTCTAGATTAATCGCTTTTGATTTTGACGCAGCTAAGTTAAATAATCAGATGCATCAGTCCACAAAGAAAGCCTTTATGTATAAGGGTTGGTTGATAAGTCAAGCTGTCTTCTTAGACTCCGGTATTGCCTATACTTATGTCCCTGAAGAAGTTATTAAAGAATTCGATCTCTCTATGTCAGAAGCAGGATTAGACGTCAACATATTTAGAGATATAGACGAAGTGAAAGTATGGTTCCTAGCCTTAGAAGATAAAGACCAGATTAGAATACGATTACGCTCTAAAGAGATCGTAATTAATGACATCGCCGGGGAATTTGGCGGTGGTGGTCATCCACTTGCCAGTGGGATTAGAGTAAGTGACAAAGATGAGCTCGAGGCGTTGATTGAACGAATAGAAGAAAAACTAGTATAGGGTGTGTCTGTATGCTTAATTTGAATGTTCATAGTGCATTTGACTTTTTAAATTCAAATATAACGCTAAATCGTTTGTTAGAAACGCTTAAAAACGATGGCCAAACTGCAGTCGCAGTGACGGACTTCAACCGAATGCATGCAGTCTACCAGTTTATGAAAACGGGGCAAGAGGAGAATATCCATGTTGTGCCAGGAATAGAAATTCTAGCAGAGGATGGCTTAAATGGTATTCCCTTAGTTTTATTAGCTAAAAATGTGGAAGGGTATTTAGAACTCGTCCGTTTAAGTGCGATGTTGTCATATAAAGATATCGAAAGGACACCACTCGCTTACCTTATTAATAATATAAGAAACTGTATTGTGATTGGTAAGACACAGTCTAGTGTTGAACTATTAGCAGAACTTAGAACGAGTGATGAAGATCAGTATCTTTCCCACCAAGTTGAAGGACAATATAAAAAAGTTTATATTCAGGCGAGTCATTACGTAAATCGTGATGAGCGCGGGGCATTAAAGGTATTAAATGCGATTCGTGATAACGAAAAAATCAGCGCAGACTCTATACATTCCTTGAGTGGAAATGACTGTATTCAAGTATCTACAATGCTAGATGACCGTGCAGCCTCTTTTTTAAAGAATAACGAAGAAATATTCAATAAGTGTCAAGTGCCACTTCCTCAGGTTGAACATACCTTACCTGTCTTTGACAATCCTTATGATGAACCATCTAAAGACTACTTGTGGCGCGTGTTGATGGAACGTTTTAAAGCGCTCGGACTAGATAAGAGAGGCTCTGTATACAAAGAGCGTTTGAAATATGAGTATGATGTCATTGTCTCTATGGGCTTTGAAGACTACTTTTTAATCGTACAAGATTTGGTGGCTTTCGCTAAGAATCAAGGCATCTACGTTGGCCCAGGTCGTGGATCTTCATCTGCCAGTCTCGTTTCATTTACCCTAAATATTACTGAAGTTGATCCGATTGAGCATCAGCTCTTGTTTGAACGGTTTTTAAATCCAGAACGTGTCAACATGCCAGATATAGATATCGACTTTGAAGATTCAAGACGAGATGAAGTTGTCACTTATCTGATTGAGAAATACGGCCAGATGCAAGTCGGTAATATCGTAACCTACGGGACACTGAGTGCAAAAATGGCAGCCCGTGATGTTGGTAGAGTGCTCGGTTTTACTGAAGATGAATTAAAATTAATGTCCAATTTAATTCCTTCGGAATTAAATGCAACTTTAAATCAAGCTTTCGATACAGACCGTTTTAAACAACTAGAAGAGAATGACAGTAAATATAAAGTTTTAAAAGAAGTCGCCTTAAAAATTGAAGGGCTGCCAAGACACACCTCCACACACGCTGCTGGGATGGTGTTAAGCAGTAAGAAATTGACCGACTCTGTGCCAATTATTTTTGTTGACCAGCATGTAATGACCCAGTGGCCAATGAAAGATGTTGAGTCTGCTGGGCTCTTAAAAATTGACTTACTTGGCCTTAAAAACTTATCGCTTATCCGATATATGATACAGGGCGTTCACCGTCACGATAAAAACTTTTCTCTAGATGACATCAAAGAAGATGCGCGTGTTTACAAGATGTTATCCCTTGGCATGACCTTAGGCATATTCCAGTTAGAGTCAACTGGAATAAGACGTGTGATTGAAAAATTTAAACCAGAGAGTCTTAGTGATTTAGCCGCAGTACTTGCCCTCTATAGACCGGGTCCAATGAAAGAAATAGATAATTTTATATATCGTAAAGAAAATCCGAAAACAATCGCATACCCACACGAAGACTTAAAGGAAATATTAAAAGAAACATTTGGTATCATCGTCTATCAGGAACAGATTATGCAAATTGCTGGAAAGATTGCAGGCTTTAGCTATGGACAAGCAGATATATTAAGACGTGCCATGAGTAAAAAGGACAAGAATATCTTAGCTGAAGAGCGTGAACACTTTATAAATGGCGCCTTAGATCAAGGATACAGTCAAGCGTTGGCAGAGCAGATATTTGAATTGATTATGGAATTCGCAAATTACGGTTTTGTAAAAAGTCACGCGGTTGCCTATAGTAAAGTGGCTTATATTATGGCTTACATTAAATTACATTATCCATCGATTTTCTATTCCGTAATATTGACGCATCACCGCTCTAATGAAGATAAAATTAAGCAAGTTTTAAGTGAAATCAAGATGATGAAAATTAATATTCTTCCACCTGACATCAATCGTTCCCAATGGCAAAATATCGAGAGCGATGGTATCCTTCTCGGATTTTCAATGATTAGTGGAATTTCAAAACTACTCTATGATGCCATACAAAAAGAACGTCAAAACGGTAATTTTACAGATATATTTGATCTTGTTAGCCGCGTAAATTTCAAATTCAATGAAAAAATATTGAGAAACTTAATTGTTTCAGGTGCACTCGATTCATTTAAAGAGAATAGAAAAACTATGTTACAAACCATACCGAATGTACTCAATAATGCAGGTGACGAATATCATCATGAATCATTTTTAAGTTCTCTTGGGTTTAGTATTAAAAAAGATTTCCATTATACAGATGAGATGTCTCAAGGTGAAATAATTCAAGGTGAGAAGGAGACACTCGGTTTTTATATTTCCGATCATCCAGTCTTACTGAAGCATCAAGCTTTAGAATATATCCCTTTCTCATTTATTCAACAGCATAAAAAACACGCGAGTTATCTTTTGTTTATCGAAGAAGTTAAAACCATCAAGATTAAGAAAAGTGGTCAGAACATGGCCTTCTTAACACTATCAGATGGGTATACATCAATAGATGGTGTTATATTTGCTAAGGAATATTTTAAATATCATCCTTTACTGAATGAACCCATTGTGGTCGCAGTGGCAACCATGGGTGAGCGTAACGGTAGGGATCAACTCGTCATCGATCGCTTGTACACACCTGAAACATATAAGGACGCTTACATTAAACGGACCAAGAAAATTTATATTAGAAATCTACAAAAAAGTGATATTGAACCATTTCTTTCAGCTGAGGGGATACCGGTTCTAGACTTTGAACGTCATTCAAGGATTGGTTATATAGAGGCAATAAATATCAGCGGATTAATTGATACAATTGATTATGAAAATTTCAGATTAATCGTATAAATATATTGTAAAACGGGTAGGTTAGTGATAATATACCGTGGTATGACCACTATAGGAGGAAATGATTTGTCACTTAAAAGCGATGCATTAGAACTACACAAAGTTAACCAAGGAAAATTGTCCGTAAACTCAAAAGTTGAGATTAAAGATAGACAAGCACTATCCCTTGCATATTCACCTGGCGTAGCTGAACCTTGTAAGGAAATTTACGAAGACGAAAGAAAGATCTTTGACTATACAATTAAAGGTAATACAGTTGGTGTTGTTACAGATGGGTCTGCTGTACTAGGCCTTGGTAATATTGGTGCTTCTGCAAGCTTACCAGTGATGGAGGGTAAGTCTATCCTTCTGAAAAATTTTGCAGGAGTGGATTCATTCCCAATTGCTCTTAAAACAAATGACGTCGATGAGATTGTTAATACTGTGAAATTGATGACACCAGTATTTGGTGGAATCAATTTAGAAGATATCTCAGCACCGAGATGTTTTGAAATTGAAGAACGTTTAAAAAAAGAAGTCGATATTCCAGTATTCCATGATGATCAACATGGTACTGCAATTGTGACTTTAGCTGGTTTAATTAATGCGATTAAGCTGACTGGTAGAAAATTATCTTCAATCAAGGTTGTACTAAACGGAGCAGGTGCAGCTGGTGTGGCAATTGTTAAGCTCTTACACAGCTTTGGTGTAAAAGATATGATTATGTGTGATTCACGTGGTGCAATTTATGAAGGTCGTCCAAGTGGTATGAATCCTATAAAAGAAGAAGTCGCTAAATTCACTAACATAAATAACATTGAAGGGAATTTAGTCGATGTGATCGAGGATGCTGATGTATTTATTGGTGTGTCAGTCGAAAATGCAGTAACTAAAGAAATGGTTCATTCTATGAAGGAAGATCCGATCATCTTTGCAATGGCTAACCCAACACCAGAAATTATGCCAGATATTGCACATGAAGCAGGTGTTAAAGTAATTGGTACGGGGCGTAGTGACTTTCCGAACCAGGTTAATAATGTGCTCGCTTTCCCAGGTATCTTCCGTGGTGCCTTAGATGTACAGTCGACGCATATAAACGAAGAGATGAAGAAAGCGGCAGTGTTAGCAATCGCAGATATAGTAACAGACGAGGAGTTAAGTCCTGAATATGTGATACCGGATGCTTTTCACCCAGAGGTGGCACCTACTGTTGCAGAAAAAGTGGCAGAAGCTGCTATGAATACTGGGGTTGCCCGTATCAAGGTTGAGCCTGGTGAAGTATATGAAAAAACAAAAAAATTAATAAGTGAGTTATCAGTGAACTAATGGAAAATAAAAAAGGTCTCGAAACGATTCTAGAAGAAATCGACAAAATCATCGAAGATCAAAACATCGGTATCGGCGAGAAGATACCAAGTGAAAGATATTTAAAAGAACGACTAAATGTAAGTCGGCAAAGTGTCAGAGAAGCTCTAAGAGCCTTAGAACTCATAGGTGTAATCTATGTTAAAAGAGGCGAAGGGACTTACTTAGCTAATATTGACAATCATCAACTGTATAAATTAATTGCAAAGTATTTAATCCATACTGAAAAACAGTATGAGGAGCTTAATGAACTCATGCATATGATCGATTTTTATTACGAACATAAATATCAGGGTATGAAGAGGGTAAAAGACGACGATAATCAAATCGTGCGTAGAATTTATTCTTTACTCGAAAAATATGCAGACAGACATAAGGCGTGATTTAATGAGGTGTAGGAATGCTAAGAGATATATTTTTTAAGTTAAATAAAAAAGCGACAGATGAGCAGGGCAAAGACGGTTTAATAGAGCAAGAAAAAATTATGACCAAATGTCCAAATTGTAAAAAGATATTGTATTCTAAAGATCTTCACAAGCGTTTAAACGTATGTTCTAATTGTGATTATCATTTACCGATAACCAGTACAGATCGAATGGAAGCTTTACTGGATGTCGATACTGAGGAACGTCTTTTTGAAAATGTGACTTCTTCAAACCCGTTGAAGTTTCCTAATTATGATGAAAAACTAAAATCTGATAAGGAAAAAACAGGACTCAATGAAGCCCTTGTCGTTTCCCATGGGAAGATTATGGGCAATGATGTTGTTGTCGCAATAATGGACCCTAGATTTAGAATGGGGAGTATGGGTTCAGCATTAGGGGAAAAGCTTGCACGTAGCTTTGTCTATGCAACAGAGCATAGACTACCTGTCATTGTCTTCACTGCAAGTGGTGGTGCGAGAATGCAAGAAGGTATTCTTTCCTTAATGCAGATGGCTAAAGTCAGTGTCGCTTTAGAAAGACATAGTGAGGCTGGGCTCTTGTATATTTCATATATGACAAACCCGACTACTGGTGGCGTGTCGGCATCATTTGCCTCTGTTGGTGATATTAATATCGGGGAGTCAGGTGCCCTAATCGGCTTCGCTGGCCGTCGTGTTATTGAAGAAACCATAAAAGAAAAATTACCTGATGATTTCCAGACTGCTGAGTTCCTACTCAAGCATGGTCAATTAGACGAGGTCGTTAACCGTACCCATATGAAACGCTATCTCGGTACAATCTTAAAAATGCATAAAGAGGTGGTGTAAATATGGCTTTTGACTTTGAGAAACCTATTGGTGAGCTAGAAAATAAAATTAAAGAACTTGAAAAATACGCACATAAAAATAAATTAGATTTAAAAACTGAAATTAGCTTTTTGGAGAAGAAAGTGAAGGATAAGAGAGCGGAAATATATTCAAATCTAACACCTTGGCAACGTGTCGAAATTGCAAGATATATTAAACGTCCAACTTCTAAGGAGTACATTGCTGCTTTATTTGATGATTTTATCGAGTTAAAAGGTGATAGAGCTTATAGCGATGACAATGCGATTATTGGTGGTATTGCAATGTTCAATGGTCGCCCTGTGACAGTGATCGGTAACCAAAGAGGGATGGATACTAAGGACAACATTGCCAGAAACTTTGGTATGTCACATCCAGATGGTTATAGAAAAGCGTTAAGATTGATGAAACAGGCAGAGAAGTTCAATCGTCCGGTCATTTGCTTTATTGATACGAAAGGCGCTTACCCAGGTAAGGCAGCTGAAGAACGTGGACAAAGTGAATCTATTGCAAGAAATCTCGTTGAAATGGCAGGACTCACTGTACCGGTGATTAGTATTGTTATCGGTGAAGGTGGTTCAGGTGGTGCTTTAGCACTCGGTGTATGTAATCAACTGTACATGCTTGAGAACTCGACCTACTCAGTTATTTCACCAGAAGGTGCGGCATCAATTCTCTTTAAAGATGCATCACTAAAAGAAATCGCAGCAGAATCACTTAAGATCACAGCGGATGATCTTCTAGAATTAGGTGTCAGTGATGGCACGATTGAAGAACCTCCAGGTGGGGCACATAACGATAAGACTTTTGTGTTCAATGAAACTGAGAAAGTACTGAAAAATGCCCTAGAAGAATTGACACAACTCGATGGTGAACACCTTGTAAATCAAAGATTCGAAAAATATATGGCAATTGGTCAATACGAAGAATAATGAGTCGATTTTATTAATAATCCGTACGTTATTAAGTTTGAGTATAAGAAGCTCTAACATTTAACGTATGGATTTTTAATTTTATATTCTTAAGAATAGACCACACTTAAGGTCTGTGCTATGTTTAAGATGACTAAGAAATGGGTGATTCTATTGAAGAAGATTGCAGTATTAACAAGTGGTGGAGACGCACCTGGTATGAATGCAGCCATCCGTGCTGTGGTGAGAAAAAGCATCTATGAAGGTCTTAAGGTCTACGGCGTATCTCATGGATATCAAGGCTTAATCAATGGGGATATAAAAGAGATGTCACTGGGTGATGTAGGCGATATTATACATAGAGGTGGTACGGTCTTATATTCAGCCCGGTCTGAAGCCTTTAAGACAGTTGAAGGACAACAAAAGGCGGTTCAAAATCTAAAGGATTTTGGTATTGAAGGCGTTGTTGTCATTGGTGGTGACGGGTCTTACAGAGGTGCAAGTGTACTTTCAGACTATGGCATCAAGGTCATTGGCATTCCTGGAACAATTGATAACGACATTCCCGGTACAAATGAAACAATAGGTTATGATACGGCATTAAACACCATTGTAGACATGATCGATAAAATCCGTGATACTGCCACGAGTCATGAACGGACCTTTATTGTTGAAGTGATGGGAAGAGATTCTGGAGAACTTGCCTTAAATGCTGGATTAGCAGCGGGAGCTGAAACAATTTTTATACCTGAAAGAAATACGAAGATGTCTGATGTGGCGGACAGAATACAGGCAGGGCTCGACCGAGGTAAGAAACATTCCTTAATAATTGTTGCAGAAGGCGTAATGACTGCAGAATATTGTAGCGTGGAGTTAGTAAAGTATATTAATATAGAAACTAGGTTAAGTGTACTTGGACATATTCAACGTGGTGGTAAACCTTCTGCAAAAGATAGGGTACTCGGTTCACGATTTGGTGCATATGCGGTAGAGTTACTACTCAATGGACAAAGTGAAATTGGGACTTGTATCAAGGACAATCAACTATCTACGGTCACACTCAACTATGTACACGAGCATGAAAAATCTTATGATAATTCTATTTATCAGCTTTCAAAAGAACTATCAATCTAGGGGGAAACTATAATGAGAAGTACTAAAATCGTATGTACAATTGGACCTGCTTCAGAATCTGAAGAAAAGCTTGAACAAATTATTTTAGCCGGTATGAATGTGGCACGTTTGAATTTTTCACATGGTGACCATGCGGAACATCTTGCACGTATTGAAACGATCCGTAAAGTTGCTAAAAGGCTGGATAAAACCGTCGGGATCTTATTAGACACCAAAGGTCCTGAAATTCGTACACACAGTATGGAAAATGGTTCAGTTGAACTAGTAAAAGGTGAAACAATTGAAGTTTCGATGACTGAAGTGTTAGGTAATAAAGATCGCTTCTCAGTTTCTTATGAAGGTTTGATTGATGATGTTCAGCCTGGCGACTTTATTTTACTCGATGATGGCTTAGTTGAACTACAAGTCGAGAGTATAAATAAAGAAGAAGGTATTATTACAACGACGATAAGAAATAATGGTATTTTGAAAAATAAAAAAGGCGTAAACGTGCCTGGAGTTAGTGTGAACTTACCTGGTTTAACTGAAAAGGACAAAGCTGACGTCAAGTTTGGTATCGAACAAGGCGTTGATTTTATTGCTGCAAGTTTCGTACGTCGTCCACAAGACGTATTAGAAATAAGAGAATTACTTGAAACGCATCAAGGTGAATACATTAAAATTATTCCTAAGATTGAAAACCAAGAAGGCATTGAAAACATTGATGAAATCCTTAAGATTTCAGACGGTCTCATGGTTGCTCGTGGGGACTTAGGTGTAGAAATTGCACCGGAAACAGTGCCGATGAAACAAAAAGAATTGATTAGGAAATGTAATCTAGTCGGTAAACCAGTAATTACAGCTACACAAATGTTAGATTCGATGCAACACAATCCACGTTGTACACGTGCTGAAGCAAGTGATGTTGCGAATGCGATTTACGATGGTACAGATGCTGTAATGTTAAGTGGTGAAACAGCTGCTGGAGATTATCCAGTTGAAGCGGTACAGACAATGGCGAAGATTGCTGAGTCCTCTGAACAAGCACAAGATTACAAGAAATTATTATCTGACCGAACAAAATCAACACAGACAAACATGGTGACTGCCTTAGGCGTATCTGTGGCACATACTGCATTAAACTTAAGTTGTAAGGCGATTGTTGCAGCAACAGAAAGTGGTCACACAGCGAATATGATTGCGAAATATAGACCACATTCAGATATCGTTGCGGTAACACCTTATGACCATGTAGCTAGACAGCTAAACTTAGTATGGGGTGTGCATCCAATTGTTAAGGTGGGTCAAAAGAATACAGATGATCTATTAAATACTTCAGTAACTGCTACGCTTGAAAAAGGTTATGCAAATGAAGGTGATTTAATTATTATTACTGCAGGCGTACCAGCAGGTCGAGCAGGTACAACTAACTTAATGAAACTTCACGTCGTTGGTGATACATTGATTAAAGCACAAGGTATTGGTACGAAAAGCGCAGTAGGAGAAGTTGTTACAGCTCGTAATTTCAGTGAATTAGAGAAGAAAGATACGACAGATAAGATTGTCGTTGTTCAATCTGTCGATGCATTGATGACACCGCTGTTAATTAAAGCAGCAGGGCTTGTAACTATAGAAGGTGGACTGACAAGTCAAGGTGCAATCGTTGGCTTGAACCTAGAATTACCAACTATTGTCGGTGCGACTGATGCCTTTGATGTCTTACAAGATGGAATGCTTGTGACACTTGATAGTGAACAAAGCGTCGTCTATAGTGGACATGCACACGTGTTATAAAGATTAGAGGTGTAAGAGATGAAGAAGACGCTCAGTATATTATTTCTTAGCATGTTCCTTTTAGCTGGATGTAATGCAGGTGGGAATAATGGAGAACAAGAGAACAGTGAACAAGATGAATCAGCAAATGATGCTGAACAAACAGAAGAATCCGCTGGCAATGACGGTGAGATAACAGCAGACCAACTGATTCAAAATGCCGTCAGTAACAGTGAAGGTGTTTTATCTTACACTGGGAATCAGGAATTCACTGTAGAACAAGGTGAAGAGACTACAAGTTTTCAAAGTGTCATCAATTATGATGATCAAAATGAGATGAAACTATCGGTTGATCATGATGGACAAGTGACATCTCACTACATGATTGACGGTTCACATTATATTTATGACAACAATCAATTAAACGAAATGGACAGTACAGATTCATTAGAAGCGAATAGCTACGAGGCGGTAGTCAGCAGTTTATCTGACTATCCAGCTGGGGAGTTAAGCAGTCTAGAAGAAGGCTATGCGATTACTGTCAACATTGATGATATGTCTACCATAGAACCACTTTTAAACGAAAGTACGAGTGAAATCGCATCATCATTTGACAGTGTTAATGGGACACTGCAGTTGTACTTTGATGCAGAAGAACGCTTTACCGGTAGTCAGTTAGAAGCGACCGTTACAGGAGAAGGCGAAGAAGCGACAATTCAAGCAGCTGCTGATTATACAAATATTGGCGGCATCGAGGCAATCGAAATTCCACAAAATTTAAATGAATAGGTTATTTGATAGGTAGGACTCTTTTGAGCTCTACCTTTTTTGTGTTTAGGTGATTATCGAGAGTATCGGGTCGCTGTGGTATTGACAGCGGACCGCTAGCGAAATATCGGCTCGTTGTAGTACTGACAGCGGTCTGTTAGCTGAGTATCGGGTCGCTCTGATATTGACAGTGGACCGCTACAAAATAACAACTTCAAAATATAAACTTATTCTTATTTATTATTATAAGATAATTAATTTCAACTTATGGATGTGTTAAATTAAATATAATGGGTATAGAAAACAAGAAGTGATAAGTGTTGACGAGTATTTTTGAATATTATTTCACAAAAATGATTGAAATTACTCGAATATCATAACTGTCACAATTTTGTTATACTTGCCTTAAACATTCTGTTGCATATATAGGAGGGGGATTTATGACTGGAAACAGCGGTTTAGAAGGTGTTGTAATTGGTGAATCTAGAATCAGTTCAATTATCGGCACACAGCTGACTTATTGCGGTTATGAAATTGATGATTTAGCAGAAAATGCAGAATTTGAAGAGGTTGTCTACTTATTGTGGCATGATAAGCTACCAAATTCTGAAGAGTTATCAAACTTTAAGAAGGAATTGTTTAATCATGCACATCTTACGGATGATGCAAAAAACTTCTACAAAACTTTTGTAGATAAATCAGTCCATCCGATGAGTGCTTTACGTACGGCAGTTTCATTATTATCTCATACGGATGAACGTGCAGAAGAACAAGTTGAGGAAGCGACTTTACTTAAAGCAATTCGCATTCAAGCGAAGATTCCTTCAATTGTTGCGGCTATCGCACGTACGCGTCAAGGGTTAGGTGTAATTGATCCGAATCCGGATTATGGTTATGCAAAAAACTTCTTGTACATGTTAAATGGAGAAGAGCCGACTGAAGTACAAATTGAAGCGATGAACAAAGCGCTAATATTACATGCAGACCATGAAATTAATGCATCAACATTTGCAGCTCGTGTCATCGTTGCTACACTATCAGATATGTACTCAGGTGTCACTGGTGCAATTGGTGCACTTAAAGGACCATTGCATGGTGGAGCCAATGAGAAAGTGATGGCGATGCTTGAGGAAATCGGTTCTCTAGATAAGGTCGATGACTATATCGAGGAAAAATTAGCAAACAAAGAAAAAATTATGGGTATTGGTCACCGTGTTTATAAAGATGGTGACCCACGTGCGAAGTATCTAGAGGATATGGCACGCCGTCTTACTGAAGAAAATGGAGAACCTGAACTTTACGAAATGTCAGTTAAAATTGCAGAAATTATCGAACGTGAAAAAGGGCTCTTACCAAATGTGGACTTCTTTAGTGCTTCGGTTTACCACTCTTTAGGTATCGAACATGAATTGTTCACACCAATCTTTGCGGTAAGTAGAACTTCAGGTTGGATTGCTCACATTTTTGAGCAGTATGAAAACAATCGTTTAATCCGTCCACGTGCGGAATACAACGGTCATACAGATAGAAAATACGAACCAATCGAAAACAGATAAGATACGGGGGTAAAAAAATGGCAGGAAAAAAGATTGAAACTAAAAATGGTGTATTAAATGTACCAAATGAACCGATTATACCTTTCATCGAAGGTGATGGAATTGGACCAGATATCTGGGCAGCAGCAAGTCGTGTAATCGATGCAGCTGTTGAAAAAGCTTATAATGGTGAAAAGAAAATAGAATGGACAGAAGTACTTGCTGGACAAAAGGCATTTGACCAAACTGGTGAATGGCTACCTCAAGAAACTTTAGATAAAATCGATGAGTACCTCATCGCAATTAAAGGACCGTTAACTACACCAATCGGTGGTGGTTTCCGTTCTCTAAACGTAACATTACGTCAGGAGTTAGACTTATTCGCTTGTCTACGACCAGTTAGACATTACAGTGGTGTACCATCTCCGGTTAAACACCCTGAACACTGTGATATGCAAATCTTTAGAGAAAATACTGAAGATATTTACGCAGGTATAGAATTTAAAGAAGGTACGCCAGAAGTTAAAAAAGTTATCGACTTCTTACAAGATGAAATGGCTGTTGAAAATATTCGTTTCCCAGAATCATCTTCAATCGCAATTAAACCAGTATCAAAAGAAGGTACTGAGCGCTTAGTACGTTCTGCTATTAACTATGCGATTGAGCATAACAAACCATCTGTTACACTTGTTCATAAAGGTAACATCATGAAATTCACAGAAGGCGGATTTAAGAACTGGGGTTATGAACTCGCACGTACTGAATTCAAAGATCAGACATTTACTTGGGCTGAATATGATGAAATTGTAGAAAAAGAAGGTAAAGATAAGGCGAACGAAGTTCAAGACCAAGCGGTTGCTGACGGCAAGATTATCATTAAAGATTCAATTGCCGACATCTTCTTACAACAGATTTTAACGCGCCCTAAAGAGTTCGATGTTGTTGCAACAATGAACTTAAACGGGGACTACATTTCTGATGCACTTGCTGCACAGGTAGGTGGTATCGGTATTGCACCTGGTGCAAACATTAACTATGAATCAGGTCACGCAATCTTTGAAGCGACTCACGGTACTGCACCGAAGTATGCTGGACAAGATAAAGTAAACCCATCATCTGTTTTACTTTCAGGTGTGTTGATGTTAGAACACTTAGGTTGGCAGGAAGCTGCTGACTTAGTGAACAAAGCCATTGAAAAAACGATAGCTAAAAAAGTTGTAACTTACGACTTTGCTCGTCTAATGGACGGCGCAACAGAAGTTAAGACTTCTGAATTCGGTGATGCATTAATTGAAAATATGTAATCTTCATTGAATTGTATAGAACTTCATATTATACTTGAAAGGGCTGTCATGGGATGACAGCCCTTAATTTATTTTATCAAATGGGAGGATTATTCTCGTGGAAGATTCAAACAAGAAACATGGATTGTTTCAGAAATTCCTAGATTTTGTCGAGTGGCTCGGTAATAAATTACCACATCCAGTGACTTTATTTATCTTGCTTGCTTTACTTACTTTAGTCGCTTCGACATTATTTTCTGTCCTAGGTGTATCTGTTACACACCCAGGAGAAGGTAACGAGACGGTTACTGTTAACAACTTATTAAACGCTGAGGGTATCAGTTACATATTTGAAACGATGACTGATAATTTCATAAATTTCGCACCGCTTGGTGTAGTATTAATGACGATGCTTGGTATTGGTGTTGCTGAGCGTTCTGGTTTAATCGGTGCCGCTTTAAAAGGTTTTGTGTTATCGATTCCAAAAAACTTAATTACTGCAGGTCTAGTGTTTGCAGGTATTATGTCGTCAGTAGCGTCTGATGCTGGTTATGTTGTTTTACCACCACTTGGTGCACTACTCTACCTTGCTTTAGGTAGACACCCACTAGCAGGCTTAGCAGCTGCATTCGCCGGTGTATCTGCAGGATTCTCTGCAAACTTACTCTTAAGTGGTACAGATGTAATGCTCGCAGAAATTACTGTTGCAGCAGCATCAGTAATAGATCCAGCATACGCAGATACGATTAATGTCGCGATGAACTGGTACTTCATTGCTTTAAGTGTGTTCTTACTGACATTAGTCGGTTGGTTTGTATCTGCTAGAATTGTTGAACCACGTTTAGGTTCATTCAAAATGACTAAGGAACAAGAAGAAGAGTTAATGGGTGAAGAAACTGATGATATGCAGACACTTAAACCGGTTGAGAAAAAAGGTTTAATCTGGGCTGGAGTATCAGTAGTTATCAGTTTTGCCTTAGCCTTACTATTAGTTGTTCTACCAAACTCACCAATGCGTGGATCAGATGACTTAGGTAACTACATGGATACGATTATCCAATCACCATTCATGAGTTCACTTGTACCAATTATTGCGATACTTTTCTTCGTTCCAGGTGTCGTGTACGGTATCGTAACGAAGAGTATTAAAAACGATAAGGACGTAGCCGGTCAAATGAGTGATACGATGGCGTCTATGGGTATGTTTATTGTTTTAGCATTTGCAGCAGGTCAGTTTGTTGCATACTTCACAGAATCTAACCTTGGAATCGTAATTGGTGTTTACGGTGCTGAATTATTAGAAAGTATGAACTTAACGGGTATTCCACTCTTAGTTGGCTTTATGTTAATTACAGCACTAATTAACCTGTTCATTGGTAGTGCAAGTGCGAAATGGGCTATGATGGCACCAATCTTCGTACCAATTCTAATGCAATTGGGTTACTCACCAGAGATGACGACGATGGCATATCGTGTTGCAGACTCTAGTACAAACATCATTACACCATTGATGACGTACTTTGCAATTATTATTGCCTTTGCTCAAAAATACGATAAGAATATCGGTATCGGTACATTGATTTCAGTGATGTTACCATACTCAATTTTCTTCTTTGTATTCTGGGCAATCATGTTGATAGTATGGAGCCTACTTGGTATGCCACTCGGTCCAGATTCACCAATACTTTACTAACATAAATATGTTACTTATAGTAGATGTTATGAATGCACCTCTTGTTTAATACAGGAGGTGTATTTTTATTTGGCTAAACCCTATAATGAACGGTATACTTTAAAGTAAGAATGCAATTCAAAGGAGACTATTATGGCGAAATTAATTCTCATGGACGGTAACAGTATCGCATTCCGTGCATTTTACGGATTGCCACTGTTAACGAATAAAAGTGGCTTGCATACCAACGCTGTATTTGGCTATGCACGCCTCTTAGAAAAAGTAATCAAAGAAGAGAATCCAGACTATTTCTTAGTGGCATTTGATGCCGGTAAGTCTACTTTTCGACATAAGCAATACGAGGAATATAAGGGTGGCAGACAGAAGACACCACCTGAATTAGGGGAACAGTTTGCGCCGATTAGAAAGTTAATTGATGCATATGGTATAAAACGTTTTGAACATGAAGACTATGAGGCCGATGATATTATTGGTTCATGGACCAAACTTGCAGATGAAGCAGGCTTTGAAACGATTGTCATAACAGGTGATAAGGACTTAACTCAACTCGCATCTGATCATACTAAAGTTTACATTACTAAAAAAGGTGTCACGGACATTGAAGTATATACACCTGAACAAGTTGCGGAAGTGTATGATGGTTTAAAGCCAGAGCAAATCATAGACTTAAAAGGATTGATGGGAGATAAGTCAGACAATATCCCAGGTGTGCCAGGTGTAGGGGAGAAGACAGCAGTCAAACTCTTGAAAGAACACGGTAGTGTTGAAAATGTAATAGAAAATTTAGATCAGGTCACTGCTAAAAAGTTAAATGAAAATTTAAGCAACAACAAAGATATCGCCTTATTAAGTAAGGAACTTGCTACAATATATCGTGAGATGACTTTTGACTTTAACCTTGAAAGTCTGAAATTTAAAAATGAAGATTCAGAAGAGAAATATGACTTGTTTAAAGAGATGGAGTTCAATTCGCTCTTAGATAATATGGAAGCGACAGAAGTCGATGAAGTTGAAGCTTTTACTGCAAAAGAAACAGATCATCTTAATGACTTTTCAAAAGATATCAGTGTATTTTTAGAAGTTCATGGTGATAATTATATTAAATTAAAACCGGAATTTATCAGTATTACAGATGGTGAACATGTATTTGTAAAAGCTATTTCAGAAATCGATAACAAAGCTTTGGCTGAGTTTTTACATTCTAGGGAATCCGTAAATACCTATGATTTAAAAAGACAAATCGCACTTTTACATCACTTAGATATTGATTTTGAGGACTTTACTGAAGACATAATGCTCGCTAGTTTTCTCATTAATCCATCTAAGAAAATCATCGATGTTGCTGAAACAGTTGCGGACTTTAACATTTCTATCAATAGCGATGACTTCCACTACGGTAAGGGCCGTAAGAAAAAGACACCGACAGAAGAAGAAACGCTTAACTTTTTAGCGGATAAGGTCCAAGCCATTCATCAAGTTAAAAATGTAATGACTGATAAGTTAAAAGCTGATGAGATGTATGATTTATGGCATGATCTTGAAATTCCGCTATCTAAAGTATTAGTTCAGATGGAATTAAAAGGTATAAAGGTAGAAAAAGAGCGCCTAGAAAAAATGGAGGCAGAACTTGCCGGTCAGCTAGAGGAAATTGAAGCTAAAATATATGAACTTGCTGGTGAGACTTTCAATATTAATTCTCCAAAACAACTCGGTGTTATTCTATTTGAGAAGCTCGAATTACCTGTAATTAAAAAGACAAAGACCGGTTATTCAACGGCAGTGGATGTACTTGAACAACTACAAGATAAGCATGAAATCATTGAATACATCTTACACTACAGAACGATTTCCAAGCTACAGTCTACCTATGTTATTGGTCTGCAGAGTGAAGTTTCTGAGGACGGTCGCATTCATACGCGTTTTAACCAGACCTTAGCTCAGACTGGACGCTTATCTAGTATTGAACCAAACCTACAAAACATACCGATTCGTTTAGAAGAAGGTAGAAAAATTAGACAAGCCTTTGTGCCAAAACAGGAAGGTAATGTCTTACTCGGACTCGACTACTCGCAAATTGAGTTGCGTGTACTTGCCGCAATTACTAAAGATGAATCAATGATGGAAGCCTTTACCAATGACATTGATATCCATACGAAGACTGCCATGGAGGTCTACGGCGTTGATTTAGATGATGTTACGCCTCTCATGAGAAGAAATGCTAAAGCAGTAAACTTTGGGATTGTTTACGGTATTAGTGACTATGGACTGAGTCAAAATCTTGGTATTACAAGAAAAGAAGCTGGGCAGTTTATTGAGACATATTTGAATTCATTTAAAGAAGTGAAGACCTTCATGCATGATGTGGTTCAAGATGCGAAAAGAGATGGTTATGTAACGACTCTCTTACACAGACGCCGCTATTTACCTGATATAAATAGCCGTAATTTTAACGCGCGGTCATTTGCTGAAAGAACAGCAATGAATTCACCGATTCAAGGGTCAGCTGCTGATATTATTAAACTTGCAATGGTCAAGTTTGCTAATAGTGAAGCAGCGAAGGACTTTGATGTTGAATTGCTCTTACAAATCCATGATGAATTGATCTTTGATATTCCAGAAGACCAAGTTGAAGCATTCATACCAATAATTACTGAAATTATGGAAGATGCTTTAGATATTGGTGTACCACTGAAAGTGGATGCGGGCTATGGTAAAGATTGGTACGAAGTAAAGTAGGTGTAGCAAATGCCGGAATTACCGGAAGTTGAATTGGTAAAAAGAGAATTAGACCCCATACGTAGTCTAAAGATTAATGATGTAGAATTATCTCAGTATATTTATAATGGATACGTGAGTGGAAAGCGGACGATTGTTAAAGAGGACTTAGATCACTTTATAAACAAAGTAAAAGGTAAGACGATTATTCATACTGGTCGGCGTGGTAAATATCTGTACTTTTTATTATCAGATGAATATGAGACGACCCATCTGGTCAGCCATTTGGGAATGTCAGGTGCCTATTTTGTAGTGAATCAGCTTGATGATATTCAAGAGATTAACTTCAAAAAACATGCTCAAGTTATTTTCTCACTTGATAACGGACAAAAATTGATCTACTCAGACATTAGACGATTCGGTGAGATGCATACGCATGATCAGTTAAGTGAGTTTCCTCCATTTATGAGAATGGCACCAGAGTATACTGATGAACATAGTCAGGCACACTTTATAGAGACCTTAAGAACGAAGCGATTTAGTGAAAAAGCTATAAAAGCAGCAATTATGGATAGTAGTGTGATTCCAGGTGTCGGTAATATCTACGCCGTTGAAAGTCTGTACTTAGCGCATATTTTACCGACTAGAAAGGTTAAAAACGTTTCAAATAAACGACTGAATGAACTTTTCGATAAAATTACTGAAGTCTTTGAACTTTCCTTATCACACGGGGGTTCAACGATTTCTGACTACCGCAGTGTTACAGGTGGAAAAGGTGAAATGCAGCACAGTTTCAAGGTGTACGGGCGAGACACTTGTCCGCTTGGTCACCCTTTAAAAACGAAAGTGATCAATACTAGAAACACATACTATTGCACAACTTGTCAGAGGTGACCGAAATGTATAAAGTAATTGGCTTAACTGGCGGCATTGCGAGCGGTAAAACGACGGTCAGTAACTACTTAAAAGATCAAGGATTTACTGTGCTTGATGCTGACGTTTACTCCAGAAAGACAACTGAAAAAAATGGGCCTGCAATTCCCGAAATCATTGAAGAATTTGGTGAAGATATCGTCGATGAGTCAGGGAATTTAAACCGAAAAAAACTTGGTAACATCATCTTTAATGATGAGGGAAAGCGGAAGAAATTAAATGCCATTGTACATCCTTTAATTCGTCAGATGATGAATAGTGACGAAAAGAAATTTAAAGAAAAAGGTCATGTCTTTTTAGATATTCCACTCTTATTTGAAAATGGTCTCGATTCACGATGCGATCTTATCCTAACGGTTTACGTGGACCGAGAAGTTCAAATTGAGCGTCTAAGTGAGAGAAATAATCTCAACCGCTCCGATGCGGTCTCAAGAATTGATAGTCAGATGCCTTTATGTGATAAGGCGAGTAAAAGTGATATCGTCTTTGACAACAACGGTACACTTGATGAGTTGTATGAACAGGTTAATAAATTTTTAGAGACATTAAAAACTATGTGAAAACGCGTTCAATGATAGCTTTAAATGTGTTATACTATTTATGAAAAATGAACTTTTAAAGGAGCTCTAGTGATGAAAAAAGTTGCAATTAATGGTTTAGGTAGAATTGGTAGAATGGTCTTCAGAATCGTTAGCGAATCTGAAGAACTTGAACTTGTTGCAGTTAACGCGACACACCCTGCAAGTACTATGGCACATCTTATTAACTACGATTCAACTCATGGTAAATGGGACAAGCATGTTGAAGTTTCAGGCGACAACTTACTTGTTGGTGGTAAAGAAGTCATTGTTACAAGTGACCGCAATCCTGAAAACTTACCATGGAAAGATCTTGGCATCGATGTTGTTATTGAAGCAACAGGTGTATTTAACCATGGAGACAAAGCACAAGCACATATTACTGCGGGTGCTAAAAAAGTCTTACTTACAGGACCATCTAAAGGTGGTAACGTACAAACACTCGTACGCGGTGTAAACTGTGCGACTTTAGATACGTCATCATATGATGTTTTCTCAAATGCTTCATGTACGACGAACTGTTTAGCACCAGTTGCTAAAGTATTGAACGATGAGTTTGGAATCGACAATGGTCTCGTGACAACAGTTCACGCTTATACAAATGACCAACAAAATCTCGATAACCCGCACAAGGACTTACGTCGTGCGCGTTCAGCTGCAGAGAATATTATTCCAACATCAACAGGTGCTGCAAAAGCAACTGCACTTGTTTTACCTGAACTTGAAGGTAAATTAGATGGTATGGCACTTCGTGTACCTGTACCAAACGTATCACTTGTTGACCTAGTTGTAGATCTTAAAAAAGAGGTCACTAAAGAAGAAGTCAATGAAGTATTCAAAAAACATGAATCAGATCAAATGAAAGGTATTCTTGGTGTAAGTGAACAACCATTAGTATCTAGAGATTTCAATACAGATCCACGTAGCTCAATTGTTGACGCTGACCTTACAATGGTTATGAATGGTAACAAAGTTAAAGTACTTTCATGGTACGATAATGAGTGGGGCTACTCAGTGAGATGTGTTGAACTTGCTGAAATGATTGCTAAAGATATTTAACAAATTCGACATGGGAGAGCAGCTGAGACTGCTCTCTTTTTTTTGTTATAATAGAAGTAACAAATAACGGAGGTAGAGACATGAAACTTATCAATTCAGACGGTCAGAATACAGTACTCGAACTTAATGAATCCAGTGTGACTTATAAGGATGATACTTACGATATCATCATCTACGACGGTGATATTTCACAAGCTGGTCACATTGCGACGAATAACTTTGTCGTAAAACCGGATCGTGTTGAGACACTCATTGAACGCTTCTCTAACCGTAAAGGAAACGTCGACAATTACCAAGGGTTTACTGGCTTCATGCTCATTAAAAATGAACAAAAACTCACTGTTTTAACAGGCTGGAAGACAATAGAAGACTTCAATGCTTGGGTGAATTCTGAAGCCTTTCAAAACTCTCATGTTAAGAAAGAAAATCGTGTTAAAGAAAAAGGTAGTGAGCATCTAGAAGCAATGCCAGTTAGAGAAAATTACACAGTAGAAGCTTAAGTATTACTTACAAACGGTAAATTCCGAGGTGCTCGGTGTTTATCGTTTTTTACTTTTTAAGTTTATGTACTTCAGTGTTATAATAGGTTAAGTATTTATATCAAAAGAGGTGAACATCATATGAGATGTCCAAATTGCAGACATACCAGTTCAAAAGTTGTGGACTCGAGACATGCAGATGAGATGAATGCAATTCGCCGTCGACGAGAGTGTGACAACTGTGGGGCACGTTTTACAACTTTTGAAAGAATGGAACTGTCACCCTTAATTGTAATTAAAAAAGATGGGACGAGGGAAGTGTTCGACCGAGCAAAAGTACTTGATGGTCTTTTAAAAGCTTGTGAGAAACGGGCCATTCCCTATGAAGAAATAGAAAAACGTGCTGATAATGTAGAAGCAACTTTAAGAAATTTAAATAAATCAGAAGTTTCATCAAATGATATTGGTGAATCTGTTATAGACGAACTCATTACACTCGATCAAGTCGCGTATGTTCGCTTTGCATCAGTCTACAGAGAATTTAAAGATATCGATCAGTTGATGGATATCGTGAAAAATCTTGAAAAGGGTAAGACCGATAATGAAATTTAATGACCGTCTAAAACCAAACACGGAATTTATTGTCTATAAATCATTTAGGTTGTCAGAGGATCAATACGATATTTTAAGTATGATATATTTGCCACTGATTGGACCGACAACTTTTTCAATCTATATGTATTTACACCAATCTACAAGGCAGACAGAACCTTTAGATATTAGATTCCATAGAGAATTTATGGATGAATTGTCCATGACCTTAACTGATTTTGAAGGTGATCTTGATAAACTAGAGGCAATTGGTTTGCTTAGAACTTACGTTTCAAATGAAGCACATTCAGACCGTTTCATTTACAGGCTCCAACAGCCACTGACAGCTGAAGAATTCTTTAAGGATCCTATGTTGTCTATGTATCTCTATAGTCAGGTCGGTTCTGAGAAATATAATAGTAAAAAGAAAGAACTGACATATCCTTCATTACCAGATGATCACACAGAGGTGACTAAAAAGTTCACTGATGTTTTTCACCATACGAGCCAGGAAGGGTTTAGGGTTTCAAATGAGAACTTTAAACAGAATGACAAAAGCCGTGGACCGACTATTGATCTAGATGATTTTGACTTCGAGGTATTGTTCACTCACCTTAAGGGTACGAGAATAGATAAGCAGTTTTTCTCTAAAGATGTTAAGAAGTTGATTGTACAACTGAGTCAATTATTTAATCTAAATGCCTATGATCTTAAACAGGTTTTACTGCAGTCAACGAGCCCACAATTTGGGATTGACCAAGAACAGTTAAAGCGAGAAGCGAGAAAATATTATCAAAAAGAATACGGTAGAGTCGTACCGACCTTTAAAACATCGACTGATGACCAGGTAGAAGATGACGATCTCGGTTATCTGGAAAATTTAGATAAGGTAAGTCCACTTGATCGAATTAATGATTTAAGAAATTATAAACCTTCCGAAAATGATCTTAAAGTGGTCACAGAGGTGATCACTAAAACAGGTTTAGAAAATGGAGTCATCAACATGCTCTTAGAGTATACATTTCAAATGAAAGACGGGGACCTACCGCTTCGTTATGTGATGACGATTGCTGAAAACTGGGAAAAAGAAGGTTATAGAACAGCGGCTGAGGCTTATAAATCGATTATGGACTTTCGTGAGGCTAAGGTTCAGGAACAGTCTAAATATAAGAAACAAAGATTTGCTCAAGGTGAAACAGATCCATCTTGGTTAAAAGAGAAGAAAGAGAATACTAAGAGAAAACCAGAAACAAAAAAAACTGATGAACCACCAAAAACTTTAAAAGATGATAAGAGTTTTAGTGATTTAATTAAAAAATTTAGAGAGAATTAGGTGAGTCGATGGAACCCTTAAGTAACTATTTAAAAAACTCACAAAAGATAACTGAAAATAATGAAAGAATCTATGAAGAAGTAGTCAATCATCCGAAGATGCAGGCATTTATGCATGAACATGAAGGTGAAATCACGCGTTCAATGATCCAAAATGATCTGATGATTCTTAAGCATTATATCAATCAAAAAAACGAATGCGAACCTACTGAAAATGGAAAGTGTAAGAGTCATCCCGACGGCTATATCTTTAACTTAGAAATTCGACAAGGGCGCTTCAATATGGTCTATAAAAAATGCCCAGTTAGAAAAAAATACGAAGAATTCCTAAAGAGAGAAAGCCTAATCCAAAGTTTTCATATTCCACGTGATGTCCGAGAAGCGACCTTTGAAACGATTTACTTAAATGATGACCGACGTGAAATTTTAGAAAATGCTATTGGACGTGCTGCAAAAATTGCACGTGGTGAGGACTACCGTGGACTTTATATATATGGTGAGTTTGGTATTGGTAAATCTTATATACTTGGCTGTATTGCCAATGAGCTTAAGGAAAAGTCCATCTCTTCTATGATGATTTACGTCCCGGAAATTTTAAGAGACTTAAAAGCTGGATTTAACGATGGGTCTTCAAATGCACGTTATGAAGCTATAAGAAACGCCGAAGTTTTAATCCTCGATGACCTTGGTGCTGAAGATGTAACGGCTTGGTCCAGAGACGAAGTAATCACAAGTATTTTAAACTATCGTATGGTGGAGCAACTCCCGACCTTTATTAGTTCTAATTTTGCGATTGACGAGCTTAAAGGACGCTATAGTTATACAAAAACAAATGGCAGAGAAGAGACTAAGGCACTCCGTATGATTGAGCGTATTCGTGCCTTGTGTGAAGAAGTGAAACTTACTGGTGACAACTTAAGACAGTCATAGCTTGATTTACATTAAAAATCGTGTATAATGAACCTTACATTTCATTAATGTATCCAAAGGACAAGACAATTTTTATAAGTTTATTTTAGAGAGTGTATGATGTGCTGAGACATGCATATAAACTGCGGATTGTTACTACCTTTGATTTTGTTTCCTTAATCGGAAGCCGGCCTGGACCGTTATCTCCAAGCTGAGGCATACTGTTGTATGTGAATCAGGGTGGTACCGCGTAAAAACGCCCCTATATTTTATATAGGGGCGTTTTTTTATTTAAATTTGAAAGGATGATTAAAATGACTGAACAAATTGAAATTAGATTTCCAGATGGTAATGTAAAATCTTTTGATTTTGGTGTAACTGCTGAAGAAATTGCCGCATCAATTAGTCCTGGATTAAAGAAAGCATCACTAGCTGCTAAAGTGGATGGTGAACTTTTTGATTTGACACGCCCCTTAGAACAGGGTGCAGAAGTTGAATTGATTACAAACAAAAGTGAGGAAGGATTAGAAATTCTCCGTCATTCTACTGCACACCTTATGGCGCAAGCACTAAAACGCCTTTATGGTGATGTACATTTCGGTGTTGGTCCAGTCATTGAAGAAGGTTTCTATTACGACTTCGACATCGATAAAAATATCTCATCAGAAGACTTTCCTAAAATTGAAAAAGAAATGAAACGTATTGTCGATGAGAACATTCCGATTGAGCGTAAAGTTTTATCGAGAGATGAAGCAAAAACTTTCTTTGAAAATGATCCTTATAAACAAGAACTCATCGATGCCATTCCTGAAGATGAGCTCGTTACAGTCTATAGCCAAGGTGAATTTACAGACCTGTGCCGCGGCGTACATGTGCCACGCACTTCTAAGATCAAGGTCTTTAAGTTACTTTCTACAGCAGGTGCTTACTGGCGCGGGGACTCAAATAACAAGATGCTACAACGTATTTACGGGACAGCATTTTTCGATAAAAAAGAATTATCAGCCTATATGGACTTAATTGAAGAGCGTCGTGAACGTGATCACCGTAAGATTGGTAAAGAGATGAAACTCTTTGAGAACAACCAACTTGTCGGTGCTGGCTTACCACTTTGGCTACCAAATGGGGCGACAATCCGTCGTGAAATCGAACGCTATATTGTGGATAAGGAAGTGTCACTTGGCTACAATCACGTCTACACACCGATTATGGCAAACTCTAACTTATATAAGACAAGTGGACACTGGGATCACTATCAAGACGATATGTTCCCACCGATGGAAGTGGGTAATGAAGAGCTTGTGCTCCGTCCTATGAACTGCCCGCACCATATGATGATTTATAAAAATGAACGTCACTCTTATCGTGAATTGCCAATTAGAATTGCAGAACTTGGTATGATGCATCGCTATGAAGCGAGTGGGGCAGTGAGTGGTTTACAACGTGTACGTGGTATGGTCTTAAATGATGCACACGTCTTCGTTCGCCCAGATCAAATTAAAGAAGAATTTATTAGGGTCGTTGAGTTAATCCAAGAAGTTTATAAAGACTTCAAGATTGAAGATTATAAATTCCGCCTGAGTTACCGAGATCCAGAGGATAAGGAAAAATACTTCGACGATGACGATATGTGGCAACGCGCGGAAGCAATGTTAAAAGAAGCGGTCGACGAAATGGGTCTGACTTACATTGAAGCAGTCGGTGAAGCGGCCTTCTATGGACCAAAGCTAGATATCCAAGTTAAAACTGCCCTAGGTAAGGAAGAAACACTATCAACTGTACAACTCGATTTCCTCTTACCAGAACGATTTGACCTGACTTACATTGGTAAAGACGGGGAAGAACATCGTCCAGTCGTAATTCACCGTGGTGTTGTTTCCACAATGGAACGCTTTGTTGCCTTCTTAACAGAAGAATATAAAGGTAACTTCCCTTTATGGCTTGCACCAAATCAAGTGGAAATCATTCCAGTAAACGTCGATCTTCATTACGATTATGCTAGAGAAATCTATGATGATATGAAGAGCCAAGGAATCCGTGTCCACATTGATGACCGTAATGAGAAGATGGGCTATAAGATTAGAGACGCTCAGATGAAGAAAATTCCTTATCAAGTTGTTGTCGGCGACCAAGAGAAAGACAACTCTGAAGTCAACGTGCGTAAGTACGGTGAAGAGAAACAAGAATCACACGATAAAGAAGAATTTGTATACCAGCTAGTTGATGAAATTAGATTGAAAAAATAAAATTGACAATCCGAAACTCTTCGTGTATAGTATTAAGAGTTGAAAGAAACGGACAAGTTGAAGCTCCCGCTTCACACCCTTGAACGCTTGAGTGACTGGGTAAATTGGGAAAGAGATGCAATAACGATTGTATCTCTACTTCTGAAGCGGGTGCATGATGATGCACTCGCTTTTTTGTTCGTTAAATATTATGGAGGTGCTAAACATAGCTAAAGATCAAACACTGATCAATAACCGTATTCGCGCTAAAGAAGTTCGTTTAATCGGTCCTGATGGTTCACAGATGGGAATCAAAGACACTAGAGAAGCGATGGAAATCGCAGAGAGAGCAAATCTCGATGTTGTTTTAGTCGCTCCGAATGCTAAACCACCAGTTGCACGTATCATGGACTACGGCAAGTATAAGTATGAGCAACAGAAGAAAGAAAAAGAAGCTCGTAAAAAACAAAAGGTCATTAACCTTAAAGAAATTCGCTTATCACCAACGATTGAAGAACACGACTTTAATACGAAATTAGGTCATGCAAAAAAATTCCTTGCTAAAGAAGACAAGGTAAAAGTTTCAATTCGCTTTAAAGGGCGTGCAATTACGCACAAGGATATCGGTCGTAAAGTACTTGAGCGCTTCGCTGAAGCACTTAAAGAAGACGGTCAGATTGAACAGCGTCCTAAAATGGAAGGTCGTTCAATGTTCCTAGTCGTTGCACCATTTCAGGACAAAAAATAATATATAATCGGAGGGTTTTATCATGCCAAAAATGAAGACTCATAAAGGCTATGCTAAACGAATTAAGAAAACTGGTACAGGCAAATTCAAACGTTCACAAGCTTTCACAAGTCACTTATTTGCTAACAAAACAACTAAACAAAAACGCCACTTAAGAAAATCTGCATTAGTTGCTAAATCTGATGCGAAACGCTTAGTACACTTATTAGCTAAATCTGCAAAATAATATATTAAAAGGAGGAGTTAGAAATGGCTCGCGTAAAAAATGGTTTAACTTCACGTAAAAGACGTAAAAAAGTATTAAAACAAGCAAAAGGTTATTTTGGTGCGAAGAGCACTTTATATAGAACAGCGAAACAAGCTGTCATCAAATCAGGTCAGTATGCATACCGTGACCGTAAACAGAAGAAAAGCGAATTCCGTAAATTATGGATTTCACGTATCAACGCTGCTGCACGTAACCACGACATCAGCTACAGCCGTCTAATGAACGGTCTTAAAGTTGCTGGCATCGATATCAACAGAAAAATGCTTTCTGAAATTGCAATTTCAGATGATAAGGCATTTGGTGAAATCGTAGAACAAGCTAAAAAAGCTTTAAACTAATATAATTTTAAGCTCCCATTGTTGGGAGCTTTTTTGTTATGCTTTTAAATGGAGGTATACATATGATTGAGAACTCAGAAATAATGATGATGGGCATCACCGCATTGGTTACGGTCCTGTTACCATTTATCTTCATACTTGTATTACGTTTTAAATTTAAAACACGGTGGCTTCCTATCTTAATAGGGACTCTAGTATTTGTCGTATTTGCTTTAGTATTAGAGCAAATTTTACATATGATTGTACTCAATCCCGGAGTAGATGATAGTGTGTCCTTAAGAGATAATTCACCATGGCTATTTGTTTTATATGGTGTACTTGCAGCAGGAATATTTGAAGAAACAGGAAGATTTCTTGCCTTTTTAATCACAAAGAAATGGTATAAAGACATCGACAGTGCCATCTCTTACGGTATCGGACACGGTGGGATTGAAGCTATATTAGTCGTCGGACTTGCTATGGTGAATTCTATTATTATTGCCTTTATGGTGAATTCCGGATCACCACTATTAAATGACATACCGATTCCAAGAGAGGAATTAATCAATAGCCAAGCATGGTATATGTATTTACTAGCAATTTTTGAACGCATCATCGCTATGAGTCTACACATCGCGCTGTCTGTCATTGTCTTTTGCGCGGTCATGATGAAAGGAAAATGGTATTTATACCCACTTGCGATATTGCTACACGCACTCGCAAATGTTACAGCTGCAATGATGCAGGCAGGCCTGCTAACTAACCCTTGGCTCATGTATAGTGGCTTAATTGTCGTAACAGCTATCGTTATATTTATTGCCTTTAGATTAATTAAAAACTATCAGCGTGATCCCTTGATTTAAAATCAAGGGATTTTTAGTGGAATTCAGTGATTTTGTGAGAACTCGTGAAAAATACGATTTCAACCATCCACCAAAGCGCGAAATCCCTCAATCGTACACTAGGCTTGTGATTGAAGAATTCCTTTATATATCAACATTGTAAGCGATAACAAAATTTCGAAAAATCTATAGACATGAGCGATTAAATGGACTATATTTGAAAGGTAATTTGATATATAAATAAAGGGAGAAACAAAGGGGAGTCTTATTATGGAGACAATAGTATCGTTTTTAAACGATATAGTTTGGAGCTGGCCACTGCCTGTCTTATTAGTGGTCGTCGGACTATATTTCTCGCTTAGAATGAAATTTTTCCAAGTGAGATATTTAAAAGACATGTTGCGTCTTATGTTAAAAGGGGAGAAATCTGATCAAGGAATCTCAAGTTTTCAGGCAATCGCTGTAACACTAGCTGGACGAGTGGGTACAGGTAACATCGTTGGTGTATCAACAGCAATTTTCCTTGGTGGTCCGGGTGCAGTGTTCTGGATGTGGCTGATAGCATTTTTAGGTGCGGGTAGTGCCTTCGCTGAATCGACGCTCGCGCAAGTTTATAAGCAAAGGGAAGACGCACAGTACCGCGGGGGACCGGCTTACTATCTAGAAAAGGGGATAGGTGGTACGTTCGGTAAGATATACGGTATGTTGTTTGCGGTGGTTACAGTTATTTCTTGTGGTATTCTCTTACCTGGGATTCAGTCAAATTCAATCGCAAGTTCTGCAGTCAACGCTTTTCCAATTGATAATTGGATGATTGGAGTATTTATTGCTTTAATATTAGGTGCTGTTATCTTTGGTGGAATCAAGTCAATTGCAAATGTTGCTACAATCTTAGTACCGTTCATGGCTGTTGCTTACATAATAGTAGCTGTCATCATTGTAATTATGAACATCTCTGAAGTACCGGCATTACTTGCATTGATTTTTAGAAGTGCTTTTGGCCTAGAACAACAGTTTGCAGGTATACTTGGTGCCATGATTATGATCGGTATCAAACGTGGTCTATATTCAAACGAAGCAGGGCAAGGTACAGGCGCACACGCTGCTGGTGCAACTGAAGTATCTCACCCAGCTAAACAAGGGTTAGTACAATCATTTTCTGTATATATTGACACATTATTTGTATGTACTGCGACTGCCTTAATGATTTTAATGACAGGAATGTACAACGTATCAGATGATAACGGTGGACTCATAGTGGACAATGGGGTATATCAAGAAGCAGCGGATGGTAGCCGAGATGTCAGTGGAACAGTTGCCTTTACTCAAGCCAGTATCGATAAAGCCTTCTCAAGCCAAGATTCATTCAATATTGATTTTATAGGCTTTGGCTCATACTTTATTGCTTTTGCCTTACTGTTCTTCTGTTATACAACGATATTGGCCTACTACTATATTGCAGAAACCAACGTTATGTATATTACTAGAGGTAAGATGACTTGGTTAAAACCAGTATTAGGTGTCGCTCTAATTGCGTCAGCAGTGTACGGTACACTATCAACAGCTGATGTTGCATGGATGATGGGTGATGCCGGGGTCGGTATGATGGCTTGGATTAACGTCATCGGTATCATCATTCTTCAAAAACCGACACTAGCAATCTTCAAGGACTACGAGCGGCAATACAAACTTAAGAAACAAGGTAAGCTTGAAGGTGAGATTATTTATCGACCAGGTGAGAATGATGGCCTTAAAGGTGAAACATTCTGGCATAGACGTGTTCATGAAGTAGAAAATAAAGCTGAATATGGCTATCCTAAATCCTAGGAAAATACAATAAGCGCCCTAATCAGGGTGCTTATAACTTTTATAAATATGATAAACTACAAATAAGGAATTAAAAAGGAGCATTATTAAATGGATAAACAACTTGAAATGTTAAAAGATTTAACAGATGTCAATGGTATTGCTGGCTTTGAATCAGCAGTCAAAGGCAAGGTTAAAGCCTATATTGAGCCTTTAAGTGATGAAATTATTGAAGACAACTTAGGTGGAATCTTTGGTAAGAAACGTAGTGAGTCGGGTACTAAGACGATTTTAGTTGGTGGCCACTTAGATGAAATCGGCTTTATGGTCACTGAAATTGATGATAATGGATTCTTAAAATTCTCACCTGTCGGTGGCTGGTGGAACCAAGTCATGTTATCACAGCGCATGACTATCACAACAGGTGAAGGAAAACAGCTGACTGGTGTGATTGGATCAAAACCCCCACATGTACTCACGGCTGAAGAAAGAAAAAAACCAGTTGAAATCAAAGATATGTTTATTGATATCGGTGTCGCTTCAAAAGAAGAAGCAAGAGAAGCGGGTGTAGAGCTTGGAGATATGGTGACACCATATACTGAGTTTACCGAGCTTGCTAATGAATATTACCTGCTTGCAAAAGCTTGGGACAACCGCTTTGGGACTGCACTATCCATTGATTTATTAAAATCTGTAAAGGATGACAACTTAAATATTAACTTAGTCTCAGGTGCGACAGTACAAGAAGAAGTCGGCCTACGTGGTGCAAAAGTTGCTGCAAACAAGGTAAAGCCTGACCTTGCGATCGCAGTTGATGTTGGACTTGCAATGGATACACCAGGAATGAAGTCATCGAATGGTACAGGTGATTTAGGTAAAGGCCCACTTCTACTTTTACTTGACGGCTCAAACATTGGCCACGTACCATTTAGAAAACACATTCAAAAAGTCGCAGCAGAAAAAGACATTCCATATCAACTTCAAGTCATCCAAGGTGGCGGTACTGATGCGGGTTCTTTCCATGTGTCTAACGAAGGTGTACCATCAGTTGCGATCGGTGTACCCCTTCGTTATATGCACTCAAACGTCTCTATTATGCACCGTGAGGACTACCAAAATGCAGTCAAGCTTGTTGCGGAAGTTGTCAAATCACTCGATGACAGTAAGGTGGACGAAATCATTTGGTAAAAGAAGTTATCTCCTCAAAGGATAATAAACAAGTAAAAAACTACCGTAAACTGAACACGAGACAAGGCCGTAAAAAATCAGGCTTGTATCTAGTTGAAGGAGTACACCTAGTAGAAGAAGCTCTTAAAAGCCAGATTGATATTGAAATAATCATTGTTACTGACGGCTTTAAACATGGCTTATACTTATCAAATCAACGCACGATGTTTGTGACCGATGAAGTGATGAAGTCACTGTCAACCTTAGATACACCACCTGGTATTGTTGCAGTATTAAAGGAAAGTAAAGCGACTGGTTTGTCATATAAACGCGTCTTACTTCTAGAAGATGTTCAGGATCCTGGTAATCTCGGAACCTTAATTCGAACTGCTGATGCTTTTGGTTTTAAGACAATAATTCTAACACCAAAAGCTGCAGATCCATTTAATCCTAAAGTACTAAGAGCAGCTCAAGGTAGCCATTTTCATTTAAATATTATCACTCGGGAGGTTTCAGAAGCAGCAATGGCCTTTAAAGGGATTAAGATAGGTACAGCGCTAGACAATGCAGTGTACATTGATAGCTTCCAACAACCGGATGATGATATCATGCTCGTTTTAGGAAATGAAGGCAACGGCTTATCTTCTGAAGCCCTCGAGTTGATGGACATCAATGCAAAAATTGATATGACTGGTGACAGTGAAAGTTTGAATGTAGCGATTGCTGGTGCCATACTCATGCATCACTTTAAATCTTGATTTTAAGTCACAATTAGTTATAATTATAGTATCAACTTTATAGACATACTTCGGTAGAAGTCAGAAATAAATGATTATAGAGACCGTCAAAGAGAACATTAATAGAGCTGAAAATTAATGTACGGTTTTAATCAGTGTTCATCTGATTGATGAAGTTATGGGGTGTGCGTCACCTTATATAGATGCGTTTAAGTGTCTGCTTCATGCAGAAAATTAGGTGGTACCACGGAACTCCGTCCTTTTATATAAGGACGGAGTTTTATTTTTTAATGAGGAGATGAAGGGCAATGACAGATACTATGTCAACGTTGTATAAAGAATTTGAAGAACAGTTAAAAAGTGTTTCTTCAAGACAAGAACTGACTCAACTAAAAGTTGAATATCTCGGTAAAAAAGGTCATGTGACTGGATTAATGAAAGAAATGAAAAATCTTTCTAATGAAGAAAAACCTGCCTATGGTCAGAAGGTAAATGAATTAAGAACTTCAATAGAAAGTGAAATTGATGAACTTGAAGCTGAATTAAAAGCTGAGGCTCTCAATGAAAAGCTTGCCAATGAAACAATTGATGTGACGCTTCCTGGTCGTTCTACAGAAATTGGAGGCGCCCATCCGATTACGCGAATCATCGATGATATTGAAGATTTCTTTATTGGTTTAGGTTATGAAATTAAAGAAGGCTATGAAGTCGAACAGGATTACTATAACTTTGAAGCGCTAAATCTTCCAAAAGCACACCCTGCAAGAGATATGCAAGATAGCTTCTACATATCTGAAGATATATTACTGCGTACGCATACTTCACCCGTTCAAGCACGTACGCTCGAAGCGAGCAATGGCGTCGGACCTGTGAAAATAATTTGTCCAGGTAAAGTGTACCGACGTGATAGTGATGATGCAACACACTCTCACCAATTTACGCAAATCGAAGGTTTGGTAGTGGATAAGAACATCCACCTGTCAGATTTAAAAGGGACCTTAGAGTTATTCGCTAAGGAAATGTTCGGTGAAGACCGTGAGGTCAGACTCCGTCCGAGTTACTTCCCATTCACTGAGCCAAGTGTCGAAGTAGATATTTCATGCTTCAAGTGTAAAGGGTCAGGTTGTAACGTATGTAAAAAGACAGGTTGGATTGAAATATTAGGTGCCGGTATGGTTCATCCAAATGTTCTAGAGATGGCTGGCTTTGACTCGAAAGAATATTCAGGCTTTGCTTTTGGTATGGGTCCAGACCGTGTTGCGATGCTAAAATACGGAATAGAGGATATTAGACATTTATATACCAATGACCTTAGATTCATTGATCAATTTATTCCGACAGAAGATGGAGGTCAAAAAGATGAGAGTATCTAGAGAATGGTTAGAAACATTTATAGACATTAATGTATCGACTGATGAACTTTCAGAAACGATTACACGCGGTGGAATTGAAGTCGATAGCATTGACGACTATACATTAGATGTTAATAATCTCGTTGTTGGTTACGTCAAATCAGTCGAGCCGCATCCAGAGGCAGATAGACTGAATCTATGTCAAGTTGATGTTGGAGAAGAAACAGTCCAGATTGTCTGCGGGGCACCGAATGTCAAGGAAGATTCATACGTTGCTGCTGTACTTCCAGGCGGTCGTTTACCTGGTGGCGTAAAAATTAAACGTGCGAAACTCCGCGGTGAAAAATCAGAGGGTATGATTTGTTCACTTCAAGAACTCGGTATTAAAGAAGAATTCGTACCTGAAGAATATAAGCATGGTATCTTCATGTTTAACACTAAACAAACACCAGGTGAAGATGCATTAAAAGCATTATATTTAAGTGATCAAGTCCTTGATTTTGATTTAACACCAAACCGTAAGGACGCCTTATCTATGATTGGTGCAGCTTATGAAACTAGCGCACTATTCGGTGGTGAAGTAAAAGCACCGAATATTAGTGTTAATGAAGCAGATGAAACAGTAACGACTAGTGTGAAGAACGAAGACTCTAGTGCAGTACCGTTTTATGCCCTTCGTGAAGTTAAAGACATTGTGATTCAACCGGCGCCACTCTGGATGCAAGTGCGTTTAATTAAAGCAGGTATTCGACCAATTAACAACGTTGTTGATATTTCAAACTATGTTCTTTTAGAGTTTGGCCAACCCTTACACATGTTCGATAAAAACCGAATTCAAGCAGATGAAATCGTGACACGACGTGCCGAGGAAAATGAGAAATTCACTACATTAGATGGTAAAGAGCGAGTTTTATCAGCTGAAGATATTGTTATCACTAATGGTGAATATCCAATCGCCTTAGCGGGTGTCATGGGGGGATTAAATACTGAGGTAACGGATCAGACAACTAACGTTGTTATTGAATCTGCCCTGTTTGATCCCGTAAGAGTTAGAAAAACAAGTAGCCGCCTTAACCTTCGTAGTGAAGCGTCTCAACGTTTTGAAAAGGGCCCTTCTCATGAGTTTGTGCTTGCTGCATTAAATAGAGCCGCTTATCTCTTAGAAAAATATGCGAGTGCGACAACACTTAACGGTATCAGTAGTGATGGTGTACTTAATCTCGAGAACAGTGTAATCACAACATCTTCAGACTTCATCAACAACCGTCTCGGTACGGATTTACCGTCGAGTGAAATCTTAAATACTTTAGAGCGACTTGGTCTAGGCGCTAAAAAGACAGGAGACATGATTGAAGTCATTGTCCCATCTCGCCGAGATGATTTAAAAATTCCTGAGGACATTTCTGAAGAAGTCGCACGTATTTATGGTTACGACAATGTACCATCTTCACTACCTAAATACAGTGAGATTACACCAGGGCGTCTGACAGATGAGCAAGCAAAAACACGTGTTATTAAACGCCAACTCAACGCTCATGGCCTCTCTGAAGCAATCAATTATGCACTGACTAGTGAAGATAGAATCGGAGAGTTTACACAAATTAAAGAAGGCCTAAAATTACTTATGCCGATGAGTGAAGACCGTTCGATATTAAGAACGTCACTCATTCCACACTTAGTCGACAACGCGACGTATAATGTGAACCGCCAACAAAAGAATGTTGCCATATTTGAAATCGGCAATATCTTTGTTACAAACGGTCAAGATAAGCTCCCTGATGAAGTGTTGAAAATTGCAGGTCTTATGACTGGTGTTCATCACCAGACGCAATGGGAGAAATCTGGTCAAGCCTCAGATTTCTATACTTTAAAAGGAATTGTTGAAGCAATTTTTGAAAAACTGAATTTAAGTAATCGAGTCAATTATCACAGTGCAAGTCATTTTGATGAATTACACCCAGGTCGTAGCGCTGAAATTACTTTAGATAATAAAGTCGTTGGTCTAATTGGTGAGCTTCATCCAACTTATGGTGAAGCACATGACCTCGGTCAAACGGTTGTTTTTGAGCTGAATCTAGAAGAAATATTCTCATACAAGACCGGAAATATCTTATATGAGTTTCTACCAAAATACCCATCAATTTCTAGAGATATCGCCTTAGAAGTGGAAGATTCAGTGAGCGTTCAAACCATCATTGATACGATGAAATCAAATGCATCGAAACATCTCATCGATGTGTATCCTTTTGATGTTTACCAAGGTGAGCATATTGAAGAAGGTAAAAAATCAATTGCACTCCATCTAACTTATTTAGATCGAGAACAAACCCTAACGGATAAGGATGTCGAAGCACTTCATCAACCAGTCATCGATGCGCTCGTTGACAAGGGATATACAATTAGATAATAATGATTTCGCACTTACTGACCACGGTTAGTGAGTGCGATTCTACTTCTTCTGTCTTGAATAAACAAAATAGGATAAGTATAATGTGAATAAACTAAAATAGTGTGTGACATGACTAAAGATTAGGGGGCGAAGTCGAATGAGTGAACAGAAAAACCGCATATCTGTAAGAATTTACAACGAGAATTATACCTTAGTAGGCTCTGAGGACGAGGCACATTTAAGGCACATAGCCGAAGAGGTTAATGATAAGATTACAGCGATTGCAAAGATGAGCCCAGGACTAGATACAACTAGAAAAGCAGTACTTACGGCTTGTAATATAATGGACGATTATATAAAGTTAAAAGAAAAATGCGATGCACTCGAAAGAGAAGTGGACGCGCTTAAAAAAGGGAACTAAACTATGACATTTATAATATTAATCATTCTGTTGATTGGGTTAATTGTAGGGTATCGTAGAGGTATTATCCTACAATCCTTACATTTTATTGGCACCATTGCTGCAGTGATTATTGCAGCCACTAATTATGAAACACTCGGTAGTCGTTTTTACCTGGTGATGCCTTATCCATCGACAGCAGCTCCAAACCCAGTATTAGAAAACGTGGCGAATCAAGAATATGCTTACTACTATATGTTTGCTTTCTTCATTATCTTTATTATTAGTAAGATTATCATTCAGATTATTGTCAGTGGGTTTGATTACTTCCAACAAGTGGCTTCTGGTGGTCTAATTACAAGTATCATCGGTAGTATAATTGGTTTAATCGAAGTCATTTACGTACTCGCAGTTATCTTGTTCTTCGTTGCTACAGTACCATTTGCACCAGTTCAAGAAGCAATTGTTGAATCTGGCCTTGCTAACTTTATAATGGATCACACATTTATTATTTCCGATAAGTTAATAGAATGGATACAAGTAGAGTCATAGAAATATGGCTCTTTTTTTGGAGGAAACTATGGTAAAAAAAGATGTGATTAGACTCTTAGAAACAATCGCAGTCTATATGGAATTAAACCTTGAAAATAGCTTTAAAGTGTCAGCTTATAGAAAAGCTGCAGCTGCACTAGAAAGTGATGAACGGACACTGAAAGAAATTGATAATGTTTCATCAATTAAAGGCATCGGAAAAGGGACCTCAGCAGTTATCAATGAATTTATTGAAAGTGGACAATCGACCGTCTTAAAAGAACTGGAAGATAAAGTACCAAACGGTCTAGTGCGCATGTTAAAAATACCGAATCTTGGCCCAAAGAGAATTGCAAAAATTCATGAAGCACTCGGTATCGATAGTCTAGAAGCATTAAAAAAAGCCTGCCAAAACAATGAAATTAGTAATATGCCAGGTTTTGGTAATAAAACTGAAGAGAATATATTAAAATCCATCGATCTCGTGATCAGTCGACCTGAGCGTTACCCAATCGATAAGATTCTCAAATTTAAGACACTGATTACAAAGACGATTGATGAGATGGACCAGGTTGTTCAATACGATATGGCAGGGAGTTCAAGACGCCTAAAAGAGACGTCTAGGGACTTGGACTTTATCGTTAAGACAAATGATATTGAGGGCTTTACCCACCATATTTTACAAGCGGACTTTGTGAGTGATGTCGTAAGCCGTGGTGACAAGAAATTATCAATTGAGATTGAACATGACTTTGATAAGATCAATGTGGATTTTAGATTCGTTCAAGGTGATGAATATATTTCGACACTGCAGCACTTTACAGGGTCAAAAGACCACAATGTTAAAATGCGTCAAATTGCGAAAGCGCGTGGCGAGAAGATTAGTGAGTATGGTGTGGAAACTAAAGATGGCCTAAAAACATTTGAATCTGAAGCGGCATTTTACGATTATTTCGGTCTGCCTTTTATTCCGCCGAGTATGAGAGAAACAGGTAAAGAAACGGAAATTGATATCAGTGAAATTATTTCAGAAGACGATATCAATGGTGATCTCCATATGCATACAATCGCTAGTGATGGTGCGAATTCCATCGTCGAGATGGTTGAGAAGGCTAGGGAGAAAAATTATAGCTATATTGTCATTACCGACCATTCAAAGAGTTTGATTGTGGCAAATGGTCTATCAGAAGCACGCTTGTTAGCTCAAGTAGAAGAAATTAAAAAGATTAACGCGCAATACGATGATATTGATGTGTATAGTGGTATCGAGATGGATATTTTAGCAGATGGTCGCCTCGATTATGATGATGAAGTATTGAAGCAACTAGACTATGTTATCGCTGCGATCCATTCTAGTTTTCAGCAGAGTGAAGACGAGATTATGAAGCGTTTGAAAAATGCGATGGATAATCCTTACGTCAGACATATTGCCCATCCGACTGGCCGCCTGATTGGTCAAAGAACGGGTTATCCTGTTAATATGGAAGCACTATTTGACTATGCTAAAAAGACGGGCACTGTTTTAGAAATAAATGCGAATCCAAAACGACTCGATCTTTCGAGTGCTGTTATTTCTAATAAAGACAACCTGTTCACTGTGAATACAGATGCCCATCACACAGACCATTTTGATTTTATGAAGTACGGTGTTGCGACCCTACAAAAAGGTTTTGTTCATAAGTCTCAAGTGATCAATACGATGAACCGTCAGGCATTTAAAGATTTTATTAATAAAGGTAAGCAGAGTGATATAAATGAATGAAAAAACATTTAAGACTTTAGAATTCGATAAAATTCTCGAGACACTTAAAACGTTCGCTATCTCTAAAAAGACAAGCGAAGCGCTTGATTTCTCTATAGTTGAGCGAGACCGTGACTTAATTGAGCGAAACATTTTAGAAGTGGACGATGCTTCTACTATGATTCGCCATCGTCACGTTGAACTCGCTGGAATTAGTGATATCAAACCTTACATCAAGCGAGCGGAAATCGGCAGTATTTTAGGTGTAAGTGAATTTAATAGCATTAGAAGTATATTAAATCGTAAAAAGATGCTAGAAAATTTAATTCGCTCTTTTGAAGAGGATGAAATATTTTTAGAACATATTAAAGGTTACATTGAAAATCTTGAAGATATTCATGTCTTGTACAAGAGAATTACTGAAACGGTTGATGAAGTCGCAGTCTTAGATCATGCTTCTTCTGAGCTCTTAAGAATTCGCCGTAAAATCGGGTCAGAAGAACAAAAGGTTAAAGATCGTCTAAATGATATCGTCAGAAAGAACCAAAGAAAACTAAGTGACAGTATAATAACGACTCGGAATGGCCGCTATGTGATTCCTGTTAATGTAGACTATCGTAGTGAATTTAAAGGGATTGTGCATGACTCATCACAGAGTGGACAAACCATTTATGTCGAGCCGACTGCGATTGTCGAATTGACGAATAATATTTCACAGCTAAAAGAAAAAGAACAAGTTGAAGTGACTAAAATACTGAGTGACTTAACGAATGAAACAGCTGGCTATGCCGACGTACTTTATCAGCATGATGAAAATTTACATCATATAGATATGGTCTTTACTAAGGCGAAGTACGGGGCTTCAATTAAAGGGACTAAGCCGACGATTATCGATGATCAATCGATTCGACTCATCAGTGCCTATCATCCGCTTTTAGATGCAGAAACAGCAGTTAAGAATGATATCGTTATTGATCAAAAGACACAAGCAGTTATCATTACTGGACCCAATACCGGTGGTAAAACGGTGACGATTAAAACGGCAGGTCTGTCAGTATTAATGGCACAGGCTGGGATTCCTATACCTGCTAGGGATGGCTCTGAAATATCGATATTTAAGGAAGTCTATGCAGATATTGGTGATGAGCAATCTATAGAGCAATCCCTGTCAACCTTTTCGAGTCACATGGTGAACATATCTGATATTTTAAGGCGGGTAAACAGTGATTCACTCGTTATCCTTGATGAGCTTGGTGCAGGGACAGATCCAGAAGAAGGTGCAGCGCTCGCGATTAGTATTATTGAATACTTACTGGCTAATCAAGCGAAAGTCATAGCGACAACGCACTACCCACAGCTTAAATCCTTCTCTTATACGCGTGAAGATGTTTTGAATGCGAGTATGGAGTTTGACGTAGAAAGTCTTTCTCCAACTTATCGATTGTTGATGGGGATTCCAGGTAAGTCAAATGCCTTTGAAATCTCATCTAAACTCGGTTTAGAAGAAACGGTGATTGAACGTGCAAGAACTTTAACTGGCCGAGATAATATGGAAGTCAATGAGATGATTTCTGCCCTTGAACGTCATACTTCTAAAGTACGTGATTCAGAAATTGAAACGACTGAGTTACTAAAAGAATCAGAGCGTCTGTATCAAGACCTTCGTAATCAATATGAACAGTACAATCAAATGAAAGAGAAGATGATTGATAAGGCACAAGAAGAAGCCAATCGTATTGTTAAACAAAGAGAACTAGAAGCAGAAGAAATAATCAAAGAGCTTGAAATGATGAAAGAATTAGGTGTAGATAGCATTCAAGAACATGAACTTATCGATAAGAAAAAAGCCTTATCTGATGCCTATTATCAAAAGGATATTAAGAAAGATATTCGAAATGAAAAAGTCGAAACGCTTGAGGTTGGTGATGAGGTGGACGTATTAACCTACGGTCAAAAAGGTGAAATTATCGATGTAAGTGATGATGAAGTCACCGTTCAAATGGGTATTATCAAGATGAAGCTAGATAAGTCTGAAGTGAAGAAAAGGAAAGCCAAAAAGGTTGAAAAACCAGTGACTATCCGTCAAAATAAAACTCAAGTCAATCGAACATTGGACCTTCGGGGTGAGCGGTATGAGGATGCGCTAATTAAATTAGAGCAGTACCTAGATCAAGTCTTGCTCTCTAACTATGCTGAAGTAGAAATTATCCATGGTAAGGGAACAGGTGCACTTCAAAAAGGTGTCCAGCAGTACTTGAGACGCCATCCCAAGGTCGCGTCCTTTAGAGGTGGGATGCCTTCAGAAGGTGGTTTTGGTGTGACGATTGTAGAAATGAAATAGGTGAATGTATGGATAATTTTGATATGTACAAACTGGCTAAAATACTGATAGCCGTAGGTATAATCATGTTTTTAAGCGGTATTGTGTACTTGGTTTTCCTCGTCTAAGCAATACCGTTGAGTGAGAAAATAAATTGTTGTATACTTAAACCAATATAAAAATGGAGGTAGTTTTAGATGGCTATTATTGAAGTAAACGATTCAAGTTTTAAAGAAGAAGTTGGCAGTGGATTAACACTAGTAGATTTTTGGGCACCATGGTGCGGGCCTTGTAAAATGATCGCTCCAATTTTAGAAGAATTAGCACCTGAAGTTGAAGGAAAAGCAAACATTGCTAAATTAAATGTTGATGATAACCAAGCAACTGCAAGTGAGTATGAAGTAATGAGTATTCCAACTTTAATTCTTTTCAAAGACGGCGAGCCTGTTGACAAAGTAGTTGGATTCCAACCTAAAGAACAGCTTTCAGCTTTAATTGAAAAACACGCATAAGTCGCCATTCGGCGGCTTTTTTTATATAAAGAAGGGATTATATGAGCGAATTAAAACTAAAACTATCCGTTTTGCCGACTGAACCTGGTTGTTACCTAATGAAAAATAAGGACCAGGAAATTATATACGTTGGTAAGGCGAAAAATTTAAGAAACAGAGTGCGTTCTTATTTTTCTGGTGCACATGATGAAAAAACCATGCGTCTCGTCCAAGATATTACAGACTTCGACTATATAGTTACAGGCTCAGAAATTGAATCATTGCTCCTAGAAAACACTCTGATTAAAAAGCATTTACCGAGATACAATATCCTCTTAAAAGACGATAAGAGTTACCCCTTTATAAAGATTACAAAAGAAGAGCATCCAAAGCTCGTCGTGACACGGACCGTAAAGCCGAATTCAGGTAAATACTTTGGACCCTATCCAAATGCCTACAGTGCACATGAAACAAAAAAACTGTTAGACAGAATTTATCCCCTAAGAAAGTGCAATGTCATGCCAGATAAATTATGTCTGTACTATCACATCGGACAATGTCTCGGCCCTTGTGTATTCAATGTGACAGAAGAACAAAACCAGAAGATGATTGATGGCATCACGAGTTTTTTAAACGGCGAAACCGACGAAGTGATGAAAGAATTACAAGAGAAGATGGAAACAGCAGCAGAAGCCTTAGAATTTGAAAAGGCTAAAGAATATCGTGATCTGATGGGGCATATTGAAAACACGATGTTAAAACAAAATGTACTCACCAATGATATGACAGCAAGAGACTGTTTCGGTTACGCGGTTGAGAACGGCTGGATGTCTGTATCAGTACTCTTTATAAGAAGCGGTAAACTCATCGAGAAGAAAGCTGAGATGTTTCCTTTAAACGATGACATAGAAGAAGAGTTCTTTAGATTCATCGTTCATTTCTATGATGTAAAATCGAACTTAATGCCTAAGGAAATTCATATTCCTAAAAACTTCAATGTAGAGTTGTTAAATGAAGCCTTACCCGTTAATGTTAAAGCGCCACAAAGAGGTGCCAAAAAAGAAATGGTGGACCTTGCGAGTAAAAATGCGAACATCGCGATCGGTAATAAATTCGAAATGATCAAAAGAGACGAAGCACGTACGATTCATGCGATTGATACACTCGGAGAACTGATGAATATTGAAACGCCGAGGAGAATTGAAGCCTTTGATAACTCCAATATTCAAGGTGTGGATCCTGTCAGTGTAATGGTGTCCTTTATAGACGGTAAACCTTCTAAAAAAGACTACAGAAAATATAAGATTAAAACTGTGGAAGGTCCGGATGATTATGCTTCAATGGCTGAGGTCGTGAGAAGAAGGTATACAAGAGTCTTAAAAGAAAGTTTACCACTACCAGACTTGATCATCGTTGACGGGGGTGTTGGCCATATGAACACGGTTAAAGGTGTCTTATTAAATGAATTGTCCCTAGACATTCCAGTTGCAGGACTAAGGAAAGATGATAAGCACTCGACAGCTGAATTATTATACGGAGAACAAGCTGAAGTCGTACCGATGAAAAAGAATTCACAGAGTTTCTATTTACTCCAGAGAATACAAGATGAAGTACACAGATTTGCAATTTCTTTCCATAGGAACACAAGGCGGAAGACAACCATTGCTTCACAGCTAGATAATATTGAAGGGGTCGGCCCCTCTAGAAAACGAAAATTGCTCAAAGAATTTGGTTCTGTGAAAAAGATGAAAGAGAAAAATACAGAGGATTTTATGGCCATCGGAATACCCAAAAATGTAGCTGAGAATATTTCTCAAAAGCTAGGTGAATAAAGGATTCTAAAAGAATGTAAGTATATTACACAAATGCCCAAAGTCGCCTTGATTTGTTTTTTAACAAAGAGTAAAATGATAAGTAAAGTTTATTGACAATTAGTTAGGGGGGGTCTTTTGTGTCGAATCAGGATTCAGGTTTTTACATTCGCAGATTACATTCATTACTTGGAGTTATTCCGTTGGGCGTATTTTTAATCCAGCACTTGTTGGTTAACTTTACGGCTACATACAGTGAAGAGGCTTTTAACTTTGCTGCAGGGATTATGGGTAACCTGCCATTTGTTATTTTGCTAGAAATTTTCATCATTTATTTACCAATACTTTTCCATGGTATTTACGGTATTTACATCGCATTTACTGCTAAGATGAACGTTGGTCATTATAGCACTTACCGAAACTGGATGTTTGTTCTGCAAAGAATTTCAGGGGTTATTGCATTTATTTTTATTGCAGTTCACGTTTACCAGACGCGTTTCCAAGTGTTCTTAGGTGAAGAAGTGAATTTCCAAATGGTTGAAGAAGTCGTTGCCAATCCATTCTGGTTAGTATTTTGGATTGTTGGTGTGGTAGCAACTGTCTTCCACTTTGCCAACGGTTTATGGTCATTCATGATTACATGGGGTATTACGCAATCTAACAAATCACAGCAGCTTATGTCTTACGTCGCAATTTTAGTATTCTTAGTGATCAGCACAATTGGTTTAATGGCAATATTTGCGTTTGTATAAAAGGAGTGTAAATAATGGCGGATAATAAAGTAATCGTTGTCGGCGGGGGTCTCGCTGGTTTAATGGCAACGATCAAAGCAGCAGAATCAGGAGCGAATATCGATCTTTTCTCAATCGTTCCTGTTAAAAGATCACACTCAGTGTGCGCACAAGGTGGAATTAACGGTGCGGTAAATACGAAGGGTGAAGGTGACTCACCGCTTATTCACTTCGATGATACCGTTTACGGTGGAGACTTTTTAGCGAACCAGCCTCCAGTTAAAGCGATGACAGAAGCAGCACCGAAAATTATTCACTTACTTGACCGTATGGGTGTAATGTTTAACAGAACATCTGAAGGACTTTTAGACTTTAGACGTTTTGGTGGAACGCTTCACCACCGTACAGCTTATGCTGGTGCAACAACAGGTCAGCAATTACTGTACGCGCTAGATGAGCAAGTGAGAAGTTATGAAGTTAAAGGACAGGTAGATAAATACGAAGGTTGGGAATTCCTTGGTGTCGTTATCGACGATGAAGGGAAAGCACGTGGTATTACTGCCCAGGAGATTACATCTGGAGAGATTAAAACCTTTAAAGCAGATGCAGTTATCATGGCAACTGGTGGACCAGGAATTATCTTCGGTAAATCAACAAACTCTATGATCAATACAGGTTCTGCAGCATCGATCGTTTATCAGCAAGGTGCAGTCTATGCGAATGGTGAGTTCATCCAAATTCACCCAACTGCCATTCCTGGTGACGACAAGTTACGTCTGATGAGTGAATCGGCACGTGGTGAAGGTGGTCGTGTTTGGACCTATAAAGACGGTAAGCCTTGGTACTTCCTAGAGGAAAAATACCCGGATTACGGTAACCTAGTGCCACGTGATATTGCGACACGTGAAATCTTTGATGTGTGCGTGAATCAGAAGTTAGGTATTAACGGTGAAAACATGGTATACCTAGACCTTTCTCACAAGGACCCACATGAACTGGATGTCAAACTTGGTGGTATCATAGAAATCTATGAGAAATTCACTGGTGATGACCCAAGAAAGGTACCAATGAAGATCTTCCCAGCAGTGCACTACTCTATGGGTGGTTTATATGTTGACTACGATCAAATGACTTCAGTACCTGGTTTATTTGCTGCAGGTGAATGTGATTATTCACAACACGGTGGTAACCGCCTGGGTGCGAACTCATTACTATCTGCAATTTACGGTGGTATGGTTGCTGGACCAAAAGCGATTGAATACGTTAACGGTCTAGATAAGTCTTATGAAGACTTAGATGAGTCATTATATGAAAAACACGCTCAGGTAGAGCAGGAGAAATTCGACAACATCCTAGCGATGGACGGTACAGAGAATGCATATGTAATCCATAAGGAACTCGGTGAAATTATGACAGCGAATGTAACTGTTGTACGTCACAACGACAAATTGCTTGAAACTGATAAGAAAATCGTTGAATTGATGGAACGTTACAAAAACATCAATATTAATGACACTCAAAAATGGTCGAACCAAGCTGCTTTCTTTACACGTCAGCTATGGAACATGTTAGTCTTGGCTCGAGTGATTACGATTGGTGCATACAACCGTAATGAATCACGTGGGGCTCACTTTAAACCTGAATTCCCAGACCGTAACGATGAAGAATGGTTGAAAACGACAAAAGCGTCATACGATGGACCGACAAATGCGCCTAAGTTCGAATACGAAGATGTGGACGTAAGTTTAATTCCACCACGTATCCGTGACTATTCTACTAAACATTAAGAAAGGGATGGCTGAAAATGAGTAATGCAACTGATACAAAAACAATTAAGTTAAGCATAAAGCGTCAAGAAAACCAAGAAGCATCAAGCTATTGGGAAGAGTTTGAAATTCCATATCGCCCGAATATGAACGTGATCAGTGCCTTAATGGAAATTCAAAGAAACCCAGTTAATGCTAAGGGGCAAAAAACAACTGCGGTTACTTGGGACTCAAGCTGTCTTGAGGAAGTCTGCGGTGCGTGTTCTATGGTGATTAACGGCAGTGCCCGTCAATCATGTACAGCACTAATTGATCAGTTCGAACAACCGATTAAATTAGAGCCAATGAGTACTTTCCCAGTAATCAGAGATTTACAAGTCGATCGTTCATTTATGTTCGATAACTTAAAACGTGTGAAAGCTTGGGTACCAATCGATGGTACATACGACCTTGGTCCAGGACCAAGAATGCCTGAGAAAAAACGCCAGGTTGCTTATGAACTCTCTAAATGTATGTCATGTGGTGTATGTTTAGAAGTATGTCCAAACGTTAATAGTAAATCTAAATTCATGGGTGCAGCACCAATTTCACAAGTTAGATTATTTAACCTACACCCAACAGGTAGTATGACTAAAAACGAACGCCTAGATGCTCTAATGGGTACAGGTGGTATTGCTGAATGTGGTATGGCACAGAACTGTGTTGAAGCTTGTCCTAAAGGGATTCCTTTAACGACTTCAATCGCTTCAATGCAACGTGAAACTACTTTCCATATGTTTAAATCATTCTTTGGTTCAGACCACCAAGTAAACTAAGTTTACGGTTGGATTGAAGGTTAAAATAAGCTCACTATTTAACAGCTACGGTTAGTTTTGACCGTGCTAAAAGTAGTGAGCTTTTTACCTTTGTGGATTGGATAAGTATTGAACTGATTGGCTTAGACGCCTTGTTTTGTTATTATATTAATAATGACACATAAGGGGACTAGAAATTATGTACGGAGAAGCTGAGATTATTTCAATAGAAAAATCCTTACGCTACATTGCTGCTAGAGTGAGGGCAAATGGTCGTGAGATTTTAAAGGATCACGAAATCTCTCCACTTCAATTTATTGCACTGCAATGGGTTGGAGATAAGGAAGGGATTACTATTGGTGAGCTGTCGAATAGGTTGTATTTAGCGCACTCAACAACAACTGATATCGTAGATAAATTAGAACGCTCAAATTACGTTAAACGTCAGCGCTCTACAAAAGATAAGCGTCTAGTCTTAGTGAGTATGGAAGAACGTGGGCGAACACTGATTCAATTAGTGATCGATAAGCGAGTGGAATACATTTCTAAAATTACAGGTGACTTAAGTGAGGACAAAAAAGCAATCTTACCTGTTGTTTTAGAAGAGGTTTTACAAGAAAGTGAGCGATATATTAATGATTAAACCGATTGGCATTATGGATTCAGGCGTCGGTGGATTAACCGTAGCGAGTGAAGTCATGCACGCTTTGCCTTCGGAGACAATCTACTACTTCGCTGATACAATTAACTGTCCATACGGACCAAAAGACACAGCCGCTGTGTATAGACATACTAAAGCGGCTGTTCAATTTTTAATAGAACAAGGTGTCAAAGCAATTATCATTGCATGTAACACTGCTACAGCTGCAGTCATGCCAGAACTGCAAAAAGAGGTGGACATCCCACTCTATGGTGTAATTACCCCTGGTGCACTCGGTGCAGTCAGGAAGAGTAAGAACAGTGAAATACTCCTCTTAGCGACAGAAGGCACAGTAAAATCAGGTGAGTATGAAAAGGCAATTTTTGACTTTGATAGTGAAGTCACAGTGCATAGTCTCGCCTGTCCTGAATTTGTGACCTTAATCGAAAGTGGAGACTATAAAAATCACAAGCTTACTCAAGAAGTGATTGAACAGTCACTTAAAGCTTATAAAGATACAAGAGCAGATACTGTAATTTTAGGCTGTACACACTTTCCTTTAATCGAACGTGAAATCGATAAATTTTTCGATGGCAAAAAAGAAATTGTCGATGCAGGCTTTGAGACTGTCAATATTGCCTTAAACCAAATGTATCGCCAGGATTTGTTGATCTCAGAAAAACATCAACCTGTGCATCAATTTTTTATTCATGGGGAAAATTACACTTTTGAAACCATTCTAACAAGTTGGATCAAAGATATAGATTATAAAATAAAATATATATGGCTAAGTGAGGAGAACGAATATGAGTAAAATTGTGATTGCGAGTGGAAACCAAGGTAAGATCAATGACTTTAAAGCAATTTTTTCTGACTATGAAGTTGTCGGGATCAAAGAAATTTTACCGAATTTTGATGTCGAAGAAACCGGCGTGACATTTAGAGAAAATGCGGTATTAAAAAGTGAAGCAGCCGCAAAAGCCTTAAATCTACCGGTTATTAGTGATGACTCAGGACTATCAGTTGAAGCCCTAGACGGCCGTCCAGGCGTCTATTCTGCACGCTATTCAGGTGAACATGGCAACGACCAGAAAAACAATGAAAAGCTACTTAATGAATTATCAGGTGTAGAAAATAGAGCCGCTTACTTTACTTGTGTTTTAGCCTTAACGATTCCAGGAGAAGAAACTCGTACCTACGAAGGCACACTCCTAGGTGAAATTCTAACAGAAGCACATGGTGAAGGTGGCTTTGGTTACGATCCACTCTTTAAAACTTTAGATGGGATTTACCTTGGTGAGATTAATTCTGAAGAAAAAGGGAAGATAAGTCATAGAGGAAAAGCTTTAGAAAAATTAATAAATGATGAAGCAGTATTTGAAAAGCTAAAGAAATGAGAGGTTGAGTTCGATGAGAGTATTAGTCATTAGTGATAATCACAGTGAAAAAAATATTCTGACTGAAGTGTATGAGACAGTAAAACCAGATGAGGCAATTCATTTAGGGGATAGTGAATTTCCATACGACGATGAAGAAATGCAGCAATTTTTAAGAGTTACAGGTAACACAGATAAAGATTCAGCGTATCCAAAAGAAGGACTCTTAGAAGAAACATCGATGTTCTATACACATGGACATTTATATGGCATTAAATCAAACCGAAATGAACTTGCAGCTAAAGCAGAAGAAGTCGGTGCGAAGTATGCCTTATATGGACACTCACATGTGGCTAAAATAGAGAAGATTAATGGAGTCTTTGCCATTAATCCAGGCAGTATTTCATCCTCACGTAACGAGTATCCAGAAAGTTATTTAGTCATTGATACAGAGAGTAAAATTGCGTCATACTATAGTAGAAAACATCAGTTGATGGATGAATTTAACTTAAACAACTAAGGATTGAGTGTATGAAAGTACAAATCGATGAAACGTTAATGCTGAGACAGCTAAAAGTACGTGAATATCAGACCATGTTTGATCTTGTAGATAAGAACCGAGAACAACTAAGAGAATGGTTGCCTTGGGTAGATTATGTTACCGAAGCAGAAAGCTATAAGAAGACGATTCAGGCTTGGATAGAGTCGAATGATGCCAACCAGTCGATGACCTTAGGTGTGTACCTAGAAGGTCATCTCGTCGGTATGTGTGGCTTCAATACAATCGATCTATTGAATAAAAGAGGTGCCATAGGTTATTGGTTAGCCGAAGGCTATAATGGGCAAGGTATCATGACACGTGCCGTAAGAGGACTCGTGGATTATGGCTTTAAACAACTCGAGCTTCATAGAGTAGAAATCTCTGCAGGAGTAGAAAATGTAAAGAGTCGTAAAATTCCTGAGCGATTAGGCTTTGAAGAAGAAGCACTGTTGAAAGAATATGAATTTTTGTATGATCACTTTCACGATTTAGTCCAATATCGTATGATGAAAAGAGACTGGTTAACGAAAAATTAACATTGGTTACAAAAAATCAAAAAATGCATTGACTTTCACTATGCACTTTGATTATAATAGAACTTGTGTTAATTAAGTCGTGTCCTGGTAGCTCAGCAGGATAGAGCAATGGCCTTCTAAGCCATCGGTCGGGGGTTCGAATCCCTCCCAGGACGTCTGAATACTTTTTTAAACCCTATTAATCATCGTTAATCGTTGATTTAATAGGGTTTTTATTTTTTCGTCATGTGATTTAAAGTGATTAAAAGTGAATATAGATGTCAATATTCTGCCAACGAAACACATACCCTTATGGGGTATCATTATTTTCTATAGAATTTAGGATATCTTTAACGACACTTTCTGATTGTTCTTTTGAACTATTAAAACGATGTCCATAGAATTCACGTGTAATATTTATGTTCGCATGTCCAACACGTTTTGATACATGTTCATCATCGACACCTTTATCGATTAAGTAGGTAATGTGTGTATGTCTGAGAGAGTGTAGGACTTTATGTCCTTTGATGTCACCATTGTCTAATGCTTTTCTAAAGTGCTGTTTAATAGCAGTGTTAGATCGTTTGAGGAATGTGCCATTTAAATTGATTTTAAGAGCTTCTATTTGTTCTTTAATATATTTGCTATCTTCATATGATAATTCCACTGTGCGCTTAGCATTTATCGTTTTACCACCACGTATAAATATCGTTTCCTTTTCAAAATCAAAATCTTCATATCTTAGATTACTTACTTCACCAAATCTAGCACCTGTGACATGTAAGATGAATAAAAATAATCCGCTTGGTGTATTCATTTCTTTAATGACTTCTTTTAACTTCTCGTACTCAAAATCTTCCATAAACTTAACATGTCCAGGCATATCTTCAATCTCACTTTCTAAACGAGCATTAAATGTAGGATTACGTTTTGCGATTCCATCGTAGACTGCCTGCTCATAACATGCTCTGATTGCTTGATGATCTTTCTTCATGGTACCTAATGTATATTGTTCGCCTAGTTGATTAATATACTCTTGATATTCACGTTGTGTGACATCATTAGGACGTACATTATCACCAAAGTAGAGTAGGAACTTTCTAAGAGCATTAAAGTATCTCAAATAGGTTTTATGAGTGACGTACTTCTCTTTATACGTTTCTACCCACAAGGTAAAGTATTGAGCGAAGTTTAGATGAGCATATTTATTTTGTTGTTTAATAGGATTTTCTAGTATCTTTTCTATAACCATTTTAGCTTCTTTCTTAGTCGCAAAACCTTGCTGTCTATACCGTTTGTTTTTATATGAAAAATCAAATCCCCACTTACCATTTATCTTCTTCGGTTCCATTGTATCCCTCCTAAAACTGTATTCCAGAGACTTTAGAATGATTGACTAGCATATCTATCCTTTTAAGTGCAACGTCCTCACAAACGCCAAAATACGCCATTAAATCCGTTGCCTGATAGAGTCTATTTTTGGTGATTAGCTTTTCTGGCATCTGTAGGAGTAGTCCAAACTTTTCAGCTTCTGCTTCTTGGTACTCGTTGTATGCTCTAGGCATATTGTGTTGATGTGTGGCGTGTAAAAACATGTGTCCTGCTTCATGGCAGAATGCTTTGAACATCTCATGCTTTTTATCGAATTTAAGCCCGATAATGTCTACGCTTGCCTTCTGTACATAAAAGTTGGATTGGTGGTTATACAGTATGTGTACATCAAACATGTACGCTAGGTGTTCTATATTCAGATCGTGTACATCTAATATGGATAAATCCACGATGTCATTAACTTTCTGTTCGATTCTCATGTCAAAACCCCTTTATTTTAGAACATATGTTCGGTTTAAAGTTTAAAAAATTACTGACCACTGTATAAAACCAATGGTCAGTTGGTTGTTACTTATCAGCTATTTGGCTTAATAGGTTGATGATTTCATCATTTTGTTCAATTATTTTATCGTTCTGCTTAATCAATTCATCGTTCTGTGCAGCTAACATAAATGATTGTTTAAGTTGATTGTTGTAGTAATTGAATGTGGCTTGCTTTTCCATATTGAATGTCAACATACCAAAAGCATTATAAAATTTATCGAACGAAGCCATCATATTCTGTGATTGGTAAGAGTGTTTAGTTACGTCGGTAGGGTTATCAAATCCGTGTTTATTTAATGGTTCTTTCTTGTTTTCTACACGTTTATTCTTTTCGTATTCACGAACTTCTTTAAAAGAAACTTTTTCATTCTTTTGTGTGGTTTCACCTTTAGAAAACTTTTTCCAATCCATACAAACACCTACTTATCTTTATTCTGCTTATACTTCAAGAACTCAATCTTCTCATTAATCTCACGGATCAATTCTTTCTTCACATCATCTGGTAGGCTATCGAATGCTTCTTTGTTGTCGAACATGAAGGAGTCGAAGTCGTCAGATGAAAAGTTTTCACTATCAGTTTTACCTAATAAATAATCTGTAGTCACATCGTAGAGTTCGGATATCTTCACTAGCATCTCATTGTCAGGCTTACGATGACCGTACTCATAACCAGAATATGTGCTATTGGCAATGTTCAAACGTCTAGCAGCTTCTGTCTTAGACCACCCTTTACCTTCTCTTAAAGAAATCAAACGATTAACATCCATATTTAACACTCTTTCATATGTGAATTTACTCTTATTGTAGCGTTTTAATGCGTATAGAGAAATATATTTTTCAAAAAGCGTAATAAAAGTGTTGACTTACGCAAAACGCATAAGTATAATACTAATTAAGAGTTACGCATTACGAGTAATAATTGGTCGCCGATATGATGGATATCTAGCGAAAGTGAGCTATCATGTAGCTATTGACGATAAAGAAGCAGTACAACTTATCCCGTTTAATCGCACAGCCTGGCACTCAGGGGATGGTATGGGTAATGGGAATATGCGTTCAATCGGTATCGAAATTTGTTACTCAATGGATAATGGATATTCAGGCTCTAAATCAGCCAGATATAAAGCGGCAGAGGAAAACGCAGCACTATATATCGCTCACGTGCTTAAACAATACGGTTGGGAAATGGATAGACTGAAAAGACACTATGACTGGTCAGGCAAAGACTGTCCACACAAGATGCACGCTACAGGCACTTATCAAGCATTCAGAAACCGTGTACAAGCACATCTCAATGCGTTAAATAAAGGTACAGTGGCTAGTAAGCCATCTGCTAAACCGGCAAGCAAGAAGGAATTAGTGAATACTGGTGGCTGGAAGAAAAATAAATATGGTACACAGTATATGAAGAAAAAAGGCACATGGAAAAACGGTAGCACTAGAGTTATGAGTCGCTTTGGCAGTCCATTTAGATCAGCACCTGAAGGTGGTTGGGCGAATCCTGGTTGGAAGTGTAACTATGACGAGATTGTTCGTCAGGACGGTCACATTTGGTTAGGTTACACGGTAAGTGGTAAACGTAAGTATATTCCAGTGAAAACATGGAATAGTAAAACTGGCGAAGTTGGTAAAGACTGGGGTACATTTAGTTAAACAAACACATTACACAAGTATTTTAAGGGTATTCGGATTATCGTGTGGAAAAACATTATAGCTGGTAGATTTTTGCTAAACTAAGGTCAGGCTAGTTGAAGAGTATCTTTTATTTTCTAAGTAATTGTGGTAGCATAAAAATGAACTAGAAAACTGTAGCTAGGGTTCCGCTATCTAGGTAGGTCAGTGACCGAGGGCTACATCTTTTACAATATGTAAAAGGCACCTATTGACATAAAAGGTCCGAGGGGGAAGGTTCAGCGTAGTTGTTATGCGTTGAAATCTTTCTCTTCGGCTCTTTTTTTATTATTTAGGAGGTATTTATCGTATGAAAAGGATCGATGATTTGAAAGCTGGTGTTGCAGTTATTATTTTGAATGAGG
>NZ_AUEE01000010.1 GCF_000425825.1 Jeotgalicoccus marinus DSM 19772
CGTGGTGTAAACGTTCATCATTCAACGGTCTACCGTTGGGTTCAAGAATATGCCCCAATTTTGTATCAAATTTGGAAGAAAAAGCATAAAAAAGCTTATTACAAATGGCGTATTGATGAGACGTACATCAAAATAAAAGGAAAATGGAGCTATTTATATCGTGCCATTGATGCAGAGGGACATACATTAGATATTTGGTTGCGTAAGCAACGAGATAATCATTCAGCATATGCGTTTATCAAACGTCTCATTAAACAATTTGGTAAACCTCAAAAGGTAATTACAGATCAGGCACCTTCAACGAAGGTAGCAATGGTTAAAGTAATTAAAGCTTTTAAACTTAAACCTGACTGTCATTGTACATCGAAATATCTGAATAATCTCATTGAGCAAGATCACCGTCATATTAAAGTAAGAAAGACAAGGTATCAAAGTATCAATACAGCAAAGAATACTTTAAAAGGTATTGAATGTATTTACGCTCTATATAAAAAGAACCGCAGGTCTCTTCAGATCTACGGATTTTCGCCATGCCACGAAATTAGCATCATGCTAGCAAGTTAAGCGAACACTGACATGATAAATTAGTGGTTAGCTATATTTTTTTACTTTGCAACAGAACCATGAATACTATGTTTAATAAATTAAAGGCCAAATTACCAACCTCTAATTATATATTGAAACTTGAAACTCAAAGTAGAATATATAATAAATTTATTTCTAATAATAATTTTGCCGAAATAAGAAAAACATATGAACCAGACATATCTATTACTACAATAATAAACTACTTTAAATCTTATGATTCTCAGCATAACTATCATCCATCGAAACTTACTTTGAACAATAACTTACTCACTAAAGTATTTGATGTGTATAAAAGTACTCATAGAGTAAATCCATTAGGGAATATTGATCTAAATACGTGGAGAAACACTGTATCAAAAGACCTAGATCTCAATCATTCCATTGTTATTTACAATGAAAGAAACAAAATTACCGCCTTTTTATTAATTTTTGATTATTTAGAAGATAAAAAAGAAGTAGGATGGATTTATTTTGAAAATGACTCTATGAAAACACAGTTGTTAAACCAATTTGTAAGTATGCTATACCTACTTCAGGAATCTGGTATAACAAGTTTATGTTTTGAAATCGACACTACTGATCTCTACTCTTATGAGTTATTTTCCCCATTTTTGATTAACGAAGACCCTAGCCTAATTACATATAAAAAACACATAAATAATGAAGTATAGAGGAGTGAGTTTATGCTTGGATTACCAGATAATAAAGTGCTTCTTGTTAACTATGATAAAGAATGGGAACTTCTGTTTAATCAAGAAAAGCAAAAGATACTTGAAGTCTTTGAAGGTCATAATATTCAAGTTCATCACATTGGCAGTACTGCTGTTAAAAATCTAAAGTCCAAACCTATTTTAGATATTGCTATAGAAGTAGATAGTTTTCAAAATATCAATTACTATATTCATTACTTACAAAAGCTAAACTACACTTCTAAAGGAAGCAACATCCTTCCCGATCGATACTATTTTTTAAAAGGAAACCCAAGAACTCATCAGATCCATCTATATGAGAAAAATAATCACTTTTTAAATCAACAAATAAAGTTTAGAGATATTTTACGAAAACATCCAAACTTAAGGGATGAATATGAATCATTAAAAATTAAGCTTGCCAATGCAAACAAGAATGATAAGCACAATTATACTGATTTGAAAACTGAATACATTAATAGAATACTTAAGTCCTACGACTCACTTAAATAATCAAAAGCAGTCAACATTAGATGATTTTCCAAATACAAAGAATATTAATTTAATCAAAAACTGATACTTGAGTTTTATTCTAAGTGTCAGTTTTTCAATTCTACTCAATACGCCGCAATATGCCCATCTGTTCGATTTTCAGTCCCACCGTATAAAATACCAGTCTCTGGATCTCGCCATATAATTTGGCCACGTCCAAAGCCTGCTGAATCGAGTTTGATTTCTATATCATGGCCTCTCTTGACCAGTTCTTCAGCGACATGATGTGGAAAGTTTTTCTCTACCCAAATCGTCTTGTCTTTCACCCACTGCCAACGGGGAGCATCAAGAGTTGTTTGCGGATTTAGCTTAAAATCAATCGTATTCATAACGACTTGAACATGGCCTTGGGGTTGCATGAAACCACCCATGACCCCAAAGGGACCGATGGCATCTTTTCCTTTAGTGATGAAGCCAGGAATAATTGTGTGATAGGAGCGTTTATTTGGTCCAAGTGCATTGGGTGAATCTGGATCTAAACTAAAGTCACAGGCTCTATTTTGTAGTCCAATTCCTGTTCCAGGTACAACTAGCCCTGAGCCAAAGCCCATATAATTACTTTGAATCAGTGACACCATATTCCCCTCTTCATCCGCTGTACATAAATACACCGTACCACTTGCTTTTGGTTCACCCGCTTCTGGTTGTTTTGCCTTGTCAGTAATTTCTTCGCTTCTTGTTTTACCATAGGCTGGATCCAGTAATGCTTCACTGGTTACTGTCATATGATCGATATCCGCCACATACTTTTTACCATCAGCAAAAGCGAGTTTCATTGCTTCTATTTGCTTGTGATATGTATCCACTGATTCTTTACCTTCAATATCTAAGTTCTTTAAAATATTTAAGGCTGATAAAGCGATGATACCTTGTGTATTTGGAGGAATTTCCCATATATCATAGCCTCTATAGTTCACAGAAATCGGATCTACCCATTCCGGTTTATATTTTTCCAAATCTTCTTTTCTAATATAGCCATTGTATTGTTTAGAATAGGCATCTATCTTATCTGCAATATTTCCCCTATAAAACGATTCACATTCCGTATCTGCGAGTTCTCTTAAAGAGTTCGCCATGTCTTCGGACTTCCATATCTCACCGACTTTAGGCGCCACGCCATCTGGTGCAAAGGTGTCAAACCAATGATTAAATTCATCTCCATCAAAAGCTTCCTTAAATCGAACTGCAGCCTTCTCCCAAAATCTTGCCAGTACTGGTGAAATTGGATAGCCTTCTTCAGCATATTGAATGGCAGGTTGAAGTAAATCTTTAAAAGGCAATTTCCCAAAACGTCTCGATAATTCAGCCCAAGCTCCTGGTTGGCCTGGTACTGTAACTGGCGTAAATCCGTATTTTGGAATCTCATCGTAGCCTTGTGCCTTTACCTTATCGATTGAAATAGATGCTGGTGATTTACCAGAACCATTCAAACCATGTAACTCATTGTTCACCCAGACTAAGGCAAAAGCATCCCCACCAATACCATTGGTCGTTGGTTCTACAACAGTTAAAGCCGCAGCTGTCGCAATCGCTGCATCAATCGCATTGCCACCCTGTTGCATGATCGAAAGACCCGCCTGTGCAGCCAATGGCTGTGAAGTTGCCACCATCCCCTTTTTACTGACGACAGGATTACGCTGTGAGTGATATGGATTAAAAAGTGTGTCGAATTTTATCATGTCTTTGCCCCTTTGTTATGTTCGCTTAGTTATATAAAGATTATCATAGCCTTTATGATGTCACAATTTTTAGATAATATTTTAGTGATACAATTGAAATGATAGATAACACTTTCAAAGTCGTTATGATGAGAAAAAGATTGAGTATAAGAAGGAGGCGTAATTAAAATGAAAAAGAATTATGTAAGATTTCTAGCAGTCGGTTACGGCCTCTCTATTGGTGTTTTCTTTTAAAAATTTAAGAATTGGCTCAGTATGTCTAATTTTAAATAATAAAAGAAAATGGAGTGTTTTTTTATGATAAATACAAATAGACTTGAACTTAGAGTTTTGATTGAACGTGACTTAGAAGATGTTTATGAAATATATAGTGATGAAAAGACGTGTCAGTACTTATTACATGAACCATGGAATGCTAACAACAAAGTGTCAGCTTTTAAAGAAGAGTTGAGTAAAAACGACTTTGATTCAGAAGAGGGATTGAACCTAGCTGTGGTTTTAGATAATGAAGTGATCGGTGTCCTATCCGCTTGGAAAACTGAAATGAAGGACACTGCTGAAATAGGATTCTCCTTTAACAAAAATTATTCAGGTCAAGGCTATGCTACAGAAGCTGCAAAAGCACTTTTAGACTTTCTTTTTGCCGATAAAAACCTGCACAGGATCACAGCAAATTGTGATGCAAGGAATGCCGCTTCAGCGAAGTTGTGTCAAAGAATCGGTATGAGGAAAGAAGCGCATTTCATAAAAGATTTTTGGAATAAAGGCGAATGGACGGATAGTTATATTTTTGCTGTGTTGAAAGCAGAGAGATAAATAATAGCCATATGACCTAATTTAGAGTCATATGGCTATTTCTATTTTATATTCTTTAACACATCATACAGATGGTTTTTAAATAATTCTCTGTCGACCTTTTCACACACTCGAACATTAGATTCTTTCCCTAATCTTCCATTGATATCAACTAAGCTATAACCCCTAGTTAACTCACCTTTAGTTTCAACGTCTACAAAGTATTTCGTAAACTCACTCATAATTCTTTCGTCAGCTGCTATGGCAACTAACAAGGTATCCGGATGGGTTGTACCCTCTAACTTATGTACTTCTTTATTAAATTCCTTCACTACTCTATTCACATCACTAAAGAACTTAGATCCTTTGGTAGATAAAGCCTCTATCTCTTCGTGTTCTTTATCGAACATTAATGAATAATCCGTACACATATCCCAACCGACCATAGTCATGCCCATACCCGATTGTAATACTAATTTAGCCGCTTCAGGATCGACATAAAAATTGTACTCCGCAGCAGGCACAATATTACCGAGCTTGTTATTAGTACCGCCCATAATATATAAATGCTTCACTTTACTAACAATACTAGGATCTTTCTTGATCGCCATAGCGATATTAGTCAATGGTGCAATCGCCAATAATGTAACCTCTCCAGGGTTTTCATTAACTGTCTTTATAATAAAATCTATAGCATGAGACTTTTCCGCAGCCCGTTTAGGTTTAGGGAAAAATGAATCACCCATACCATCCGATCCATGCACATCCTCAACTGTTGTATGTTGTTCTGCATTTCCAAAAATCGGACCTTCATATCCAGGGTAAACAGGAATATTATCAAAACCTGCTACTTCAGTGGTATATAAAGCATTGTCAATCTGTTGGTTGAAATCTACGTTACCACCCGTGATTGTAATACCAAGCACATCAAAATTATGAAGTGCAGTCAAAATTGCAATCGTGTCATCCCCAGCAGTATCAGTATCAATGATTACTTTGTTCATACAATCCCCCACATAAGATAATATTTTATACATGAATCAACTTAAACTCTTCAACTACAATCTCTTCATCTTCATTAAATTCATACCCTATTTCCTTGTATAACCATTCAAAAAATTCAAGGTGAGCCTTTCTCCAGTAAGATAACGTTCGGTCACCTTCACCTTCTTTATAAGCAATTTCTTCGTCTACATCGGAAAACTTCATAGTGTATACTTTCGTATTCTCAATAATACACTTTGGTTCATCAGATTCATCAAGAACAATACTCACATCACCCACTTCAGGTAAAGGTTCATTCTCCACTTTATACTCTCTTAAACTACTACAAGTTAAAGTTTTAGTTCTATCAACCACTAGCTGAGCTAGTGTGTTAGGGTCCGCTCCAAATTGAAAAGATTCGTAAGATTTGTTTTTGTAACTAGGGTGTGTATTGATGAAATTGTTCCAATAGTTTTGTAAGCTCATAGTTAAAATACTCCTTTAACATTTCTTTTATCATAATCTATTTTTATTTTTATTTACTAAATATAGATATCTCTATAACAAAAATTAGTTTCTATTATTTTCATCAATGAGTACGTTATAATATATTCAAACCTCTCAAGGAGCATATCTATGGAAGAGAAAAATATAGAGCTTTCAACGTATTTATTTAACAAAGAAGACATTTCAAAATTGAGCAGTGCAAAGTTTAACAATTATCCTGTTGTCTACATTCTTCACAATGACAAGAAAAAGTCGAGTGCTTACATTGGGGAGACTGTACAGATTAGAAATCGTTTAAACAGTCACATCAAAGATCCTGTTAAGAGTAACTTAAATACTGCAGTGATCGTTTCTCACGAACATTTTAATCAATCAGCTACGTATAATATTGAGACCAATTTAATTAATTACTTTATAGCTGATCAAAAGTATCAAATTCTTAACAAGAGCCAAATTACATCTTCTGTTACACATAACTATTACGATAAACCAAAATACAACCATGATATTTTTAAAGAGCTTTGGGAAAAATTAAGAGCAGATAAACTTGTAGATGGTACATTGGAATACCTTCAGAATAAGGATATTTTTAAAATTTCTCCTTATAAAGAGTTATCTGAACCACAAATAGAATTAAAAGAATCCATCCTAGAATTTTGTAAGAAAAATATTGATTCAGACAAACCTGCAGTATACTTCATTAAAGGTGAGGCTGGTACTGGTAAAAGTGTTGTTTTAAGTTCTACGTTTAATGCGGTTCAAGATTTAGCTAATGACAAAGAATCTGAGCGTTTATATGGTTCTGAAAATCACTTACTTGTTAACCACCAAGAAATGATTAAAACATACGAGGCCATTTCAGAAAGTCTGCCAAACTTAAAAAAGAAAAATTTCTTAAAACCAACAACATTCATCAATAGAGTGAATGATGGAAAAATGAAATCTGATATCACTTTCGTAGATGAAGCTCACCTACTTTTATCCAGAGAAGATGCATACAATAGTTATAAAGGTGAAAACCATCTCAGTGATATTATTAATTCCAGTAAAGTCAGTATCATCGTATTTGATGAAAAACAGTTCTTGAAACTTAAGAGTTACTGGACAGAAGACCTATTTAAGCAGATAACTAAAGATGCAAAAGTTGAAACTTTTGAACTTACTGATCAATTCCGTATCCAAGCTGACGATAGTGTTGTAGATTGGATAGATAATTTTGTTGATAAGAAAATTACGCCAATACCTTCAAACACGGGTGATTATGAATTAAAAATATTTGAAAATGCTGGAGAGATGTTTAAAGAAATTGAACAAAAAGATAAGAAGCACACACTTTCAAGAATTGTTGCGACATTTGATTACGAACACAAGAAAGACGGTGCTGATTATTATGTTGAGGAAATTGGTTTTAAAGGTATTTGGAATACAACTAATGATAAAAGAACATGGGCAGAACGAGCAGAGACCATTAACGAAGTCGGGTCAATATATACAATACAAGGTTTTGATTTGAACTATGTCGGTGTTATATTAGGACCATCCGTTTCATTCAATGAAGAAACAGGGGAGCTAGAAATTCTCACTCAAAACTATAAAGATACAGAAGCTTTCAGAAGTTCAAGTAAACAGACTGTGGAATACAACGTTGGTGAAACTAAAGAACAAATCATCCTTAACTCCATTAATGTACTTATGAAACGTGGTGTTAAAGGATTATACATTTATGCGAGTGATGAAAAGCTCCGTAAAGCATTAGATAAAGCAAAACGAGGTGAAGTTTAATGAAAGACTTAACTGACAAAATAAATGTATTTAGAGATGAAAGAAGTTGGAGACAATATCATAATCCTAAAGATTTGGCTTTATCACTTTCTCTAGAAGCATCGGAACTCCTTGAAAACTTTCAATGGATCAGTGCAGAAGAGGGTGCAGAAAAGAACAGAGAAAATATTAAAGATGAACTCGCTGATGTTTTTATATATGGTCTAATGATGGCTGATGATTTAGATATTGATATGAATGAAGCAATTATTGAAAAGTTAAAAAAGAATGCAGTTAAATACCCACCTGAAAACTAAATTGACCCCAAAATCTTTTCTGATTTTGGGGTCTTCTCTACTTAATTTAAATAAAACATCTAACTCTGGTCCTTATCTAAACGCTGTACCGAAAGGTTTTCCTTTTACAAAGTGTCCCTGACCTTGTTCTCCAATGTACTTCGCATCTTTAACAACTTGTGTGCCTCGTAAAAAGACTGCATCACATTCTCCGACTTGGTCAAATCCTTCATAAATAGTGAAATCTACACCATTTAAACTATCTTCTAGTTTTACTTTTTTCCTAACATGAGGGTTATAGATCACAATATCTGCATCATAACCTGGTGCAAGATAGCCTTTTTTATGGTCGATCCCATTATTTCTAGCAGGGGATGCTGCATAGTATTCAACGAGTTCTGGTCGTGTGATTTTGCCTGTTTCAACACCATAAGTCCACAGCATCGGCAGTCTATTTTCTAAGCCTGGTGAGCCATTCGGGATTTTTCTAAAGTCATCGAGTCCCATCTTTTTCTGCTCTGTCGTGAAGCTACAGTGGTCTGAACTCACTGCATTCAGCCAGCCATCTTTAAGTGACTTCCACAGGTATTCTTGGTCGTCCTTATCTCTGAGTGCTGGTGAACATACATAGTTGGCACCTTCGAAGTTATCTTTTTGAAGATATTCTTTATCGAGCAGTAGATACTGTGTACAGGTTTCACCGAATACTGGTAGTCCTTCTTCTTTGGCTTTTTTAATGGCGTCGACTGCTCCTTTTGTCGTTACATGGACAATGTAGATCGGAGCTTCTGCAAATCTTGCTAAGTTAATGGCACGTTCTGTCGCTTCTGTTTCGACAATCGGTGGTCTTGTTAAGGCATGATAATACGGATCTGTGTTCCCTTCAGCTATGGCTTTTTTCTGCATCAATTCAATCAAGTCTGCATTCTCTGCATGGACCATTACAGTGACACCAGCATCTTTTGCCTCAAGTAAGGCATTAGTCACTGCTTCATCATCTGAATGGAAAAACTGTCCTTTATAAGCCATAAATAGTTTTACAGATGGATAGCCCGCTTCAGGGAGATTTTTAATGTCTTTAAAGGTTTCCTCTGACGGGTTGGTAATAACAGGATGGAAACTATAATCCACCATGGATATCCCTTCTACCCATTCCTTGTTATAGTCTTCGACTGTTTCAACAAGCCCTTTACCTTGTTCTTGGTTAACAAACTCTATAACCGTTGTAGTTCCACCTATAATCGCTGAATTCGTCGTCTCAAAGCCTTTTGTTCTTTCTCCCATAAATTCAAATGAAAAATGCGCATGCTGATCGACCCCACCTGGAAGAATATACATCCCTTCAGCATTGATGACTTCATCCGCTTCTACTCTTAAATCTCTGCCAATTGCCTCGATTTTTGTGCCTTCTATTAAGATATCCCCTTTAAATTCATGCTCTGATGTAACAATCATGCCATCTTTAATTAACGTCTTCATATTTTTCTTCACCCCTAGTTTCTTCAATCAACCAACGCTTGTTTTTCTTATCTTCAAGCGCTTTGGTTTCTTTTTCTTTACGCTCTTTTTTTAATTTTTCAAGCTCTATTTCCATAGACTTATTTTCTAAAATAAAATTCTCTTGTCTGATTGCTTCTAACTTTTTCTGTGCTTCGATTTCTTTAATTCTTAGTTTTGCATCACTCTGGTTATACCCTCTTTTCATGGCATATAAAGGAATACTCACCCCACCTACTGTAAGCACTAGCGCAGTAAAAAATATAAATTCAAAAAATCCCATCTTAACCCTCCGTCTATCGTTCAATCTCTTCCTTCGTCTCTTCAATTAACCAACGCTTATTGTCCTTATTATAAAGTGCTTCTTGTTTTCTAGCATTTTCTTTTTTAATTCTATCTAATTCAATACGCATAGATTCATTTTCAAGCAAGTAATTTTCTTGTTTAATTTCTTCAAGCTTTCTTTGTTCTTTCATCTTCTTTATTTCTAACTTTTCATCACTCTGATTATAGCCCCTATAGATTGCGTAAATCGGTATTGTTAACGTAAGTATGACTGCTACTAAACCGACAATGTCCATACCTGCACCACCTTTATAAAGTATCTTCATTTTAACATAAATAGACCGGAACCAATGGTTCCGGTCTATTGCTTAGTTATTCTCTTCATTTTCTTCATCAATTTCTGAAGATGTCTTATTGTAATCTTTTAAGTAAGCCACTTGTTTAATGGAATGGTTCTCCACTTCAAGCACTTGCCAGCGGTCAAACTCAGTATCGATATAATCATCTTCTGTGATGTCAGTGTCTTTACTTTGTAGCCAACCACCGATGGTATCGATATCTTCACTTTCATCAAAGACAATATTGAAGTCATCTTCTAAATCATCAAGCAAGACGCGTCCACTAATATGATAGATATTATCGTCTACTTTAACAATATCAAGTTCCTCATCTTCATCGAATTCATCTCTGATTTCTCCGACGATTTCTTCTAAGATATCTTCCATTGTAATCATACCAGCAGTACCACCATACTCGTCGATGACTAAGGCAATATGGACACTTTCTCTTTGCATCTTAACTAAGGCATCAGAAATACGTGATGATTCAGTAATGACAGGTAGTTCATGAATGTAGTCCTCAGAAGATACATTTTCATCTGACACATGGTTCGTTAAGTATTCTCTAACATTAATGAATCCAATGATGTTATCTTTATCTCCATTACTTTCAGTAACGGGATATCTTGTAAAGTTGTGTTCTTTAATTGTTTCAATGACTTGATCCACAGTAACAGGTTCTTCTAAAGTAATCATTTGAGTACGTGGTACCATGACATCTTTAGCAGTTCGCTCATCAAAAGAGAAAATATTTTGCATATAAGCAAGCTCTGTCTGGTTAATTTCACCACTCTGATAACTTTCCGTCATAATAACTTTAAGTTCCTCTTCAGAGTGTGCTTGTTCTGTTGGCATTTCTTTAATACCGACAATACGTACTATGCCTCTGGCTGCACCGTTCATCGTCCAAATAAATGGTTTTAGAACGACACCAAAGAAGTATAGTGGGCCACTTAGTGATAAGGCCATCTTCTCAGCGTACTGGATTGCAACAGTCTTTGGTGCTAACTCTCCCACTACCACGTGAATAAATGTCACGATGATGAAGGCAGCAGCCACTGTAGCCACTGTTGAAATTGAATCAGGAATGCCGATTAAATGGAATAGTGGATGTAAAATAACTTCAAAAGTCGATTCACCAATCCAACCTAGACCAAGGGCTGTCACTGTAATACCTAACTGACAGGCAGATAAGTAATAGTCAAGATTGTTGATCATTTTCTCGACACGCATTGCCTTCTTATTTCCTTGTTCAACTAGTGCATGTATTCTCGATAATCGGGCTTTAACAAATGCGAATTCTGAACCTACAAATAGCATTGTAAGTAAAATTAATATAATAAATAAAAGTAAATTTCCTATTGTGGATATATCCAATCAGTTCCCCTAGTTTGGGGTTCACCTCCGATAATTTGTGACCGTTAGGGTCGTAAGTTTATGAAATTCAAATTCAGCTGTCAACATATTATTTTTTGCAATTCTTTTCATATACACCTTCCCAAGAACCGTCACCTCCACCAAATTAGTTAAATTAATCATATTATATCACATTAAAAATCGGCTTTCACAGAAATATATCTATGCTATTTATAGAGAATCTTTATATCTATCATAAGCTTCTCTAGTTGGACCAGAATGACTTAGGACCGTATCCACCGAACCTGATTCAATAATCTTTCCATTTTCTAGATAATGAACAAAATCAAATGATTCCAAATGACTCAAATCATGCGTTGCGACAATTAAAGTGTCTTTATTAAATATCGTTTTCCAAACCTTATCTCTAAGTCGTGTGTTTAAACTCGCCGTCGGTTCATCTAAAATCCACGTACTTTTGTCTTCTAGTATCAGCCGAATCAAATGCATCCGTTTCTTCTCACCCAATGATAGATATTCATTTGAAGTAATATATTCATTAAGTGCAAAATGGTTCAGTTCATATTCCCTTAGTTGTTCGATGGCATTAATCTTATCTAAGGCCCCAAACATTGTTAGGTTTTCTTCCACTGTGGCGTTATAAAAATCGAGGTGTTGAGGCATCACGCCCGCCGAAGATTTCTTAATTAGCTGATTGAGTAAGGTCGTTTTCCCCGAACCACTTGAACCAATAATGACATGTTGCTCTCCCTCATTAATTTCAAGTGAAATATCCTTTAGGACATCTCGCTTTGTCTCGGGATATCTAAAGGTCAGCTGGCTTAGACTTAGATCATCTGACCTTTCTCTTTCAATATTTACTTGTTCTGTCGTCACCGCATTGACTCTATCTTTAACAGCCCCATATTTAGAAGCAGGTTTAATGACAGGTATAATCAGTTCAAAGAACGACATAAGTACGAGAATAATCATCGGTACTAATAATGGCGATTCATCTTTAAATAACAGAATAACGCCTATAATTGCAGCTAATTGAATGAGTAAACTCATTACTTCAATAACCACATCAACTTGACTCTCCTTGTTCTCATTAGCAGTGATTTCCTTATATGTGGCTCTTAGATTATCTTTGGTTTGTTCAGTTTCATTTACAGTATATAAATTCACATAATCAAAAATATAATGATAGAGTCTACTAAATAAACGGTCTTCACTATCTAATCGGCGATCATTTGATACTCTTGAAATCCTGCTGATAATCAGCGGCATGATGACTAAGAGCAAGAAAGAAACACCTAAGATTATCATAAGAAGTATTGGGTCCACAATCAGCGACAGGACCGTTAGGATCAAAGCAATAAATACCGCAACAATGTACGGATAGATGATTCTGACATAGTAATCTTCTATCTCGTTGAAGTAAGTCGTTAATTTTTGAATATAGCGCACACTGTGAGTGTCCTGATTGCTTTCTACAGAACGCTTAAAATATGCCGCTCTTAAACGACCAATCATCTTAAAAGTCGCATCGTGACTGAGTAAGCGTTCTAGGTACTTGGTCGTTCCTTTTGTCAGACCAAACATTTTAATCACTGCAATAATTAAGATAATTAAAAAGAACGGTGGCTCAAAGAATGACAATGCAATCATGTAACCACTCAGACCAAAGATCGCTGTACCGACCAAGCCACCGATAACACCTAAGACAATACTGTAAAAGACATGGATCTTTTCACCTTTTAAAAACATCATCATCTCTCACCTCGCTTCAAACTTCTTTCGCCCATAACATAATGTTCATCTGCAATTTTTAAAAGCTGACGGCGGTGTATTACTGCGATGATGGCATGTTGTTTTTTGAGTTGATTCAAGTGATCCATAACAAGCTGCTCCGTCGTTGCATCTAAAAATTCCGTCGGCTCATCCATAACGATAATAGCAGGAGGATCGATGAGCACTCTTGCCATTTTCAAACGAACAATTTCCCCTCCGGACAATGGAATATTATGATTCACTATCGGTGTATGAATACCTGATTCTAAGTTATCAATACTGTCACTTAGTCTCAGTTTCTCTAGAATTTCTAACACTTTTTCTTCACTTGCTTGTCCCTTAGCTATATAGTCATAGATTGTCGTATCAGAAAAATATACTTGATCGGACACATAACCAATGTCTTCTGTGTAAACTGATAGTTTACCTTGACTCGGTTCATGTAGACCTAAAATTGACCGAAGTAAGGTCGACTTCCCTGTCCCAGATTCACCAGTAATTGCAGTGAGTCCCGTCTTATTAAAAGCGAAATCTGTTGGGTCTAGGACTGTTTTATCTCCATGGTTTAATTGAACTTGTTCTGCCAGTACTGCATAACCTGCTGTCGTTTGACGATAATGAGTATTGATGCTTTCTTGATTTAACACACTTAAGACACGGTCATAACTGCCCATGGCCAGTTTCCCATTATGAAATTCTGTACCTAACACCTTTAAGGCATTGTAGAATTCTGGGGCAAGAAGTAAGACGAAGAACGCTGTGTAAAAATCAATACTTTGGAAGATAATAATTCGAAGTGCAACTTCAAGTGCGACGAGACCAATACCGAGGATGGTAATGAACTCGAGCATCATCGTCGACTGAAAGGCATACTTTAATATATGCATTGTTTCTTTGACGAATCCCTCATTATCTGACTCCAGACGCTTTGTAACACTTTGTTCTGACTGCGTATTTTTAACAGTATCCTTACCTCTGATTAAATTTAAGAATAGTGTACCGATGTTATCAAAGCGTGTCGCCTGTCTCATCGATTCATCTCTAGTCTGAAGTCCAACTAAGACATAATAGAGGGGGATAAACGGTGCAGTAAATAAGAGTATCAAAGCTGCATATGCATCGATGAAAAATAAAGCACCAATAATTAAAACAACTTTAACAGTCGTCTTTAATATGGTTGGAACAAAGACTGTTTCATAAGAACGATAACTCTCTAAATGCACCATTATGGAGTTGATCATCGTCTCTGAGTCTCGTCTTGATTTGACATCAATTTTTGAAATGAGCGAATTCGCAATGGATTCAATACGCTGATTACCTTTCATAGTCGTATACAACTTATATAACTTGTCGGTGATAATAAAGAGAATGAAAAATACTGCAATATATATCAAACTCTGAGTAAAATTGATTGTCTCACCCATAACAATTGCTTCAAGGATTAGTGACAGGTAATGTCCAAAAGCGATATAAAAACACACACTAACTGTGGCAATTACAACGTATAATAAGACATATTTTTTATCTAGATTTATCTTCATAATCTCTCCTGTAAACAAAAAAACGTGAAGTATCCCCTTCACGTTTTTTATAATTATCCACCAATATATGACATATTAATCTTCTTACGTTTCTGGCGGTTTTCTTCTGTGATTTCAGTTCTGATTTCAGAGTAACGGTCATCACGCTTGTTCCAAACGCCTATAAGCACATCCGTTAACTCTTCGTCGCTGATGCCATCCCGCATCAGATTCTTAATATCAAAACCATCTACTGCAAATAAGCAGCCGTAGAATTTACCATCTGACGACAGTCTCGCACGTGTACAAGTTGAACAGAAACTCTCAGAAACAGACGTAATGAAACCGAGATATGAATCTTCTGTATCCGTGTGTTTGTACACCTTAGCAACCTCTCCGTAATATGACGGTTCCAACGGTTCTAAGTCAAATTCTGTTTCAAGCGTATCGAGTATCTCTTTCTTGCTGACAACCTTATCAAAATTCCAACCATTGTCGTTACCAACGTCCATAAACTCGATAAAACGCAGGGTAACAGGTAGGTTTTTGAAATAACGTGCCATTGGTAAAATTTCTTGTTCATTTAGACCTTTTTGGACCACCATATTGATCTTCATTTGGAAACCGAGCTCAACTGCATACTCAATTTGCTCTAAAATTCTTGATGTACCAATACCACGGTCATTGATTTTACCGAACAATTCATCATCCATCGCATCTAAGCTGATGTTGATACGGCGTAAACCAGCATCATATAAGTTTTTACCATGCTTTTTAAGCAATAAGCCGTTGGTTGTTAAACCAATATCTTCAATGCCATCAATTGCGTTAAGACGTTCGATTAACTGGTAGAGATCCTTTCTTAAAAGTGGTTCTCCTCCTGTTAAGCGGAGCTTCTTCACACCTAAACCTGCATAGATGCGAGCGAGCCTCTCAATCTCATCAAACGATAGCAATTGCTCACGCTTCATGAATTCAAAATCGTCACCGAAGATTTCTTTCGGCATACAATAACGGCATCTGAAGTTACATTTGTCCGTCACCGAAATACGTAAGTCACGAATTGGGCGGCCAAATTTATCTGTAACAGTTTGCGCCATGTAACTCCTCCTTATTTAATATCAGTCTTACGATTGATATTAACAAGCGTCGTATTATCGAGATTATAGTCATCGATATTTATAACATTCACATCGATGTTCTCAAAAAACGCTCTCAAGCTTAATCTCTCTGTTTCCAGCTGTCGCTTAAGCATGTCTACCAGACCTTCACCTTGGTAAACACCAATGAGCGGATGTTGCCGATCATCGTCAGCTGTTATTGTCGTTTGACCTGTCTTTAATGCTTCTTCTACAAGAATATTCAACCATCTCACATCAACATACGGTGTATCACATGAAATAATCAAAAGTGCTTCATTAGGATAGGCTTTCGCCACTCTATATAGTCCACTGAGTGGACCCATATCCTTGTAGTCTGGGTCATCAACAATCACCTTATAATCTTTAAATCTATTCTCTAGTTTATCATTTGTGTTAATAACAATCTCGTCAATTGCTTGAACATTTTTCATCTTTTCAATGACATGTTCATACATTGGTTTGCCATTTAACTCATAGAGTGATTTATCTTCACCGAAGCGAGTCGATTTACCCCCAGCTAAGACGACACCAATCATGTAATCACCCTCCACTTACTGGTGGAATTAATGCTATTGTATCTTCTGAAGTTAGCACTTCATCATCCTTCACGAAAGCTTCGTTCTTAGCAACTTGAAACACTTCACCATCGAGCTCTGGATAGTCAACAAAGATATGACTTTTTAGCTCACCTGCAGTAATGCTATCACCGACAAATAAGTCGATTGTGTCACTACCAATTTTTTCTTTAATACTTGCAAATACCTTAACTTCCATTTATTTCTCCTCCACACTCGGGTGATATTTTCGGGAATCGCCTATCCACTGTTCCCCGTCTTCCCATATTTCTTTTTTCCATATTGGGACGATTTCTTTAAGTCTCTCCACAGCGTATTCATTCGCACGATAACTATCTGTTCGGTGCGGTGAACTTGTCACGATAACGACGGCAATATCTGATATCTCGAGCTTACCGATGCGATGTCCAATGGCTGTAATGACACCTGGCCAACGTGCTTCAATTTCATCGCCGATTTGTGCGAGCATTTTTTCAGCCATTGGTATATATGCTTCATATTCTAAGTGCACGGTTCGTGTACCTTTAGTCCATTCTCTAACATGACCCGTAAAGGTACAGACTGCACCTTGATGTTCATTGACAGTCATTTGGTGATACTTATTTATATCCAGTTCGTCATTGACGACTTCAAACATTTTCATTTATAGATTGCCCCATTCCTTAAACCATTCTAGCGCTCTTTTATTATCATAACGCATATCAAAATAGTTTAATACGTTCTTAAGACCGATTTGATTAATATCCGTCTCACCGTCATCGAAGGAGAATGTCAGTAATATTTTTGAATAGTTTTCCTGTTTAAACCCCTCGACTAGAACAAAGTCGACGGCTTCATTTTGAAATCTTTCTAAGAGCCTTGTTAGGGTCACCTGTCGGTTTTCTAAAAGCATGACATGACCCGGAGTCGTTAAGACTGTATAGTCAGAGCCCGCTTCAAAAAATTTACCTGTATCAGTAGAATCATCGACTTTTTCTTCTAAATGATGATTCTTAATGACAGCAACAGTTTTATCATTGGCTTTAATAAGGTGTACTAGATCCGTAATCAGTGTTGTTTTACCAGTATTTTTATAGCCGACAACCTGTAAGATTTTCATGTTATTCTACACCAAAGCTATCTGTACCTGTTGTAACATCTGTCAGCATGACCTTCACCGCGTCACCTGTCGTAAATCCACGACTACCACCTGGTAAGACAATCACACCATTACTTCTCGCAATTGAAGTGACTGCATTTGATTTGTTAAAGCCTGAAGGTCTCGCTTTAATCTTCCCTTCCTCAAAGAACAGTTCCGCTCTTATGAAGCGTGAAAATGGATTTGCCTTAGTGAAATCTTCATCTAAGATTGCATCCACTATGGGTGCGAATGGCTTAGACGCACCTTGAGTTAAATTTAAGCTCGGTCGAACAAAGAGTTCAAAACCAGAATAACAAGCGGATGGATTCCCGCTTAAACCGAAGAGGAATTTACCATCCAGAACGCTTACTGTGGTCACACTACCTGGTCTCATCGCAACCTTATTAAAGAGCACCTCTGCGCCGAGTTTTTCGTAAATTTTAGGTAGTAAGTCATAATCCCCAACAGACACACCGCCTGTCGTAATGACTGCATCCACTTCATTTAACATATTTTCAATTCGCTCGTACAAGACATCAAACTCATCCGTCTGTAATTTATAATGCTTACCTTTAATACCCATTCGATCTAACTGTGCTAAGATCATTGGCGTATTAGAGTTTCTAATCTTACCGCGTTCAAGTTCATCACCGACATCTAATAACTCTGTCCCCGTCGATAACACACCCACAACCGGCTGTTTGTAAACTTCAACTTCAGTGTAGCCAAAAGTTGCAAATGTTGCGATAGCACCTGGATTTATAGTGGTTCCTTTTTCTACAATCACATCGCCAACCTTACATTCTTCACCTTGAAGTGCAATGTTTTCATCTGGCTTAAATTCACGACGGATGGTAAAACCATCCTCAGTCTCCTTAGTTTGCTCAAACATGACAACCGTATCTGCCGATTTCGGAATTTCGGCGCCAGTCATAATGCGAAAAGCTTCATTTTCTTTTAATTCATAATCACTTGTCGATCCTGCAGGTACTTCTTCGACAACCTTAAAGGCAATTCGATTATCACCCGATGCACCTTTAGTATGGCTACTGTGCACTGCAAAACCGTCCATTGCTGACTTATTAAACAAGGGCACATCTGAAGTTGCCGTTAAATCCTCAGCCAATACTCTTCCATTCGCCTGATCATATGCAATCGTTTCTTTACTTGAAGGCACCACGTTTTCCATTACTTTTTCAACTGCATCATTCACATGTATTGGTGTTCGATTTAAAGTCATTATATCCACTCCATAATTATGATATTTAGTGTTTATCTTATATTTTGTTATAATTTATGATGATTGTTAGTTGGTTGTGGTCGTTGCAACTGTTTATCCTTTGGATGGCACTCGTTGTTTTTTCGACTTTGTGATAATCAACCTAAAACGACAAATAAACAGGAGGTACTCTCATGTCCGAATTTACTCATTTTAATGATGAAGGCCGTGCCCAAATGGTCGACATCTCAAATAAATCAGAAACGAAACGTGTCGCTCTGGCACAAACACTGATGGCTGTGCCTGAATCGATTTACACTGCGATCACAGAGGGCACTGTAAAAAAAGGTGATGTACTCGGTGTTGCCCAGGTCGCTGGCATCATGGCTGCGAAAAATACACATCAAATCATCCCGATGTGCCATCCGCTTTCTCTAAATGGCATCGATATTTCATTTACCTGGGACAATAAAACACCCTTTACGCTAATCATTCAAGCTACTGTTAAAACGACCGGTAAAACGGGTGTTGAGATGGAAGCACTCACTGCTTCAAGTGCCGCTGCACTCACTGTATACGATATGTGTAAAGCAATCGATAAAGGCATGATCATCAAAGAAACGAAACTGCTAGAAAAATCTGGCGGTAAGTCTGGTGATTATAAAGCCTAACTGTAATCTATGCAGAACTCATATGGGTTCTGCATTTTTTAATTGTCTTTAGTCACTTCAAAAACTAAGTGATTGAGTTCCGGTATAATCAATTTCTCCATGGCGAGCTTGACTGCACCGCTCGACCCAGGTAGAGAAATGATTAATTGATTACCATGCGTGCCTGCAGCAGCTCTAGATAACAGGCTTCTTGAGCCAATGTCTTCGGTGTAAGATAACATTCTAAACAATTCTCCAAAGCCTTCGATTTCCTTATCGAATAATGGTCTAACTGCCTCCATAGTAACGTCTCTTGTAGCGATGCCAGTACCACCTGTTGTAATCACCACATCGACACCTGTATTTAAGTGATTTGTCACTGCATCTTGAATATCATTCGCTTCATCTTTTACTATCTCATAATTTTCTTCATCGACAATCGCATTCAGCTCAGTTAAGTAATCGATAATGAGTTTTCCACCCTTATCTGACGACTTGTCTCTAGTATCACTAACAGTCAGGACTGCTACTTTGATGTCTCTATCAATTCTTTCTACTATACTCAAAAGAAATCTCCCCTAACCAAATAATTGATTGACGATAGTTCTCGCCTTATTTAAATTCAAAACATTGTGCATGAGTAATCTGCCGTTTGAAAAACTGACAATCCGTGAGTCTGAATAAGAAAATTCAATAAAATATGGCGTTTCTTTGTAGTTAATATTCGCTTGATTCAAGGTCTGTTTAACAAGGTCTTCCGTTAAACGTTGGTCGATCACTTGGATCATATCTCTACCACAAAACTTCAAGGCGTGATGTGTTTCTTTATTAAATTCAGGAAAGGTTTTTAACTGACATGTCGGACACGTCGTTTCAGTCATGTTACTGATATCAGCCTTCATATAATCACTGTCCCACACATTACCGATATGGAGATGAAAGGGCTTAGTATACTGCTCTGTTAAAATCTTAAGTGCTGTTGTTACTTGAAGACTGACTGCCATATGAACAGCTGGTGCGATAATTCCAGCCGTATCACAAGTTAGAGTTGTCGACGGTAAAACTGGTGTCAAACATCTAAAGCACGGCGTCTCACCTGGAATGAAAGCTGCACTCGAGTACGAAGCTTCTATACATGCTGCATATACCCAAGGTATACCTTTTTTAAAAGCGACGTCATTCATCATTAACCGCGTATCAAAGTTGTCTGTTCCGTCTAAAATAATGTCAGCCTCACTTGCTAAACTATCCAGTAAAGCTGTGTCACAGTGGGCTACATGCGTTTCTATGGTGACATCACTATTAATGTGTTCGAGCTTTAGTTTTGCTGCGATTGCCTTTGGAATTTTCTCTTTAGCATCCGCTTCAGTATAGAGTGTTTGACGCTGTAGATTACTCATTTCCACATAGTCTCGGTCAATTAAAATCAGCTTCCCTATGCCGCCGCGAACAAGCATTTCAGATGATAAAGACCCGAGGGCTCCTAAACCAACGATCACAGCAGTTTTTGCTGAGATGAGGTCTTGGCCACTCTCCCCAATATTGCGATATAACAACTGTCTAGAATATCTATTGTCCATTTATTTTCACTCATTAATTTCATTAATTTAAAGTAAATACTTTACAATTAATTTTATCATATCGATATGGTGAAATCATTTTATTGATTTTTAACCATTAGGAATCCACCCTATTGTTAAGAACATGTAAAAATACCGATTAAATATATGAATTATGCTAAAATATAGTTGTTAAAATATTAATTATTAGACGGAGGGCCACAAAATGAAGAAGTTGCTTGTTGTCGATGATGAACCTTCAATTCTCACCCTATTGAAATTCAACTTAGAGCAAAGTGGTTTTGAAGTACTGACCGCTGAAAATGGTAATGATGCATTAGAGATTGCGACGACTGAAGATTTAACCATGATTGTCCTGGACTTAATGCTGCCTGGCATGGATGGAATGGACGTCTGTAAGACCCTCAGACAAGAAAAAATCAATACGCCTATATTGATGCTTACTGCTAAAGATGATGAGTTCGATAAGATCCTCGGCTTAGAACTTGGTGCAGATGATTATATGACTAAACCATTTAGTCCAAGAGAAGTTGTCGCACGAGTAAAAGCAATTTTACGACGCACAAGTGTCATCACAGCAGAAGTCAAAGAGGAAGTCATTAAGATTGGTGAGATTGAAATCCACCCAGAGAAGTATATGGTGCTCTTTAAAGGTGAACAACTTGTATTGACACCTAAAGAGTTTGAACTCTTACTCTACTTGGCAAACCACCGAGGTAAAGTATTGAGTCGAGATCAGTTATTAAATGGTGTTTGGGATTTCCACTATGACGGTGATACCCGTATCGTCGATGTACATATCAGCCATTTAAGAGAAAAAATCGAAGCCGATACTAAACAACCAACGTATATTAGAACGATTCGCGGCTTTGGTTACAAGATGGACGGACAAGACTAAATGCAACGACTGTGGCTAAAAATCACAGGTTCTTATTTCATCTTATCTATTGCCTTCATATTAGTACTGTGGTTTTTTATCAGCTCGATTATAAAAAATACATATACAGACATGACAGAAGACCATTTGATTGAAAACGCTCAAATGGTCTCTGAAGTTATTGAGCTCGGTGGTTTAGACAAAGATACAGAACAATTGGATTTATGGATGAATCAATTAAATGAAGAAATTGAGCTAAGATATACCGTTATTGATCTTGATGGAGAGGTCCTGGCGGATTCAGAGTCCCGAATCGAGGATATGGATAATCACTTGAACCGACCAGAAATTAAAGCAGTTCTCGTTGATAATCAAGAGCTAGGTACATCGACTCGTCTCAGCGATACTAGAGAAGCTCAAATGATGTATGTTGCCATCCCTGTATATTCTGGTGACGAGTTAATTGGGGCTGTGAGAACTTCTATATTCACGACTTCAATTGATAATGCGATTGGTACAATTTGGAAAACGCTTGGTGCTGTATTAGTCGTTATACTATTAATTTCTATAATTTCAGCAGCCTTACTTTCCTATAATATTACCAATCCAATCAATGATGTCATCAACGTGACAAAAAGACTAAAAAACCAAGACTACAGCGCTCGCATTCACTCAAAATATAAGGGTGAGATTGGTGATCTTAATGAATCCATCAATATTCTGGCACAGAGCTTACAGTCTCATGTGAACGAAATCGAAGAGAGTGAAAAGCAATTAAATAGTATACTATCGAACTTAGTATCCGGTGTTATTTTAATTAATGACAAAGGCATCGTTGAATTGACCAACCAAGCGACAGAACGGTTTTTATCGAAACATAGTTCTAAAATCAAGGGACGAGATTATAAATTTGTACTTGGACCTTTAGGCGTCGATAACTTAGTCGAGACAACGATTGATGATAATGTTAAACAGCATGATGAAGCACACATCTATTTCCCTGAAGAGAGCATACTAGATGTGCACATTGCACCGTATTACACACAAGGTTGGCTACAACGTGGGGCCATTGTTGTTCTCCATGATATTACAGCAATTCGAAAGCTCGAAAAAATGCGAAGTGACTTCGTTGCTAACGTTTCCCATGAGCTAAAAACACCGATAACTTCAGTTAAAGGCTTTGCCGAAACATTGATTAGTGGTGATGTTCCTGATCCCGATACTGCCCAACAATTCTTAAAGATTATATATGATGAAAGTGAACGCTTAAATCGCTTGATTACTGATCTGTTGAATCTTTCTAAGATTGAAAAGCAAGCAATGCCACTGCAGATCGAAACAGTCGACGTCAATAAGATTGTCAGAGAAACAGGTAAAACTGTGTTAAAACTTGCTAAGGATAAGCATATTTCCATTCATCTACCAGATGAAGCACAAAGTGTGGAAATTGAAGCTGACAAAGATAGATTGAGTCAAATTATCTTGAATCTCGTTGCAAATGCAGTAACCTATACTTCGGATGAAGGTCATATCTACATCGATCTTGAAGAACGAACGACAGATATAATGATTAATATTAGAGATACTGGTATGGGTATTCCTCCAGAAAGCCTTGACCGACTCTTCGAAAGATTTTACCGAGTCGATAAGGCACGTAGCAGAAACTCCGGCGGTACAGGTTTAGGACTTGCTATCGTTAAGCACTTGGTCGAGTCCCATGAAGGTGAAATCTACGTTAATAGTGAAGAAGGCGTCGGTTCAACCTTCTCTGTCCGTTTACCGAAGACCCATGACGGTGATTTTAAAGACTAGAATATATGTAGGCACGTGACTTAGTGTATTTAAGTCACGTGTCTTTTTGTGTGTTCAAAGCAGAGCTCGGTCGGTAGGTGCGCTTCGTTTTTGGTTCGAAGCGGAACTCGATCCATTCGTCAGCTTCGTTTTTATTTCGAGGCGGATCTAGATCCATTCCTCAGCTTCGTTTTTGGTTCGAAGCAGAGCTCGATCCATTCAACAATCTCGTTTTAATAGATAAAAAACCCACCAGCTGGAAAGTATCCAACCGACGGGCGAACAAGATTCTATCTAAATGGTGTAAATAGAAGATTGTTTTCTAAGTGTAATAACATCATAATATTTTCTTCGTTTTCTTCAAGCTTTCTTAAGACAAAGACATTGAGCGGTTCATTGGCGTCTATTGGTGTGTAACCATTCGTCAGCTTATTAATCTGATCGAACCAATTGACGATATTCTTATGTGCATCGATTAGTCTTGTGATATGTGGCTTCAGCGCCTCAAATGCTACTTTACTGTCATCTTCATAGTAGGTTTTAAGCAGTGGATAAACGTCTGATTTCTCAAGTTCGATATGCACAATCATTTCTCGGTAAATATTATAGAATAGTTCACTGACTTTTTCATACTCAGGATGATTTTTCTTATATTTCTTTCCTAGTTTTTCAACATAGTCATTTAAGACTGGTAATTCATCAAGTAGGTCATCGTAATATTTACGCTCGATATATTTAATGATGCTCACTTGATCCATAAATGATACGTCTATACCTTCTTTAGGTTGTTTTTTTAAGTTGTTTAATTCATAAAGAATATTTTCTAAGTCAAACTGTCCTTCTTCATGTGCTTCTTTTAAAGTGCGATTTCCTTCGGTGACAAAGTCAATATTAAGTTCTCTAAATATAGTTCCTGCTGCAGGCACTTTAAAACAAATATCTTTTAGTTTCATTGTTTCATTAATATTTGACATGCTGAATCCTCCTCATCTATTCTTTATATTCATACCTTTATTAATCTTAATTTAAACCTATGAGTTCGTTTAATTCATTCTTTAGATGGGTAATGTATAATTAATCTTGAAACAGCTATTAAGATGGAGGTCAATCCAGTGAATAAAAATATTAAAGCTTTGGCTACAATCATTCCTTTAGTTGTAGTCCCACTAATTAATGAACGTAAAAAAATTAAAGAACATCCTGATATGAAGAAATTAGGTGCAGTATCAAACTCAGTTTATACTAGAGTGAAAGATTCTAGTAAAGAAACAGCTACAAATGTTTATCATACGACTAAGGATACTGCGAGCAATATTTCAGAAAAGGTGTCTGACAGACTTGATTCAAGAAGCTATAACAAGGAACAAAAAGGCTATATGAAGAGTCAGGCTAAAGAAGAATCTTTAGAGAAAAAATTCGAGAAAGAAAAAGCTAATCACAGAGAGAAAAGATTATCTCAAAAGAGTAATGATCAGTCGTCTTTCGTACCTAAGATTTTTCAATCTCAACAGGATAAAACCGACGACGAAAAGATTGACGGTATGACTGTGTCTGAAGATGTCACTGTAGATAACTCACAGTCACCTGAAGTAAATGCAGAAAAGTTAACTCACCCTGATAATCAAGAACCGGATTATGGTGAGTCTTATATGTTCGAAGACATAGAGGATGAAAACCAAAGAAATGATATTGTCCCTTACAAAATGAATGAATTACAAACTATAGAAACGAGTGACGACATGACAAACATCCAAGAATTAAATGAAGAGAAAGTATTAAATACAGAGTTTACTAGAAAGAACAATGAAGATAATGAAAATGATATTCCACTACGTCAAAAACATAAAAACATTTTAGACCCACGTAGTGCTGCTAGAGATAAATATATTAGTGAAAAGAAAGCAGAAAAAGAAGAATTAAAACAGGATAATAGTCTATTTAACAAACACCGTCGTATGAATTTTGAGCATTCGAACAAGAGACAAAGAAAAATAACAGATGGTACGCCTTATGTTAAAGACCAATCCATCAAAAATTACGAATCGCTCATGTTCAATAAATAAGGTAAACAACTAGGAGTTATGCATATGGACATTAACAAGATTACTGTATTTTGCGGCGCAAGATCTGGTGATAATCCAAAATTTGAAGCGGCAGCCTATAAACTCGGTGAAGATGCAGCAAAAAATGATATGACAATTATCTACGGTGGTGGCGCGACTGGGCTCATGGGCGCTGTTGCTAATGGTGCTTTAAGTGTTGGTGGTGACGTCATCGGTGTGATGCCTCAGTTTTTAATTGACCGTGAAATTGCGCATACTGGTGTTTCTGATATGCGTGTGGTACAAAACATGCACGAAAGAAAGCTAGAATTAGAGTCTTTAGGTGATGCTATTATTATGATGCCTGGTGGCGCAGGTACTCTTGAAGAATTCTTCGAGGTATTCACTTGGGGACAACTTGGACTACATGAAAAGCCGATTGGCATTTTAAATATTGATGGTTATTTCGATCCTTTAAAGGAAGTCATATACAACGCTATAAATCAAGGTTTCCTCGAGGAAAGATATTTAGACATGTTATTTGTCAGTGATAACTTAACAGATATAGTTGAAGGATTTAAAAATTATACCCCTGTTGCGATTAGAAATTATAAGGATTTAAAATAATAGAGCGAAGTCCAAGATGAATTTACATCTTGAGTCTTCGCCCTTTTTTTGTGCTTACTTTATATAAAATATGTGGTTTTAAGGAATGGCCATCCATAATGCTTGGATGTTCAAACTCCGTAACAACCTCCATACCAAGTTTCTCCATAATGTTAATGGATGGAATATTTTTCTTTGCAGTAAAAGCGTAGACTTCTTTAATATCCGTCTGCCTCTCTACAAACTTCATTACACCTCGTGCTGCCTCTGTTGCAAAACCTTGATTCCAATGTTTTTTTGCTAGGCGCCAACCAATCTCAATACAAGGTAAAAATTCAAAGTCCAAACTACCATCAGCCTCTAGTACACGGATACCTGTAAAACCAATGAATTCTCCAGTATCTTTTCTTTCCACTGCAAAAAGACCAAAGCCTCTATCCAAAATTGACTTTTGGCTCGCTTTGGCATAATTGACAGATTCCTCTTGCGTTTGCAGATTAGGAAAATAACGCCGCACATCAGGGTCTAAATTCATCTTGATAAAAGGCTTCAAATCACTTTCCTGCCAATCTCTTAGTATCAGTCTTTTAGTTTTGATGTATTTCATTTAGCTTCAGCCTAACATATTATAGTTCTGAATCATTCTGTATGGGTGCTTCTTTTCTAACATAAGAAATTAAACGCACAGTGAATACACCATTTTCTAAATCATATTCAGCTAAACGTTTTTTAGTATTATTTGTAGTCACAACAGCATCGATTAAATCGACGGTATGCTTGAGTTTAAAAGTAACAGTAAATGCTTCAAAACCACGCTCTGGCGCAGGTTTCTTTACGACAACTCGATCGATTGAACCTTCAACGTCTTCAAGCTCAGTACCAGTCGCTGCTTCTAACTCTTTAGCAAGTTCCTTTATTGTCATTTCTTTTCCTTCTATTAAATAGAACTTTTCTTCATACATTACGCTCATCCTCACTCTTCTGAATCAGTATTTTCTTCTGTTTCTTCGTTTTCTTCAGATGCTTTACTTTCATCCGGTTCTTCTTGGTTGTTTGATTCTAACTCGTCTAACTCAGATTCTTTGGCATCTACTTGTTGTTGTAGTGCTTCATTATCCCCTTGGACATCATTAATCTGATCTTCAAGTTCTGCAATTTCTGATTTCACCTTATCTAAATCTTTTTCAGCCTGGCTAGCCTCACCACTACAAGCAGCAAGCATTAACACACTGAATAACAAAATCATTTTTTTCATATCAGTCACCTATACTTATTCTTACCCGATATTATACCATTCAAGAGCTATTTTTGAAATTTATCGTAAAAAAGTTATAAAAAAACATACACAGTAAAATTTACTGTGTATGCTTTGAGAAACTTTAGTTTTCGATTGTAACTTCATTTAAGTGATAAATACCCTGAGCGTCGACGTTGAATCCTTGGACACTAGAGTTTAAACCTGTTAGGTAACTCTGGTGGTGGATGTAAGCCATTGGCGCTGTTTCAACGAGTTTATCTTGTAATTCTGAATAGATTTCTAGACGTGCTTCCTCATCAGATTCACGACGACCCGCTTCTAGGAGTTCATCAACTTCATCATCTGAGAAGAATGAACGGTTACCTGGGTCACCATGCATTGATGAGTGGAACAATGGATAAGTTCCGTAGTCCGCATCACCTGTAGTTGTTGACCAACCTAGGATGAACATATCATGTTCACCAGCAGCAGTTTGTTCTAAGTACGCACCCCATTCAAGCTGCTCAACAGTTAAGTTAATGCCAATTTCCTGAAGTGATTCTTGTAGATACACTGCTGTATTCACGCGTTCTGGGCTATCGTTAGTCCAAATTGAAAGGTCAATTCCATCTTCATAACCCGCTTCAGCTAATAATTCTTTAGCACGTTCTGGGTCATATGAAATACCTTCAACGTTTTCATCATATCCGAATACACCTGGTGCTAATGGTCCTTTTGCAGGTGTACCCACACCGTCATAAACCCCTTCGATAATTGATTCACGGTCAATCGCGTATGAAATCGCCTGACGTACTTTTGGATCATTAAGTGGTTCTTTTTCAGTATTGAAACCGATGTATGAAAGTGACATAGATTCAGTTTCTTCTAAAGCAGTGTTTTCACCATTTTCTACACGGTCAACATTACTTGATTCAATTGTTCCAGCAACATGAGATGAGCCGGATTCAATTTCAGCTAAACGTGAAGCTGTTTCTGGTACAACTTTGAAAGTTACAGTATCTAATTGAGCAGGTTCACCAAAGTAATCATCATTTCTTTCAAGCACAACATTTTCACCTGGTGCACGAGATTGTAATTTAAATGCACCTGTACCAACTGGGTTATCCGTCACGTATTGACCAAGGTGTTCAGAAATCGAATCTTGTACTTCTTCTGCCTCACCACTGTCTCTTAACTCATAGTACTCTTCAGCTGTCATATCTTCACCAGCTTCATCAAGAGCAGCTTGGTAGTCAGCATCGATTACATCTTTACTGATCATGCCCCCACCATCGTGAGCAAGGTGTGCGAGTAATGGCGCAAATGGATATTCAGTCGTAATTTCAACTGTATACTCATCTACCGCTTCAACATCAGTAATCATTTCGTAAAGGAACATACGTGGTGACGCCATTGCTGGGTCTAGAACACGGTCTAAGTTTGCAACAACAACATCAGCATTAAAGTCTGTGCCGTCGTGGAAAGTCACATCATCACGAAGTGTAAAACTCCATGTAGTGTCATCAACTTGTTCCCATTCTGTTGCTAAGTTCGGTTCAACTTCCATATCTTCGTTTAACTGAGTTAAACCATCGTAAAGATTGTAACGAACGTTCGATGATGGAACATCGTTATTACCATGTGGATCCATTGATACAATGTCACTCATTTCAGAGATGACAAGATCTTGTCCACCTGCAGGTGTACCTTCGCTAGCGCCCTCTTCACCCTCAGGATCCACGTCGCTATCGCTTGTACAAGCAACTAAAACTAAAGCAAACATTGCTGCAATCCCAATTGTCAGCAGTTGTTTTAAATGCTTCATTATGTAATTCCCCCTCAAAAATTTTAAATTTTAAGATAATTTTCAATCTTAAAATTACACTCTTAACATATTACATGATAAGAATATTTCATACAAGATGGAATTTTGAGAATATTTACCCTTCTATTAACAAAAATCCAATCAGTAGTTAGCATACCATTATTTTCTTGTTATATGAAGCGCTTTCAAATATTTTATTAGTTTTTATTCATAAAGAGGGTTAACTGTGCATTTATGATAGAGATATTTTATTTTGTTTTTTACTCGTGAATTTCTCAAGTTCCAGCTATTTTGTTTCATGGAACTCGTCTGACCCACATATTCTAGCTAAGCCCTATTTCCAATCTAGTCCCAACAAAAAAACAACCCTCACACTAATGAGGGTTGTCCTTAAGCTCAATATCTCTATTGAATTGTTGTTTCTTTGAAGTTGAAGATGTTGTAAGAGTCGCCTTCAAAGTTTTGTACGTTGTTATTATGTGCATTTAGGTTTTCACCGTGTCTAATAAAGATGGCTGGTGCTTCGTCGACTAGAATTTGTTGTGCTTCTTCATACATGCCAGCACGTGTATCCTCATCTGTTTCCTGACGCGCTTCATCTAATAGAGCATCAAGTTCGGGATTACTGTAGAACGAACGGTTACCATCTGGACCGATGTTATCACTATGGAATAGTGGTGAAATACCATTATCTGGGTCACCTGTTGAGTTGCTCCATCCTAGGATGAACATATCATGTTCCCCAGCACCTGTTGCTTCAAGGTATGCACCCCATTCAACTTGCTCGACGTTGACTGTAATGCCTAGCTCACTTAGTGATTCTTGTAACCATAGTGCGACATCGACACGTTCTGGGTTATCATCATTCACCATCAAGTTAATTGTTAGATCTTCAACGCCAGCTTCGTCTAATAATTCTTGTGCTTTGTCCATATCGTATTCTAAGCCCTCAAGGTCTTCAGAATAGCCAAGTACACCTGGTGCGAGTGGTGCAGATGCTGGAGTACCTGATCCATTATAAACACCATCTAATACTGCTTGGCTATCAAAGGCATGTGTAATCGCTTGGCGGACTTTCGGATCATTGAAAGGTTCTTTTTCAGTATTGAAACCAATGTAGTCAATTGATACTGATTCATTTCTTAGCAGTGTAACGTCAGCGTTTCCTTCAACTCGTTCAATATTACTAGATAGTGTTGAGAGAATTGCATCTGATGTTCCTGATTCCAATTCAGCAAGTCTTGAGCCTGGCTCTGAAACAACTTTGAAATCTACACCGTCAAGAAGTGCAGGTTCGCCGTCCCAGTAGTCATCATATCTTACAACAGAAGTCACTTCACCAGGACTACGACTTTCAAATTGGAAGTAGTTTGTACCGACTGGCTCACTTTCAACAAGCTGACCAACATATGAACTAATTTCATTTGCAATCGCTTCGTGTTCTTCTCCACCAGCATCACGTAGTTCATAATATTCCTCAAGTGTTACATCACTACCCGCTTCATCTAATGCATTCTGGTAATCTGCATCAATTAAATCTTTTGAAATCATTTTACCTGCACCGTGAGTTAAGTTATTTGCTAATGGAGCAAATGGATATTCAGTAACTAATTGAACAGTGTAATCGTCAATGACATTAACTTCAGTCACCATATCGAGTAAGAAGGCTCTTGCTGACGCTTTAGCCGGGTCTTTTAGACGTTCGATATTTGCTTTGACGACCTCTGCATTGAATTCAGAGCCATCATGGAATGTCACACCTTCACGTAATTTAAATTCCCAAGTCGTATCATCAACTTGTTCAAATTCTTCGGCGAGTACAGGAACAATTTCTAAATCTTCATTTTGTGTCACTAATGGTTCATAAATCGTGTCACGAATTTGTTCTGATGGTACATCATTACTACCATGTGGATCCATCGACACCGCATCAGAAGGAATGGCCAAGGTCATTGTACCGCCTTCTGCTCCTCCTTCTTCACCGCCACCTGTTGCTTCATCAACATTACTGTCATCGCTACAAGCAGCTAGAATAAGTATTAAAGCTCCCAATATGGTCAAAAAACTAAATTTTTTCATTTGAAACCCCCTATTTCTCGAGAAGTTAAATACTTCTTTTAATATTCAGAATTTTACACTATAAATGATTTTACTACAACATTTATTTTGAATATTAGAAAAATTGAATGCGTTTACTTTTATGAAGTAGCCACCGTCTGCTTTTTTAAATTTTCAAATAACTATTATTAAAAATTTAACCGGTATTATCACCGGTTACTTATGATAGATCTATTAAAATATTTTCAATCATCCGCCTGGCTTCTATACCCTCTTTAACGGGATACAAGGGGAAAACGTGATTTTGCTCTTCGAACTCAAAGTATTCAAAATCCGCACCTTCATCCTCGAGTCGATCGACATATTTTCTAATATCAGGTACTAAAATTTCTCGTGTACCTGCAAAAATATATACCTTCGGTAGGTCTATGACGTTTCCATACACTGGAGACACTTTATAATTATTATAGTCCGTGTCTCCTCTCCAAAGTTTACCAATAACTTGTAGTTTTTCTCTTTTAAGCATCGGTTCCACTTCGATAAAGTTCTCAATCTCAGGATTATTCAAAGATACGTCCATCCACGGACAAATGACGATCTGTGCTTTTGGTAGTGTTTTACTTTGTTGATATAAATACTGTACTAGACCCAAGGTTAAACCGCCACCTGCTGAATCGCCCATGATAATTAGGTCATCGTTCTCACTAATCAATTGTTCATAGAGTACTTGCACTTGTTCATAAGCTTTTTCATATGTATGCACTGGTACTTTCGGATATATTGGGACAATAAATTCTAAGCCGGTTTCCTTAACTAGTTTATTGATGAAGCGCCAGTGAAATGGTGAGGGTTGATTGATGTAACCTCCACCATGTAAATATAGTACACGCGTATGAGACTCTACTTCGTCCGGAGATACTGTGTAAACTTTCATATCTGAAACAAAATAATGGTCAATATTTGATCTGAATAAACTCGTTGGTATCTCATATTCATCACTATTTTCTTTTTCTTTTCTTTCGAGTAATTCTTCATCCGCTGTCGTATTATCAAAGGTTGCCACTCTGATGACATCCTCTGCGAGCTCACTCCCCACACTACGGTGATTGACGAATATGGCACGGTAAATATAAGTGAGTACACCAAATATCGCTGTTATTGTTGTAATCGTCCTCAGTAAGACCTTCATGCATTCACGCCTTTCAATATTTTATAAATGAAACCGTCTCATTAGTTGAGTCATAAAGCTTTCGTTGGCAATTAAGAGCATCAGTATAAAAGACACTGTGCCCAGTGATGCAGCTGATACAGCTGGCCAAAGAACGTGTGACACGCCTGTAAAATAGAGAATCAATGGCAGATAACCCAATCCAATCATCATCAACAGGAAACTAATATAGCCTGTCCACTTCATTCTTACCTTTATAATCAGCATACAAATTAACACGATACCTGCCAGTATTATCAGTGGCATAACATAGTCAACAGACCACTGTAAGGAACCTGTCATGGCATCAATGACCAAAAGTAAAAACGTCAAGCTGACGACTTGGGCAATAATCTTACCACCCAAATGCGAAGGTGATAAGATGGTGTGATTTAAAGACACAAGTAAGTAGAACACCGCCACTGCTACATAGAATACCCATAAGAACCGAGGCATAACGATAATATTGACTAAGAGACAAATAATCGTCGCTAGGATGCCACCGAAAACTGCAAATTTTGCGAGTCGGTCTTTAACTTTAAATCTTTTCTGATCATAAGCAGGATAGGCGCGTTCTTCTTTTGGTAAGTCTGTCGTTGAAAGCAACTGATGACAGAGCGGACATGCTCGTTGTTTCGTATTAATCTCACATTCTGAACAGCGATTCATCTTACTCTCCCCATCCATTGGAATGCACGGTTACTTCTAGTCCCGTCATTCGCGTAAGGTTTTTAAAAAATGCTTTTATAAATTCATTTTCGTCAATAGACCTTGCAAAAGTCATTGTTAACTTATTATTAATTGTTGCCGCCCCACAATTGATTGGACTCTTTTTAGTTGGGTATAAAACGATATCCATCCAATCGATAAAGGGACGCATTTCATCTGGTACTTTTACATTTCCTAAGTTCGTCAGAGTCAATGTCTTTCGATTTTCGCCCACACTATTAAAGGCAAAACGCATAATAGGATACTTTATAAAGACTGGAACAATTCTTAGTAGTAAATTTTTCTGGAAGGAGACAAAGTGATTAATCCCCCTCTGTAGAAAAGATTTTTCCGTTTTCTTAATAAGTTCTCTTGTGACAGCTTCTATAATTTCATCCATTGTCATATCTTTTTTTACTTGAACTCCGATGTTTGAGACAGAAAAGAAATTTCTCATGGTCTTAGAAGGGAACACTTTCCTAAGGTTCACCGGTATTGCCACACTAATATAAGCGTCACTATTTTTCTTTCTTTCTTCATAGATCGTCAGAATCAATACACTGGTTAGAAGCCCGGTTAATGAGGTTCCCTGACTTTTGGCAAAGGTATTGAGTGCACCAGCATCCATAATACCCTGCACAAGATTAATACCTCTTGGGCTTAACTCAGTACCGGATAATTGGTAGGCTTTTTGATCTTTGTCTTGGCTTTTAGCTGGTTCACTATGATTGACATAGCGAACAAAGCTGTCTTCTGACTCTTCTTGGTCTACCTCATCTTCAGGTAACAGAATTGTGCCGTCCGTCATTATGTTTTTACCCATCAAATATAAGTACTGATAGACGAGTGTTTTTAAAAATTCCTGGGCACCTCCGCCATCTGTTACAGAATGAAATACTTCTACAGATATTCTCTTGTTGAAATATAGGACACGAATTAAAAAGGCATTATTTTCCTTTCGATCAATCGGTGCACATGGATAATCTGTTTCTTCTTTGACTAACAGGCTGTCATCGTTTGCCTCTAGAAAATCCCAAAATAAACCTTTTCTTACCCTGACCATTAAAGTTGGAAAGCGTATTGCGACGATGTCAAGCGCTTCTTGCAGCACTTCTGGATCAATCATTTCATATAGAGTGGCTGAAACTCTGTAGACAGCAGAATTAGACGAACTTGAAACAGCATGAAAAATCTTACCTGTATTATCAATCTTATACCACTGACTCATCTTTTAACCCTCCATTTTCTCTTATACAAATTGTATATCTTAGAGCAATAAAAAAGAAGTAAAACCGTCAAAGGTTCTACTTCTTACTATAATATAGGTAAATTTATTCACTCTCTAAAGTGACGTTTCTGAAGTCTGGTTTGTTAAAGTTATTAATTTCTAATCCCTGTACTTCAGTTCGAGCTGCATTGGCACTTTGTGCTTGTCGAATTGAAACAAATGGTTGATCTTCGATTAAGATCTCATCCACTCTTTGGTAAATTTCTTCACGTTTACCTTCATCTAGCTCTTGTCGGCCTTGTTCAAGTAGACTATCCACTTCTTCATTTTCATAGAATGAGCGGTTACCACTCGCACCTTGCATTGAAGAATGCACTAATGGCCAGAATGATTGGTCTGGATCTCCAACTGGGTTCGGCCAACCTAGAATGAAGAGGTCATGTTCTCCGTTAGACACAGCTTCTAGATACGCACCCCACTCTAATTGCTCAATCTCTAAATTAATACCTATCTCTTTTAGTTTTTCTTGCATCAATACAGCAAGGTCTACACGTTCTGGTGAATCATTCGTCATAACAGTTAAATCAAAGCCGTTCTCATAGCCCGCTTCATTAAGAAGTTCTTTGGCACGCTCTGGATCATAATCTAGATCTTCTAAGTTTTCGTTATAGCCAAGTAATTCTTGTTGAATCGCACCTTTCATCTCACGACCGACACCGAAGTAGATACCTTCCATAATTTCTTCCTTATCTACCATGTGTGCAATCGCCTGACGTACACGCTTATCTTCAAGTGGACCTTCTTGAGTGTTCATACCGATGTATTCATTCGACAGATTATAAACCGGATATGTTTCCATCTCTGGATGATTTTCTATACGTTCCCACTGACCATTATCAAATCCTTGGATAAAGTGAGATTGGCCACTTTCAAGTTCTGCAATTCTTGATGCATCCTCAACGACAACTTTAAAGGTCACAGTATCTAGTTTTGCAGGCTCATCCCAATAATCATCAAAGCGTTCGACAACAATCTCTTCACCTGGTGTTCTCGATTGGAATTGCATATAGCCTGTACCAATTGGCTTTTGCTCAATAATCGCACCGGTATTATTACCTACTGCTTGAGCAACCGCTTCGTACTCCTCACCACCAGATTCTCTTAGTTCATAAAATTCTTCTAAGCTGATATCTTGGTCACTTTGATCGATTGCATTTTGATAATCCTCATCTATTACTTCTTTTGATACAATACCTGCACCATCATGTGCTAAATAATTTAAAAATGGTGAGAAAGGATATTCAGTTACAATTTCAATCGTGTAGTCATCGATTACATTGATTTCTGAAATCATTTCAAAAATGTTGGCACGAGCCGATGCGACTGCCGGATCCATAATTCTTTCAAAGCTTGCTTTTACAGCGTTAGCATTGAAGTCTGTCCCATCATGGAATTTTACACCTTCTCTTAAGTTAAAAACCCAAGTCGTATCATCTGTTTGTTCATAATCAGTCGCAAGTCTAGGCTGTGGGTTTAGGTCCTCATCTAAATAAAAGAGGCCTTCGTAGATGACATTTCTTCGCTGGTCAGACGGTAAATCATTTTGACCTGCGGGGTCAAGTGATGAAGCATCACTTGCATAAGATGCGACTAGGTCTCCACCCGATGAATCTGAAGCTGCATTTTCACTCTCCATTACTTCAGAATCATCTGTACATGCTGCGAGCATTAGTAGGGTCATGGCAAATATTATGTATTTAAATTTTTTCATTACTATCCTCCATTTACAATTCATATTACTACACTATGTTTTAGCGTAAATCATATTATACCACTCGGGATTGATTAATCAAGATGCTTGCTCATACAAAAATCAAATGACCTAATATTTAATTGATCATTAAATTTAAACCCTAGTCATAAACTACGAATTGGAAGTTATCATTAACAAATTTCTGAATAATAGCAAATAAAGCCTGTCATATGGGTGTTACCGTTTTCAATTGTGTACAATTTTAGGAATCTTGGCAGTAAAAAGTATAGACTTATTCACTATCTTCTTGTTATAGTCGAGACGTCGATGTATTATTAAAAGGTATTTATCAAAATACAGTGACTTATCTTAATATTTTGTCTTAGAGGGGGTTTATACTAAATGTCTAACATTCAACCTAGTCAGGTTCCAGCAAAGAAACCCGCTAATCGCCGTGTTGAGAACTTTAAAGATTTCTTTACAAAATTAAAGAAAAATAAAGCAGCACTCACTGGTTTCTACGTATTGGTGTTTTTCTTACTTGTCTCAATCTTTGGGGCACTGGATTCTAACTATAATTTTTTAGGGGTGAATTCTAACGCCACTAACCTTACCGATAAATTACTTGGTCCTTCTGGACAGTATTGGTTCGGTACAGATCACCTTGGGCGCGATATCTTTTATCGTATCCTACATGGTATGTACATAACCTTAGGCGTCGGTTTCGCAGCAACATTTATGGCTGCATTGGTCGGTGTACCAATCGGTATTATTGCCGGCTATTACGGTGGATGGGTCGACACTGTAATTATGCGTCTCATGGACGTTTTACTTGCTTTCCCTGGTATCCTACTTGCACTTGCAATTGTCAGTGTACTAGGTGGTAGTACAATCAACGTTACAATCGCCATCGCAATCGGTGCCCTACCGCAATTTGCACGTATTGTCCGTGGGTCCACATTGACGACTAAGAAACTTGAGTACGTCGATGCTGTAAGGGCTTTAGGTGCGCGTGATGGTAAGATTATTTTCCAGCATATTCTACCTAACATAATGTCACCAATTATCGTTAATACGACAATCTTTGTTGCGACAGCGATTCTTTCTGCAGCGGGTCTATCATTCCTAGGTCTTGGTGTTCAGCCACCTACGCCTGAATGGGGTGCCATGCTAAATGATGGTCGTAACTATATGTATCAAGCAGCTCACATTACATTCTTCCCAGGTATCATGATTGTAATTGTCGTTCTTGCGTTTAACTTATTTGGGGACGGCTTAAGAGATGCGCTTGATCCGAAGTCTAAAAAATAGGAGGGGGATTTCATGACACAGTTTATTATACGAAGATTACTTCAGCTTATCCCGGTGCTACTCGGTGTTACAGTTCTCGTCTTCAGTCTGATGCATCTCACTCCTGGTAACCCAGCGGTTATCATGGCCGGAGAAAGTGCACCTGAAGCAACGGTAAAAGCGATTGAAGCAAGATTAGGATTAAATGATCCACTATATGAACAATACTTTCGTTTCTTAGGTAATGTTGTTCAGTTGGACTTCGGTTCTTCTATTCGAGACAACATTCCAGTATTCGATCACATTAAAGCACGTTTTGCAATCACACTAGAATTATCAGTGATTTCTATGATCTTCTCTATCTTCTGGGGTCTCCTTGTTGGGATTATTTCAGCAGTTAGAAAATATTCATTCGAAGATGTTGCAATGATGGTTATCGCTTTATTTGGTTTATCAATGCCAAATTTCTGGTTAGGTCTCATGCTCATCCAGTGGTTTGCAATCGAATTCCCAATCTTTAAACCTACTGGTTGGGGGAGCTTGGAACAAAACGTCTTACCAGTTATTACACTCGGTACTGCAGGTGCTGCGATTATCGCGCGTATGACACGTAGTTCTATGCTCGACGTTATCGACCAAGATTACATCCGTACCGCTCGTGCCAAGGGCGTTAAAGAGGGTACTGTAATTCTCCGCCACGCACTGAAAAATGCTTTGATTCCTGTTATAACTGTTGTTGGTATTCAGTTCGGTAGCTTCTTAGCCGGTTCAGTACTAACAGAGAGTGTATTTGCAATCAACGGACTCGGTCGACTGATTATCGATTCAATCTTACAACGTGACTTCCCTGTCGTTCAGGGTGCAATACTTGTTATCGCAGTTGTTTTCGTTATCGTTAACCTCATTGTCGATATTTCATACAGATTGCTCAACAAGCGCGTAGACTTAAACTAAGGAGGAGAGGAATTCATGTCAGAAGATATAATTCTCGATATAAACGATCTCCGCACTTCCTTCTTTGTTGGTGACAATGAAGTAAAGGCAGTAGATGGAGTAACATTCCAAGTACCTAAGGGTAAAACTTTAGGTATCGTTGGTGAGAGTGGTTCTGGTAAAAGTATTACTGCCCTATCGATTTTAAGACTGATTGAAGAACCAGGTAAGATCAAGAGTGGGAGTATCAAATATAAAGACGAAGAACTAACAGAAGCAAAAAATGCACGTATGCGTCAAGTACGTGGTAATGAAATATCTATGATTTTCCAGGAACCAATGACATCACTAAACCCGACATTTACAATCGGTCAACAGCTGAGAGAATCATTTAAGATACACCAAGGCTTAGGTAAAAAAGAAGGTACAAAACGTGCGATTGAAATGCTCGAACTTGTCGGTATTCCTTCACCTGAAAAACGTGTGAATCAGTATCCTTTCGAACTATCAGGCGGGATGAGACAACGTGTCATGATTGCCATGGCACTTGCTTGTAAACCTGAATTACTTATTGCCGATGAGCCAACAACCGCTCTAGACGTAACAATTCAAGCTCAAATTTTAGAGCTCATCAAAGAACTGCAAGAAGAAATCGGTATGAGTGTTGTAATGATTACTCATGACCTTGGTGTCGTAGCAGAAACTTGTGACTACGTTGCCGTAATGTATGCAGGTAAGGTTGTAGAATACGCAGATATCTATACCTTGTTTGAGAATCCTAAACATCCTTATACAGTCGGTCTCTTAAACTCACTACCACGACATGACAAAACACAAGATGAACTCATTCCAATCAAGGGTAACGTCCCTGCTCCAGACGAAATGCCAACAGGTTGTCGTTTCGCACCACGTTGTCCATTCGCATCAGACATTTGTAACACACTCCCTGAATTAGAAAGTGTTGGAGAGGGTAACGAAGTTAGATGCTGGATTCATACAGATCAATGGGACGGAGATAAGGAGGTGCAACTGAATGCCAAGTAAAACTTTATTAAATGTCGAGAATTTAGAACAGCATTTCCCTATTAAAGGGGGCTTTCTCGGTAGAACAATCAACCATGTTAAAGCAGTAGATGGTATTACCTTCCAAATCAAAGAAGGTGAAACAGTTGCAGTTGTTGGTGAATCAGGTTGTGGTAAATCCACAACTGGCCGTGCAATCCTACGCCTTGATGAGCCAACAAATGGTAAGGTTGAATTCTTAGGTCAAGATGTTTTATCAATGTCTAAAGATGAAATGCGTAAGATGAGAAAAGATATGCAAATTATCTTCCAGGACCCATACGCGTCACTTAACCCACGTAAAACGGTTAGACAAACACTATGGGAAGCAATGGACATTCAAAAAGTTGTGCCTCGTAAAGAACGCACACAAAAAATTATTGAACTGATGGAAACAGTTGGTTTACAGAGACACCAAATCGACCGTTATCCACACGAATTCTCAGGTGGTCAGCGTCAACGTATCGGTATTGCAAGAGCTTTATCTGTTAATCCTAAGCTCATCATCTGTGATGAGGCAGTATCCGCACTTGACGTATCAATTCAGGCGCAGGTTTTAAACTTATTAAAACGCCTGCAAAAAGAATTCGGTCTAACTTACCTATTTATCTCACATGACTTAGGTGTTGTCAGACACATTGCAGACCGTATCGTTGTTATGTATTTAGGTAAAATCGTTGAAATTGGGGATACGGATGCGATTTTTGAAAATCCACAGCACCCATACACAAAAGCCTTATTATCAGCGATTCCTGTACCCGATCCGAGAAATAAATCACAGCGTATCTTCTTACGTGGTGATGTGCCTTCTCCAATCGATCCACCAACAGGTTGCCGCTTCCACACACGTTGTCCTTTCGCGACGGATCACTGTCGTACAGCTGATCCTGCTCTAGAGCAAAAAGGTGAAGGCTACGAAGGTCATCATGAAGTCGCTTGTCACTACGCCTTAGATATCGAAAGTGGTAAACACGAGGCTCAGTACGAAATGTACAATGTACGTGAAATACTGGATGATGAAAGTGAAGAAGCAGTTCATTCTGAACAAGACGAATATACTAAGTCATAAGATATATGATTATCCCGCAAAGCCCTAAAGGCTTTGCGGTTTTTTTGTATTTTAAAGATATTTACTTAAGGGGCTGGTGATAAGTCCTTGGTTTCATCACCACTTATCACTGCCCAACTCCACACCACCATAAAAAAGACGTGCACCATAAAGGTACACGCCTTAACCGAAAACTTAATATACAAACACATCGAGTACGAAGAATAGTACTAGGAAGATGTAGATAATCACATCAAACACTGCACTGGATATGAAGGCTAAGAATGACCCTATTGCTGCCTTAAAGGCTTTTGACATATCCTTTATCTGCACGAATTCGACGATAAATACAAAGACAAATGGTACGAATAATACACCAAATGGTGGGTAAATAAACATTCCGACGATGGCACCAATAATGGCTGCAAGTTCGCCTCGCTTACTTCCCCCAAACTTTTTAACAAAGTAAGAGTTGGCTGCAATGTCACTGATGAAAGTCACAATGGTTAGGGCACTAGCGATCAGCCAGAACATCCACGATAACTCGTCTCCGATGAAGAAAGTATAGACTAAAAAGCCGACCCAAAACATAATAACAGACGGGATGACCGGGTAAATGACGCCTAGAAAGCCTAAGATGAAGCTGACTATGACGATTATCCATAAAATAATATCCATCAAATATCTCCTTTTCTAACTTCTTTTTTAGTAAAGAAGAATAGAATAAATGCTGTAAACAAGAATGCTGCACTGATGTAGAATGAATTTTCAACGCCTAGAAGGTCATTTGCAAATCCACCCAGTAGGTTACCAAGTAACTGCCCGACAATCATTGCATTGGCAAATAGCGTCGATGCATAACCAGGAAATTGTGGTAATAGGTCTTGGAAGTATGAAATCCCGAGCCCTAGTAAAATTGCTAAAAATAAAGCTAAGGGAAGTTGTCCAATTAACATCATCGTATAGCTTTCAAAAATACCGATTGATAAGAAATACATACTGCCGATAAAACCAGCAATGATTAACAGTGTTTTAGATGATACTCTCGATGCGACATAGCCCATTAAAATCATCAAGGGAACTTCTAAGCCTGCACAAAGACTCGCAAGGATACCAACAGCACTATCTCGTTCGCCTAAATACCCCGTTACAAAGAGTGGCATATTTAAGAGGTACATCCACTGTCCGACATGAAGAAAAATAAAGGCTATAAAAGGCACGAATAAAGTAAGGCTCTTCATTATGTTCGGACTTTCGACCTCTTCATAACTCGTAATTTCGATTGCAGTAGATTCTGCAGGGGCTGCAGAATTCTTAATCAAGAAACTCGACATAAATACAACTAAAAACATGATTACTGTGCCAAAGAACAATCCTGTAAAATCATAACGTGCAAGTAAAATGGAACCGACTAAAGGTCCAAATAAGAATCCAAAGCTAAACATTGAACGCAAAATCGTATTTGCCATTACAGCGATGCTAGAACGATACTGGTTAATAGATTCTCTTGCTGAGGCATAGAGCTGCGGCATGGCCGGTGCACCTAGTGAGAAGAATAGAATATAAGCAATAATTAAAATCCAAGTGTTTGGGATGATTAAGAAACTTAAAAATGCACAAATTTGCATCAGTAAAGCTGCGATAATTAAATATTTACGGTCGAATGTTAACCGGTCACTAAAGCGACCAATAATCGTATTAACGATAAAACTCCCAACAGCAGCTGAGGCCATAAATATACCGTAAGCTGATGATGACATGCCATGGTGTTCAGTCATGAAAATAACAAGGAACGGGGCTGTGATTGCAACAGCCATACCGAGCATCGTCATATTCATTAAAAATAATTTATAGTTTTGAATTTGGAATAAGTCTTTAATCATTGCTTGTCCACCTTATTTTAGTCTCTTAGCTTGCTTTCATTTTTAATCAATTCTACGAAAGATGCGACTTGCGGTAACATCAATACACTTTTATCGTACGATAAAAATGTTTCCCTTATCAGCGGACTATCTTCAACCATGACTTCTTCAATATGATAATTTTCAAGGTCCAAACCTTCAAGTACAAGTTCAGGTAGTACAGTAATGCCAACTTTTTTACGTAATAGTTCACGACACGTTGTAATCTGATCCACAAAGATTTGTGGTTCGTACTTCGTGTTAAAGCGTGCTTCAAAGAAATTTTTAATATGAGTGATATAGGCAGGATCCGCCTGGAACTCAATGATTGTTAAGTCTTCAAAGTTCGTATCTTTCGGGGTCACTAGATAATGACGGTCTCTATATAAAAGCTCATTTTCCTTATTCAACACCCGAGAGCCACGTACAATTGACAAGTGATATTCACCTTGGTTAGCGATAATTTCTTGAGTGGAACCTACATTTATTTTTACATTTACACTCGGGAAATCATTTAAATACTTATAGAGAATATCAGGTAATATCGAGTACCCAATTAGTGATGACACACCAATTGAAATATTCCCTTCTACTTCACCTTCATTCGCTAGAATATAATCTTTTACACGGCTTTCTTCGTCGACAACCTTTTTAGCATGCTCTATAATTTTTTCTCCAACACCTGTAGTGTATAGTGCTTTTTTTGTTCTAATAAAAATCTGCACGCCCCACTCATCTTCGATGGATTTCAATCTTTGGCTGACTGCCGGTTGTGATATATATAATTTTTCTGCAGCTTTACGTAGAGTTTTGGCTTCACTCAGTGTTGCAAGTAAACGGTAATCATCTACTTTCACGGTACTACCTCCATTTAAGAAGCCATTCACGGTTTCCGGAATGGCTACATTAATTTTTTAAGTTCAGTTAGTGCAAAATCTGCTAGCGCCTTAAACTGTGAAAAATTACTGTCGATTTCATGCATTAAATCATTTGCGACCTGATAGGCAAAATCTCTTTCTTTTTTAGTAATCTTTCCCTTTTTTAAAGCACGTTTGATATCTTCTTCATCGACAAGTTCATATCGACCATCTGGTAAGGCCAAAACATCAAGATACATATCTTCCCGTCTCGCTTTACCAGGTTCTAATGTGTGTGAATAATTAATGTCGAAATAATACTGTATCTCTGTCCAACGTTCATCGTACATGACTGTTAGACTGTAATTTCTATTTTCAGGTAGGAGTTGCATCCATTTATAATTGTTGGCTGCCACGAGTGTATCTTTACCAACGACTGGTACCACAAGGGGTTCACGTACCTTGTGCATGTGAATCATACCGACCAGGATTTTTTCACCTTTGTAAGTCAGTACGGTTTCATCGTATTTTGAACGCACTAAGCGTCGCCATTTTTTCTTATCCAGATACTTCAACTTCATGGCATTCATCTCCTAATGGTAATTATACAAAAAAAATTAAACAAAAGTATAGAGATAGGCATTTATATTTGCTATCTCTATAACTTTTGCTTATATTTTATCGAATCGATAGGAGACTGTAATTCATATATGTTTCATACTCTGCCTGTGGGTCCTCAATAAATCCAGGATAACTGTATAAGAGTAATTTGCCACTGGTAGGATCGATATCTTGTTTTGAAAAATCAGTAACAAAGTCATTTCCATCTACTTCTTTTAGTTCATATTTCTTATCTAATTCATCAACTGTTAAAGTCTCATAGTCGGTTACAAACGCTTCGTATTCATTCTCTTCAAGATTAACTGTGTACAATACACTTGTCTTATCAATGCCTAGTAGACTTAAAACCTCATCTTTATTCTCAACATTTTCTGTTATTGCAGGATTATAAATCGAGCTTGTTCCATAAATAGAATCATCTACATAGTTTAGATTCAGGCCAATTTGCCCTGTCTCGTTAACAATGACCGAATGGTAAAGTGAAAGTTCAGCGAGAGATGCTTTGTAACTGTCGACTATATCTTTATCTAAATAGACATTATATTCATTACTGCTGATACCGATAAGTTTAGGCGTTTGTTGAGCATAAGCAAGTACATCTTCATGCTTTTGATACTCACTAAAACGCTGACGATCCATTAACTGAACTGCCTCTGAATCAGAATTTAAAGTATTAAATTGATAGGTCTTTATACTGCCATCCTTCATTTTATACTGCACATTGATTGTTGCTTCCATCTCTTTTGAAAAATCTGGACGACTTCGTTCTTCACTAGCAATTTCGTGTATTGTTCTCGCCGTTTGAATCGCACCTTTAGAATCGTCAAAACCATAACCAGCTTCAAGATATTTCCTAGATGCTTGGTCCATCATCATGGCATCATTATTTAAACTGACACTCTCAATCTCATTTGTCTCAGGTATATCTTCCACATATCGTGTGAAGGCGAAAACAAAAATAATCCAAAAAATGATAATCAATACTATAGTTAGAATCAGTGAACGCCACTGAAATTGTATTTTAACACTGTTTTGAAAGAGCATTTCAATGACAAGGTATGACACCAATGCACCGACGCTAAAACTAATAATGGAGATAATAACGGATTGCTGTAGTAAAAAGGATACAACAACACCCAGTGCTAACATGCCCGTGATTGTTGTTAGAGCAATGAGTAGGTTTCTTAACCAGGTAAAGTTAAAACTCAAATGCACACTCTCATTTCTTCTGTACTTATATAGGACAAATGATAAGATAATAAGGATAATTGCTAGTATGCCGAAAATCAAACTCAGCCCAACATTTAACCCCATGTATAGTTGATTCACTGCCAATATAGGAAAAGTCGCATCTAAGACCGGTTGGATATAAGCTGTTATATCAGTTGATATACCGTCAAAGAGTAAGCTTGCAGTACCATGAATGAGTGTCCATAAGACAATCGGTAAAAATAAAATCAAAATTATTATTTGTAAATGTAAGAATGATCCGTTGACTAAATAGCCTGTGAAAAGGGCGATAGAAAACATCACTAGATGTGTAAAAATTGAATATACTAACCATTTCCCTATTTCTAAAAGTGTAATATTCGTAGCAATTGTCATACTTTCTGCCACAAGTATTAAACCATTTACCAAGAGAGGGATGACAATGGCTAAAAATCCTACTATCAGAACATGAATAAGTAGGTTTGAGCGCTTTATGGGTAAGGAATGTATAAAATCTGATGAATCTACCTTATACAAGTAGTTTATTAGAAACATACCGACAAGCGTCGAAAATGCTAAACCGATTATTTGTTGTCCAGCAGACAATTCCAATAGACTGCTTCTAACTGTACCACCAACAATCATGTTATTATTCATGGCGTCTATCCAAATGATGAGTGGTAAGGCGATAATATTCATGACCATGTAGACCACTGTCATCCAAAATATAAGACCCGTGAAATGACCCAGTAGATTTCTATTCAACAATGACATTTGAGATTTCATAACCCATTTCCCCCATTTCATAAGTGAATATTTCTTCTAGTGTTAATGGCAATATATCGTACATTAATGGGTTATACTTACTCACTTTTTCTTCTACTTTAGAGAGATTCCCTTTAATAATACATGTGATAATTCGTCCCTTTTGACTCGAATGTACAACGTTTAAATCTTCATAAAATTTATTGTCAGGTAGCGTTTTAAAGGCAATCTGTAATTTACAATGACTCCCTCTAATTTCAGACAAGTCTTGATTAAATAGGATCTTACCATGATGCATGATAGAAACTGAGTCACATAAGTCCTCCATTTCTCTTAAGTTGTGACTTGAAGCAATGACCGTCATCTTATGATTAGCGATATCTTGCATCATAATATTTTTAACTTGTCTTCTCATAATTGGATCTAATCCATCAAAAGGCTCATCTAAAAGAAGTACTTTCGGTCGACTTGAGAACGCTAATATAAAAGATGCCTGGCGTTTCATTCCCTTTGATAGCTGATTTAGTTGAGTATTTGGAGCGAGACCAAAGTGTTGAGACAACTGTACAAAGCGCTCAGATGACCAGTTCGTATACATTGCCTGATAAAAATTAGCCATCTTTTTCAAAGTTGCACCCTTAAAAAAGAATGGAATATCATGAAGGAGAATCACATCATTTTTTACTTTGGGACTCTCAAAAATATCAGCACCATCATAAGTGACACTTCCTTTGTCCGCCTTGTAAACACCCGCCATAATTTTCATCAAGGTCGTCTTACCCGCTCCATTTGAGCCAAGTAAACCATGTATGGTTCCTGGTGCGATATCCATTTCTATATGATCCACAGCCACTTTTTTTCCAAAATACTTTGTCGCTTGATTAATGTTCAGCTTCATAACCATCCTCCTTCTCCTTATAAATTCCATCGACAAATGCCTTTACCTCATCGCTCGATACCTCAAGAAAGACAAGCTCACCAATCGGCGCTTTAAGCGATTCTAAAATCACCCTTATTCTCTCTTGATTCACTTGATTCGTTATTTCATTAACAAAACTTCCACGTCCCGGAAGTGAGCTCACATAGCCTAGCCTTTCCAATTCCCTATACGCTTTTTGAATGGTATTAGGATTTATTGTCAGTTCTGCTGCCAATGTTCTAACGGAAGGTAACTGCTCGTTAGCTTGAAGTACGCCTTTAATGATCTGTTGTTTTATATTATCAACAATTTGCTCATACAAGGGTTGTCGGCTTTTAAGATCAATTTCAAACATAATTTACCTCCTCCAACTAACTGTATTACATATTATAATACAGTTAATACAATATTTTGTCTATAAATTATAAAATATTATTCATTTAAACTTGCTTTTTAAGTATTTACTGGTTATGATGTAAAACAACATTTAATAATATTTATACAATTCAAAGTATATTAATTATTTAATATAATATTTTTAGGAGGTCTTTATGCATTTTCAGGGCAAAAGTTTTTTAACAACTACAGATTTTTCTAAAGAAGAATTGACCTACCTCATTGACTTTGCGATTCATTTAAAAGCTTTAAAACAAAACAATATTCCTCACCAGTACTTACAAGGACAAAGTATTGCGTTACTTTTCGAGAAAACTTCTACACGTACTCGTGCGGCCTTTACAGTAGCTGCTAATGACCTAGGTGCGCATCCTGAATTTCTAGGCACTAATGATATACAACTCGGTAATAAGGAATCTGTACAAGATACTGCAAAGATTCTTGGTAGCATGTTTGATGGAATTCAATTCCGTGGAGCAAGTCAGGACACTATTGAAACACTAGCTGCTCATGCAGGCGTTCCCATTTGGAACGGCTTAACGGACATGTGTCATCCGACACAAATGATTGGGGATTTCATGACAATTAAAGAAAGTTTCGGGTCGCTTCAAGGTATTAAAGTGGTCTATGTTGGAGACGGCCGTAACAACGTCGCAAATTCTCTGTTGGTTACAGCAGCGATTTTAGGTGTCGACATGACAATCGCTTCGCCTGAATGTCTCTTACCTGATGAATTTTATAGCAAACAAGCATCGTTATATGCAAAAGAATCCGGTGCAACGATCCATTTAACTAGTGACGTGCATAGTGCAGTTAAAGACGCCAACGTGATCTATACCGATGTCTGGGTCTCCATGGGTGAAGAAGATCAGATTGAAGCACGTCTTGATTTACTAAAAGAATATCAAGTAAATGAAGCCTTGCTTAAAGATGTACATGAGCAGTTCATATTCATGCATTGCCTGCCTGCTTTTCATGATACGAAAACTAGCTTTAGTCAACAGATAAAAAAAGACTATGGTTTAGATGAAATGGAAGTAACAGACGAGGTCTTTAATGCACCATATGGAAAGCAATTTATTCAAGGTGAAAACCGTCTACATTCCATTAAAGCGATTATGGCAGCAACGAATGGACATATATTCATCCCTCGGCAATATACAAAAAACGAGTCTTAGATATCCCATTTAGGATAACTAAGACTCGTATATAATATTTTTTATTTACCAAGCGTGTCCACTACCACCGTCAATATTGACAGCAGTCCCCGAAACATATGATGCTAGATCTGAGCATAAGAAGGTAATAACATTAGCCGCTTCACTCGTATCCCCGATTCTACCTAGTGGGATATTCTCTCCAATTTTCTTAGAGTATTCATCCCAGCTTAAATCAGGTGCATTGTTTTGCCAACGCTTTTCAATTTGATCACTACGTATTAAACCGATACATACAGCATTAACGCGGATATTGTATTGACCAAGATCTTTAGACATTGCCTTAGTCAGTGCTAAACCAGCACTTCTAGATACCGTTGTTGGTAGTGAATTTGCCTGAGGTGTTTTACCCATAACTGCGGTTAGGTTTAAAATCGCACCGCCTTGTTTTTTTAAGTGAGGGATGGCTGCTTTAGAAATTTTAACAGCTGCAAGTACTTTTAAATCGATATCTTGTTCCCAGTCACTAAGTTCAATATCTTCAAAGCTTTTAGCAAATGAACTACCCGCATTATTAACAAGTACGTCTAGACGCCCATATTCTTCAAGTGCTTTATTGACAATTTTTTCACCAGCATCCTCAGAGGTAATATCAATAGCAATGTATGAGACCTCACCAAACTCTGATATTTCCGCTTGTGCTTTTTTAAGTCCTTCTTCTCCTCTAGCGACGAGTAGAACTTTCGCACCAAGTTTAACCATCTGTTCTGCTGTTTCTCTACCGATTCCTTTACTTGAGCCTGTAATCACTGCCACTTTTCCTTGATAATTAAAATTCATCTTGATTCATCCCTTCATATTTTTATCACTTAAAGATCAACCATTGGAACTAAAAACTATCCTAAGTTTACATTATGAAATACATTGGAAACATCTTCTAAGTCTTCTAAGACATCGATGAGATGCTCAAACTTTTCTTGGTCTTCATCTTCAAGGTTAACTTCATTTTGAGCAATCATCGCAAGTTCTGCAACCTTATAGTCTTCAACACCCAGTTCATCCAGTGCATTTTTGATATCGTTAAAGGCATGCGGTTCACCGTAGACCACTGTCATCTCATTTTCTAAAGTCACATCTTTAACATCGACTTCTTTTTCCATTAAATGCATCAATACTGCTTCTTCGTCAAAGCCTTCAAAGACAAATACTGATACGCTATCAAACATATAAGATACCGCACCACTGACGCCCATATTTCCGCCGTTCTTCCCGAAGGCTGCACGCACTTCTGAAACTGTACGATTCACGTTATCGGTCAATGCATCAACGATGATCATTGAACCACTTGGTCCAAAACCTTCGTATCTCAATTCATCGAAGTTTTCTTCTTCGCCACCTTTTTTTGCTTTTTCAATTGCTTTATCAATGATGTGTTTGGGAACTGAATAAGTCTTCGCTCTTTCTAAGACAACCTTTAAGGCTTGGTTCGCTTCAGGATCAGGTTCACCTTTCTTTGCCGCGACATAAATTTCTCTGCCGAATTTTGCATAGACACGGCTAGTGTTCTGGTCTTTTTGAGCTTTCTTTTCTTTAATATTATTCCATTTTCTTCCCATTGTTCATCTTCCTTATTTCGTAGATTTAATTGTTTTTGGATCTCTTTTCAGGGACAGTCTTATTGATAATCATCTCTACTTGGTAAATGCGACTCACTAAAAGGTGAATCGGTGCTTGTGTTAATTTATATATTGGCCAAGGTAGAGATGGTTCATAGTCATGTAAGGCCATTATAAATTCATCAGACACAGCAAGCTTTCTAAACTCAAAACGCTGGGTTTTCTTAGCCATATTTTTTCTTAATTTACCACCGATAATTTCAAAGATAATGATATCTTCAGTTGATGATTCTTCGTTTAATTTCAATATTAATACAGGAGAAGGGTTGTCTAGTAAATGAATATAGACGGTCTTATTTTCTATTACAGTATTAACAAAATTATAGACAATCTCATCCAACCAGCCAAAGTAGTACCAAGCTATATTTTCTATAGTCCAACCTGAAGGCATGGGGGCCCTTTGTACACTTCTAACACTATTGTAGTCTTTAATACGATAATTTAAATTCTTACCATAACGTCTTATTGGTGTCTGCGTTTCATTAACTGGGGTGCCGTAACTACCTAGAACAGAAAGTATACTACCATCGGATAGTTCATCTGCTATATATATAATTTGTTCTATTTCATTTACCATACTTGCCCGAGCAATATTATCTGCGATTAACATATATAAGTCACTGAATTTCCCTTGAGTTAATCGATTCAGTCTCATAATAGGGTCTTCATAGAAGATAACAATATCAATTCCGGCTAATGCATCCTCAACATCAGGTAAGATAAAGAGATCTTTCTTAATAAAGTTCACATCTTCAAAGTAATCTTCTTCATGTGCTGCTGAAAATGCATAGAGTTCAGAGGTATCTTTTAGTTCTTCATATAAATGCTCACCAATTCTACCGTTCACACCCATTAGTAAAACTTTCTTTTTTTCCATACAACCACTCCTAATGTACTGAATCTACCCATTTCATCCTTACGGCAAGCATTAAAATAATAATAATAATCATTATAATGGTGACACAACCAATACCTAAGAAGGGTAGGTTAAAGACTGTTGCGAAGTAGCCTCCAATTGTGGATCCAGCAACAGAACCTAAAGAAAAGTAAGAATAAAAGATACCATTTGCTTTACCCCGTTCGTGCATTTCTGACGATTCAGCAATAATTTTATTCATGGATGGGAACGTCATTGCGAAACCAATTCCATAAATGACCATGACAGCGAAAATCATAGCTGCAGACGGAACGAAATGTAAGAGCATCATACTTACACTTAAGATTAATAATCCAAGTGCAACTAAGCTTTCACTCTTGTAAGCTGTGTATATTTTATTTATAGGTGATATGAAGATAATAATCGCTGTCACACCAAAGACACTGAGCATCATACCTGTACTGGATGCTTCTAAATCAAGCAGATCAGTTTTTATTGGCAAACCAAAAGCCAAGGCACCTTGTGAAATCATCAAAGTAAACGATGAAATATAGGCCACATTTAATGATGGTCTTAACAATAATTCCTTAAGTGATGTTTGACTATGATGTGCACGGCTGCCTTCTGTCGAACTTTCTTTGATGGCAGAATAGACAATGATTGTACCAATGACATAAACAATAGCTAACACATAATAGACTGTTTCGTAGTTCACCAGACTCGCAATGATTCCGCCCGATGCAGGGCCTAATATAGCAGCAGTCCCAATGGCCACACCTGTTAGGGCCATAGATTTACCGATTGCCGAACGTTTTGATATATCAGCAACTAAGCTAAATGCAGCTGGGGTTAGAAGTCCGCTTGAGAAACCGTGAATCGCACGTACAAGTAGAAGAATACCTATTGATGGTGTCATCGTGTAGATTAAAACGAAAAACACCTGCATAATCATTCCGAACAGGAGTGTATTTCTCCGACCGTACTTATCGGACATGTAACCGCCCGCCATGTTTCCGACCATATTAAACAGTGAATATGTAGCAACAACAATCCCTGCCATAAACTCAGATGCACCAAGTTCTAGAACAAAGGGGGTAATTATCGGCAACTGAATAAATAAGTCTAAAAAACAAATGACGATAACTAAATATAAAATAATTCTCTTTTTCACTTAAATACCTTCTAACATAGTGATAATTCTACCTATATTATTATAACAAAAAAAGACAGTCTATCACCTTTTAGACTGTCTTTGACCTTTGATTTATACGTCTTTGTTCAATTTTTGTTCATAACCATCGATGACTGCTGCTACCGCACCATCACCTGTAACGTTCGTTGCCGTACCAAAGCTATCTTGGGCGACGTAAAGTGCAATCATGAAAGCAACTGCCGCCTCGTTGAAGCCTAAGTTAGTCATTAAGACACCACTCGCTGCCATAATTGCCCCACCCGGCACTCCAGGTGCTGCAATCATTACAACCCCAAGTAGTAAGATGACCCCAACCATTTCAAAGAATCCTGGCATACTATACTCAGGTAATATCGTCATAACTGCTAATGAACAACTGACGATTGTGATCGTTGAACCTGATAAATGAATCGTTGCACATAATGGTATTACAAAATCAGCAATACTTTCTCTAATTCCGTTTTTCTTCGCACGTTCTAATGTGACAGGAATCGTTGCAGCAGATGACATTGTACCTAGGGCTGTAAAGTATGCTGGTAGCATCGTTTTCAACATAGCAAATGGATTTCTCTTCAATATTGAACCTGCAACTGTATATTGAATCGTTAACCAAACCCAGTGTAAAATAATCGCAACTAATAAGACGACACCAAACACTTTTAGCGTATCGAATACTGTGCCAGTTGCTGCCATTCCAGCGAAAACACCGGCAATGTAAAACGGTAGAATTCTAATGATAACTTTTTCGATAATGAATTCTGTGATGTCTTTACCTTGGTCGAAGAATTTTATCATTAAGTCGAGCTTTAAGACGTTCATGACGATTCCGACTGCAAAAGCTAATACTAGAGCTGGTAAGATGTCAATAATTGGCGTCAATTCAAACTCGATAAAACTCTCAAGGCCTGTCCCTTCTTCAGGAACAGAACTTCCTTCAGTTATACGTGGCATCACGAAAGATGCAACAATGTAAGCTAAAATACCCGCACCTAAAGTAGATAAGTAAGCGACACCTAAAGTCGCACCAACAACCTTACCTGAACCGGTACCGATTTGTGAAATCCCTGATGCAATAAAGAATAAAATAATAAATGGAATCGTAAAGAATATAAAGGCGCCTAAGATTGACTCTAATGTCACAAATAACCTAACGATGAATTCCATAATCTGTCCTGCTGTACCATCTGGACCGAGTAAGTAGTAACCCCCACCTACAATAATACCCGCAACGATACCAGCAATCAGTTTTGCTAATAACTTCACTTTGTAAATCCCCCTTGAAATATTGAACTTCGAATTTATAGCGCTTAAGTGTTCTTTAAAAAGTAATTAAAAAACGATTTCGTAAGCAACGTACCAGTCATCTAAGTTGTCATCTAAATTTAAGTTACCCTTAAATTCAAAACCCAGTTTTGTAAACAAGTACTGCATTGCTTTATTCTCTAATGAAGTATCAGTATGTATGCCAAGGTAACCTTTTTGTTTACCTACCTCAATGATTTCACGAATAATTTTCTGGGCGAGACCTTGACCCTGGAAATTCGGGTCTATTGCGAGTCTATGAGTCGCAAGGCAATCAATTCGTGCCAGTTGCCAAGGGATATCATCATAACTAAAGGCGTGATTATCATCGGCTGTAATGCAACCTTTGATGACACCATCTTCTTCAAACACATATAAACTTTCAGCCTTCACATCATCTTGAAACACTGATGCATTAGGATAGTTTTTATCCCATTGATAATTACCTACAGCGTGCATTTCTGGTATTACTCTTGAAACGATATCCATTATATGTTGTACATCGCTCATAACGGCTAGTCTTAAAGCCATATTATCTCCCTCGTTTTATCTATCATTTTGTAAAAAATCTCTCAAATGCTATGCATTTAATTATACATTGTTGTATACTAATTTAAAGACTAAAATGTAAGGGGTTTTATAATGTTCAAATTTGATAAGAACACCGTCCCATATCATGTGACAAATATGATATTTTATGTTCTGACTTTAGTTGTTGTTGGCTTAATCTACTACTTTGCATTCTTACCACCATTATTAGAAGTTACAACAGGAGAATTCTTCCAAAACTTCGGTATGCGTCAAGTTGGCGGATCAGTCTTCTTCTTAATTCTAGTCATCGTACCATTTGTACTAGTAGCTGCTGCAGGCTATCACTTATATAGACTGATTAAACCTGCACCAAAAGTATCAACAGACTTTTAAGATTATATATACCATGGGGATGGGAGAAAACCTGAGCTTATGTAAGCTCAGGTTTTTTTGTGTTGTTTGTTTTTCGAAATGGAGAACCAATAGTACATCAGCTTCGTTTTGCTTTCGAAGCGGAGCACCACCACACACCGACAACTACACTTCCAACTATTTTTGTAAGGTCTTTTTAAAGGCGATTAGATAGTGCTCAACTTCTCTAGCACCAGCAATGGCAAATTTGTCATCAAATATATAATAAGGTAACGTCTTCACCTGATTCACTTTAGCTAGATTAAAATCTCCAATGACTTCTTCTAAATAGATACTTGGATCATTCAGTAATTCTTCGACTTTATCTTGTTCAAGTCCTGTTTTGACACCAATATTCAATAGCACTTCTTGATCGCTAACATTCTCCCCTTTAGAAAAATAGCTCTCATAGAGTGCATCTAAAACTACACTACCTTTGCCATTTTCCTTGGCTAATTTCAACAATCTGTGTGCATTTCTTGTATTTGCAGGTACTACTTTATCCATATTAAACTCAATACCAACTTTTTCACCTGCTTCAACGATACGGTCCACCATGTCATAAATCTCATCTAATGGTTTTTGGTGTTTATCGGCAAGGGATTGATAAATATCAACTTTTGGTGCTTTGGATGCTTGATTATCCAACTCATAGCTTAGATAATTCAAACCTATCTCTTCTGAGTTTTCAAATTCCGCTTTTGCCTGTTCAATATTTTTCTTTCCTATGTAGCAAAAAGGACATGCAATATCTGTATAAATTTTAACTTCCATAATCTCACTCCTAGTTAACATCAATTTTACCATACATTTATTCAAGACTTTAAAGTTTCACTTTCCTGTAGTAAATTTTTCACAAAAATTGCCTAAAATCTGGTACAATATTGTCTGTAAAACTATCAGGTGTATCCTGCAAATATATTATTGATAGGTGGAAAATGAAAATGGAATATCGTGTTTTACTGTACTACCACTATGTTGATGTGGAAGATCCGGAAACGTTTGCTGCTGAGCACTTACGTTTTTGTAAAGATTTAGGCTTAAAAGGCCGTATTTTAGTTGCGCATGAAGGAATTAACGGGACTGTTTCAGGTGATATTGAACAGACTGAACGATACATGGAATACATGAAAGCTCATCCACTGTTTAAAGATATCGTCTTTAAAATTGATGAAGCAGATGGCCATGCCTTTAAGAAAATGTTTGTACGTCCGAGACCTGAGCTTGTTAATTTAAGTTTAGACAAGGACATCGATCCTTGTGAACAAACGGGTGAATATTTAAGCCCTGCTGAATTTTATGAGGAGATGCAAAAAGAAGATACTGTCGTATTAGATGTAAGAAATATATATGAATATGATGTCGGCCACTTCCGTGGTGCGATCAAGCCAGATGTAGAAACCTTTAGAGATACTCCGGAATGGGTTCGAAATAATAAACATCTATTTGAAGGTAAGAAAATTTTAACCTACTGCACAGGTGGAATTCGCTGTGAGAAATTCTCTGGTTGGTTAAAGGAAGAAGGTTTTGACAATGTTGCACAACTTCATGGTGGTGTAGCAACTTATTCTAAGGATCCAGTAGCTAAAGGCCAGCTATGGGATGGTCAAATGTATGTCTTCGATGAAAGACTTACTGTCCCAATTAACCAAGTTGAACATGTTGTTGTTGGTAAAGATCACTACGACGGGACACCATGTGAACGCTATATCAATTGTGCGAATCCAGAATGTAATGCACAAATTTTAGCCTCAGAGGAAAACCAAGCATATCACTTAGGTGGTTGCTCTATGGAATGTGCTGAGCACCCTCGTAACCGTTATATTGTTGAACATAATCTGTCATCAGAGTTTGTACAATCACGAATAGAAGAATTAAAACAAACAGACTTTAGTAAAACAGAACCGATGCTAAGCCATAAGGGCTAAGTATTTCGCCCGGAAATCTATTTAAGATTTCCGGGCTTTTTTATGCATAATACCAGGTGCATTACTAGGAATTAATTGTTGGATAATTCTAAATTCATGTTATGATTACTGTTAATTCATAGTTTACCACTAGGATAATTTACATATTATCGGAGGGAAAAAATATGCAATTTAGTATCTTGAACCAAAGTCCACTTTTAGAAAATCATAATATACAGGAGTCACTTGCTCACACAACCGAACTTGCGAAAAAAGCAGATGACTTAGGTTATCGTCGTTATTTCGTTTCAGAACATCATAATATGGATCATATTATTGGAACGTCTCCTGAAGTCCTTGTTACCCACCTACTGAGTCAGACAAGGCGCATTAAGGTCGGTGCAGGCGGAGTCATGTTATCTCATCACAACCCGTTTCATGTTGCAGAACAATTTCAACTCATTAGTCATCTCGCACCAGAGCGTGTTGATCTTGGTGTTGGTAAAGCTCCAGGAGGCACTCCATTAGCTACAGAGGCCCTACAAGAAGAATTAAAAGATGATATTGGAACTTTCAACGATCGTTTCTTAAAGTTGAAGTCTTATATCGACGGGACTCATGACAATGCTCATAGTCTACAAATTTCCTTAGACACAAAATCAAGTCGCCCAAGCATCTTCCTCCTTGGTGGTAGTCCTGATTCTGCTCAGTTTGCTGCTAAAAATAAGGCGAACTTTATCTTTGCACATTTTATTAAAAATGACGCAGAGCTTTTAAAAGAAGTGGTGAATGTCTATAGAAAACATTATCCAGAGGGTGAAATCATCGTCGCCTTGTCAGTCTTAGCGGTAGATAACGAAGAAGATAAAGCACTGTTAAGAAAAGAAAACGAACTTTATACCATTACTTTTCAAAGTGGCAAAACTCTAACTGTTATCAATCAAAAGCAAGTTAATGACTTTATTAAAAATACTGATGAAAAAGTAGAAGTTAATAAAAAAGAAGCAGATATGATTATTGGGAACAAAGAAGAAATACTAGCAGCTTTAAATAAATTGAGCCAGGATATAGAAATTAATGAGTTCATGTTCCATCTCCCAACTAGTCGTAGTGAAATTAGAGACTATACTATAGAAACGCTTGCTCCAAACCAATTAAGACAAACAGAAAAGGCAGGGATAATATGAGTAAGAAAGTAAAATTTGGCGTAATGTTAAATGGTCCAGGTGGACATATGAATGCTTGGCGCAGTGAAGATGTTCCAGCAGATGCAAGCATCAACTTCGATTATTTAAAAACTGTAACCCAAAAGGCTGAAAATGCTGCATTTTCTTTTATATTTGTAGCAGATGGTTTATATATAAATGAAAAATCCATTCCTCATTTCTTAAGCCGTTTTGAACCCCTAACATTACTAGCAGCTTTGGCTCCAATTACTTCAAAAATCGGCCTAGTCGGTACAGTCTCAACTTCATATAGTGAACCTTATACTATCGCCAGACAACTGATGTCGATTGACCATGTATCAGGTGGGCATGCTGGGTGGAATGTTGTCACTTCCCCTCTAGAAGGCAGTGCCAACAATTTCAGTAAAGACAAGCATCCCGAGCACAGTTTACGCTATGATATAGCAGACGAACATCTAAGATCAGTTCAAGGGCTCTGGGATTCATATGAAGATGATGCCTTTACGAGAGACAAAGAAAGTGGACAGTATTTCGATAATAACAAGATGCATAAGTTAAATTTTGAAGGGGATTTCTTCAATATTGCAGGTCCTTTAAATATCGAACGTTCCCCTCAGGGGCAACCCATTATATTCCAAGCTGGCGCGTCACCAAAAGGTTCCGCCTTTGCTGCCCGCCACGCAGATGCGGTATTTACAAATGCGAGTACACTAGAACATGCCAAAGAGACTTATAAACAACTGAAACAAAAAGCTGTCGATAGTGGTAGAAATACGGAAGAAATTAAAATTTTCCCCACCCTACAACCTATAGTCGGTAAGGACGATGAAGAGGTTCGTTCACGTTATGAATACATTAAAAACCTAGTAACAATTGAAGAAGCCCTCGCCTATTTAGGACGCTACTTCGACCACCACGACTTCAGTCAATACGATGTTGATGCTCCGTTCCCAGAGCTTGGTGATGTCGGCAAAAACAGCTTTAGATCCACGACAGATGAAATTAAAAAGCGCGCTAAAGAAAATAATTTAACACTTCGACAAGTTGCAATGGAAGAAACGACGAGAGAAAGTGCCTTTATGGGTACCTATGAAGAGATTGCCGATCAAATTATTGAGTGGATCGATCACGGTGCAGCAGACGGTTTCGTTTTAATCCCTCATGTCTTTGGTGAAATATTTGAAGACTTTATTAATAAGGTGATTCCAATCCTTGTAAAACGCGGCTACTATGATAATGAATACAGTGGTCAAACACTCCGCGATGAACTTGGTTTAAAATTTAAAGAGAATAGATATCAGCAGTAATAATTCAAGCTATGTAATCGTTGATTAGGATTACATAGCTTTTTTTCTCCTTATTCATAAATTTTTCAGAACTGATTTATATACTCACAGTATAGAAATTTTGAAAGGAGAAAATATGATGGAAATTTTACTAATGATCATTGTTTACCTCATGATTATTTCATTTTTTATAACTGTGGGGTTATTAGTTCTAGAAATATTAATGAAGGGACCTAAAGAGAGAAAGTTTACTTATGTAAATGTATTTGGAGTGGTGACTTTCATTAGTTTAATCGCCTTCCTCATTCTAGTAAACTTATATCTATAGCAACAGAAATGAGGTTTACAAATGAAAGATTTCAATATTTTAATCGTAGAAGATGATATCAGTTCTGCTGAAAATTTAGAGAAGATATTAGTCCAACAAGGGGCTAGGGTATCATTAAATCATACTGGTGAACATGTCTTAGAACAACTCACAGATGTTCACCTTATTTTATTAGATATCATGTTGCCATATGACGACGGTTTATCGATTGCTGATTATATTCATCAGCATGTCGATATTCCAATTATTTTTCTAACAGCAAGGAACGATATGGATAGTAAGATTACAGGCTTACGTGCAGGTGATGACTACATTACTAAACCCTTTCATCCGACCGAGTTAATTTCTAGAATTAACAACATTTTAGGTCGCTTTTACGATAAAACACAGACAACACTATTCAACTTGACTATAGATCCATACAAATTTGAAGTATTTGACAAGGAAGATAACGAAATTCAATTTACAAAAATTGAAAAACGGCTGTTCTTTTACTTATTTTCTAACATCGGTTCAACACTAACAAAAGAACAGATTCTACAATATGTTTGGCCAGATGGGGATACCTACGATAATTCCTTGAATGTTTATATTAAAAAGATTAGACAAAAAATCAATGATCACGACAACATGATTATTTCCACAATTCATGGAATAGGTTATAGGATGAATGCTCATGAAAAATAAGAATTTAAGCTACAAATTTTATGTCGTCATGTCCTTATCTATAGCTGCCATTCCAGTGGTTTTTATCGTGTTGTCTTATGCGATGTTCTTCACTCACCTTGGCATTACCTCATTATTTAATATCGATAATCATTTTTCCGGTAGTGTACTGACCACTTATTTTTATATAGTCTTTTTTGGTATTCTATTTGGATTAATGTTTATTGCTGCTAAATACTTTAAGAAAATTATCCATCGTATCAATACAATGGAACAGACGGTCAGAAAAATTGCAGAAGATGATGCATTTCCTGAAAAACTCGCAGTCATTGAAGAAAGTGAAGATGAGTTGAATAAGCTTGCTGCATCAATCAATACCATGATCGACAGACTAAGAGCAAAAGAAATCGAATTATCACAGATGGAAGATTTGAAACGTGAATATTTAAAACAGTTATCTCATGATATTAACACACCATTAAATGCTCTAAATCTTGAATTATATTTGTATAGTCAAAATCATAATGTATCAAAAGAAGAGGTAGATGTACTCTATCAAAAAGTTGATTACATTAGTAAACTGGTGAATTCTATATCAAGTGAAACATTATTTGATATCGATAACTACTATATTTTTAAAGAAGATATTTCAGTCCATAAGTCTTTAAAACAAACCATTAACAAGTGGTCATATTTACTAAACAAAAATAATATAGAATATACAATTGACGTGCAAAAAAATCTGATATGGCAAGCCAATGAACTGTGGCTGGACCGATTATTTGAAAACATCATCTCTAATATTTTCAAACATTCAGCTACGAATCAGATTGTAATAACTGTTGGTGATACTTTAATAATTAAAGACTACGGCGTTGGTTTTGAAATTGATAGAGATCATGAAACAACAGGTCTTTCAGTAATCAAAAATATTTGTCAGAAGCTTAATATTCAATTGGATATTGAGTCAACAAATGCGGGCACAGCTTATCGATTATCACAGGAATAAATGTAGACGTTAACTACAGGGTAAATGGTAATCGTTTTGTGTTCTAGTTACAGGTATACCATTACATCAGATTCGTTTTGTTTTCGAAGCGGAGCTACGCCATTACTTCAGCTTCGTTTTTATTTCGAAGCGGAGCACCACCATCACGTCAGCTTCGTTTTGTTTTCGAAGCGGAGCTATACCATTACATCAGCTTCGTTTTGTTTTCGAAGCGAAGCTACACCATTACGTCAGCTTCGTTTTGTTTTCGAAGCTCATCTAACAACATTTCGTCTCACCCAATCCTACTTAAACTAACAAAAAAGACTTGGATCTTAAAGGATCCAAGTCTTTTCTCTTCATATTAATATTATTAGAATCTGTAGTAACCGTCAACGTGACCATGTACGTATGATACTGCACGCTCGCCAACGCCTTCTGAAGGGTTAAGTGCATCTACCATTTGGCCATTACCAATGTAAACACCTACGTGTGAGTAGTTGTTAAAGAATACTAGGTCACCTGGTTGTGGGTTAGATACTTGTGTACCTGCTGCTTGCTGACCATAAGTTGTTCTAGGAATATCTTTACCATTGAATGCTTTCATGAACTGCTGAGTGAATGCTGAGCAGTCTACTGCTGTTGCAGAGTTTCCACCCCATACGTAGCTCTTACCTGCTGCTACTGAGTGCGCAACTGATGCTGCGTTTCCACCTGATACTTCTGGTGCAGGTGCTGGAGCTGGTTCTGAAACTTCTTCAGATTCTTCTACTTCTTCAGATTCTTCAACTTCTTCTACATCTTGAACTTCAGGAGTTTCTTCAACTTCCTCAACTTCTACTTCTTCAACAGCAGGTGCTGATGTTTCTTCTACAGCTGGAGCTTCTTCAGCTGCTTCTGAACCACCTGCAACGTTGATTGTTTTCCCAACGAAGATTAGGTCTGATGTAAGGTTGTTCCACTCTTGTAGGTCAGAAACTGATACGTCAAATTGGTTAGCGATTGCGAATAAAGTATCGCCTGCTTCAATTGTATATGTAGTCGCGTCTGAGCTTACTTCTTCAGCCGGTGCTGCTGGAGCTTCTCCATCGATCTTAAGAACGTCACCAGGGAAGATGATGTCTGAAGTTAAGTTGTTTAATGATTTAACTTCCTCAACTGTTTTACCAGCTTCACTAGATAAACTCCAAAGTGTATCTCCTGAATCTACCGTTACTTCTGATGCAGATATGTTAGCTGCAGCCACTGCTGATAATGCTGTAAGTGATGCTGCAGAAATAATAGTTTTTTTCATTGATAAAGCCTCCGTAATTTGGATGTATTTTTTAAATTCGCGTCACGTGCGATTTCCATGAGTCCTACTATAGCACATGATATTGCTAATTTGTCCTTTGTAACCAACTTGTAATTAAAGTGAAAAATCGCAGAACATTCACATTCTCAAAAATATGTTTTTCCGTCCTAAAATAATATATAAAAATAGCTAGAAGCCTTGTATATCAAGGTTCTAGCTATTAAGTGTGTATTTTTGCTTCTGAAGCATGTAAGATAACGTAATTTGACTGTAATAATTAGTAGAAAACTAAATCGATGATTACCAGTGTAATACCAGCTGTTAACCAACCTAATGTTGTTGGTACAGACCATACCATAATTTGCTCTTTAATCTTAGTAATTCCAAGCATTCTATTAACTACCCAGAATAAACTGTCGTTGAAGTATGAGAAGACCATAGCACCAAAGGCAGCAGCCTGTGCAGCTAAAACTGGATCTAATCCCATATTAGAAACGATAGGTGCAGCGATAGATGCTGCCGTAATCATTGCAACAGTTCCGCTGCCTTGAACAAGCCTTACAAATGTTGCGATAAGGAAAGGAATGAGTATTGCAGGGACACTCCATGTTGCGACTTGTTCAGCAATGACTTGACCTGTGCCCCCAATACGTAATACTTCACCTAAGGCACCACCAGCACCTGTAACCAGTAGAATAATACCAGCGGATTTTACACCTTCTTCAAGTTCATTTAGAGTCTCGTCTTTAGTAAAATCTTTCGTTAAGAACACAAGCGCATAAATTAAACCTAGACCAACCGCGATGATTGGATTACCTAAGAAAGTAATATAATTCATTACTGTGTCAGATAGGTTGATGACACCCCCATCTTGCAAAGCATTCATTCCTGTATTACCAAAAATTAATACCAAAGGAATTAAAATAGGTAAAAACGATTTAAAGAATGATGGTAAGTTTTCCTCTCTGACAGTCGCCGCTTGTTCAAACTCTTTAAATGCTTCTTTGGCAGTCGGTCTATAATAACCGTCTCCATCTTCTTCAGGTAATTGATAAATTCTCTTACCTAACCATTTTGCATATAGGACACCGACAATAATAACTGGAAAAGAAACAACCAGTCCAATAATCACCATCATCCCGACATCCGCTCCGAAAATTCCGGCTACGCCTAGAGGACCTGGTGTGGGTGGTACTGCATGGTGCGTGGCAGCAAGTCCAATTGCTAAAGCAACACCAAGCGTCACAACAGACTTACCTGTTTGACGTGATAATGCCTTAACTAGAGGTTGTAAAATTACAAAAGCAGAGTCTACGAATATTGGAATTGCTACAATATAACCACTGATTGCGATTGCCCACTCCTCTTTTTTACGTCCTATAAACTTAATCATTGTATAAGCTAACTTTTCAGCTGCACCTGATATTTCCATGATTTTCCCCATCATGATACCTAGTCCAATAATAATACCAATCGAAGCGAGCGTTGAACCAAAGCCTGCTGAGATTGTTTCAATTGTATCTGTCGGAGACATGCCTCCGATAACACCTGTCAAAATTGCAGCAATTAACAGTGACGCAAAGACGTGAATACGGGTTTTAAGCACTAAAAATATTAACAGTACAATTCCGATAACTAAACCGACTATCATCTGAGTTGTAGAAACATCCGTCATTTAAATTTCCTCCATCTAAAACATAAAACGTTTTCACTTTTATGTATTTATAAATGGGCGGTTATCCCGCCCATTACTTATCTTTTAAACGTAAGCGCATATTCTCCCGCAAGTTTAATACATTCTTCCATACTTTCACTTGAAGCGATATTTTGACCAGCAATATCAAATGCTGTTCCATGGTCTACTGAACTTCTTAAGAACGGTAAGCCATTTGTAATAGAAATTGTTTTGTGGAAATCTGTCATCTTAGCAGCAATGTGTCCTTGGTCATGGTAAAGAGAAATTACTGCATCATAACGCCCATTTAAAGCTTGGAAAAAGACAGAATCAGCTGGTACTGGACCTACAACATCAAAGCCGTCTTCTTGAGCCAGTTTAATTCCCGGTGTAATTTCATCGATTTCTTCATTACCAAATAATCCGCCCTCACCACTGTGTGGGTTAAGACCAGCAACTGCTAATTTTGGTTCTTCAACACCAAGTTTAATTAGTGCGTCATAAGAACGTTTAACGTAGTCCTGAACACGTTCTTTAGTCATTTGATCAATGGCCTGTTTGATAGATAAATGTCTAGTTAAGAAGAAGATACGTAGGCTTCTCACTTGGAACATTGTTAAAGGATCATGTGAGTTTGTTAATTCTTCAAGCATTTCTGTGTGACCGATATATGGTACTTCAGCTGCTTTAAGAGATTCTTTATTTATTGGTGTCGTTGCAAGTGCATCGACTTTTTTATCCATCGCTAATTTGATTGCATATTCAATATATTCAAATGCAGCTTTACCGCACTGAGCTTGTACTTGACCGTATTCAAAAGTAGACATATCTACATTATCTAGGTCGATTAAGTTAATCACATTATTTGAAAAATCCGCTTGCGAAACTTCATCAATTACATTAATTGAGATATCTGTATTCGTAATTTCAATCGCTTTTTCAATTACTTTCTTATCTCCAATTACTACGGAATTTGCCGCTTCTAATACCTCTTTGTTAGTAAATGATTTAACTGTAATTTCAGGTCCGATCCCTGCTGGATCTCCCATTGGTACTGCAATAATTGCTTTAGACATACATAATTCCTCCTATTTTGATTTTAAATATTGGATGGCTTCATATAATGTTTCTCTGTTTCCAATCATGCCACCCTTAGTAATCAGTGGCAGACCTTCATATTCACCGCCAAGTAAATGACCGTAAGCAATCAGTGGTCCTACTTCATCGATAAGTTTAATACCACTCGCTAAAGTAATACTTGCTAATGATGCGGTCACATCGCCACCGCTGACGTAACACCCTTTAATTTCATGGCTGGATTCATCAATAAGACGTTTGGTAATTGTGGCGAGTCCATCAGTGATGCGTTTAGCTACTCTATCTGGTGTGACACCATTGACAGCAGCTATTTTTTTAATATCAATAATCACTAAATTCTCTTTGTTGGTTGTAATCACTGTCACTTCATTATCTTCCATACGTTTCTTAGCTTTTTTAACACATTTCTGAACCTCGTCGTGCCAATTGTGATCAAAGGTTGCAAGTTTTGTTATATCCGGTATTACCGGTTTAATCTTAAGTCTATCGATTAAGTAAACTAGTTGTTTTTCTGATACTTTAGTCGCTGATCCTACGGTCACAATTATCTTTCTATCATCACCGATTTGATTGGCCCTATACTTCGCATAGAGCGAAGTAAAGGGTCCTGGATCAATCGGAACAAGCTTATGACCCTTATATTGGCTGAGTGCCTCAGCAATAAATTCAATATCATTATTCGTGACCGCATCTAACACAACAATCTTGTTTCCTTTTTCTATAACGCTTTTAAAAGATTCTAAGAAAGTTTCACAGTCTTCAGACATATCATTTATGGTCATTACACCCACTTGATGCTCTGTTTGTGCACTAATGATCTCAGGTACATATGATGAAGTAATCGGTGTAATTGGATCATTGGCCGCATCTGTTCTATGTAAAGGCAGACTATCAACAATTAAGTACCCACCAACTGTAATCCGTCCTGAATCAGGAAATGACGGTACAACAACTCCGATGGTTTCTTCACCGACCGTTTCTAAGATCATATCAATTTCCTTACCGACATTTCCTCTTAAAGTAGAGTCCACTCGTTTTGCTAAAATATCCGCACCCCAGTGCTTCAATTTAGTTAAGGATCCACCGACTCTATGATCTAAAACTCTTTCACTCGCATATCTACTATCAGTGTCAATGACAATGACATCAGTATTTTCATCATTCAATAAGTCATTGTAATGAAAATACGTTGCAGGATGAAAGCCGTTTTCGCTCAATCGGACACCCGTCGCATTCGCGCCAGTTAAATCATCCGCAATAATTCCTACCTTCACTGCCTTACCTCCTTAAATGACTGTCGTTGCCGACTGCAGGCTTTTTCTTATTTCTTCATCTAGAGAATCGTCAGTAATAATACCTGTAAAGTCATTTAAATCGCATATTTTAGCGAATGCTGTGTGATTGAATTTACTGGAATCGACAACAAGATAAGATGTCTGCCCACATTCCACCATCAATCGTTTAACTTTCGCTTTTTCTATTGTTGGTGCATATATGCCTTCATAAACATCAATTGCTTGTGTACCTACAAAAGATACACTCACCTTTATTGAGTTCAGCATATCTACTGTCTGGGCACCATACATGGACCCAACATTCGTTTGAACTTGACCGCCTAAAATAATGACTTCGTGTTGACTATCAATTAATTCCGCGGCCGCTTTTATATCATTTGTTACAATTCTAACTTTGAAATCTACGCTTTTAAGTCGTTTACAAATTTCTAGTGTCGTAGTACCAGCATCGAGTAAGATTGTTTCATCTGGATGAATGAATTCTAATGCTTTCTTTGCAATCAACCTTTTCTCTTCGATATTAACCAACTGTTTTTTTACAAATGGGACTTCGTTCAAGAAAGAGTCCTTAAGCAAGATCGCATTAGAAGTACGGATGACTTGTTCATTTTCTTCAAGTTCCTTTAAATCTCGACGTACTGTCATTTCAGACACTGACAATTCCTCAGCTAGCATTTCAATCGTTACTTCACTAAACTCCGCTACCCGACTTAAAATATATTGCTGTCTTTTAGATTTCATCACCATCACCTTTAAATTAATTATATTGTTCAAATCTAACAAAGTAAATAATAAAGTGTGAATAATTAACAAAATATATTTCCTATTGTTATTTTTCAACAAAAATAAGACACTCCTCTATGAAGTGTCCTATTTCTTCAATGTCACTTTGTGTGCTTTTAGCCAAACTTCAATCTCTTTCATTCTATCTGTGTCACCCGCTTTTTTTGCTGCTTGATATTCTGCCAACTTATCCGTTACCTCATTTTGCACACCTTTTGAAACTTGTCTATTCCTGTCCTTCTCTATATCTTCTTCATATATGCGCTCGACTTTGAAGGTTAAAAACAGAGCAACAAGTCCAAAAATTACAGCAAGACCAATCGGTGAAACATTGGCAATATTGTTTAAGGTAGTTGTCTCTATAACATTTTTCGATAAAAATCCAGCAACTTCTGGGGTCACAAAACCAATAGCCATACCAATAATTACCTTGATCGGATCAAAATGATATTTCTTTTTTATAGGCGTTCTTTCATCTTCTTGGGATTTTAAAAACATAGGCATCTCCTCGTCGAATCTTCAAATCTATTATACTAGAAAAGATATGATATGCTAAGCGCTAAGATAACAATACGGAGGTATGACATCTTGAAGAAAAAGAAAGTTCAAAAGACGAATGCTATGAGACAGTTAGATAAAGAGAAAATCCCTTATTTAATTCACGAATATGCTTGGTCAGAGGACCATAAAGATACAGATCGTTCAGTCGACACACTTGAAGTGTCAGAACAAATAATATTTAAGACGCTTGTAGCAGTTGGTAATATCACAGGGCCAATTGTTGCTTGTATTCCAGCCAAAAAAGAATTGGATTTAAAGGCACTGGCAAGGGAAAGTGGTAATAAGAAAGTAGACATGTTGCATATGAAGGACTTGGAGAAAACGACCGGTTATATTAGAGGCGGTTGCTCACCTATTGGTATGAAGAAAAACTTTCCTACATTTATTGCTATTGAAGCTAAGTCACTTGATAAGATGGTTGTATCTGCTGGTAAAAGAGGAATGCAGGTCGAAGTGACACCTGATGATTTACTGAGCATTACTAATGGATCACTCGTAGATATAACTGATAAATGATTTGGTTACTAAATAAAAATAGAACAACAAAAAAAGGGGCTGGGACAAAAACTCTGAATATATAGGGAAATAATAAATTATAATAGAAAAGCCGAACGTTATACTTCTAGGGGAATATCATCTGCGTGAGACTACAGGCTCACGCGATGCCTTAAGAATTGCTAACGTCCGGCTTATTATATGAAGGGAATTGTTTTGTCCCAACCCTTTTTCAATATTTAAAATTTCAGTTTTCTGCGCTTCCTTATGCTTTAGATACGACAATCTCACCATTTTTAATGTGCGCTCTGACTTGTTCTAAACCATCCGATTCTAATATTAAATCAGTAAGTTGGTCTTCAATTCTATCTTGAATCACCCTTCTCAATGGTCTAGCACCAAAGCGTTTATCGTAACCGAGGCTCACTAATTTTTTCTTAGCGTCTTCAGTTACAGTGATGTTAATATCATTTTCCTTAAGTGTCTCTGATAGCTCATTAAGCATTAAATCAGTAATTTCCATCAGATTTTCTTCGGACAATTCATTGAAGTTAATAATTGCATCAAATCTGTTTAAGAATTCAGGTTTGAAGTAATCACTTAAGTTCTCAAGTGTCGTTACTGACTCATGTTGATTCGCATTAAATCCAACACTAGCGTTGTTATCTCCTGTACCAGCGTTACTTGTCATGATGATTACTGTTTCTTTAAAGCTAACAGTACGACCATGAGAATCAGTAAGCTGACCATCCTCCATAATTTGAAGGAACATATTTTGTACATCAGGGTGTGCCTTTTCAATTTCATCTAAAAGAATAATTGTATAAGGATTGTGACGTACTTTTTCTGTTAGTTGTCCTGCTTCTTCGTGACCAACGTAACCTGGAGGTGAACCGATAATTTTAGAGACAGCATGTTTTTCCATGTACTCAGACATATCTAATCTAATCATAGAGTCTCTTGTACCGAAAATTTCCTCAGCTAATGCTTTGGTTAATTCCGTTTTACCAACACCAGTTGGGCCAACGAATAGGAAGGAACCTATTGGACGATATTTAGATTTTAGTCCAGCACGGCTTCTTCTGACCGCTTTCGCTACCTTATCTACCGCTTGTTCTTGCCCAATTACTTTAGAACTAAGATTTTCACTCAGATGTCTCATCTGATTTTGTTCTTCTGCTTGTATTTTTGTTACAGGAATACCTGTTTTCTCTTCTACAATTAATTGAATATCTGTGACATCAACATCTAAAGTCTTTTGTTCATCCTCTGCTGCATCTAGTTGTTTTTGTAGTTGTAATTCTTGATATTTTAAGTGTGCTGCAGTTTCATAGTCTTCTTGTTCAGCAGCTTCATCTTTTTCTTTAGCAATTTTGTCTAATTTTTGTTTAATAGACTCCGTATCATTTTCAGCATTAGACAGGTTGAGTCGTGCACCGACTTCATCCATTAAGTCAATTGCCTTATCTGGTAAGAAACGATCTTGAATATATCTATTAGATAAGTTAACAAATGCTTCAATTGCATCATCAGAGTAATTGACCTCATGGAATTTTTCATAGCGATCTTTAATACCTTTAAGGATTAATACAGATTCTTCTAAACTTGGTTCTTTAACAATGATTGGCTGTAAACGACGCTCAAGCGCTGCATCTTTTTCAATTTGACGATATTCTTTTAGCGTTGTTGCACCGATGATCTGTAGTTCACCTCGTGCAAGTGCTGGTTTCAGAATGTTACCAGCATCCATTTGTGAACTTTCAGCAGAACCCGCTCCAACGATTTGGTGAATTTCATCTATAAATAAGATAACCTCTTTTCGTTCTTTCAATTCAGAGATTAACTGCTTCATACGTTCTTCAAACTGTCCACGCATAGAAGTGTTCGCGACTAGTGATGCGACATCTAAAACATAAATTTCTTTGTCCATCAACTTCGTAGGAACGTTGCCCTCAACAATTTTAAGTGCTAAGCCTTCAGCAATGGCAGTTTTACCAACACCAGGTTCACCGATGAGTACAGGGTTGTTTTTATTTCTTCTATTAAGTGTTTCAATGACACGTTTAACTTCTTTGTCACGACCAATTACAGGATCAATTTTCCCAGCTCTCGCCTCGTCGGAAATATTATTACCTAATTGATCTAAAAGTCCGTCTCTATTGCTTTCTTCTCTTGTTCTAGTGCTCGTTGCACTGTTTCCTTGTCCGTTAAAGTATTTATTGTTATTCATTGCATTATTTTGACCTTTAAAGAAATCGTTAGAGTTCATCATTTGTCCTTGGATTTCTTGGAAACAGCTGTCACATAAATGAACCTGCATTTTTTGGTTATTAAAATTCATTGCAAGGTTAACATTTGCTTCGTTAATACTACAATTTTGACATTTCATGTGTGTTTCCTCCTTTTAAAAGTGTTTCAATCATAGTTCGTTTTGACTTTGACTATATTTGACTATGTTTATAGTATAAAGCCTGATATCAGTGACTTCAAATTATGTGCTTATCAAATTTATAATCATACCGAGAAGTTTGACTATCTTTGACTTATGATTTTATTATACATTGACCTTGTTTGACTTTCAAGTTTTTTATACTTTTTCTTTACAAAATCTATCTTCGTATGTATAGTTGATTACACAACTAATCAACCACTCATCAAAAGGGGGTCTTCATGTGTGAAAGCAGTACTAGATGACTCAAAACCTATATTCCAACAAATACACGAAATGATAGAGGACGACATAATTGAAGGTGAACTCCAAGAAGGTGACCAAATCCCCTCAACGACGGAGATTTCGAAATTCTATCAAGTTAACCGTGCAACTGCACAGAAAGGTCTCACTGTCCTTGTTGAAGAAGGATATGCTTATAAACAACGTGGTCTCGGTATATTCGTCTCTAAAGATGCCCGGTCTAAATTATTAGAGAAGAGAAAAAATGAATTTAGAAAGCAATATATTAAACCTATGTTAGAAGAATCTAAACGCTTAGATATGGGGCTTGATGAAGTGATTAAGTTTTTAAAGGAGGATAATAATGATTAATTTAGACAATGTCGCATTTGCTTATGACAACAAATATATTTTAAAAGATATCAATCTTATAGAAAATAATCCGGTCATTATTGGTTTATGGGGAAGGAATGGTTCTGGTAAAACAACCCTTATGAAACTATTGTCAGGTTTAGAACACCCGACTTCTGGCACGGTCCATGTCGATGGTGAAATACCTTACAATAATATTGAAGCGATGAACCATGTTGCATTTATGCAAGAAGACCACCCTTATAGTGACTTGTGGAATGTTAATGACGCCTTAAACTACGCATCAAATTTTAATGATAAGTGGGATCAAGCTTTAGCTGATCAATTAATAGAAATTTTTCAACTTCCAAGAAAGAAAAAAATTCGTAAATTTTCTAAAGGTATGAAGACGATGTTAACTATCGCAATCGGACTCGCGAGTAAAGCACCCGTAACAATTTTCGATGAGCCATCAAACGGTTTAGATGCGCATATGAGAAAGCAATTCTACGATATCCTACTCGATTCATTTGAAGAAGATCCAAGGGTGATTCTCTTATCAACACACCATATTGAAGAAGTTGAACCACTGTGTGAAAAAATTGCAATTATAGATAACAATACGCTTCTAACCTATCAGGATACGGAATCACTTAAGACACGTGGTGTTCACTTAAGCGGTACAAGTGATGCTGTGAATGCTATTGCAGAACAGTACACAATTTTAGAAGAACGAAAGCTCGGCAAACAGCTCAACGTTATGATTGATGCACCGTATACAGAAGCATTAAAGCAAGAAGCTTTTTCTCACGGTGTTTCTATAGAAAAAGCTCCCTTCCAAGATTATCTAGTCAATTTAACTAAAAAGGAGGCAAAATTACATGCACACGCTTAATGGTCCTTTTAAAATCGTCGCAAAAGAAACTGGCATAACATTTTATATTAGTATTTTTGTTACAGTCGCCATTTTTGCTCTCTTTATTTTTTTAAGCTCGTTATCATCTGGCGCTAATAGTGTTGGCGCACTTTTCGGTCCCTTTTATATAGTGTTTCTGACACTGCCATTTATATTCTTTAAAGCGTATCGATTCATACTCGGCTTAGGCGGAACTAGAACTCAGTTTGTGTTATCAGCTTACCTATCAAGCATTTTATTTATAATAGCTGCATCAGTCGTACTGACTTTATTACACTTTATAGGGACAAATTTATTCGAGGATTCTTATTCTGTGTTTCACATGGCAGACATTTTAACTGACGCAAATATATTTATGTACTTTTGGATAGATTTCCTATGGCTATTCATTCTATTTGGTATCGGAATGTTTGCACAAGTTATCAATTTTAATATGGGAACAATGCGAACATTGATACTGCTTGGCCTAGTTATACTCGCTTCAATTTCAATCTACTTCTATATTGATTTTGGACCACTGTTTGAATTCATCATGACAGACTACACATTATTCATTCATATACTTGCAGGCGGATCACTAATCCTACTCGTCCTGTCATACTTCATGATGAGAAATGCGCCATTAGAACGTGGAGATCGTAAAATCGTTAAACCTTCAATTAAATAGTAAGATAAAATCCGTACATGTAGTCACGATCACATGTACGGATTTCTTTTATCGTAATTCTATTGTTAATATAAGCGATTTACCACTGACCTCACTAGTCATTTTTACTTGTTCTTCATCTGAAGTGTCTATGACCGCTTCACCGGATAGATGGTTTTCATCTCTATAAAAAAACTTCACTTTGTCTATACTAAAGAAATCGTGCTCTAGCATAGCGACCATACTATTAAGATGATCAAATTCTGAGTAATTCTCATATTCTAGTAGCTCTTTATTTCTTTCCTTAGTAAATTCTTCTAATGAGGCTCTATTAATATGCATTTTTAATAATGATTCTGAAATTTCTAAGTCATCAAAATGTTTACGATCAATCGACAGTCTTTTTTCTCCCAGACCGACAATGTCATCAATATACGTAATTGTATGAATGGTTACATCTTCTAATTTTGAATTATCTAATAGTTGAGTCATTTGAAATTCCTCACATTTTATTCAATAAATGATAGTTTGATTAAATCTTCTTCTATTTGTGTTCTTTTCTCTTCTAGGAATGGCGGTAAGTCTAAGTGATTTCCTAGTGATTTATTCGCTTCATCCTCTGTCATTCCGGGGCCATCTAAAGTTGCAATTTCAAACATTATGCCGTTTGATTCTCTGAAATACATACTCTTAAAAAAGTGACTGTCAATGACACCAGTTGAGCGAAAGCCCCTCTTCGTTACCCTCTCATGCCAAAACTCGAGCTCATCATCATTTCGAACATTAATCGCTAGATGATGTACACTGCCACGCCCTTGTTTTTCTCTTGGTCCATCTTTGTAAACAGTTAAAATTTCACCTTCATGACTACCATTTTTCGGTCTATAAAGACGTTGGTTGTCACCACCTGCTACCTTTTTATAATCGAACAGTTCAATCAGTGTTTTTTCAAGCTTATCCAATCGTTTTGCCGTCAACTCAACTGTCCCCATACTAATAATTTGGTGTTCTAGAGGGACTGCTGAGTCTTCCCAAGGAAGATAGTTCCCGTCGACTTGGTCTGCCACTTGAAGGACTAAATGTAAGCCATCTGGATCTGCAAACGGTAAGCCTCTTCTACCTGCGAACTGTTTGATACTACCGTATTCTACCCCATATTCGTCAAAGCGTTGTTGCCAATAACTTAAAGCCGCTTCGTCTTTAACCAATAAGCCAATTTTAGTTATCGCATTGGTGCCTTTATGTGTCTGTCCGATATTAGGCATTTCAAAAAAGGTAAGTTCAGTACCTGGTGTCCCCTTCTTATCGCCAAAAAATATATGATACATAGACGGATCATCTTGATTGACTGTTACTTTTAAACGTCTTAAACCGAGCACTTCATTGTAAAATCGATTATTCTCTTCTGCATCTTTTGTCATCATTGAAATATGGTGATGTCCGAGTACTGAATTCATATAAATCCTCCTAGAATAAGTTAATTAAAACTACACCGACCAGCATAACGATTAAACCAAGCACTTGGATTGGAGCTGTTGGTGTTTTAACTGAACGGAACAATCCAAATTGTTGCACGAGTATACTGCCTGTAATTTGTCCAAATAGAACGAGTACAACGGTTGGGCCGGTACCGATGATACCGACTAGTAAAATATTAATCGATACGTAGCAGGCACCAAATGCACCACCTAACCAAACCCAAAGAGGTGCTTTCTCGGTAAATGGTCGACTCACGGGCTTCAGGTTTTTATCGATAAAAATTACTAGCAGAAACAGAATAATTGTTCCTACTAAAAATGATAGGAATGCACCTGTTAGTGGTGAGTTTACTGCGACACCAAGCTGGCCGTTGACTGCCGCTTGAACAGCGAGCATAGCTCCGCCAAATAAGCCAACCGCACGCCATGGATTCTTATTAATATTACTATCGGTATCTTTCGTTAATTTACGATTTATTAAGGCATCTCTCAGGACGACAGCAAATACTACGCCGATAAGTATAAGAATGACGCCAACAAATCGGTTTAAACCGAATGGTAACATCGTAGACCGAAACCAACCAAAATGGTCAATCAACATGCTTGTAATAATCATTCCAATAATCGGCATCACTGCAGTTTCTATACTGCCGATCTTAGGGAAGATGATGATATTTCCTGTTAATGCAATCACACCACAAAGTCCACCAAGCCATATCCACCAAGGATGATTTGTTATAATCTCAAAGGTAGGAAATAATGGTAGGCCCTGTGAGATTACCACCAGAGCCAAGAGTATGGTCCCGACTAAAAATGACAACATAGAAGCTATGTAAGGAGAGAAAACGTAATTTCTCAGTTGTGAATTGACAGCGGACTGAAAGGACATTCCACTACCTATTACAATGCCTAGTATTCCTATCATGTTCTCATCCCCTGTATTTTCCTTTATGGTATCACGATTTCAAAAAGAAATCCCTTTTGGAAACCAAAAGGGACAAATCGTCTTACTTATTATTTTGAAATTCATCTAGTAGAACACGTACCTCATCTGTAGTTTCTGTACTCATCAGTTGATTTCTAAGTTCCCCTGCACCACGTATACCTTTAACGTAGATTTTAAAGAAACGACGGAGCGGCTTAAATAGTCTCGGCTCATCTTTTGAATACTTATCAAAAAGATCTAAGTGTAATCTTAAAAGATCGAGCAGTTCTTCAGGGCTATGTTCCTTTGGTTCAACTTCAAAAGCGAATGGGTTCGTGAATATTCCGCGACCAATCATCACACCATCCACGCCATACTTACGAACGAGTTCAAGACCTGTCTTTCTATCCGGTATATCGCCGTTAATTGTAAGTAGCGTATTCGGCGCAACTTCATCACGAAGTGCTTTAATTTCACCAATTAATTCCCAATGTGCATCGACTTTACTCATTTCACGTCTCGTTCTTAAATGAATCGATAAGTTTGCGATATCTTGTTCTAGAACATGCCTTAACCAGTCTCTCCATTCATCAATATCTGTATAGCCTAATCGTGTTTTTACACTGACTGGAAGTCCACCAGCTTTAGCTTCTTGAATGATTTCTGCTGCGACTTCTGGTCTTAAAATCAATCCAGAACCACGACCTTTTGTTGCGACATTCGGTACTGGACACCCCATATTGATATCGACACCTTTAAAGCCCATTTCTGCCATGCCGATACTCATTTCTCTAAAATGTTCAGGCTTATCGCCCCAAATATGTGCAACAATCGGTTGCTCATCTTCCGTAAACGTCAATCTGCCTCTTACGCTGTGTATGCCTTCAGGATGGCAAAAACTTTCCGTATTCGTAAACTCTGTAAAATAAACATCAGGTGCACTCGCTTTTGCAACAACATGTCTAAAGACAACATCAGTGACGTCTTCCATTGGTGCAAGCACAAAAAATGGACGCGGTAGCGTCTGCCAAAAATTTTCTTTCATATATGTCTAACCTTCTTATCTTTAAAATATCTCGTATAATCCATGATGAATATTACCACATAATACCTAATTAGACAAAGCAATGAAAACACCTGCAAATCGATGTCTGCAGGTGTGAGTTCCGAGTCTACACTCCACCCAGTGATAAGAACACTGTAAATAGTAGAAGTGCTACGAGCACTATGGTTAAGAATAATAAATACCACTTATTCATACTTAGTCTCCTTTAACTAGCCGTATATCAATTATACATGATAAGAAATCACTCCAGAGTAAATATGGAGTGATTTCGCTAATTAGTCATTATTTTCTTCTGTCTTCTTTGGTGCAGGTACAACATCTTCAAGTGGTCTTGCTCTATAAACAAATAAAGCTAAGATAAATGCGACAATCGTAATAATAAAGATGACGAAATATACAAATTCTGTTCCTGCAACCATCGCATCAGTAATGGCTTGTGGTGAGGTTGGATCTTCCACACCATTTAAGTAACTCGCTTGTTTAGAGTTCAATAAACCAAGAAATACTGACACACCAATTGCACCGGATAATGGCTGTAAAGTAGACATTAGTGCAGTACCATGTGAATACATGTGTTTAGGCAACTGATTTAAACCGTTCGTTTCTGCAGGCATCATCATTGCTGAAACACTTAACATAATCAACATAAAGCCGACAATGATGACCCATTCTGGTGTATCTGCAGTCAGATTACTGTACATAAACATAACTGCTGCCAAGACAATGGTTGCTGGAACCATCATGACTTTCGGTCCTACCTTATCAAATAAGGCACCCATAAATGGACTCATTAAACCATTAAGAATACTACCAGGTAATAGTAAAAGTCCTGCTGCTGCTGCAGTCAAGCCCATTGGTCCCTGCATAAATACAGGTAGAATTAGCTCTGAAGCAAACATAACCATAATAATAATAATGAACATGATTACAGCATGGGCAAACATTGGAAACTTAAACACTCTTAAATCCATAAGCGGTTCATCAAGTTTAAATTGACGCATCGCAAAAAGCACAAGACTAATCACACCAATAATTATAGGAATAAATACAGATGCTGTCATAAATCCATTTGCACTTTCACCAGCATGACTGAATCCATATATTGTACCTCCAAGACCAATCGTAGAGAAAACAATAGATAACCAATCAATCTTAGGTTTAGTAATTTCAGTAACGTTCACTAGGAACTTCATTGCAAAAAGAATCGAGAATATTGTAAATGGTACCACAAGGAAGAAGAGGAATCTCCAACCTAAATACTCAACGATTACACCTGAAAGCGTTGGTCCAATTGCAGGTGCAAACATAATGACAAGCCCTACAATCCCCATAATTTTACCTCTTTTGTGAGGTGGGTATAATAGTAAAAATACGTTAAACATAATCGGCATAATCAAACCTGTACCAACGGCTTGAATCATTCTACCAAATAATAGAACACCAAATGTTGGTGCTGAACCTGCCACAATGGTCCCGATTAAGAATGTCACCATGGTACCAATAAATAATTGTCGTGTGGTAAACCAACCAATTAAAAGTGGCGATATTGGCATAACTATAGCCATCACCAACATAAATCCTGTCGCAATCCACTGAACTGTGGGTAGCGTAATATCAAATTCTTGCATTAAAGTCGTTAATGCAATATTTAGTAATGTTTCATTGAGGATCGCAAAAAATGCCCCGATGATTAAAGCAATCATAATAGGTTTAGTTTTAACATTCGGATTTTCTGAAAGAAACTCATACTTTACGTTTTCGGTCGTCATAATACACCTCTTATCTGTTTGTTCTATAAACGTTTTGTCCACTAACGACATAATTAGTGACCTAATTAAATATAAAGTATATAGTAACTATATAGGCAAGAGGTGATTTAATGAATTCAGAAATATATTTTTCAACTGGTGATTTCGCAAAACTTTGTAATGTTTCTAAGCAAACCTTATTTTATTATGACAAAATCAATCTGCTAGAACCGATTTATAAAGATCAAAATGGTTTCCGCTATTATTCAATTACACAGTGTGACACCATGTTCTTAATTGAATCGTTAAAAGAAATGGAAACACCACTAAAGGAAATTAAGATCTTTATAAATAATACAAACCCTGAGTCCATGATTGATTTATTTAAGAAAAAGTCTGAACAGATATCTAAAAAAATTGAAAACTTACAGTCCATCCAAAATTCAATAGAAAAGAAAATTACTCTAACCAAAGAAGCACAACAACAAGATTTCTCTGAGATTGTCGTACAAAACTCAGATGTTGAATACCTATATGTGAGTCATCAACTAGTATACGATGATGAAGACTACAACATAAAGGTAATTGCAGACTTTTACCATACAAGTATGGATACTTTGAATGAGAAATACGCAATTGGTGTTATCTTAAGAAAAGATGATTTTAATCTATCGACTGAAAATAATTTCAAGCATTTGTTCGTTAGAACAGAGTATACAAAAGAACTGCCCTTGGTTAAAAAAGATAAGTGTCAAGATGTGGTCGCTTATCATATAGGTGAGTACCGTAAAATGTATCAAACTTTCGATAAAATAAAAGCGTTTATAAATAATCATCAACTAGAGATTAAAGACAAGATATACTGCGAGCCTGTATATGATCGTATTGCAGTCAGAGATGCATCACAATACGTGACAAAAATAACTGTCCCGGTTAAAGAGGCAGAAAGGAGTAAGTAATGAGTAAATCGACAAGTGTTGTAAAAACTGGTGTTGGATTCGGAACTGTTTTAGCTGTTACCATTTCTTGGAGTCTACACCAATCTATACTATGGGCGATTATCCACGGTATCCTATCATGGTTCTATGTTATTTACTATATAATTGTGAGGTAAGATTCTTATACAATAAAAAAGCTATGCAGATTACCTAATGGTTCTGCATAGCTTTTGTTTATATGTTAATAATTAAACATGCATTTCAATTTCTGCATCTTCTTTAAGCGTCTCAACTAATTTTTGAGCAGCTTCACCTTCTTTTTGACTGACCAATTGTTCTTCTAGTTGAGGTTTCAGCTCATCAAATGAAGGCGGCTCTTCTTCAGTTTCCATCTGCTCTAATTGTTCGACTTGCTGATCATACAATTCTTTTAGTTCATCTTCTGAAGGTTCGATTTCTCCAGCTTCTTCAGCAATGAGTTTATCTACTCTGACTTGAAGTTGAATTTGTTCATCGACTTCTTCTTGATTCATACCTTGCTCTTCAAACATTGTGTAAAGTTCTTCTTGTGATTCAACACCAGCTTGTTCTGTGAGCTGATCTAGAAGTTCTGTCGTTTCTTCTTCTGATGCTTCAAGTTCTCTATTATCAGCTTCTTGAACGAGTAGCTCTTGTGAAACTAAGCCATCAGCCACTTGGGTTTTAAGATCATCCTGATTGACCTCTTCACCAGACATTTGAGACATCATTGCCATCTGCTGGAACTGAGCGTTATACGCTTCTTCGAACTCAGGTTTTTCGATTTGTGTACCGTTCACTTCTGCTACGACATCAGGTACATCTTCTAAATCTGGTTCAGGCATTTCTGCTTGTTCGCCTTCACCTTCTGCTGATTCGCCTTCTGATGACTGTTCTCCTTCAGCAGCTGCTCCACCAGATTCTTCTGACGAAGCTGTTTCTTCAGTAGCATTTTCTTCTTCTGCACTTGTATCTTCTGCACCTTCATCATTACTGCATGCAGAGACAACTAATAATGATCCTATTATTGTTAATCCCGATATCCATTTTTTCATATTTAAGATAACTCCTTTTAATAAAGTGTTAGAGGTCATTCTAACGTACACAAATAAAAAAATCATGTAAAAAGGGGTGTATATAAAAATAATTTCATCGATTTTGACTGTTTCGTGACCATAAATTTCTATGTAGAAATAAAAAAGCAGCAAACACGACAAGGTGTTTGCTGCTTCTATTATTCACTTACGCTTCTTTTTGCCAACGGAGTACAGGCTTACGAGAAGCTCTAGTTTCATCTAGACGTTTAACTGAAGTTTTGTGTGGTGCTTCATGAATGATCTCTGGGTTATTCTCAGTTTCATCCGCAATTTGTAACATTGTGTCGATGAAGTGATCTAATGTTTCTTTAGATTCAGTTTCAGTCGGCTCAATCATTAATGCTTCAGCTACGATTAATGGGAAGTAAACTGTTGGCGGGTGAATATCAAAGTCCATTAGACGTTTAGCGATATCTAATGTTCTAACACCTTGTGCTTTTTGTTTATTTCCAGATAGTACGAATTCGTGTTTACAGTGTTGTGTAAATGGAAGTTCGTATTTATCTTGTAGGCTGCGCATGATGTAGTTCGCATTAAGAACTGCATACTCACTTGCTTTCTTAAGTCCTTCAGCACCAAGTGTACGGATATAAGTGTAAGCACGTACGTTGATTCCAAAGTTACCGTAGAAGTTCTTAACCATACCGATTGAATCTGGACGGTTATAATCTAATTCATAGACGCCGTCGTTTTCAACAACTTGTGGTTTTGGTAAGAATTTTGCGAGCTCTTCTGTTACACCAATTGGACCTGAACCTGGTCCACCACCGCCGTGTGGGCCAGTGAATGTTTTGTGTAAGTTTAAGTGAACCGCGTCAAAGCCCATGTCGCCTGGACGAGTGTAACCCATGATCGCGTTTAGGTTCGCACCATCATAGTACATTTTACCGCCAGCTTCGTGGACGATTTCAGCCATTTCAACGATCTCAGTTTCAAATAACCCTAAAGTATTCGGGTTCGTTAACATTAGAGCTGCTGTGTTTTCGTTAACAACTTTTTTAAGGTCTTCTACGTCTACTAGACCTTTACTGTTAGACTTAACCTCTACTACTTTAAATCCAGCAACTGCTGCAGATGCAGGGTTTGTACCGTGTGCTGAGTCAGGAACAATAATTTCGTTTCTATGACCTTCACCATTTGCTTCATGGAATGCTTTAAACACCATTAGTGAAGTCCATTCACCTTGTGAACCTGCTGCAGGTTGTAAAGTGATTTCATGCATACCAGTGATTTCCTCAAGGTGAACTTGTAGATCGTACATTAACTCTAAAGCACCTTGGATTGTTTTAGTGTCTTGGTATGGGTGAATATGACTGAAACCAGGGTGTCTAACAACATCTTCGTTGATTACTGGGTTGTACTTCATCGTACATGATCCTAAAGGATAAAATCCAGTGTGGATACCGAAGTTTCGGTTAGAAAGTCCAGTGTAGTGACGCATTAATTCTAATTCGTCTACCTCTGGAAGGTTAGCTGGCTCTTTACGAATATAAGTTTCACCAATTTCAGCTTTTAAATCAGTTTCAGGAACGTCAAGGCTTGGTAGGTGATATCCTACTCGTCCTTCTTTACTGCGTTCAAAAATTAATGGAAAGTTTTCATTAGCCATTGTTGATTACCCCCAATTCTTTAGCGAATGCATCGATTTCATCTTTAGAACGGATCTCAGTCGTTGCGATTAGCATGTGGTTCTCAAATTCTGGGTAGATACGTCCAAGATCAAAACCACCAACGATTCCTTTTTCGAATAATTGTTCATTAACTTCCTGAACAGGTTTGTTTAACTCAACAACAAATTCGTTAAAGAATGCACCGTCAAATGCTGCTTTAATACCTGCGTCTGCAAGTTGTTGTTTAGTGTAACGTGATTTTTGTAAGTTTAACTCTGACATTTCTTTCACACCATTTTTACCTAAAGCACTCATAGCTGCAGAACTTGCTACTGCGTTTAATGCTTGGTTAGAAGTGATGTTTGATGTCGCTTTCTCACGTCTGATGTGCTGCTCACGTGTTTGTAAAGCAAGCACGAATCCACGTTGACCATCTTCGTCAACTGTTTCACCAACAAAACGGCCAGGTACTTTACGCATTAACTTTTCAGTTGTTGCGAAGTAACCACAGTGTGGCCCACCAAGTTGAGCAGGAATACCAAATACTTGAGTATCACCGACAACGATGTCTGCACCGAACTCTGCAGGTGGTGTAAGGTAACCTAAAGCTAATGGGTTACTTGAAACGATCATCATCGCTTTTGGTGATGATTTAACAATTTCATTTATTTTATCGAGAGGTTCAATTTGTCCTAAGAAGTTAGGATATTGTACGATAACACCTGCTGTGTCTTCATTCACTTCTTTTTCAAGTTGGTCAAGGTCCGTACGTCCATCTACAAGGTCAATTTCAACAATTTCAATGTTTTTACCTTTAGATGCTGTCTTAACTAATTCACGGTACTCAGGATGTAATGCTTTTGAAACAAGTAGACGGCTCTTCTTAGTTTGAACGTTAGCCAAATACATAGCTTCAACTACAGCTGTACCACCATCATATAATGAAGAGTTTACAATAGGCATTCCTGTAATTTCAGAAACCATTGTTTGGAACTCGAACATTGCCTGAAGTTCACCTTGGGTCATTTCCGGTTGGTATGGTGTGTAAGAAGTATAGAACTCCTGTCTAGAAATAACATGGTCTACGACTGATGGAATAAAATGGTCATAAACACCAGCACCAAGGAATGAAGTGTACTCTTGAAGGTTAGCATTTTTAGATGCCATGGCGTTCAATTCTTTCTTAAGCTCGTACTCATTCTTAGGTTCTTTCAGGTCTAGCTCTCTGTCCAGTCTAACTTTTTCTGGAATATCAGAAAAAAGTTCATCTGTGGATTTTACACCGATTTTTTCTAACATCTGTGCTTTATCAGCTTCTGTAGCTGGTAAAAAACGAAAATCCATTACATTTTCCTCCCTATTCTTCCTGTATAATAATATTATTATTATTGTATCTAGTCTGGAGTTCGTTCCAGAAATAGAATTTACTCATGGAGACGCTTCTTTTTAGAGCGCTTTCAGAAAATGATTAGTTTCTGAATATTTATCCATACATTCATTATTATAACGATAAGTCACAGATATTAAAAGTATTTGTTATTATACTTTTGTACATTTTGCACAAATAATTATGTTACATTGTGAACCCTTTGTAGTCAGAACATATATAGTCCATTATAATAATATGAATTAACTTCTTATAGAAAGAGAGCATCACTTTATGCAACCTATACTACATGGATTTTTACTTGCACTAGGATTAATTTTACCGCTCGGCGCACAAAACGTTTTCGTCTTTAATCAAGGCACAAATCATAAGAAACTCACTGGCGCCTTACCTGTCATTATAACAGCAGGTCTAGCGGATACCTTCCTTATATTAATGGCAGTACTCGGTGTTTCATTAATCTTGATATCCTTACCTGCCCTACAATTAGTTATCTATATAATCGGTTTTGTCTTTCTCATATATATGGCCTGGTCACTTTGGCATGAAAAGCCAACTCATTTAGAAGAACAGCAATCGATGAGTGGTAAGAAACAAGTCGGTTTTGCACTATCTGTGTCCTTATTTAACCCGCATGCCCTCATAGATACTATAGGCGTTATCGGTACAAGTGCTACGGTCTATGACGGTGGGGATAAAGTTCTCTTCACCGCTTCAACCATTATTGTGTCATGGCTATGGTTTATTATGCTAGCTATAGTCGGACGGGTTGTTGGTTATATAGACAAAACAGGGAAGTACATATTGATACTCAATAAATTCTCAAGTATTATTGTCTTGATCGTCAGCTTGGTTATTCTGAAGAACATTATTGAGTTGATCTTTTTGTAATGGTAGGTTTAACGAACTCGTTTTATTTTCGAAGCGGAGACCCGTTATTACATCCGCTTCGTTTTTATTTCGAGGCCGACCTACACCATTACTTCAGTTGAAGGGAAAAGTGAACATTTAGGCAAGGTGGTTATAGCGAAAATTATATAAAATAGTTGAATATGCATCTATTTTTGTAGTTTTGATGGATGAGAAAGCAGAAGACACTTTACAACATTGTTCAAAAATAGCACTTTATTTTCATAGTGCTGCTAAGTTCTTTTTCTTAGAGACTACGTTAAATGAATTACAATTGCATGGATATCAGAACTATAATTTAAAAGGAAAAAATAAACTCTATATTTTAGGAAATGAATCTTAAATTTTAAGAGATCTATTGCTAATTTCATAAATTTTTAAAATTTCCCCAGTACCAGTATAAGTAGAAATATGGCCATTTTCCCAATACATTATGGAACATAGTTGATTGTATTTTACTTTCAAATGAAAGATAGAATTGATGTCATTCAGAGCAACTTCTGTTAATAAAGGTTTCTCAATTTTATCTTGATTTTGAATAATTTTGTTTAAAATTTTAAACTGTTCAGGGAGCGTTGCAAAAGCTTGCCATTTGATTTTCCCACGGCCCTTAGGAATTCTAGGGTTTAAATATTCTCTATGTATATTTCTGTAATCAGTTTCATAATTATACTTATCTGGGTCATTAGAATTTGGAATCATAAAAATTACCTCAAGATAATAACAGAGCATACGTTCTGTTATTGCAAGATAATTAGCAATTTAATAATTTAAGAAGAAATTTTTTATTAAATAATATACTTACCTTATAGTTAAACGAGAGTATAAAATAGTTTGTGTAAATGAATAAATATACATAATGTACATATAAATTATGTGAATTTATTGGATATAATAGCTTTTTTAACTGTCTAAATTATGGGTTACAGTTCAAACGGCTATCTTTCCCTGTTTCATAACCACCTAGCTCACGGCAATTTTCCAAGTTTGTTAAAGGTAAACGCACCCCGTTCAATTGTGCTTTGTTATTCATTAGTAACCTCCACAATAATTTTAATCATAAGAATCATTTTACCAAGGGAATGTTAAGGTCTATCGATTATTTAGTAAATATGTGTTTACTAAAATATTTGTCACTCTTAAAATAATACCTGAATTGATTCATTGGAGGTTTCGTGAATGGGGGATAGAATTTTTCGTCTACTTATATTATTTATTGATGTATTCTTTTTTCTTTTTTACATCACAATCATGGCTGAATTTGTAGAGGTTGACTACATGGCTTTCCCATACATCATCTTAACAATATATTTCATCGTCGCAACCTTTACACATCCATTTATTGGTCTAGAAACTGAAGACAAGTTTTCACATACTAAGATACCTAATTCTAAATACACACTAATTTTCGCCTACATTTTCGCACCAATTGTCTACATCTATAGCCTTATAAAAAATAATGATTCAGAGTAAAATTACTCTGAATCTTTTAATCTCACTTCGTAAAAACGCATCGCAGACAAGTCACCTTTATAGTCAAAATAGCCTTCTTCTATCATTTCTCGTAATCTATATTCTATAAAGAAGTCATCAAAGTTTTGTAATTCACCGTACACTTCTCCTACTATTCTCGCTGCTTTTATATAGGGCTCATTCTGCATTTCTACATGTATTTTCTTTGCTGTCTCTATGATAAATGCATCATATGCCGCTTCGTTTTTACTTACAATTTTATAATTACTATATGCTCTTAAATTCATTTCTGTCTGCCTTAAAGCTTTCCATTCTTCTACTAAACGTTTTCTATCATCCAAAAGTTTCTTCTTATTAAACTTCTCATATATTTCTTTTAACTGATTGATACTAAGTTCTGTGGTCTTTACTATATTCGAATTACCAATCAATTCATTATAAGCACTAGTGGTATTTAAAATGTAGATATCATTAGACCAATCCTTCAGCAAATACATCACATATCGTAAACCTGTCTGTTCACTCCCATTATCTGCAGTCCAAATAATAATAGGCTCATACGGCGCAATGTCTCTAAGTTTCTTCAAAGTGTCGTAAGAATAATGATCAACATCTGACAATTTCTCTGTCAACCAGTCTAACCGATTCTCTATCCCCTCTTTTGTATCTAAATCTAAAATCGGCCCATACGACAGGTTATCCTTTAATCCAATCACCCGACTACTATTTGTTGCGAGCTTTACAGATAACCATGCTGATTCTCCGATTACAATATGCCAAGTCATTTCATTATTCATAAAATCACCCCACATGGTTTTAACCTTTTCTATGTCTGACCAAACAAAAAGCACCCTAGTATTGAACCATAAAATTCAATACTAAGAGTGCTAAGTTTTTATCATTAAATCTATTCTACAGTAACTGATTTAGCGAGGTTACGTGGTTTATCGACATCATTACCTCTGTGAAGTGCTGCATAGTACGAAATTAACTGATAAACTACTACAGATACTAATGGTGTCAGCATTTCATGAACGTGAGGGATAACATAAGTATCGCCTTCTTGTTCTAGTCCTTCCATGGCAATCATACAAACATTGGCACCACGTGCTGCAACTTCTTGTGCATTACCACGGATGTTTAGGTTTACATTCTCTTGTGTTGCGAGTGAAAATACTGGTGTACCGTCTTCAATCAATGCGATTGTACCATGTTTCAATTCTCCACCAGCAAAGCCTTCTGCTTGAATATAGGAGATTTCTTTAAGTTTTAAGGCGCCTTCTAAGCCGACATAATAATCCATTGTTCTTCCGATAAAGAATGCATTTCTAGTCGTTTCTAAGAAGTCTTTAACAATGCCTTCAATTGTTGATGCATCATCGATTACTGAAGTAATCGCTGTCGTCACTTTACCAAGCTCTGACATCAAGTTTAAGTCGCTCTTTCTACCAAGTTCTCTTGCCGTTACAGCTGCAACAATGGAAAGTACTGCAATTTGTGCAACATAAGCTTTAGTAGATGCTACAGCAATCTCTGGACCTGCATGTAAGATTAAAGTCTGGTCCGCTTCACGTGAAAGTGTTGATCCAGGTACATTCGTAATAGTAAGAGCCTGATAACCTTTTTCTTTAATATCCACTAATACTGCACGACTGTCGGCAGTTTCACCTGACTGTGATATAAAGATGAATAGTGGATTTTCTGAAAGTAATGGTGTGTTATACACAAACTCAGATGCAACATGTACTTCGGTTGGTACACCTGCCCATTTCTCGATATATTCTTTACCAATTAAACCAGCATGGTAACTCGTTCCAGCAGCGATAATATATAAGCGATCTGCATCATTTAGCTGTTTGATGATGGCATCATCAATTTTCAAGTTCCCATTTTCATCTTGGTATTCTTTAATAATTTTACGCATGACTTGAGGCTGTTCATTAATTTCCTTAATCATGTAATGTGGGTAAGTGCCAAGTTCAGCATCACTTGCATCAATCTCGGTAATATAAGATTCACGTTCGATTACTGTACCTTCAAGATCATGAATAATCATTTGATCTTTCATGATTTGAATCACTTCACCATCCATTAATTCAACAAATTCATTTGTTAATCTAAGCATCGCCATCGCATCAGAAGTGATAACGTTAAACCCGTCACCCTTACCTAATAGTAATGGTGATTTATTTTTTGCTGCATAGATTGTATTATCATCCTCATTGTCTAATAGCCCTAATGCATATGAACCATGTAACAATGATAAAGTTTTCTTGAATGCTTCTAAAGTAGATGAACCTTCCGCTGCAAATTTAGCAATCAACTGCACGATGATCTCTGTATCAGTCTCAGACACTAATTCTACATCTGATAAGTAGTCTTCTCTTAACTGTACATAGTTCTCAATAACACCGTTATGAACAAGTGTAAAACGCCCATCGTTACTCTGGTGAGGATGAGAATTGACGACACTTGGCTCCCCATGAGTTGCCCAGCGTGTATGTCCAATCCCCACTTGACCAGAAAAATCTGCGTCAACTTGTTTTCTAAGGTCAGCAATACGGCCTTTTTCTTTAAATACTTTAGTCTCAGAGTCACCTTTAACTGCGATACCCGCTGAGTCATAACCACGGTATTCTAGCTTCTCTAGACCGTGTAATAGAATTTCCTTAACATCATTTGTTCCTATATATCCAACAATTCCACACATAAAAATACTCCTAGTCTTAATTAATGTTTTGTGGAATATCTGCTCTGTCAGATCGATCACTCGATAGTTTTAACAGATAAACTTACGAATACTTTAGTATCCGGGACAGCATCCGCCGAATGTTCGATAACTGTCCTCCTCGTCAGCAGTTAATACTGCTCTGGCGCTATTCCGATTTAAATAAAGTTTCCCTCCTTTTTACTGTCAGAATAAAAGTGTAAATTATATGGCGAAATATTACAAGATTTTTTTACCTATTTATACCATATATATTATTGTTCAATAATTTCCTTAACTCTACCAACAATACCGCCTTCTAATCTCACTTTTATACCATGCGGATGGTTTGCTGAATTTGTTAAATGCTTTAAAACGATGCCCTCTGTCAATTCCCCGGTACGCTGATGATGCTTTTGCACTACTTTGACATGACTACCTACTTTAATATTCGCTCGATTTCTATGATCCATCATTACGACTCCTTTAAGTTAAATTCATTTAACAATGTTATGTTTCTGTTTATAAAAAGTTATTTTTATATCTAGTTTAATGATATAATACCTTTATAGGAGGCACATATCATGAAGGGAAAAACTCATGTGATCGGCGGTGTCACTCTTGGTTTAACCGTGGTCCATCTCACAGATCTGGATCCAGTCGTTGTTCTAGCAAGTAGCTTAGTTGGATCACTCATTCCAGATATTTGTCATAGTGGAAGCAAAATTGGAAAGCGGATGCCAATCTTATCAAGAATAATCAACTTTGTTTTTGGACACCGCTCTTTTACTCATAGTATAGTATTTTGTTTAGTCATTCTGTTTCTAGCAGACTTTTTATTTAGCAACACAGCTATAAAGACTGGGCTTCTTTCAGGTATCATCAGTCATTACATATTAGATATGGCTACAAAAAGTGGGATCCAATTGTTCTTCCCCTTAAACTTCAAAGTTCGATTTCCATTAACCACCCGCACAGGAAGTTTTGTAGAGAACATTATCTTCTCTATACTATCTTTAATCTCTCTCTATTTAGGATTTCAAGTGCTAAGTACAAACTTTTCATCTTTCATTAATAATCTTACACCTTAAATTTTACATAAAAGTGGTCCGGACATTCATTCCGGACCACTTATCATTTATGTTTATTTATCTAAACCCATTTCAGCTTCTACAACTTTTGCAATTGTTTCACTATACTCTGTAGCTAATTCTTCAGTTTCTGCTTCCACCATTACACGTACTAATGGCTCTGTTCCTGATGCACGAACAAGAATACGGCCGTTACCGTTCATCTTATCTTCAACATCTGACATGACAGCTTTAACCGCTTCATTATCTGTTACATGGTGCTTGTCTGTTACACGAACGTTAACAAGCTCTTGAGGGAATGTCTCAACCTGAGCTGCAAGTTCACTTAACTTCTTACCAGAGTCTTTAATAATTTGAGCAAGATGAATACCTGTTAATAGTCCGTCACCCGTTGTGTTATAGTTCATCATCACGATATGTCCTGACTGCTCTCCACCAAGAGAATAGCCACCTTCACGCATCTCAGCAACAACATATCTGTCTCCGACTTTTGTCTTATCAGATTTCATGCCATGTGCTTCTAATGCTTTATAGAAACCAAGGTTACTCATTACCGTTGATACGACTGTATCGTCTTTGAGTTCACCTTTTTCTTTTAGTGATTGAGCTAAGATGAACATAATCTTATCCCCATCAACGATATCTCCATTTTCATCTACAGCAATTATTCTATCGCCATCACCATCAAAGGCTAGACCGAAATCACATTCTTCATTTTTCACTAATTCTTGTAATCTCTCAGGATGTGTCGAACCTACATTTGCATTGATATTTGTACCATCTGGGTTTGAACCGACTGTTGCTGTCTCCGCTTCTAAGTCACCAAATAAGTATGGGCCTAGGTGATAAGTCGAACCATGTGCACCATCAATACCGATTTTCAGGCCATCAAAGTCTGTGTTAATTGTTGATTTAAGGTATGAAAGGTATTTTTGACCGCCTTCAAAATAGTCAGAGATTGTACCCACATTAACACCAGTTGGTCTTGGAAGATTATCACCTTCACTATCGATTAATGCTTCAATCTCATTTTCTTGTTCATCTGTTAACTTAAATCCATCTGGACCGAAGAATTTAATACCGTTATCCTCAACTGGATTATGTGATGCAGAGATCATTACTCCAGCGTTCGCTTCCATATCTTTAGTTAAGTAAGCCACACCAGGAGTTGTAATGACACCGAGTCGCATCACTTCAGCACCGATTGATAATAGGCCAGCAATCAAGGCAGATTCAAGCATCTCACCAGAAATACGTGTATCTCTTCCTACGAGTACACGAGGGTGTTCTTGGCCTTCTCCAAGTAAAGTGTAACCGCCGTAACGGCCTAATTTAAAAGCAAATTCTGGCGTTAATCCTTCATTAGCAATACCTCTTACACCATCAGTTCCAAAATACTTTCCCATAATAGTCTCCTTTTTGTAAGTCCATGTTAATCATTTTCAATAGTGACATCTGCTTCCAGCACTGCCGGTTCACTCTTTGTCACATTTTCTGGTAATTCTATTCTAACATCTTTTGTACCCGACGATGACATTCCCTCAACATCAACCTCAGCTGTTAGTGAGTTGATAGAGTCCAAGGTTTCCTTATCACCGAATATTTCTATTGTATCATGGTTTAATTCTACATCAGATACCGTATGTCCGCTATCTGGTTCACCAACCGTTTCTTGATACACAGGTACACTTTTAGAGAGTTCTTCAACTTCAATTTCCACTCTTACAGTTTCTGGTTCGATGACGACATCTAACTTATTGTACTGAGCATCAAAAGCACTCACCTCTGCCTCTTCTACTCTCTCCTCAGTAATACTAGAAGTGTCTGACATCATGGCACGTACATATTGTATACGATTCATCGTGCTTTCTCCACCACTCACTGTCACTGTGGAAGGTTCTACATTGACTGAATCCAGTTGATAACTAGAACCCACCCTGCCGTCACTCACTTCTGCTTGAACTTCAAAAGTTTGTGATACTAGGTTTTGTATTGTAACATTTGTCGTTTCAGGCTGTACAGTTGCATTGACATTCTCAGGTAGGCCGTTTACTGTGAAGAACACTTCGTGCTCTCCTGGCTCTCTATTTCTAAGGTCTAAGGTCACTTCAAAGTTTCTCGTCGCCTGTAATCTTTTCACATTTGAACTCGAACCTGATAATTCAACTGTAACCTCTTGTGGGACACCAGAAACATAATATTCTTCTTCATCATAAAGTAATTCAACTGGTACGGATTCAACAAATTCGGCATCTTCATTTGTATTTTCGTCATCACCAAATATGTTTGCCTCATCCAAGATGTTATTTGCATTAAAGAACATCAAGATTGCTAATAAAAGTGCAACAATTCTTACTCCAACCTTACTTTCTAGCAAATATACCGCCCCCTTCCTTAGATGAAGCAGCGACTAACCACTGTTCATGGAGTAGTTTTTCAAGTGTATCCATGTCAAGTTCTTTGGTCATTTTACTGTCGTATGTAACAGACACATTCCCTGTCTCTTCAGATACGATAATCGTAAAAGCATCGGTCACTTCCGATATTCCTACAGCAGCTCTATGTCGTGTCCCTAAGTCTTTTGCGATCTTATTGCTTTCAGAAAGCGGTAAATAACTACCTGCAGTAGCGATTTTATCACCTTGAATAATCATTGCACCATCATGTAACGGTGTATTCGGTATAAAAATGTTAATAAGAAGTTGTGAGGAAATCTCTGAGTTTAATGGCACACCTGTTTCGATGTAGTCCTTTAACCCCGTTTCTTTTTCCATCACTATTAAAGCTCCAATCCGCCTTTTAGCCATATACCTTACAGCGGTGAGCATATCTTGTACAAGACGTTCCTTAACTGCAGCTTCGTTTTGTCCATTGGATCTAAATAGACTTCCACGCCCGAGTTGTTCTAGGGCTCTTCTTAGTTCAGGTTGGAAGATAACGATTACTGCTAAGAAACCCCATTGTAAAACCATATCAAACAACTGAGTTGTCGTTGTTAGATCGAAAAAATTACTAATTGCCCGCCCAATTATTATGAAAAATATCCCTTTGATTAGCTGAACGGCTTTTGTTCCTTTGATGACGGTAAGTATTAAGTAAAATACATACCAAACGATAAGCACATCGATAATACTTGTAATTACAAAGGAAGTAGAGATATTTTCAAAAAAGTTGGCTGTGTCCATAATGATTATCCTTTCTATTATGTTATAAGCCACCTAATCTCTCTGTTAACTCGCGATATACTACTGTTATTTCAGGTATGACTGAAGTATCTAACTCATTGTTAACTAATTGTTTAAATAAGGCATCTGCTTCTTTAACCTTATCCATTTTGAAATAACAATAGGCTTTTAAAACTAATAGTACTTCATCATCTGTTGTAGTCAGTATTTCTAGTGCATCATTATAACGCTCAATCTTAACCAAACAGAGCACTTTTAGCTGTTCAATTTCCAAGTCTTTATAGTGGATACCTAGTCTTGTAGAAATCAGTTCTATATCTGTAATGATTCTGTGTGCAGTGTAATACTGTTTAAATATAATATAACATTTTACAAGTGCATAGCGTAATTTTAAATCTGAAATATTTAATTCATCAAACTTCGTTAACATGTATAAAGCATCCTCTAAAATATCGATTGCTTGATCTGTTAACTTATCAATCACCAGTAAATCCGCCTTCAATAAGACTGCGTTAATATAATGTTGATTCACAGCCACAGTAGATAGTTGTTTCAATGCCTTATCTATATTCGTACGTGTACGTTTACTATCACCGAGATGACGGTAATACTGAGCATATATCAGATGAATTCGACCACTATCTGGCATAGGAATATCTTCAATCTGTTCATATTCTTTATCGATAAAATATTTCACAGATTCAAAGTCTCCATGTTCAACCTTCAATTCATAGTGACCTATTTCTCTAAGTATTTCGAAATTATTATATTTAAAATGAGATACTTCAGTCATGAAATCATTTACAGTACAATTCAAACGCTTGCTTAACTTAACCAATACATTTGTTGATGGTTGAACAGTACCTTTTTCAATCAAACTTAAATATGTGCGGGAGATGATTCCCTCAGCGAGCTCTTCTTGCGTCAGATTATTATTGTTTCGTATTTCTTTGATTCTTTGACCTATCATACTCATCCCCCTAGTACTTAACATTTTAATAATACCAAATCCAATTTTATGTAACAAACAATCATATAAATGAAATCTTGATTAATTGACGGGGTTTACTTTTTACATGATAATAAAAGAAAACATTGGAGGATACAATGAAGAATTTGCTCGTTATAAAAGACCTAGAGCAGCTCAAGTCAATTAGCGATCCGTTTAGAATGAAACTCCTTGCCATGATGTCAGAAGAAGCAAAAACTGGTCAGATGCTTGCAGACGAACTTGAATTGCCACGAGCTAAAGTCCACTATCACCTCAGCCAATTGTTAAAACACGGTATTATAACCATCTCACATACAGCAGAAAAGAAAAGCATTTTACAAAAGTTTTACATTCCTAGTGCAAAACATATTATTGCAGATATGAATATACTCAATTATAAACCATTATCCGAACATTCGGACCCGCACGTTTATCAATTAAAATTAAATGATTACTCCTTTAATGCCCTGAAGGAGTATCTTAAAAACCTAAATAATGAAGAAAACGACACCGATACTTCTTCTTATCTCATTAATATCGTAAAAACAGAAGATAAACTGATTTAGTAATATATAACAAGAAGCTATGGAAATCCGTCTTCCATAGCTTCTTTACTACCTATAATAACCTTTTCCCGAATATAAACGATGCGATTTCTACAGCTTTTTTAGCAGTATTATTTCCCTTATCAAGAAGGGGATTAACTTCCACTAAGTCACAAGAAACTAGACGATCAGATGCACTTAGTATTGTTAATGCCTCGAGTAATTCAGCTAGAAAAAGTCCCCCATTGACCTTCGTACCTGTCCCTTCTATTTCCAAAGGATCTAAACTATCTACATCTAATGATAGATGAATGGCATCACAATGCTCTAAGGAATCTAAAGCTTTTTTTATGACAACAGTCAAACGCTCGGTTCTCACATCTGACATAGTGTGACATTTAATATTTTTTTCTTTAATGTAAGCCTGCTCGCCAGAGTCTAAGTCTCTCGCTCCTATAAAGACAATATTTTCATGTTTTAACTTTGGACCACTTTTATGTACATCAACCAGCTGTTCATGCCCCTCACCTAATAAGACACCTACAGGCATACCGTGTATATTACCACTTGGTGACGTTACGCTACTATTGATATCCCCATGCGCATCAATCCAAATTACCCCTAAGTTATCATAATGATGACTAATGCCACTAATTGAACCAATAGATAAGCTATGGTCGCCTCCAATTATAAGTGGGAACTGCTTATTACTTACACTCTCATCTACCACAGAGGCAAGTACTTGACTATAATCTAATACTTCACTCAGATTGATTAAGCCATTTTTATCTTTTTCATTACCGTTCTCTTTCCATACCCCATATTGTCCAACAACATTCCCCTTATCGGTTACTTCATGGCCGAGCTCAGTCAATCTCTCTATTAAATGTTCAAAACGTAAAGCATCTGGACCTAAAGCAACACCTGGTCTTGGTTGTCCAAATGATGTTGGCGCACCGATCAAATCAATATTTACCACTACAACTCCTCCATATCTAAACCCCTTTGTTATACAAATATACTAAAGAAAGCGTTTTTATACAAGTGCTTATAAATATTAAATTTGAACTAAATTCATGTATAAAAAAAGACACTTGCTTTTGCAAGTGTCCAAGATGAGCCATGCAGGGCTCGAACCTGCGACCCTCTGATTAAAAGTCAGATGCTCTACCAACTGAGCTAATGGCTCTAAATATAAATAAAACTGGGCTGGAAGGATTCGAACCTTCGCGTCACGAGACCAAAACCCGTTGCCTTACCGCTTGGCTACAGCCCAAAAATCATGGTGGAAGGGGGCAGATTCGAACTGCCGAACCCGAAGGAGCGGATTTACAGTCCGCCGCGTTTAGCCACTTCGCTACCCTTCCAAATGAAAAATGGAGAATGACGGGCTCGAACCGCCGACCCTCTGCTTGTAAGGCAGATGCTCTCCCAGCTGAGCTAATTCTCCATATTAGACTATATTAAAATGGTGACCCGTACGGGACTCGAACCCGTGTTACCGCCGTGAAAGGGCGGTGTCTTAACCGCTTGACCAACGGGCCTAAGACAAAAAAATGGCTCCACAGGTAGGACTCGAACCTACGACCGATCGGTTAACAGCCGATAGCTCTACCACTGAGCTACTGTGGAATAAAAAATATGTAAGCCTGGCAGCGTCCTACTCTCACGGGACGTCAGTCCAACTACCATCGGCGCTGGAGAGCTTAACTACTGTGTTCGACATGGGAACAGGTGTGGCCTCTCCGCCATCGCCGCCAGACTTTGAATGTATATACATTCAAAACCAAATAGAAGTGTCAGTAAAGAGTGAACGCACTCATTTATTTCTTACTTTGAATAAGTCTTCGATGGATTAGTATTCGTCCGCTCAATGTGTCACCACACTTACACGCCGAACCTATCAACCTCATAGTCTCTGAGGCATCTATTGGGGAAATCTCATCTTGAGGGGGGCT
>NZ_AUEE01000011.1 GCF_000425825.1 Jeotgalicoccus marinus DSM 19772
CATCAATGGCACGATATAAATAGCTCCATTTTCCTTTTATTTTGATGTACGTCTCATCAATACGCCATTTGTAATAAGCTTTTTTATGCTTTTTCTTCCAAATTTGATACAAAATTGGGGCATATTCTTGAACCCAACGGTAGACCGTTGAATGATGAACGTTTACACCACGTTCACTTAATATTTCAGATATATCACGATAACTCAATGCATATCTTAGATAGTAGCCAACGGCTACAGTGATAACATCCTTGTTAAATTGTTTATATCTGAAATAGTTCATACAGAAGACTCCTTTTTGTTAAAATTATACTATAAATTCAACTTTGTAACAGAACCCTTACAAGGATTTTACCAGTTAATTGCAGCAGTTGAAGCGGCAGATATCGAAAATATTTATTTATATAACAGAACACCAAGTAAAGGAGAGAAATTTACTGACGACTTAAGCGCAGTACTTAGTAAGGACATTAATATCGTCGCTTTAGATACGGTGGAGGAAGTAGTGGAGTCAGCTGAAACTATTGTCACAGCAACGACATCTTCAAATTAAATCATGAAGGGTTTTTGCAATCGTATTTTTTGTTTTAGATTGCAAGTATCTGTAATATTTTTATAAACTATATTTTTGGAGGAGATAATATACAATGACAATGAAGTAGGAGATTTTGGATTCATACTCGAAGAACGAAACTACGAGTACTGATGAAGCGGATGATGCGAGTCGACCCATAAAGTTCAAGAGGGTAGGTGATGCACAATGTTAGGCGCCGTTTTAACATTACTCTTAGGTATCATAATCATTCTCGCGATTATTGCTGCGAATGGTTATTTTGTTGCTCAGGAATTTGCATATATGTCTGTCGATCGTTCTCGTTTAAGTACACTTGCAGAAGAGGGGAATGGTGCGGCTAAAAATGCACTATCTGTAACGAGAAAAACTTCGTTCATGCTCTCAGGTGCTCAATTAGGGATTACTATAACTGGACTATTGATTGGTTTTGTTGCGGAACCTTTAGTAGGTAATAGTTTAGCTGTAATCTTAGGGACAGTATTGGCTTTAGCCTTATCTACAGTTGTCCAAATGATTTTTGGTGAGTTATACCCTAAAAACTTAGCGATTGCTAACCCTGAACCTTTAGCACTTGGTATGGCACGTTCTACAAACATATATTTAGCTATTTTTGGCTGGTTAATTACGATTAATGGTTAAAAGGTGCATCTGACTTTTGTCAGATGCACCTTTTTATGTGGAATAAAATAAATTATCACTAAATTTATATTAAGTTAGGGAGCAGTGTTTTAGGCACTCTCACTCTAACGGTGACTAAAGGATTAACGACCTGACTGATGCGAATGTCACAGCAGGCAGACAACAATCGATAGGCCATCTCATAGTCTTCCTTAAGTACAAGCGTTAGATGATCGACCGTATTTTGTGATGCAATTTTAATGGCTTCATCTAATGTTTTAGCTGATGCGATAAAGAAAAAAGCATCTGGACTTTCGACGATCGGGTTTAAAATTGATAAGCCTTCTACTTTAGAAGCTGTTAAAGTGACTTCACCATCAATTTCTACCCCGGTACCATCGAGTTCTCCATCACCCATTGTTGCATGAAGATCTCCCATAGCAAGTAAGCCACCATCTTGAAAAACAGGAAGGTAAAGAGAATTACCTGTAGTAATGTCAGTCGTATCCATATTGCCACCATGACAACCTGGTGAAGCAGTATGGATTTTATCTTCTTTTGTTGCCAGTCCGATGACACCAATCATCGGTTTAACAGGGAGGCATAGACGTTCGCTAAACTTCACGAATCCATCTTCAACCGATAAAATCTTCGTCGACTCATTTTGTATGGTATCACCCAGGACGCCGAGCCCCTTAGCTGTCATCATAATACCAGAAGAACCGAGCTCAATATTATCAATATCAAGCTTAACCACATCACCAGCTTTCAAACCATTTATATAAATCGGACCTGTAGCTAGGTTTATAATTGAACGATCAATGTCCCATCTAGAAGTATGTTCATCTTGTACTTGCCCCCCATAGCAGTCATGAGTCTCTACCTTGAACTGCTCATTTAAATCCACAGTCATCACAGACACCAGATCAGGTGTGAAATAATTTATTGTTTGATCACATTCTAATTTTTTCATAAGTTCACTCACCCCTTAAAATTACTGTCATTATAACATTCGGTTAAACTTGGTGTTTTAAACTTTCTATAAATAATTTCATCGTAGGTGTAATAATGCGACCTTTTCTGTATATAAGATACACTTTCCTGTTTAAGGTCCATTTTGGGATTTGATGGAAACTTAAAGTACCATTTTTAATTTCTGCTGACACAAGCGTTGAAGAAAGTATGGCAAAGCCCATACCTAATTTTACAGCCTCTTTAACAGATTCAGACCCTGAGGAAACCATTTTAACATTTAAATCTATATTGTTTTCACGTGTCCAATTATCTATAGAGGAACGAGTTGTAGACCCTTCTTCATGATTGATGAAAGAGTGTCTCTCTAAATCATATGCAGTAATCTGGTCTAACTCATTTAGCGGATGATCGGGGGTAAAGACAACAATTAAAGGATCATCACTGAAGTGATGGGCAATTAACTCATCATCATTAAAATCATTGGAATTAATAATACCTATATCACATTCGAAGTTCTTAACCTTATTAACTATGCTTGAGGTTCCATATACATGTACAGAAATAGATAAATTATCATGTGTTTTAGTGATGTCATTTATATATGGAAGAATCATATATGTAGCAGGTGTGTGATTGCTACATATTGAGAGTGAACCTTTATTTAAATTTTTATAGTCACTCATCAAGAGGTCTAGCTCATCATATTGGTTGATAATAATCTGTGCTGTTTTATAAAATTCTTCACCAGCCTTTGTTAATTTTATGGAGTGGAAAGATCTTGTTTTTAAGAGATCAACTCCAAGACTGTCTTGGAGTTTGTTCAGATGAAAAGTAACAGTAGGTTGCTTAATATTTAATTTTTTGGCAACTAGGTATAGTTTTTCGTATTTGACAGTGTAAACAAAAACTTTAAGTTGTTGAATATTCATAATCAGCCTCCAGCAATTTCCAATAACTCTATAATAGATAATATCTATTAAAAAATAAATAACATAGATAATATTTTACTTTCAATTTACATTATACATATATGACTTTAATATTCAGTCCTTATATTTAGAGTAGAAATTAAATGAGAGAGGGAGAATTATGAATAAAAAATACTTAGTTTACTTATTTTTGACATCCATTTTATTACTTTCTGCTTGCGGTATGTCTGATGAAACTGGAGAAGAATCAGCGGACGAAAACGTAGATAGTGCGAGTGCATCTGAAGAAACTGAAGAAGCAACAGAAGACAGCGAGCTAGTATTGTACGGTAATGATTTTATTGAAGTTATTGGACCAAAGTTTGAAGAAGAGTCGGGTATCTCTGTAGAAGGTGTCCATTTTGGTGGTGGTGAAGCTTTAGCGCAAATAGAAGCGGAACAAGGAAATCCTAATTGGGATATCATTTTTATGGATGGTCACGGTTCAATACGTAATCTAGCAGACAGAGGATTTTTACATACAGATTTTGAACCTGAAAATATTTCAAATGTTAAAGATGAATACGAAGAATTAATACCTGAAGACAATGCATATTTCCCAATCGGTATGCATGCAGCAGGAGTCATAGCATACAACACGGACATTCTAACTGAAGAAGAAGTTCCTAAAACATGGGAAGAATTTTATGAATATGACGGACCAATAGGACATGCGGACCCTGCAGTTGCTGCTCCAGCCTACCCATTAGTTTCTGGAATATTTAATGAATGGGGTATTGAAGAAGGTAAAGAGATTTATACTGAGCGATTCGAAAAGGGTATTAATATATATCCAAAAAATGGACCGTTAACAACTGGATTGATCAATGGAGAAATACACTTGGCAGCACTTCAGGAGCATAATGCATATGAGGCTATTTTAGATGATGAACCTGTAGATCTTATTTGGCCGGAAGAAGGCGCACCTGGTAGTTTAAGAGTTGTAGCAATTAACAAGGAATCTGACAACATTGAAGAAGCAGAACAATTTGTAGAATTTTTAATGGACGCTGAAACACAAGAATTCTTAACTTCAATTGATTCAGATGCAGCAAGTTTCTTCACTCCTATGGCTGAGGGTGTGGAAGTAAGAGAAGGTCGACCTGAAAATCCAGAAATGATGCTACCAGAAGCTGAATGGGCTGCAGAATATGAAGAAGAAATTAAAACTTGGTTTGCAGACCAGAACGTTCAGTAAGGGGTTTTATCAGTGAAATTCAGTGGGAAATTTTATGCTTACTTAGTGACAGGAGTACTGTTTGTAATGGTATTCCTGCCACTACTTGCAGTAATACTCAATGCGATATTACCCGGACTATTCTTCGGTGAATTAGATTTTAATAGTTTTACGATATTATTTGAAGTTTTTGAAAGACAGCTTTGGCTCGTATCTTTAAAAAATTCCTTAATTCTTGGAATTGGTGGTGCATTTCTTGGTGTTTTAGTAGGATTTATACTTGCTTATTTTAGAGCAAGATGGTCATTTTTGTTAGGAAAATGGTTAGATCTATCTGCATGGATTCTTCTCATAATTCCTTCATTTATGATTGCACAAGGATGGTTATTATTTGCAAATAGAACGGGTATGGCAAGTTCTGTTTTTGGTTGGGAATGGGTAACGGATTTTATTTTTCAACCAGTAGGACTCATCTTTATTATGGGTATGACCAAATTTCCACTTGCCTATCTCACTATTGTTGCGGCAATGGAATGGAACGTTTCTCAGTTGGACAATGCAGCTAAACTGAACGGTGCTAAACCTTTCACAGTGCTTCGTACTATACAATTACCTTTAGCAATGCCATCAGTGGTCGCAGGGTGGACTTTAGTTTTCATTGATATAATTGGGGATTTTGGTTTACCGGCAGCACTGTCAACACTGTATAGATTTCCAACCTTGCCTTACTCGATATACACTGCAATCAACCAATCACCGGTACGTTTTGATATGGCAGGGGTTTTATCTTTCTATTTAGTATTGATATTAGTATTTGCAATGTTGATTTTGTTTATTGCCACAAAAAAATCTAAAGTCGACTTTTTAGGGAGTACTGCATCAAGAACTGTGAGAGTAGAACCTAAGAATGCTTGGCTTGTTAATTTAATAACTCTAGTATTGCTCTTAATCTGTTTAGGAATACCTGTATTTACAAGTGTCTCTGTATCATTCATGGATAGTCTTTCTAGAGGATTGGTTTTTGATAATCTGACATTTGATAATTATCGAACGCTTTTTGCAGGAGGAGATAATCGTTATGCAGCGATTTCTTCTGTATTTGAGGGACTGAAGAATTCAATTTCTTTAGCAATAATTGCAGCATTAATTAGTATGATATTAGCGTTTACTGTAACCTTTGTTTTGGTTTTTACAGAATCAAAAATGAAAGGACCTTTACAAGTATTTACAGTGATTTCTTTGGCAGTACCTGGAGTTGTATTAGGTATAGGATATATCTTCATTTGGAATCAAAGATGGTTAGAACCGCTTGGACTGAATTTATATGGAACACCGACACTACTGGTTATCGCTGCAGTGGCAGGAGCGATTCCATATGCTGTAAGGATACAATTAGGTGCGGTTTCTAATGTGTCTCCAGTACTATTACAGGCTGCTTCAGTACAAGGTGCAAGTGTGCTAATGAGAATGAGTACAATATTGCTACCGATTGTGAGAAATACCTTGCTCATTGCTACATTAGCATCATTTGGTTCTAGTGTATTTGACTTAGCTATCGCATCAATGCTTCAGCCTCCTAACTATACCTTACTGCCTATAGTGATTGATCGTGCATTTGAAGTAGGCGATTATGGCTATGCGACGGCAGCTTCAGTACTGGGAGCAGCTGTAGTTGTTTTGATTATTATAGCGGTTCAGATAATTAATAGTATCTTGAGTAGATTGATGGAAAATAATAAAAAAAGGAAGATAATGCTTTATGAATCAAATATTAACCGTGGATAATGTCACTAAGGCTTTTGATTCTAAAGAAGTCCTTAAGAATATTTCTTTCTCCGTAAATGAAGGAGAGTGCGTATGCCTATTGGGCCATTCAGGTAGTGGAAAATCTACCCTATTACAAATAATTTCAGGACTCCTCTCATCAGATTCTGGAGTACTCACTATAGAAAATGAAACTATCTTTAACGATAAAAAAAGCGTGTCACCAGAGAAAAGAAATTTAAATATGGTATTCCAAAACTATGCACTTTGGCCACATATGACAGCTAAAGAAAATATCGAGTATGGATTGAAAAGACAAAAAATGAAGGCTTTAGACAGAGAAAAACGTATAGAGAAATACATTAAAATGCTTCAGCTTAACGGTTTACTTTCTCAAACCCCATCTGAACTTTCCGGTGGACAGCAACAAAGAGTAGGGATAGCAAGGGCTTTAGCAACAAATCCTAAAGTGTTATTAATGGATGAACCACTTTCTAATTTGGATGTTAAATTAAGAACTGAAATGAGAGCAGAGCTTTCTAAGATATTAAAGGAATTATCAGTCACAACAATCTATGTCACACATGATATTTTAGAAGCATTTTCACTAGCAGATCGTATCATTGTCTTAGATGATGGAAAAATTGCTCAATTTGATACACCTCAACAAATATTCGATAACCCGGCTACAAAGGCTGTCGCAGAATTATTAGGTTTCCAAAATACCATGAGAGGAAAAATAACTTATATTGATCACGACAAGTGTATTGTGGAAGTCGAAGGATATCAATTTATCAGTGATAGCAGAGCTGATTTATTGATGGATGATGAGATAATCATTATGTCTCAAATAGAAGAAGTATCGCTATATAATGGTTCAGAAATAGAGAACAATGTCATGGAAGTAAAAGTAACTCACTGTATTTATGAGGGTCATCATTGGAGAATTAGATTACAAACAAAAAATGGTATAAATGTAGAGCTGCTTCACAATAGTCAACTAGATGAAGAATCCTACGTAAAGATAAAGTTCAATGAAGAGAGAACAAAATTTTATAAAGTATAAATTGTTAAGAAATATACCTAATACTAACGTAGTAGGTATGTTTCTTAATTTATCGAACAATATTTATAAACAACTATGTTAAACTGAACCAAGTAAATTAAAAAAGGAGACTGATTTATGCGCCACATATATAGATTTTCACTCGCAATAGTATTTAGTGTTGCAGGTTTTCTACATTTCAAAAGAGAAGAGGGTTTTGAAAAAGTTGTCCCAGATTATTTACCTTTTAAACGCTTCATTGTTCATGCGTCTGGAGTGGTTGAAATCGTATTTGGATTGTTACTTTTCTTCAAACGACCGGGCAAGACTCTTAAAAATTTAATCAATGCTTTCCTACTTGCTGTCTTTCCAGCAAATATTTATATGGCTAGAAAGAAACTCCCACTTGGTACGATCGAACTACCTAAGCGGCTCCTTTACTTAAGATTACCACTACAGTTTGTATTAATGGGTATGGTTAAGAGAATATAGAGAAAGGGTGGATTCCATGCAGAAAAGAACCCTGGGCTTAATTACAGCGCCGGATTATGCTGAAGAGATTATCGATGATTTAATAGATGACCTTCCTAGACACCTAAAACATTACGTTAATAATGATGTGACATGGGAAATCGAGTGTCATGTTGATAGTTGGACGGGTGGTACGAACCGGGCGGATAGGGCAATAGAATGGACGAAAGCGGAGATGTCGAACAAGGGATGGGATTACGCGATTACTTTAACAGACCTTCCTTTATTTGATGGTAAAAAACCGATCATTGCTGAAGTTCATAGTGATGAGCATGTCGCATTTATTAGCTTACCTGGTTTTGGCTTTGCCCCAATGAAAAAGCGTGTCAGGGAGTCTATTCTTCAAATGATGAATGAAATCTATTATGGTAGTTCTGAAAGAGAGAGAAAAGAATCAGAGCAAACTCAGGAATGTAACGAAAAATCGAATGATGATATTCAATATCAAAGTTCAAAAAGTTTAATTGGGCAGAGATTTTTTGAAAAACTCTCTCCATTAGAACGTGAAACTTCAAATACAAAAAATAGTACACATGCAAGATTTACTGTTCAATCAGAGAAAAAAGGCTTACTTAGGATCATTTCAGGTATGATTAATGCCAACAGACCAATGAAGTTATTTAAAGCCTTTTTAAATATAGTTATCATTGCTTTCACAACTGGTGCTTATGCCTTAGTCTTTCCCACTATTTGGGGCTTAAGCACACATTTCAGTACAATTAGAGCAATCGTACTGATGTTTGTTGCGATATTATCCTTAGTTGCTTGGATTATTACCTCTAATAATTTATGGGAGAGTAAAGTAAAGGATGAACATGCTTTTCTAGGTAAACTATACAATGCAACAACGTTTTTCACATTATTGTTAACAGTAGTGATGTACTATGTACTGTTATTTGTAATGTTTATGGTTCTCACCTCATTATTAATTCCACCAAGTCAGGCTGAAGAAAATATGACAGTGAGTGCTGTAAATATTAGTTCCTATGCATATACAACATGGATTGCAACGAGTCTGTCTACAATTATTGGTGCACTAGGGTCTTCCGTTAATAATGAGGATGTACTTTTAAATAGTACCTATGGATATAGGCAGCAACAAAGACAACAAACAACTAAAGAAATTGAACAAGAAGCAGAGAATGATTGATATACAAAAACGAACGCCCCAGAGCTTTGCTCTGGGGCGTTCGTCTGTTAACTTATATTATTTTGACTCATACGACCAAGTCCACTGTTCCCCATCAGAAGCAAAGTGGTAAACGTATTTGTCATCTTCAATCTTAAAGTCATATGCACCAGATTTAACTGGCTTTTCATCTAATACTTCCGGGTTGTTATGCACTAAATCAATTAGTTCCTCATCCGTATATTCATTTTGAGCTTCGTCATATGACCAAGTCCATTCTTCACCGTTAGACTTAAAGTCAAACTCATAACCATCATAGATAAAGTTATAGTGATAAGCACCATCTTTTAGTGGCGCAGCATCTAATGTTTTAGGTGCATAAAACGCGTAGCTTGCAAGGTTCTCATTTTCTGATGTGAAAAACCCACCATAGGGACCATTGAGTAAGGCGTGTTCTTCGTCAAATATATCAGAAACTGCCTCATTGTATTCTACTTGAGTAATTTCTCCTGCCTCTTGTTGATCTGCAAGTTGTTCAACTTTGTCTTGTTGTGCTTTGGGTAGCCAGTCGAAATCATATCCACCATCTGACCAACCATCACCATCTATATCAGATTCTGCTGGTTGTAAGGTACCCCAAACGGTTTTCGCAGCGTCAAATTCAATTTCATCCGCTTCTGCATTGTTACCGATGCCAGTGAATGCTAACGCACCCGCGACCAATAATGAACTCAATAAAGTTACTTTCTTCATAGAAATCCCCTTCCTGAATATCTAACTTTATCTATACGGACAAAATAACACGGTAAAATAAATATTGCAATTATATTACAAAAATATTACATGAATTACACTTTCAACTTTATTATCGCTCTATTTTGGTGCATGTGGATTTTCTTTAGGATGTATGACTTGATAAGCTTCCAACTGCTCTGAATCGATTGTTCGCTCTGTAATCTCATAAGCTTCATGTAAGTTCATTTCAGATATATGGACTGAATCATCATCATTTATATGCTCAATATAAGCCACATGACCAATTGGGCCTGTGTCAGTCTGTAAAAGCGCACCTTCTTTTGGTGTGTTATTTACTATATAGCCATCTTCTTCAGCCTTATTCGCCCAGTGTTCAGCATCACGCCATGATTTTTCAATCATGTTGCCATCAGCTTTGACTTTATCGAATACATAATAGGTACATTCACCTTTGTCATAAGTGTTGTGATGCATTGGATCTCTCATTTGTCTTATATCTTCTTTAATATTTGCCATCCAAGTTGGAGGATCTTCTGCATGATAGGTATTATATAGATAGAAACCGAATAGGCCTAACAATATTATTAAAGTAACAAGTACAATATTCTTTGTATTAATTATGTGCTTCAATTTATCAACTCATTATGATTATATTTTCTGGTTATAATTTTAAAGAATACACGTCCTAGGTCAAATAAAAGGATGACCCAAGCATTTAATATCGTTTATTTTATCCACTTATGAGAAAATAAATGAAATTAATAAAGTCAGATTGCGGGGTGGCATCTTGAAGCAGCAAAGTCTTATATTTACTTATGGTCTTGTTTTTCTAATTACTGCAATTTGGGGACTTAACGTTGTATTTCTAAAGGTATTAGTAGAGAACCTTCCTCCACATACCATGACAGCATTTAGGATAATGATTGCTGGTGTAACTGCTATGCTTATCGTTATTTTTGGAAGGTCATTGAGAGCTTTAACTATAAAAGAGTGGGTGTTTACTGCTTTTGGTATGATTTTTGGGGTCATGATACACCACCTGTTTTTAGCGATAGGTTTGATGACGACGCCAGCATCAACAGGTTCACTCATATTATCTTTAGTGCCATTAGCCACAGCAATATTAGGCATGATATTTTTAAATGAAAGACTAACTAAGATGCGATCGGTTGGATTTGTTTTAGCTTTAATCGGTGTCTTCTTTATACAAGGCGGTTCATTTTCAGGGTTACAATTATCACAAGGCGAATTTGTCTTGTTTTTATCAATGTTTGCACAAGCCATTAGTTTTGTCTTTATTAAAAAGGCGACGGCGACTTTGGATTCTAAACAGGTTACAGCGATTATGAATCTTGCTGGATCATTTGGACTACTGGGTATTAGTTTGATTACTGAACCATCTGGATTGTCTGAGATGACTGATTCGACAATTGGTGTATACGGAATATTACTCTTATCCGGTGTTGTAGCGACAGGTATTGGTCATATGGTCTTTAACTCAGCTATTCAAAAAATTGGTGCTTCTAAAACTGCAATATTTAATAACTTTGTCCCATTCTTTGGTGTCGTATTCTCTGTTATTTTCTTAAAAGAACAAATAGCTGCCACCCAATTGATTGGCTTTGTGTTTATTGTCGCCGGTGTACTCTTTGGTACGGGTTATTTAGAGCGACTATGGATGAAACGTAAATTGAAAAGAGGCTAGAGATTTCAGATTCTCTAGCCTCTTATTTTATGCTGTTTTCTTTTTCTCGTTAAAATTCTTCAGCCAGATGAAGATAAGAGAAGTGATAATGATCCACACAAATATCATGCTGTAACCATTATTTAATTCTTTACTGAAGAAAAGAATTTCTTTTAATCCATCTGCATATATTCTTAAAGGTACCCAAGGATAGATATAATCTCTATAGAAATCAGGTAACATTTCCGGTGGTAATTGAATTGCTGCCATACTAAAGAACATCAAGAGAACAAATAGTACTATACTCGGAAGTTTCAGCCATTTGAGCACTGCAAAAATCATCAACATAAAGGCTGCAATTACTAGTGATAAGTACAAGGCCATTGTATTAAATGACTGATACTGAATATCCATAATTAATGTTGAAAACCAAGTTGCGAAGTATCCTGCTGTTAGTGCATAAACAAATGGTGCTATAGATTGAACTAAGTTAAAGCTGTACTTTTGTCCAAGACTATTAAACCTTTTGCCATTATCTGAGAAGTACAGCATGACTGCACCAACAATAGAAATAATCCATGTAAACGCAAGGAATGCCATTGGAATGTTTGCGAGACTTCCTGCTTCATTGACCTTAATTACCTCAGATTCAATGGGATTAGATATAGCGTCGACCATATCTGGTGAAATTGGTGAAATCATATTAGATAATCCTTGAAGTGGACTATCTGAACCTTGAGCTTCTAAGACAGGTTGCAGTTGAGATTTCATTTCTTCTGTTTTTGTCTCAATACCTGAAACAATCTGTTTGCTGATCTGCTGATTCATCATGGAGACCATATTATTTAGAGCTGTTTCGATTTGAGACGCAGCCATAGCAGAAGCGCCTTCATTAACATATATATTAACATTTGCTTTTGTCATTTCTGCAGATTGTAAGCTCATAATATTCTCTGAAAAATCCGCTGGTAGTTCTATTGCGCCATAAATATCACGTTGATCCATTGCATCTTCCATTTCATCAACAGAATCGTAAGATGTGAATGACACCATATCCGGTGCGTTTTCACTGATTTGATTTTCGATCGTTTGTCCCATTTCACCTTCATCATTAATGACTAAACCGATTGGCATATTATTCGGTTCTACCTTGACTATTGGTGAGAATGCTGGAAGCATGATTAAGGTGAAGACGATAACAAATAAAATTGGGACTAGAAAAATTTTGTTTGAATTTTTTAGTTTATCCATTTAAACACTCCTTAATGAACATATTGTTGAATAACTTGTGACTTTATTGTATTCTGCATTTAAATCAGTTGCCATAAGCAAAAACCGCCATTTTATTGAGTACTCAATATTTGAATTAAATATGTTCATTAAGAAAAGAGGGACACTATGGACCGAAGACAAAAGAAGACCAGACAAGCAATTATCGATGCGTGTTTTGATTTAATGAAAAGTAAAGACTTACATCACATTACTATTAATGATATTGCTGAAAAGGCAGATATTAATCGAGGGACTTTTTACCTACACTTTGAAGATAAGTATGACATGATGAAGCAGTTTGAAAATGAAATGATTGAGAAATTAGAGGATGTCTTTCGGAAAAACTTACCGACTGAAGACTTCAAGCAAGAGTTTTTACCATCTCGTTACGACACCTTAATTCAGGTATTGCGATGCTATGAGGAGAATCAAAAATTGATGCAGCTTATTCTCCAATCTAACTATATCAACTCTTTTGAAAAGAAATTGCAAGATAAGATGTTGTTTATAGTTGAAGGTGAATTTAGTGAACATTTACAACGAATGCATTATGATATTCCGAAAGAAGTTCTAGTGGTTGTATTTACTTCAATTTTCATCGGCTTAGTTAAATATTCATATACTTCAGAAGATGAGCTGGATATAGAAAAAACTGCAGACTATATCTTTAAAATCGTCCTACAGGGTCCTGCAAAAGTGATGGGCTTTTATGAGTCTTAAACTTTCGTTAATGTTCGTTTTAATGTGTAAATATTATCATTTTTAGTCTGCCTCCTAGTTTAATACGAACATTTTAACATAAAATCCAATTTTTATTCGTCATTTACTTGATAATTACACACCTAACCAGTAAAATGTTAGTCATATATACTGACTTTAGGAGTGTGTTTGTAGTGGAATTAATCTATCAGGGTAAGACGAAAGATGTTTTCAAAGATCAGAATGGTGACACTGTACTATATTTTAAAGATGATATGACAGGTAAAGACGGCGTCTTTGATCCAGGAGAAAACCAAGTAGGGTTACAAGTTGAAGGTTCAGGTATGGCTGGATTAGAATTGACGAGTTATTTCTTTGGAAAAATAAACGAAAGTGGCATTCCAACACACTTCCTCAGTGCTGACATTGAAAATCGCTTAATGAAAGTTCGAAAAGTGGCAGTCTACGGTAAAGGATTAGAAGTGGTATGTCGCTTTAAAGCAGTCGGCAGTTTTTACAGACGATATGGTGCTTATGTTGAAGAGGGTGCTGACTTACCTGCTTTAGTGGAAGTGACTTTAAAAGACGACGATCGCCAAGATCCTGTTATCAGTGAAGCGACCCTTGAAGCTTTGGGTATTTTATCCGCTGAATCTTATAAGGAAATTACAGACTTAACTGTGAAAATCAGTGAGATTATAAAAGAAGAATTAGCCAAGAAAGACTTAGACTTATATGATATCAAGTTAGAATTTGGTTATGATGAGGAAACAGGAGAAATTTTACTGATCGATGAAATCTCCGGTGGCAATATGCGTGTATATAGAGACGGAGCGTATATTGAACCGTTGAAATTAAATGCTTATCTCTTCAATGAATAAGATAACTTGAGGGTTTACTTTTTTATATTTGAGACATTTTAAGTACAATAAAGATAACCAATGGGGGGAGGAGCATGTTTGATGAACATTACGATTACCGATGACGCTTTAAAGTGGTACAAAGATGAAGTAGAACTTGAAGCGGGAGATAAGGTGCAATTCATCGTCCAAATATATGGGACAAGTCCGATTCGAGAAGGTTATTCTTTAGCATTTAAGATTGATAGTGATGATTCTAAAAAAGCAGTACATGTTGAAAAAGAAGGTATAGAGTTTTACATTGAAGAACAAGATGTGTGGTTCTTTGATGGTTATGATTTAAAAGTCGCCTTTGATGAAGATAAAGATGAAGTGAAGTATGAGTATATAGATCAGTAGGTCAGGTATGCTGGACCGGATGGATTTGTGTGCCATCGTGTGAATGACGACGTCACATAAACAAGAATATATCAATAAATCAACAAAAAACAGGGTAGGAAACCAACAATTTCCTACCCTGTTGTTAGTTTTTAATCAAATTTAAGACCTTTTAATTGTTCTGCGAGTGCATTATTAATCGGCTCTTCTTTTTGATTCACATATTTATTTACCGTGCGCTTATCGACCTTACCTTTATTCTGTTTCTTACGACGTGCCTGGAAGGTAGATAATTTTTCTCTATGGCCACATGTACAAGTGAAGATTTGTCCATCACCTGAACCGCTCAAGGTCATTTTCTTCTTACAGTTAGGGCAGCGGGCATTGGTAGTTTTTGCGACATTTCGCTTGTAACCACATTCTCTGTCCTGACAGACGAGCATCTTCCCTTTTTTGCCTTTGACTTCAAGTAATGGCTTACCACACTCTGGGCAGTCACGACCGGACAGGTTGTCATGTTTGAAGGTTTTCTCACTGGCTTTAATGTCTGCGACAATCTCTTTGGTATGCTGTTTCATGGAGTCGATAAATTTATCCTTTTTCAAATGACCTTTTTCAATTTGCTCCAGTTGTTTTTCCCACTCAGCTGTTGTGACAGGGGATTTTAAAACCTCAGGTGCTAGCTCTAGAAGTTGCTTCCCTTTAGATGTCAGCTTAATTGCCTGGCCATTTTTCTCCAGATAAAACGTATTAAACAGCTTATCGATTATATCTGCACGTGTTGCAACAGTACCTAAGCCACCTGAAGCGGATAATGTTTTCTTATGCTGATCCGCCATATCAAAGTACTTAGCTGGATTTTCCATAGCTTGGAGTAGAGAGGCCTCTGTAAATCTTGATGGTGGGTTCGTTTCACCTGTCGATTGAATAATCTTATTAATAGAAAGGGTGTCTCCAACTTTTATGCTGTGTTCAACATCTGAAGCTGCTTCTTTATATAAAATTTTGAACCCTTGATCGATCACACGATTAAACTTACTGATAAGTGTTTCCCCACTCACCTCAGCAGTAACAGTTGTCTCTTCATATTCATAAGGTGGCAGAAGGACACTTAAGAAACGTTTAACAACCAATTCATAAATACGTTTTTCCCTTTCGGTAAAGTCAGCAAAAAATACCGGACTTTCCGTAGGAATAATGGCGTGGTGGTCACTTACTTTTTGATCGTTGACGAAGGAGCCATGGGCTTTAATCGGTGAACGTAAAATCTTTGCTGCCGGCTTGCTGAATTCTCCGTTACTGCTCGCTTGTACTCTCTCTTTTAAAGTTTCTACAATATCGGACGATAAAAACTTAGAATCTGTACGAGGGTAGGTTAAGACTTTATGACGCTCATATAAGTTTTGAGTTGTCTGTAAGGTTTCTTTAGCTGACATGCCAAAGATATTATTTGCATCTCTTTGGAGTTCTGTTAAATCGTAAAGTCCTGAGGCATGTTGCTTTTTATGTTTTTTCTGAACATCTTTAATAGTCAGTGATTTAACATTTATTTTTTCTTCTACTGATTTGACTTTCTTTTCATCAAAGATACTTGTTTTACCGGAAGGATCTTGCCATTTGAATTTAAGTACAGGTGTTTGTACATCGATACCATAATATATTCTCGGTTTGAAGTTCTTAATGGCTTCTTCACGTGCATGAATAATAGCAAGTGTTGGTGTCTGCACACGACCACAGTTGAGTTGGGCATAGTGTTTAGTTGTCAATGCTCTTGTTGCATTGAGACCGACATACCAATCCGCTTCACTTCTAGCGACGGCAGCATGGTAGAGATTAAGATATTTATTACCTGGCTGTAAGTTCTTAAAACCATTTTGAATTGCCTTATCCGTTACAGATGAAATCCATAGACGTTTGACAGGCTTATTGACCCTTGCATAATCTAAGATCCAACGTGCAACAAGCTCACCTTCACGACCAGCATCTGTCGCGATAATCACTTCATTGACATCCTTACGATTAAGCTGACTTTGAACAGCTTTAAATTGCTTGGTCGTTTTAGGTATATGAGTCAGTTTCAATGGTGTAGGTAACATAGGTAAATCATTTAAATCCCATTTTTGATATTTAGTATCGTATTTTTCTGGATCTCTTAAGGTCACCAAATGACCGAGTGCCCAGGTTACAATGTATTGGTTACCCTCTAAGTAACCATTTCCTTTCTGCTTACAATTCAGTACACGCGCGATATCACGTGCAACTGATGGTTTTTCAGCAAGTACAAGACTTTTTGCCAAAACATTCATCCTTTCATGCGTACTCTAACTATTTTTTGTAACTAGAATCATGAGGAACATCGGTCGACGGACCTCATCTTTCATTTTAGGTCGTCCTATAATTTCATCGGGTGGTAGAGTTTCTTTAAATGATTCTACAGTAAAACCAGCTTGAATCAATTGGTTGATGTAAGTTGAGAAGGTACGGTGATACTTTGTTACCGTAGATTCTAGAAATTGTGTATCTCTCTTACTCTCTATGTTGTAATAATCTATTGGCCAATATAAAGGATTACTATCGTCGTCATAGATCCAATCTTGTTCGGGACGAGATGAAAAGATAGGGTGTTCAACAGAAAATGCAAAAGTACCTCCAGTCTTTAAACATCTGTATACACTTTGACAAACTGTATCAAAGGATTCAATGTAATGAAAGGCTAAAGAACTGATGACAACATCAAAGCATTGATCTGTAAAATTAACATCTTCAATCGGGCTTTGTAGATAGGTAATATTAGGGTCATCAGTCATGTCCTTGGCTTTTCCAATCATTTTCTCAGATATGTCTACTCCAATTACTGAATGTGCGCCTTGCTCGCTTACATAGCGACAATGCCAACCTAAGCCACAGCCTAAATCATGAACTTTTTTATCTTTAAAATCCGGTAACAGTGTTTTGAACATATCCCATTACCCAGCACCTTCTAGTCTATTGACTGAGCGTGCCATCTGACTATAGGCATTAAAGAATTTCGGATTATCATACTTATTTTCTTTCATTGGAGCATACCCCTGACTAAGACTGTTTTATTATACTAATTTAACATGAAAAAAGCATACTGAGGGTAATCCCCAGTATGCCAAAATATCTTAACTTAATTATTTACTTACTTCGTATGACCAATTCCAGTACGTGCCATCATAATCAAAGTGGAAGTCGAAACTACCATACTTGAAGTTGAAATCATAAGACACGTTATGAAGCGGCGCTTCATCTAAAACTTCTGGATTGTGTAGAGCTAACTTAGCGAGGTAGGCTTCATCTGTCGGTTCTGTTAATACCTTATCCTCATATGACCATGACCATTCGTTACCATCATAGCTAAAGAAGAATTCACGATTGTCATAAGTGAAATGATAATTGTAAGGTATGTCGTGAAGCGGCGCCTCATTAAGTTTTTCTGGATTGTTTAGAGCTAGATCAGCAAGTTTCTCTTCAGTCCATGGTTTAGTAATTGGTGTTTCGTCATTATTATCATTGACTGGTTCGTTTGCTGGATCGTCATATCCGTCTGGTATGCCTTTGTTTTGTTCACTTGCAAAGATATCCGCAACGGCTTCGTTATATTCAACTTGAGTAATTTCACCTGAGTCTTTTTGTACGCTTAAGTCGCTAATTTTGTCTTGAGATTCTTGTGGCATCCATGACGCATCAAAGTGTGTGTTTGCCCATCCGTCACCATCTGGGTCAGTACTACTTGGTAGATACTCTCCCCAAACTGTTTTGGCACCACTGGGTTCTTCAGCTTGGTCCGCTTGTGCTGTTGCACCTAATCCATTAAAAGCTAAAGCGCTTGCAATTAAAGCTGTACTAAATAAAGTTACTTTCTTCATTATAAGATATCTCCTTCCTGAATATCTAACTTTATTTCTACACTTAAAGTAGCATATGTAATATTATATTTCAAATATGTTACAAATATTACAGAGAGATAATTACAACAAATTCTATTTGCTTCCTTTATATAAGAATATAAGATTAATATAATTGTCAAAAAATTTTCAATAATTAGGATATTTTTAGAAATTCAATTTGATTTTGACTTATTTCTGTAACAACTATAAAATGGAGAAGAGATTAGATTTCATACATGCGCTTTAATATAGAAAAGAGGGGATATTATGGCTGGAGAGAAAGATGAAAAAGTATTTTCACGACGGGATTTCCTGAAGACAACAGGCGTTGCTGCCGGTGGGATTGCTGGTGGTGCACTTTTAGGTGGATTTACTGGATTTAAATTCGGTGAAGACCAATCTGAAGGAGATTCAGCAGAAACGGATACTGGTGGTGAAACAGCAGGCGGTGAAGGTGAATCGGGTCAAGCTTTAGCAGATGCTAGAACATACATTAGTAGACAAGAAGACTTTGCTGCACTTGCTGCGGCAACGGAAAGAATTTATCCGGAAGATGATAATGGTCCAGGTGCAATTGAACTTGGTGTGCCTTATTTTATCGATAGACAGCTTTATGGTACGTGGGGTACGAATGGAACGGACTATCGCATGGGACCTTATCGACCAATGTCATCAGACACTCACGGTCGTCAGGAAAAGATGGACCGTGGTGAAATGTTCTTAATGGGCATAAGACGTATGATGGAATATGCGGTTGAAGAATATGATGATGAGTTTGTAAACCTTGATGGAGAGCAACAAGATGAGATCCTTCAAGCTTTTGAAGCTGATGAGGTTGAAATTGATGGTATGAAATCTGCTGCTTTCTTCTCACTCCTAAGAAGCACAACAATTGAAGGTGTTTATGCAGATCCAACATATGGTGGTAACCGTAATATGGAAGGTTGGAAGATGATTCAATATCCAGGACCAAGAATGGGTTGGATGGATCAGATTACAGCAGAAGAATTCCAAGAGATTGAACCAGAATCTCTAAGAGCGTATCAAGGAGGCGGAATGTAATGGCGACCGAATTAGATAAAGTAGACGTTGTTGTAGTCGGCATGGGTTGGTCTGGCGGTATCGTCAGTGCAGAGCTGGCTAAAGCTGGTAAAAGTGTAGTCGGCCTTGAAAAAGGACATAACGCTAAACGCAGTGACTACATCGGTGTTAAAGATGAGCTTAGATTCGATAATAGATTTGAGATTATGCAGTCACTAAAAGGTGACACAATTACATCCAGAAACGAAATTGATGAGACAGCTTTACCTATTCGTACAATGAAAGATATGCAACTTGGTGCTGACGTAGGTGGGGCGAGTGTCCACTGGGCAGGTGCATCTTATCGTTACTGGCCATATGAATTTGAAATCCGTAGCCAAACAATCGAGCGTTACGGTGAAGATAAGATCCCAGATGATATGAATTTGCAAGACTGGGGTATTACTTATGAAGAAATGGAACCCTACTATGAAAAGTGGGAAAAAACTGCAGGTATTTCTGGTGAACAGGATCCACTTGCGCCAGAGCGTAAGATGGAATGGCCAAACCCGCCTTTAAACGAAACACCATCACTTAAGTTATTTAAAGATGCGACAGCGGAACTCGGATTACATCCTTTCCAAATCGCGGCAGGGAACATGTCTCAAAACTATGAGAACCCAGACGGGGAAAAACTCAATGCATGTATGTACTGCTCTTTCTGTACTCGCGCAGGTTGTGACTTTGATGCGAAATCAGATCCACTTGCTACAGTAGTACCAACTGCACTTAGACATGATAACTTCGAATTAAGAACACGCGCAAACGTACGCCGTGTCCTTTATAACGAAGATGATCAAAGAGCGACAGGTGTTATGTATGTAGATGAGCAAACAGGTGAAGAATTTGAACAGCCTGCAGACGTTGTTGTACTAGCTGCATTTGCATTTACAAATAACCGTCTACTTATGTTGTCTGATATTGGTGAACAGTACGATCCAGAAACGCGTGAAGGTGTTATTGGACGTAACTTTAACGGTCAATATAACTCTGCTTTCCATGGTGCAATTGGTTACTTCGAAAATGAGAAGTGGAACCTTTACATGGGTGCTGGTGCACTAGGTGCAGCAGTTAATGACTATGCAGCAGATAACTTTGACCACACTGATTTAGACTTTATTGGTGGAGGCGCGATTGAGTTAAGACAGTATGGCTTTGGTGCCATCTCTAGTAGTAATAACTACCCAAGTGATACACCAAGCTGGGGTGCTGAGTATAAGAAACAATCACTTAAATATGCCTATAGTGCATTGCACATCTGGTATACAAGTATTGCGATGTCATACTGGCACAACTATCTAGACCTAGATCCAACATATAAAGATGAGTACGGCGATCCACTTCTACGTGCGACTTATAAATTTGGTTCAAACGAACGTCCAATTGGAGAGTTCGGAGTAGATAAATGTGTTGAAATCATGGAAGCAATGGGTGCAGATATTGTAGAAGCAGACCCACTTCCAGATGAATTCGACCATGTATATGCAGGCGGACACTATACAGGTGGTGTCGTGATGGGTGCAGACCCAGAAACATCAGCAGTCAACAGCTACCTTCAAATGTGGGATGTAGACAATCTGTTTGTTGTCGGCGGTTCAGCCTTCCCTCAGTTCGGTGGTCACCACCCAACACCAACAATCGGTGCACTTGCTTACCGTGCAGCTGAAGGTGTTGAGCGATACCTTGAAGAGGAAGAACAACTTGTAGAACCACAAACAGAAAGTTCAAATGCATAAATATTGATTTAATTAGTGAAGCTTTAGATTATTCTAAGGCTTCACTTTTTTGTTCGATGCTTATCTGAAAGTGTATACTGGACTTAACTTAAAATAAAGGGGATATCTTTATGTTTAAACAAGAAGAAACTGTATCATTCTTAAAAGAATTGCTATCAATTAATAGCCCAACCGGCTATGCAACGAATGCCATCCGCTTTTTAAAATCTGCAGTTGAGAACATTGGTTATGAAACAGAGGTTACTCCAAAAGGTAATTTAATTGTAAGTGTTGAAGGTGAAGATACAAATGCCACTAGAGGCCTAAGTGCACATGTGGATACTTTAGGTTTAATGGTGCGATCCATTAATAGTGATGGGACTTTATCGTTAACAAAATTGGGTGGTCCATTAACGCCAACCTTGGACGGGGAGTATTGTGATATCATCACGAGAGATGACAAGGTGTACACGGGGACAATTCTGTCGAAATCACCGTCGATTCATGTCTTCAAAGACGCCTCTAAAAAAGAGAGAGATATCGATAACCTCGTGGTCAAAATTGATGAGCGTGTGGAGAATAAGGAAGATGTCCAGAAGTTGGGGATTCAAAACGGTGACTTTGTGGCCTATGATCCGAAAGTGACCGTGACAGAATCTGGCTTTGTTAAATCACGTTTCCTGGACGATAAAGCCTCAGTCGCCTTGTTGGTGAGCATTCTCAAAATGCTGAAAGAAAATGGGGTGAAGCCGAAGACGAACCTGAAGTTTATCTTCTCGACCTATGAAGAAGTCGGACATGGCGCAGCATGGATTCCAGAAGACATTACGGAATTACTAGCAGTGGATATGGGTTGTATTGGTTTAGATTTAGAATGTACAGAATACGAAGTGTCCATTTGTGCCAAGGACTCTTCAGGACCGTATGATTACGAACTGACGTCTCAACTGATTGAATACGCTAAATTAGAGGACTTGAATTACGCAGTGGATATTTACCCGATGTACGGTAGTGATGCATCAGCAGCATTATCTGGAGGGGCAAACATTAGAGCAGCCTTAATCGGACCAGGTGTCTCTAGCAGTCACGGCATGGAAAGAACGCATGTAGATGCCTTGAAGAATACATTTGAACTTATTAAAAAATATATTGAGAACTAGGTGATCCAAATTGGAATTGCAAGAATTGTTGAAGATTTTAAAAGAAAATCAAATACTACCATAAGGTTCAAAAGAAAATGCGGAAATGCAAAGTGTCTCAGCTGAGACCAGATTGTTATGTCAAAGACTGAACAATGGTATTCATACAGACGATGAGGCAAGAGAGATAATGTCTGAAATTGTGGGTTATAAACTAGATGAAAGTTTTAGAGTCTTTCTACCATTTACGACTGACTTTGGAAAGCATATTAATATTGGTAAGAATGTATTTATCAATTCAGGCTGTCGTTTTCAAGATCAGGGCGGTATAACAATCGGAGACGGTAGCTTGATTGGTCATAATGTTGTGATGGCGACAATTAATCATGACTATGATCCGACTGACCGTGGAACGATGCATCTTAAACCGATTAACTTAGAGAAAAATGTTTGGATTGGCTCAAATGTCACCATCTTGCCAGGTATTACGATAGGTGAAAACTCAGTTGTTGCAGCAGGTTCTGTTGTGACAAAAGATGTCGCACCAAACACTATTGTGGCAGGTAATCCAGCAAAATTTATGAAAAACATAGAGGATAAAATCCAATAAAATTATGGTTTTTCAGTTAGTGATGTGGGTAATGAAAAGTAAGACCAGTTTCAGAAGGTGATTTTAATGTGCGTAAGTTAGAGGATTTTACCTTTAAATTTTTATTTCCAGCAGTCCTTGTGAATTTTATAGTGCTTGATTTTTTGCATGAACACGAATGGGTAACTTTCGGTCTGCAGTTTGGGCCACTTATAGCGGTCATCGTTTTTATCTTGTTGATGGCTGTTTTAGAAAGACGTCCATCTGACGAGGTAGAGGAAATAAAAGAAGATAAGAGAGAAGGTCGGAACCGATACTTATTCATTATTATTTTGATAGTTTCTCTAAATCTATTTTGGGGTGAGCCACGTTTGCCCATCCTCGATATTTCACGATTTGAATTTTGGCTTTGTTTGATTATTTTACCCATAGTTATTGAATTTGATTTTAAAAAGAAAACTGACAACATAAGAGGTTAATTATAAAAGAATGGCATCTGCACTTTGCAGATGCCGTTTTAATTTGTTTATCATACGCGCCAAAGAGAGTCCGCCATTGGCGCACAAACAGAAATACGCGCCAAAGAGAGTCCGCCATTGGCGCACAAACAGAAATACGCGCCAAAGAGAGTCCGCCGTTGGCGCACAAACAGGAATACGCGCCAAAGAGAGTCCGCCGTTGGCGCACAAACAGGAATACGCGCCAATGAGAAGCCGCTAATTAAACTCAAGTTTAAGAAAAGAAGTTGAAAATGACATACATCACAGGGACGACAGCTAAGGCGGGTAGATAGTTCATTGTTTTGAATGCTTTGATATTCAATATGCCTAAGCCCGCCATCAGAATTAAAATACCGCCAATAATATTCACTTCGTTTAAGATATCAACATTGATCGCATTTTCCATGAATAATGCGAATAAGTAGATTGATCCTTGCCAAAGAAACACGGCAACTGCTGATAATACAATTCCAAAACCAAAAGTTGATGCAAGCACAATAGAAGTAATCCCATCTAAAATGCCATTAGTAATTAAATATGTATAGTTCTGATTCACTGCTGCTTCGACTGGTCCAAGTATAGAAAGTGTGCCAATACAATAGAGTAAGATTGCTGTAGATAGGCCTTGTGCCAAGTCGCCTTTTGAAAACTTACTCACAGCATTATTAAATTTATCCTCTAGGTTAAGCATTTGTCCGATAACGCCACCTAAAGCTAACGATAAAATAAATAAAACCGGAAACTTACTTTCTGGCATATATTGAACGATTGCGTTAACACCAATCGCAAGGGCAACGAGACCCATGGCTGTCATCAACACATCGTGATATTCTTTTTTGATTCCCTTTTTAAATAAACTCCCAATCGTCGAACCGATTATAATCATTACAACGTTAAAAATTGTACCTATCATGAAAAATTTCTCCTTACTGCAAACACAAGATAGTTATTATCTTACGCTATTTTAGTATAAAGTAGTATGTGAATCGATAAAAACTTAAAGAGAGGTGCCGAGAATGACTGAAAAATCTGTAGTGAACTTAACGATGAACAGAGATTTTAATGTTGAACCTGAAAAATTATTTGAAGCCTGGACGAATCCTGACTTATTTAGAAACTGGTTTATGACCTTACAAGCAACTAATAAAGTCGCGAAAAATGATTTACAAATTGGTGGTGAATGGGAAGTTGTTGACCATAGACAGGGGCAAGATTTTAGAGCCATAGGTACCTATAAGGAAATCGTAGAAAATGAAAAGTTAGTCTTTACTTTTAAAATGCCTCAGTTTAGTGAATATGAAGATACGCTATCCGTTGTTTTCGATGAAACATCGACAGGTACTAATATGACATTTAGTCATGATATTACAGTGCTTCATGAGCCTGATTTGACAGAGGACGACATACAAAAAGCAGAAAAAGCATACAGAGATAGTACTGAGGAAGGCTATAATTATATGTTTATGGGATTAAAAGAATTAGTGGAAACGGAGAAGGTAAGTTATACAGGTTAAGGGAATTAAGAGAAGACGTCCAGAACAAAAATACCCGGCTGATAGATACATCAAATGGTGACTAACGGCCGGATTTTTAAATTACTTTAATAGTTAACTGAGTATAATTAATTTCAAGTACATTTGGAAACTAAAGTCCGGCTTGATCAGCGCCGTAGGTTGCTTCTTCTAGACTAAAACCTTCAAATACTAATTGGTCAATCAGACCACTTCTTGAGAATGAACTGTAGTCTAAATACTGTTTAGCAGATTTTTCAGCTTGCTCCATCCAGTCGACTTCAATTTGTTCGACAGCATAAGATGCATCTTCCTCAGGATAACCTTCAAATACTAATTGATCAATGAGGCCTGATTTAGAGAATGCAGAATAATTAAGGTAATTTTCAGCTTGTTTTACTGCATTTGATTGTGACATTGTTTCACCAGATTCCGTACTAGAAGATGCAGCATTCGTTTCACCTTCAACCTGATCAACTGCATAAGTAGCTTCTTCTAATGTAAACCCTTCAAACTCTAATTGTTCAATTAAACCTTCTTTTGAAAACGCAGTGAAATCAAGATAGTCATTTGCTTTAAGAACCGCTTGTTCTGACCAATCAACATCCAATTTTTCTGTAGCCGCAATAGCTTCTTCAGTAGAATAGCCTTCGAACTCTAGTTGATCTACTAGTCCAGATTTAGAGAATGGCATACTAGCAATATAAACTCCAGCAATAAAATCAATTTCAGTAGAGTCATCGACTTGAGTGTTCTCATATTCAGAATCTATTTCGGTATCTTCTTCATCAGTTTTTTCTGCTGCCTCTACATCTGTATCGAGATCTTCAGAGGTTTCTTCTAATTGTGAAATGATTTCATCCACTTCTTTTTGTGTTTCTTCACTAGTTTTTGAAGAACTTGTGGAGCTACTATAATTAGTAGTATCTTTTTCTTCTTTTGATGCATTTGACTCATCTTCGGAAATGGTAAGTAAATTAACAAGTAAAATCATACCTATAAATAATGCAGGGACAGTAAACCAAACTCGTTTATAAATGGGAACTTTTACTTTTTCTTTAGCCATAACATTACCTCCAAATTAATTTACAATATCAGGAATAATTGTATCATGATAACATGACAAATGATATCAAAATATTTTAAATTAGAAATAAAAATGCTTTATATGTTGTTATTCCCTAGGAAATACAAGCATATTTTAAAAAAGACAGGTATGATAGATTAAAAAGATGACAGATGGTTTTTAAAGGGGTGTCTAATTTGGAATATTTATGGCAAAAAGCAGAGGATATAGAATCTCTCTTATATGAATTAATTTCTTGGGATAGTTTATCTGGAAGTCAGGGTGAGATCGACTTTCCACATAAGTTAAAAGAAAAGTTAAAGGAACTGGATTATTTCTCTAAAGCGGAAGATAAAATTCGTTTATTCGATGCTGGAAATAGCCGCAATGCTTTAACTGCCTTATATAAAAATGATGACGCGGTCGATACGGTCGTACTAATCAGTCATTTTGATACTGTAGGGGTAAAAGAATATGGGCAGCTTTCTAAACTTGCATTTGATCCTGAACATTTAACGGCGACCTTTAAGGAACAAACTGAGTTGCTAACTGAAGAAGCGAAAGCTGATTTAGAATCAGGAGAATTTGTTTTTGGTCGTGGCATTATGGATATGAAAGCTGGGCTTGCCTTACATATACATATTTTAGAGCAGGCAATTAAAGAAGAATGGGAGATTAATATTTGCCTGGTCACGGTACCTGACGAAGAAGTCAGTTCAGCGGGTATGCTCTGTGCAGTGCCTGGCTTGGTGCAATTGAAAGAGGAATACGGCTTAAATATTCGTCTGTTCTTAAATGGTGAACCGTCATTCACTCAGCAACCACTAGATAATAATCATTATGTATACTCCGGAACTATTGGAAAAATTATGCCAGCTGCTTTGTTTTATGGAATTCCGACTCACGCAGGGGAACCTTTAAATGGTATTACAGCTCACTACTTATCAGCTTATTTAAACAAAGAGATGGAATTTACTAATCGTTTCCAGGAATCATTTGACGGAGAGACAACACCGCTACCGATTTGTTTACAGTCTAATGATCTTAAAGATAATTATGATGTTCAAACTTCCCATCATTCCTATTCCTTATATAATGTGGTCACGATGGAACAGACGGCAAGAGATGTTATGGGTACCTTTAAGGAAATTGCTGAAGATGCCATGAATCAGTGTCGAACGGATTACTTAAAAATTGCTGAGGCAAATGGAATCAAGCCTTTCACATGTATTCGTGTTATGGAATATCAAGAAGTATTGGAGTATTTTATCGATAAATATAGTAAAGAAGAGGCGGATGCATTAATTGATTCTGTCATTAAAAAAGAACAAGGTGATTTCAGAAAAATGACCTTGTTGATTGCTGACCGCTTGATGGAATACTGTCAGGAGCTTGCACCAGCAACAATCTTAATGTTTGCGCCACCTTATATGCCAGCGGTGAATTCCTCAGATGATGCTTTAGTTCAGAATCTGATTGAGGTCACTAAGACAACCTTTAAACAAAATTTTGATTACGATGTGACGAATAAGTATTATTTTAATGGTATTTCCGATTTGAGTTATGTCAACTATCGAGCCGACGATAATGGCTGGGAAGTATTTATGCAAAACGCGCCGCTCTGGGGAGAGTCTTATCAGATTCCATTTAAAGAGATGAAGATTTTGAATGCGCCAGTTATGAATATTGGGCCATTTGGTAAAGATGCACATAAGATGTCAGAGCGTCTTAATAAAAAGAATGCCTTTGAAATGATGCCAGTGGTGTTAAAAGCGGTTATTCAGTCTGTTAAATAGAGGGCTTGGTTGATGAATCGGTGATAAGTGCCATAAAAAATAAGGAGTGATCACCAAAAAGGATGGAAACGGTGATAAGTGAAAAAAATTAAGCGGAGTTATCACCATCATAGCTCACAGTGATAACTCCAGCTAAACTAAAATTGCATCATGATTTCAAATTCACGATGGTGCGACCTTGTAAATTACCGTCAATAATATCGTGGAGTGCTTGAGGTAGCTCATCAAGACTGACTTCATTAACCAAGTCATCACGCTCTAGGTCGATTTTTAAATCAGTGGCGAGTCGCTGCCAAACCTCTTGTCTTTTTTCCATAGGATAATGTACTGAGTTTACTCCAAGCCAATGAATACCTCGCCCAAGGAATGGTAGGACACTGGTTGATACTTCTGTACCACCAACAAGGCCAAAAGTGACGACAGCACCTTCTGGGTTTAGCGTTTTTAAAATATATTCTGTCGTACTACCACCAACAGGGTCAATTGCTGCTTGGTACAGTGGTGGATTGACGGGTTGATTATGATCATTTTCTACTTCAGCTCGGTCGATGACGCGTTCAGCACCAATCGATTTTAAATATTCGATACGTGAAGATGAGCCACTACTTGCAACGACAGAGTAACCTAAATGATGTAACATCTGAATAGCTAAGCTTCCTGAACCGCCTGAAGCACCGGCGACGAGTACATCACCACGATCTGGGTGAACACCAACATTTTCTAACTTATCGATAGCAATGCCGATAGTCAGGCCTGCTGTACCTTGAATCATTGCTTCTTTTAAAGTTAAACCATCAAGAAGTGGTAAGACATATTCACCGGGAATTGTTGCATATTCTTGATACCCACCATCGATTTTTGTACCAATGTCATAGCTCGTAGCAATGACTTCATCACCAACTTTAAAACGCGAATCATTGGATTCCTTCACAACACCTGCTAAATCAATGCCGGGTGTGAGAGGGAATTTTTTTGCGATTTGACCTAGAGCAGCTACCATACCGTCCTTATAATTCACACTCGAATAATACACATCGATAAAAACCTCACCGTGACCTAAGACTTTCCTCTCTATAGACTGTATGCTCATATCTGTACCTTCATTTGCTTGATTGACCACTAAAGCTTTATACGAATTCATAAGCAACCTCCTTTATCTGATTTAAATCTAGTGTACTAATATAAGTTGAAGAATGCATTTAATCGATTCAGCTACAAGAAAATGAATGGTAAGGTATAGAAAAGGAGTGGTGATTGTGAAAATAGTTGTAGCAATGGACTCATTTAAAGGTAGTGTTTCATCTAAAGTGGCCAATGAAGCCGTCGTACAAGGAATAGAATCTGTAATGAGTGAAGCTCGAGTAAAAACTTATGAAATGGCAGATGGTGGAGAGGGTACGACAGATATTCTAATAGAAAACTTACATGGGCAAAAAATTGAAAAAGTAGTAACAGGACCAATAGGCCAAGAAGTAACTGGGCTATTGGGGTTAGTGCCGAGTAAAAACCTTGCGATTATTGAAGTGGCATCGACTTCAGGACTCACCTTGTTGAGTCAAGATGAATTAAATCCTGATGAAGCCACTTCATATGGGCTGGGTGAGTTGATTGATTATGCGCATGCCTTAGGGGCAAGAAATTTCATTATTGGACTCGGTGGCAGTGCTACGAACGATGGTGGTGTCGGTATGTTACAAGCAATGGGTTACCGCTTTCTAGATGAGCGTGGTAAAGATATTAAACGAGGTGGTAAATATTTAAGCCAAATCCATAAAATCATTAAAACACATGAAGCGGCTAAGTTTGATATCTGTAACTTCAGAGTTGCTTGTGATGTGAATAACACCTTGTACGGTGAACAAGGTGCAACTTATATATTTGGACCACAAAAAGGTGTTAAAGAAAATAACTTAGCAAGTCTAGATCAAGGACTTAAAAATTTTGCAGATAAAACATTAGAGGAAATGAATATAGATATATCCGAGATACCAGGTGGTGGTGCAGCAGGCGGTTTAGGTGCAGCTTTTCATAGTTATCTCAAAGGGAAATTAGAAACTGGTGTGTCATTAATCTCAGATATGTTGAATATTGAAGATGAAATAAAAGATGCTGATTTAGTCATTAGTGGTGAAGGTAAATTAGATGCCCAAACAAAAATGGGTAAAGTGCCTGTAGGTATTGCAAAGATTGCCAAAGATAAACAAGTCCCCTTCATCGGACTTGCCGGGAGTTTATCGGCAGATGCTTACGACTTAAATGCTATAGGGATGGACGCAATATTCTCAATCCAAAGTCAGCCAATGACACTAGAAGAAGCTATGAATAGTGAGGTCACTAAGAAGAATATTACAAGAACAACGAGTCAGATCATGAGACTCTTAAAAATAGGCAAATAAAAAAGTAGGTGTTTAACACCTACTTTTTACTGCTCTTCTGCATAGATTTTGTTTAGTGCTTCTTCAAATAGTTCTGGTGGTTGTGCACCGGAGATTGAGTATTTGTCATTGATTAAGAAGAAAGGAACACCTTGAACACCAAGTTGTGATGCTTGTGAGATATCGACATTAACATCTTGACTGTAGTCTTCGCTAGCTAATACATTTTTAATACCATCAGTATCTAGGCCAATAGACTCTGATAAGCGAATGATTGTATCATCGTCATCTAGATTTTCACCTTCAGTGAAGTGGGCTTTGTAGAAAGTTTTAAAGAATGGTGTGCCCTTACCTTCAGAGCGTGCGTATTGGAACACACGGTGCGCTTTAAATGTGCTTGCTAATTTAGCGATGTCATAGTTGATTTCAACACCTGCATTTTTAGCGGTCTCTGTTACTTGGTTTAGCATACCTTCCGCGCGTTCGATTGGTATTCCTTTTAATTTGGAAAATGTTTGAGCATAGCTTTCGCCTTCTTTATGTTCTGCATCAGGCATAAGAAGGAAGCTCTTGTACTCAATCTCAACATCATCTTTATGTTCAAATTTACTTAAAGCATTATCTAAGTTAGCTTGCCCGATATAGCAGAACGGACAAACGAAATCTGACCAAATTGTAATTTTCATTATTTCTTTTCCTCTTTCTCTTCATTAATTGAACCACATACACCCGTTTCAAAGTCACACACCATGCCTTGTGAACTTCCAAGATCCATAGGTTCTATGGTTTGAATCTTACTATCTACTTTTCTTTCTTGTTCTTTATTTGTCATTGATATGCTCCTTTCATAAAGTAATTCTCTATACTAAGGATAGTTTAACAGGGTGAACCCAAAAAGACGAAAATCCTGCCTACACTAAGTAGACAGGATGTATCTTATCTTTCAAAATCTATCAGTTCTTCAGCACCTAGATCGATAGTTGTTTCACTCGGTTTAGTTGTCACAAGGCGTTTACCATTTCTATAAGAGTGCATCACCACTGCTTGTTTACGAATGACATCGTACTCATTATCCGCATTCAACACGATAAAGTTTGCGGGTTTACCGACTTCAATACCGTACTGATCTTTGATGTGTAAGGTCTTGGAACTATTTTTAGTAATGAGATCGATGGAATTGACGATTTCTTCGTAGCCCATAAGCTGTGCGACATGGATTCCCATGTGCAAGACTTGTAGCATATTACCTGTTCCAAGTGGGTACCAAGGGTCAAAAATATCATCATGACCAAAGCACACGTTCATGCCTGCAGCTTGAAGTTCTTTGACACGTGTTAAGCCGCGGCGTTTAGGATATGAGTCAAAACGACCTTGTAAGTGAATATTGATTAAAGGATTAGACACGAAATTTATATTAGACATCTTTAATAAGCGGAATAATTTCGCTGTATAGGCATCATTATATGAGCCCATTGCTGTTGTGTGACTCGCAGTTGTTTTCTCACCTAAACCACGTTGGTAAGCTTCATTCGCAACGACTTCAACGAATCTCGACTGTTCGTCATCAATTTCATCGCAGTGAACGTCGATGAGTTTATCGTATTTTTCAGCTAGGTCAAAGGCGATTTTTAAAGATTCTACACCATACTCTCGAGTGAATTCGAAGTGAGGAATCGCACCGACAACGTCAGCGCCAAGTTTTATTGCTTCTTCTAAAATTTCTTTCCCATTAGGATACGATAAAATCCCTTCCTGCGGGAAAGCAACGAGCTGAATATCTACAAAGTCACTTAACTCTTCTTTGACTTCGATCATCGCTTTAAGTGCAGTCAGTTCAGGGTCAGTGACATCAACATGTGTACGAATGTATTGAATGCCACCAGCAATCTGCCATTTAATTGCTTTTTTCGCACGACTTTTAACATCTTCTATAGTCAGTGATTCCTTTCTCTCAGACCATCTCTGAATGCCTTCGAACAAGGTACCACTAATATTCCACTCAGGTTCTCCTGCAGTTAAAGTCGTATCTAAATGAATGTGCGGCTCTATGAAGGGGGGTAAAACTAAAGCACCCTTCACATCGATACTATCCTCTGATTCTTCTAGCTGATCTTGAGTGATCGTTTTAAATTTTCCGTCTTCAATTTCTATATTCCATAGACCTTCTTGTCCTCTTAAAGTTGCGTTCTTAATATTCACGTGCTATTTCATCCTTTCCTTTAAGCGGTGCTTTAACTGTAACTGGTGCTTTCATCTCCGCTAATTTCATGCCGACTGCATAGATGACACTTGTGCCGATTAGAGCATTTAATGGTGGAATGCCTGGTACGAAGTTTGCTAGAAGAGCACCGGCAATCCAAGCAATTATTGCGACAGGGTTTAAGGCTTTAAAGTTAGCACTTTCAATTGAAGCATATTGTCTTTTTCTTACGATGAAGTAATCCGTTAAGATAATGGCTCCGATTGAAGGTAGGGCTGAACCTAACAAGGTTAGGAAACCCACAAAGTTGTTGTATAACCACATTGCTGCGATTGTCCCTAAGAAACCATTGAAGACAACAATATACTTCTTAGGTAGCTTAAAGATGTTTGCAAAGCCAAGTCCTGATGCGTAAAGGGCGCTATCATTCGTTGTCCAGATGTTTAATCCTAAGACGATGATGGCTGGAATCATGAGTCCTTGTAACATCATGACTTCTGAAATATCAGCGATACCAAAGGCCATTGCTCCGATGGCACCAAATAAGAACATTAATGAGTTACCGATAAAGAAAGCAATGACTGTAGATGATACGGCTGATTTAGCAGTTTTACTAAAGCGTGTGAAGTCAGGCGTTAAAGTACCTGCACTGATAAATGAACCGACACAGATTGTGAGTGCGAGAGCGATACTCATGGTTTGACTTGGCTCATAGGCCATAAGTGCTTCCATGCCGCCCATTGAGGCAACTGCATCTGATGTTGAATAAATTCCGAAGACTGCAATTGTAGGGACACTGATGAAACCGAGGATGGCAAGAGCTTTAAGACCGAATATAGATGAAATAGTCATCAAGGTTCCAAAGACACCGATGAGTATGTAGACATTGACACCTGTTGCCATTGAGACAGGGACGGCAAACATGGCAAGTCCAACACCGAACCAACACACTTGCGTGGCTGCAAGTAAAAATGATGTAATGTAGGAACCTTCTTTACCGAAGGCATAGCGAGCGAGTAGATGAGTAGAGAGACCAGTTTTGGCTGAGATATAGGCGAGAGATCCGGTGTATAAACCGAGAATTAAATTACCAGCTAGGACAATCCAAATGAAGTTCAAAAGAGATAAACCTTCTCCTAGTGTCCCACCTGACCACATGCTGGCAGAGAAAAAGCTGAGTGATACCATAACGACTAAGATGTTCCAAAATCCTTTACGGCTAGACTGAGGTACTGCTGTAAGTGAAAATTCTTTGTCTTGAATAGACATGTTCATTCCTCCAGATTCTTATTTAAGAAACTGGCGCCGAAAGGGCACAACTTGTTTCATTCAGACAAAAAGAAAGCTTCTTGCCCGAAAGAAGACAAGAAGCTGATTTCTATAATAAAGAAGATTAAACACCCAGAATTAGGATATGTTTAACCGAATCGATATTATAAGCGCTGTCCTTGTCAGTCTCTCTGGACTGAGTTAAAGGCACCAGTATTTAGTTCATGAATAGTATTACATATAAAAGTTGAACTGTCTACTTAATATTTTACGTTTAAATATGCATAATAAAGTTTAATTATAAATTCATCATATGGTAATATAGAAACAATCATTTAACTAAGGAGTGTGAATGAATGTCGGTGAATTCATCAAAAAACAAGAAATTGAAGAAAAGATGGGAGTTTCCGGATACATATGTCATAGTATTTGGAGTAATGTTGCTTGCGGTTCTAGCCACATACTTAATGCCAGCAGGATCATTTGAACGAGAGGAAATTGACGGGGTAACGACGATTGTACCCGATACATATGAAACGGTTGAAAGTGAACCTGCAGGATTAATGGATGTCTTTTTAGCGATTCAAACTGGGATGATAGAGAGTGCGGATATTATATTTCTAGTTCTATTTGCAGGTGGGATGTTCGAAGTCATTAATCGCTCAGGTGCTATACAGGCAGGAATATATTCTGCAATTGATAAGATGCAAGGGAGAGAATTTCTATTAATCTCATCGATTATTGTTCTCTTTGCAATCGGCGGTGCGGTTGGTGCATTAGGTAACTCGGTCATCGCATTTGTAGTCATTGGGGTAATGTTAGCAAAAGCGTTAAAACTCGATGCCATTGTAGCAGTTGCAATTACATTTAATGCGGCCTTTATTGGTTTTTCAGCAGGATTCTTAAATCCATATACAGTGGGTGTTGCACACAATATAGCTGAACTACCACCTTTTTCGGGAATGCTGTTTAGATTGATTGCCTTTGTGATTTTAACTGCTGTAACGATTTGGTTTACATGGCGATACTGTAAAAAAATATTGAATGACCCTACAAAAAGTATTATGGGTGTTGAAGCATCAGCAGAAGAATTTAAGAACACAGAAAAGTTTACTATAAGACATAAATGGATACTGGCTGTGACTGCTCTAGCCTTAATCTTCTTCATATTTGCAGTGATCCAGTTCCAATGGACGACCAATCATATGGCTGCCTTGTTTATCATCGTTGCAATTATTGCAGGTATGATTGCTCAGATGAACTATAATGAAATTACCTTAACTTTCTTGGAAGGTTGTAAAGGACTCGTATACGGTTCCTTAATCATTGGTTTAGCAAGAGCAGTACTCATTATTATGGAAGACGGCATGGTTTTAGATACATTAGTTAGTGTGCTATCAGATCCTTTATCTGCCTTACCTCCTGTTGCAACAGCAATAGGTATGTTCATCATGAACTCAATCTTTAACTTCTTTGTTCCGTCGGGCAGTGGACAGGCTGCAATTATGATTCCGATTCAAGCACCACTTTCTGATATGGTAGGGGTGACCCGTCAAGTCGCAATACTTGCATTCCAGTTTGGCGATGGCTTCTCTAACTCACTTTTTCCAACGTCAGGCACACTAATGGCGAGTTTAGCTGTTGCGGGTGTACCGTGGATTAAATGGGCAAAGTGGTTCTTGCCGTTATTTATTATCTGGTCAGTCATTGCTATGATACTATTAGTGGTAGCAACATTGATAAATCTAGGACCATTTTAGATTTAAATACGATGATACAGGTGAGGGCTTAGATGGAAATTTATAGCTATAGAAATGAAAAGGTTAATGCATCTGCAGATGATATCTTTAGTGTAATTAATGATGACAATCAATTAATAGACATATTCACCATCCTAAAGGAAGTTGAGTATAATACGAAAGAAAAACGTGCTAAGGGTACAAAATTTAGAATAACGCTAGGCGTTAGAAATAAGACATACAGATTTAGAAATGAAATAGTTGAATACAGCGAGAATCGTAGTATTACAATGAAAACTAAGCTTAAACAAGGCGTTATTACAACGTTATTTAATATCGTTCCAAATGGAGAATATTCAGAGCTAACTGTACGCTCTAGCATCGATAGTAAAATGGGAGTCAGAATGTTTGTAATGACAGTGAAACCTATTGTGAAGGCTGTTATGAATAAAGAAATGAATAAATTAGTTAAATATCTAGAAGATAAATCAGCCTGATCAATGAAAGGGATTATTATTAAATGAAGAATAAGAATAAAGGTAATACCGAATGGACAGTAGAAAAGAATAACGAACTACTTGAATACCTATTTGAAGTGATGCCAAATAAGAGCAGAAGTACAGTCAAAGGAATGTTAAAACGAGGCCAAGTTACTATTAATGGTAAACCGACGACACAGTTTGATGAATGCTTGAAAAAGGGTGATGTCGTCACCTTAAGAGACCGTGCCGCATCGCCTGATGTTAAGATGAAAGGCATAGAGATTGTCTATGAAGACGATGATATTATTGCCATTGAAAAGTCACATGGACTCTTAACTATGGGCTCTAAACTCGAGAAAAAAGCGACAGCTTTTAGAATGTTAATGGATTATGTACAGAGTATCAGACCAAACAATCGCATATTTATAGTACATCGTTTAGATAGAGATACTTCAGGTGTGATGATATTTGCAAAATCACGTGTAGTACAACAAAAGTTACAAAATAACTGGAAAGACATCGTAAGTGAAAGAACTTATATTGCCTTAGTAGAGGGCCAAGTTAAAGAAGACGGGACGATTACTTCTTGGCTTAAAGAAGATAAGACCTTTAAAATGCATTCAAGTCCTAAAGACAATGGTGGGCAAAAAGCAATTACTCATTACCAAGTGATGAGAAAAAATCGTCGATTTTCTCTATTAAAAGTCAACTTAGAGACGGGACGAAAAAATCAGATCCGTGTGCATATGGAAACGATTGGCCATCCAATAGTAGGCGATAAAAAATATGGATCAACAACCAAACCAATCAATCGCCTTGGTCTTCATGCAAGTGTTATAGAGTTTAAACACCCAACTAGTGGAAAGTCTTTGAGGTTTGAATCAAAGCCACCTAGCAGTTTTACAAGAGGGTTTAAATAGAAGCTAGCCAAACCGTATTGGGGTTTGGCTTTTTGTAATTATTATAAATAATTGTTTCAGAACTGTTTTAATTTCGATATAACTGTGTTAGCATTACAAGTTGTCCAAGGCTTTATTTTAAGTCAAGTAAAATCCTTTTTAGCTGTGAGATGCACTCACTGCAGTTTTTGACATGATTTTTCATGTAACATTTCTATTTTCTTTTTTTAGGGAAGTTTCAGTTCCCAAATTTCACGATACAGCACGATAAACTATCATTTTTAAGACTGGCGTTTTTGTTTTGTCTTAATCACAGAAACTATATTTACAGGAGGTATACTTTTTTATGAAAGAAAAAAAATCGGTACTCACACCGGTCTTTTACGTTTCTGTTTCATTAGCAGCTGTCTTCATTTTATGGGGTGCATTTTTCCCAGAAAATGTTGGTTCAGTTCTTGGTGTAATTAACAATTTTATTTCTAACCAACTTGGTTGGGTTTACATGCTGGGCATGACAGCTTTTGTTATTTTTGCGATTTATTTAGTTTTCAGCCCATACGGTAAGATACGTTTAGGTAGACAGGATGAAAAACCACAGTACAGTTACTTTACTTGGTTCTCATTCTTATTCACAGCAGGTATGGGTGTTGGTTTAGTGTTCTACGGTGTTAACGAACCTGTAACTCACTTCCACAACCCACCATCGGCAGAGCCTGGTTCTATTGCTGCTCAGGAAGAATCTATGATGCATACACTGTTCCACTGGGGAATTCACCCTTGGGGTGTATACGCAGTAGTGGGTCTGTCTCTAGCTTACTTTAACTTCAGACACAATGCACCACTACTTATGAGTTCAGCCTTATCACCTTTAATTGGTGAACGATCTAAAGGGTGGTTAGGTACAGGTATCGACTCTCTAGCAGTATTCGGTACAATTTTCGGTATCGCAACATCACTTGGACTTGGTGCAACTCAGATCACAGCAGGTCTTAGCTACAGCTTTGACGGCATTGAAAACAATGTTTGGACGCAGACAATTATCGTCCTAATTATTACTGTAGCCTTTATGATTTCTGCATCTACAGGTGTCAATAAAGGTATCCGTTACTTGAGTATTGGTAACGTCATTATTGCGATAGCCTTAATGTTATTCGTATTTATCTTTGGTTCATCTGTACAAATGCTAGAAGCATTTATGACGAACTTAGGTAACTACCTTAATAACATAGTCAGTATGACATTTAACATGAATTCATTTACAGGCGAGCGTTCATTCTTAAATGACTGGACACTATTCTACTGGGCATGGTGGATCGGTTGGGCTGCCTTTGTTGGTAGCTTCATCGCACGTGTATCACGCGGTAGAACAATTAGAGAGTTCATCGTTGGTGTGATGGGTGTACCAGTTGTCTTTAGTGCGATTTGGTTTGCGATCTTCGGTGTTGCTGGTATTGAATCAGATAACATCTTAGGTGGCGGAATTTATAGCTTAATTGAAACAGAAGGTAATGAAGTTGCCCTATTTGCATTCTTAGAAAATTACCCCGCAGCACCAGTGATTATGGGTATTGCGATACTACTTATCGCTTCATTCTTTGTTACTTCTGCTGATAGTGGTACTTTCGTAATTAGTATGCTAACAACTGGCGGTTCATTAAACCCACCGCTTAAAGTTAAATTAATCTGGGGTGGTATCTTAGCTGGCACTGCTATCGTACTATTATGGTCTGGTGGTTTATCAGCCATAGAAATGGCGATGTTAATCGCAGCCTTCCCATTCACGTTCATTGTTGCCATGCTCGGTATTTCTCTATATAAAGCCTTGCGGAGTGAATATGGAATTATCGAATTAGAAAGACAACAATTACTTTATAAAGATTCTCATAGAGTAAAAACTGAGAAAGAACTTGAAGAAAGAAGAGAAGCTTTCGAAGAAACATTACCAGATGAAATTGCGCCACACCTTGCAGATGATGGTAGCGAAGAAGAAAATAAATAGTAAAGTTATTGTTTCACTGCTTGGCTTAATTAAGCCAAGCAGTTTTTTTTATGATTAACTTAAATAAAAAGGGGAATATATAAGAAATAAAGACTGTTTAAATACAGTAAGAATATAGGAGTGTTTTCTATGGGAATATTTGGCTTCCTAAAAAATGAAGATGAAATAGATGATGAACAACTAAAGAATGGTGAGCCCTACGTTGAGCTGTCCACCGGTTTAGATGATTATGAAAATCCTTCATGGACACAAGTAGAAAGTGCTGTACATGATGTTGTGGATTCAGAAGATAGTTTTGCGACCTTATCCTTTGTTAACTACAACCTAGAAGTGGATACAATTCAATGTATTAAAGATGAGGAATACTACTCATTTGAAGCGCTCCCTGCAAAAGACTCAGAGGAATTTGGGAAGATATATCATAAGGAAGCATTAACACTAGAAGAAGTTGTTGAGTTATTTAAAACGTTTTACGACACACAAAAAGTGATTGGCTACAAGGCCTTTATCGAAGATCACTTTCAAGAATAAAAATTACCCGGAGCATATCAATGACTTGCTCCGGGTAATTATTTATACAATACCTTGTATTCTTAAGATTATCTCAGCGACAATGGCTGATCCAAGATAAGTTCCTAATAAAACGAGCATACCAACGATGATTGTTTTCCATCCCATCTTAGCAAAGTCTACCCAAGAATTACCTATGGAAATACCTGCATAGGCAAGAATCGGTGTAGTTAGAGCAAGTAAATTTACTTCTGAAGTCCAAGCGACGATTTTTCCCGAACCTGGGAAAAATGGCATCGTAACTACAAAGGCAAGTATCCCGATATATGCAATGGCAGGTAGCTTCTTAAAAGGTAAAGCTTCATGAATGACCATTCCTATTAGAACAATAACCATTAAAGTAATGATTCCGGGTAAAGCTGTTAAAGGCATGACCTCATAACCGATGAAATTACCAACGAGCGTCATGATGGAGACAATACTGAGAGTGAGTGTCCAATCTATTAGTTTTCCAATCATAATTACTCACTCTCCTTGGCTTTTTTATTTTTAATTCTCGACATTAGAGAAAAATATTTTTCAGTTAAAGGTAAACCTATAAAGATACTCATATATAAACCTGTGACGGATGTAAGTAAATTACTTGCTCCAGAATAGGCAGTGATGAGATCTGCTTGATCAGGATACATGGCAACGAGCGGACCGAGTGAAGCGGCTGTCATACTCCCGCTACCGATTCCTGTTGCCATGGCGAATGATAGTGGACTAATCGGAAAAACGGATGCAAAGAAACCAGAAGTCAGCCCTAAAAATATTGCACCGAATAATGTACCGAATATATACATGGATACAACACCACGACCTTCTGGTGAAGAGACTCCATATTTTTCTGATATTAGTGCTAAGTTGGATTCTCGACCAATTGAGTGTGTCATACCAATAGTTTCTCTTTTTAACCCGAGAAACACAGCAACTGGTAAGGCAATCAATATTGTCGCTAAATTACCGAATTCTTGAAAGATTAGTGCAGGACCTGCCTGAATCAACTCAGGTAGAGCAGGTCCTGCTTGAACACCGAATTTTGCAATCAATAAGGTGACAGACATAAAGACTAAGGATTCAGCTTTACTTGATTGAACTTTACTAATTAATGGTGTAAAGAAAGTTGCTAGACCGATAACAACAGCATAGAGCATTGGCAGTAGTAAAACAGTACCTGGACCAATTTGAAATTGATGCGTACCGATTAACTCAGTTATGATGACGATGGCAAAGACAACAGCATGCAAGCGCCAATCTTTCCATAAGTTTAGTGTAGTATTCTCCATGACATATCCCCACTGTTATTTATTTTGGTTCATGTATTCAACAGTCGATTTAGCTAGTACTTTAGCTGCTGTGAGTAAGGCTTTTTCATTAATATCAAATTTAGGATGATGATGTGGATATGGATCATCTGTATTATCTGGTTGTGCACCAGTAAAAATGTATGTGCCTTTAACTTCTTGTAAGTAATATGAATAATCTTCTCCACCCATAATCGGTTCAATTTCTTTTACAGTGGCGACATCAGGTACGGTTTCTGCAACTTTTACGACAAATTCAGTTTCTTCTTTGTGGTTAATGAGTACTGGATACCCACGTTCATAGTTAAATTCGTAGTCTGCACCGGATAGTTCACATGTTCCCTTGATAACCCTTTCCATTTCTTGCTCCATCAATTCACGTGATTCCTCATTTAAAGTTCTCACAGTGCCCTTGATTTTAGCTGTATTTGCAATGATGTTATAAGGACCAATTGCCTCAAAAGAACAGACTGATAGGACTGCAGACTGAAGCGGGTTGACGCGTCGACTAACTATTTGTTGAAAATTATTTACGAGCTGAGACGCAATTAAAATGCTATCTTTTGTATCTTGAGGCATGGCACCATGCCCGCCTTTACCAAGAATCTTCACTTCAAAAGAATCAGGCGACGCTTGAAGGGCATCAGTGCGGTAGGCAATTTCATTCAATGGAAGTTGTGCTTGTAAGTGAGTGCCAAAGATGACATCAACACCTTCAAGGGCGCCGTCTTCAATCATAGGTTTCGCACCACCCGGTGGTAATTCTTCAGCGTGTTGGTGGATGAATACAACATTACCGTGAAGTTCATTCTTGTGTTTATTTAATGCCTTAGCAACACCGAGTAAAGTAGCGGTATGACCGTCGTGTCCACAAGCGTGCATTACACCTTCGTTTACAGATTTGAAGTCGAGCTCGGTTTCCTCTTCAATCGGCAATGCATCAAAATCGGCACGTAAGGCAACCGTAGGTCCGTCATGCTCCCCTTTTAAGTAAGCGACGACACCATTACCACCGACACCTGTCCTTACTTCGTGGCCAAGTACTTCATGAAACTCAGCTATGTATTTAGGTGTTTCAACTTCCTCGAATGATAATTCTGGATGTTGATGTAAATGTCGACGTATTGAAATGATTTCTTCGTTTAGTTCATCTAGACTAGCAAAAAGTGTTTCCATTCCTATCAATCCCCTTTTTATAATAGTAATTATATTGCCAAATTATATGCTTAAATTTCTGTTAAGTCAAAATAATCTGAAATAATTAGAGGGTATAGAAATGAATTATAGAGAAAACAAATTAAGAGTGGTGACAATGTTTAATCGTCACCGCTCTTAATACCGGAAATCAGTTCTTGTTCTGCCTTATTACTATTAATGATATAGCGAATAATAAATTGACTTGCTAAAGTGATTGCCTTATCACTGTACGGTAGATTTTCTCCTGCCCTTAGAAGCCCTTGATATAGGTCACTTACTGTCCATTGTTTCATGAGTAACAATGAACGGTATTTTTCAACGGTGTTGTTATCAATATCAAAAAATATTTCCCCAGGTGTGTGTGTCACTTCAAGATAGCGCCTCATAGCTTCTAATACGATGAGTAAAGTGAAAGAATTTAAATGATTGAGGCTTTTACTCTGTTTATGGTGTACCTTATCGTAGTAATCGGATAGTAGGAGATGACACTTAATGACTTGGTAAGTATTTTGATGAGATGCGATTACCTTTTCGTGGAGTTTGATAATGACTTCTGAATTGGTGAGTGTGGGGTGATCAAGGTAAAATGAATATGCATCATCAATTGTCAAAGGGCCATTCATACTCATATAAACAAGAAATCTTGTTTGTTCCATTAGTTCCTGTAAACTTTCATCAACGATATAAACAGACTCTACTTGTAAATGACTTAAGTCAATTACACCATCATACTCATTTAAGCGTGATAATAGGATGTCCTTGTTCCCAGACACTTTTAAATCATGTGCTCTGAGAAGTTCTTTAATTACAGGAATCGTGAATTGTGATAATTTAGTAGCTAGATGTGTGGATTCGTGTAAATGACCAGCAGACAGTAAATGTTCTAAGCGTTGGTCTATAGACTGAGCTTCTGTCGACCAAAAATAGTAACGTTGTAACACATGTTTTGGCTTATCCTTTATTTGATGAAGGAATAAAAGATCTGTTGCATTTAAGGTCAATAATATCACATCCTTTACGAACGTATGTTTGATATAATTATAGATGAAAAATTAAACGAGGTGAAGTAATATGGCAGAGCATAAAATTTTTAAGATGGCAGTATCTAGTGTTTACCCTCATTATGTTACAAAGGCAGAGAGAAAAGATAGAACCAAAGAAGAAGTGGATGAAATTATCACTTGGTTAACAGGATATTCGAATGAAGCACTTCATGAACAACTCGAAAAAGGTGTTAATTTTGAAGAATTCTTTGATCAAGCACCGAATATGAACCCAAATAGACGTGAAGTCAAAGGTGTTATTTGTGGTGTAAGAGTTGAAGAAATTGAAGATCCTTTAATGCAGGAAATTCGCTATATAGATAAGTTGATTGATGAACTTGCTAAAGGTAAAAAGATGGAGAAAATTTTAAGAGAAGGATAGCCAATAACTCTGCAGAATATTCTGTAGAATTATTTTATTTTCATAAAGATTAGTGTAACTTATCTTTATAAGGGGGAATTGAAATGAAAGTTGAAAAAGTAGCAATTATTGGAGCGGGAAACGGTGGAATCACAGCAGCAGCGGACTTATCTGATAGAGGCTTTGAAATTACACTTTATGAAAATGAAAGTTTTGCTAGTAATTTAGAAAAAATAAGGGAACTAGGTGGTATACATTTTCATGAGAATGGAAATGACAAGTTTGTTCCTGTCTATAAGGTCACTACAGATATAAAAGAAGCTATTGAAGGTGCAGAAGTGATTATGTTAACAATCCCTGGATTTGCTATAGAAAATATGGCAGAAGCTCTTGCCCCATTTGTTCAAAAAGAACAAGTAATAATGCTAAATGGGGCAGGTGCTATGGGGGCAATAAGATTCACAAACAAAGTTAGAGCGCTCGGTTTTGACAAAGAACTTAAGATTGGAGAAACAAATTCTTTAACCTACGGGACACGTGCATTTCCAGCGGAAGCAAAAGTTGAGCTTGGGTTAAGAGTAAAAAAACTATTTTTCTCAGCCTTCCCAGCTAGTAAAACGAGTGAGTTAATTGATAAGTGTAAAACGTTGTATGACTGCTTAGTACCAGCTAAAAATGTATTACACTCGACCATGGAAAACGGAAATCCTGAAGTTCACCCTGGCCCTTCTTTACTTAATGCAGGACGAATTGATTATTCGAATGGTGAATTTTACTTATACAAAGAGGGCATTACAGAACATACAGTTAGATTATTACGCGGAATAGAAAGTGAACGAATTGCTATTGGGAGAGCCTTTGGCTTTGAGTTAGAAGATGCAATTACGAGTCGCTATAACAGAGGATATTTCGAGAACAATGAATATGATATACAGACTTTGTTCAATGAGAGTAAGGTTTATGGAAATATTAAAGGACCAACTGCTGTGGACTCTAGATACTTCACTGAGGATATTGCAGACGGCTTGGTTTTTTGGTCAGACCTTGGAAGAGAAGCAGATGTTCCGACTCCGAATATTGACGCAGTCATTACAATTGGAGGAACAATACTAAATAGGGACTTTCATAAAGAAGGCTTAACGCTTGAGAAAGTTGGACTATCTAATTTGAGCGTAAACGAAATTATCAATCGTTTGTAAAAAAATTAAACTAAGGGGAAATTGTTATGAAGAGAGCACCAACTTTATTTGAGTCTATTTCTTGTTTTGTTTTTCTAGCTGTTGTTATTGGTATCGGCTTTGGATATTTTGAAATACCGATCCAGCCATTATTATTACTATCTGCAGCATATGCAGCTTTTATTGCATACAGAGTAGGGCTAAGTTGGGAAGACATGGAGAAAGGAATTTCTACTCGCCTGAATACAGCAATGCCAGCGATATTTATTATTTTTGCAGTCGGGATAATAGTTGGAACTTGGATATATTCCGGAACAGTTCCCATGCTAATTTATTATGGATTACTCATAATTGATCCTCAATATTTCTTAGTAACCGCCTTTGTAATTTCAGCCATTGTTTCAGTAGCAACAGGAACAGCTTGGGGCTCATCTGCTACAGCGGGTGTCGCACTGATGGGTATCGCAGTAGAAATGAATATGCCCCTAGGTATAACAGCAGGCGCTATTATTTCTGGTGCTATTTTTGGTGACAAATTATCGCCTTTATCGGATACAACTAACTTAGCACCTTTAGTTGTAGGTGTAGACCTTTATGATCATATTAAACATATGTTATGGACAACCTTACCTGCATCTTTAATTGGTATAATCGTCTGGTATATTGCAGGTATGCAAATCGATGCGAGTAGCGCTTCTGGAAATAGTGTGAGTGGTTTAACAACAGATTTGGATCAAATATTTAACTGGAATATATTTATGCTTCTACCTTTTGTATTAATTCTATGGGGCGCCTTCTTTAAAAAACCGATTGTTCCAATCATGTTATTATCCTCAGTTGTTGCAGTGATTATTGGGGTATTATCCAATGGTTTTTCTCTCGTTGATGGCTTTACAGCAATGGCCAATGGCTTTTCGGTAGATATGGTCAACTCTAATGCAGAGTTTTCAGAGACAGTCCTTTCACTACTTAACCGCGGTGGAATATTCTCAATGGTAACAATTGTCGTGACAATCTTTTGTGGATATGCCTTTGCTGGAATAGTAGAAGCAGCAGGATGCTTAGATAGAATATTAGAATCATTTACAAAAATGGTTCAATCCACTTGGCAAATTATTGGATCAACAATTTTAGGTAGTATAATCATTGTATTTACAGCTGGCGTTGCATCGATATCTATTATAATGGTTGGTGTTCTAATGAAGGACGCATACAATAAGAAGAACCTAAATTTGCTTAATCTATCTAGAACATTAGAAGACTCTGGAACGATGATTTTAGGATTTGTACCATGGGGTGTTTCTGCTATTTACTACATGGAAGTGTTAGGTGTAGGGGTAGGAGATTATTGGATGTGGGCTGTCCCATGTTACCTCTGTATTGTATTTGCCATGATTTATGCAGTAACAGGAATCGGAATGAAGAAAAAAGCTGCCTAGGTGTTGCAAATTTTTACGATATCCTAAAAGAAAAAAGAGGTGCGTTATTTTATGAAGATTTACTTAGCAAGTCCATTTTTCGATAAAGAACAAGTTGAACGTGTAAAGCGTGTTGAAGCGGCATTGGAAAAGAACCCAACTGTAGAAGAAGTGTTTTCGCCACGTTTACAACAAGATGATCACCTTGAACATGGTTCTGATGAATGGAGAGAAACAATTTACAACAACGATATCAAACATGTAGAGTGGTGCGATGCAGTCGTCGCAGTTCATGATTACGTCGGTGAACATGTCGACCCAGGTACTGCTTTTGAAATTGGTTATGGTAAAGCTTTAGATAAATTCATTGTTTTATACCAAGAAAAAGATCCTATAAAAGAAGCGCCAGTTAACTTAATGTTAACTGATTCATTGGATGCTTACCTCCAAAACATTGAAGATCTAGCAACTTATGATTTCAATGAAAAGACACCGATTCGTTATGAAAATTACACTCACGCTCCGGTTGCGAAAGATGAGGCGTAGGCGTGTTTAATATACATCCCGTTAAACTACAGATATTTGTAGTTTAACGGGATTTTTTGTATTTGTTGAGAGATGGTAATATTCGTTTTTGTTTCGAAGGATAGGAATTACAAAAGAAATCCTTCGAAACAAAAACGAAGCGGATCTAATAGGATAGCTAAGCTCCGAAATAAAAACGAGGCGGATCTAATAGGATAGCTAAGCCTCGAAACAAAAACGAAGCGGATCTAATAGGATAGCTAAGCCTCGAAACAAAAACGAGGCGGATCTCCTATCTTCATCACACTAAAAATCATGCAGTTCTAAATTTTCTGTATGTTATAGCGTACAAAAATATGTTATAGTAACTTAAATTGATGTGGAGGTGAATGGTTGATGAAAGAAAATATAGCATTAATCGGAGACAACTTACAAAGTATACGTAAGGAACGTGGATTAAGTCTAGATAAGACAGCTGCGCTTACTGAGGTGAGTAAGGCGATGCTCGCTCAAATTGAGAGAGGGGAGTCTACTCCTACAGTCACTACATTATGGAAAATAGCTAAGGGCTTAAAGGTCTCGTTCTCATCTCTGATTACTCAGCAACAACATTCTATTAAAGTCATTCGTCAAGATGATGTACATACTGTTACAGAAGAAGATGGAGCCTATAGGGTTCATAATATCGTACCGTTCTCACCCGAGAAACTATTTGAATTGTATATAGTAGAAATTGATCGAGGGTGCCGTCATCACGCAGAGGCTCATACTGCAGGTGTGGAAGAGCATATCTTTGTTAACCAAGGTAGTTTTCAAATGGATGTGAATGGGACAGTGACTGATTTAAAAGAAGGTGAAGCGATCATCTTCGATGGCAGTCAGAAGCATACATATATTAATCCGACTGATGATTTAGTGAAACTAACGATGATTATGTACTACAAAAATTAAAGAAGAAGGTTTAATTATGACATTTGATGAACATATAAAAACAATCAAATATGTCTTCCCAAAAACAATTCCTATTATGGCAGGTTTTACATTTATAGGACTTGCTTACGGAATCTATATGGAATCTCTCGGGTTCGGCCCTGGGAGTGGGTGCATCGGTACTCAGCTTAATTGTTTTTGGTAGTGAGAACTTTATCCTACCGGCTATGATTATTATCATCATTGCCTTAACATCAATCAGAAAAATGATGTCTAGAAGAGAGGTGATCTCGTAATGTCTTTGAGCCAAGAAATTATCATCATTGCTTGTGTAGTTTTAGGTACGATGACGACGAGATTCCTACCTTTTCTTATATTTAACAATGATAAAGAAACACCAGCCTATATAAAATATCTCGGCTACATGTTACCGCCTGCAGTTTTTGGGTTACTCGTCGTCTATGCACTGAGAGAGGTAGATGTCACGTCAATGGGTGGTTTTGTGCCTGAAGCCTTAGCGATTGGTCTAATTATTATCCTGCATTACTGGAAGGAAAACATGTTGCTTTCCATTGCAGGCGGGACCATATTCTATATGATATTAGTCCAAGCGGTGTTCTAACATTTACATGGGCGTTCGTTTCCCGTGTACTAAAGTCGACTTCAATAAGTGAAAATAAAATTACGAAGTACATGTTGTGAGTGTCGTAGGAACGAACTAGGAATTTAAAAGCGCGAAGAAATAGTACGGATTTTGCACCCTTTATTTGATGCGCTCTATTTTCCTAGTGTAAATATTCCTACCGACTTTACTCACAGGCACTTGAATTCATTGGTTATTCTAAGAAAGAATTTCTATGGGTATATTCATGCTTGTTTTTAATGCTACGGTGGAAACCGTAGCTTTTTATTTTTAACTTACATTGAGGAGAAATATTATGAATGAAATGACTTATGAAAAACTAGAATATAACGACCTAAAAACACTAGTGAAATCCTACTGTGTCACCAGCCTAGGAAAAGACTTATTCGATAAACAAGCTCCGAGCGCTAATTTAAAAGTGGTAAGACACCGACTAAAGGAAACGACTGAAGCAAGAAATATCTTAGATACTGGAACAAAGATGTCTTTTATGAATGTGTCTAATATTGACTTTCTGATTGAAAAAATAGAAAAGGGCATAATTTTAACGCCTGAAGAACTCATCTATTTGACCGACTTTTTAAGAGGGTGCAGAAGAATTATTGAGTTTATGTCGACCAAAGAATTTATTGTCCCAACCCTATCGTCTTATGTGAATTCGATGACAGAACTGAGGTCTCTCGAGGAAGAAATCAGTGGGTCCATTAAAAACAATAAGGTCGACTCTCATGCATACAAGGAACTTAAAAGAGTACAGGTTTTTATCGACACAACAGAAGGGAAAATTAAGGATAAGTTAAATAAGTTTATAAGCAGCAACAAGAATTATGTGTAGGAAGCATTTATTAGTGTGAAGAATGATCGTTTTACTGTGCCAATTAAGGCGACTTATAAGAATCAGGTGAACGGGACAATTGTGGAGTTATCTTCGAAGGGAACAACGGCTTTGTTGAACCGGATGTGGTGAGAAAGCTAAGTGAAGAACTGGACGGTTTAAGGGCAGAAGAGGCCATGTTAGAGTATCAAATTCTCACGACACTGACAGGCTTGATTAATGAAAATATGCAGGTCATCAACATCAATATTGAGTTGATTGCCCAGTACGACATAATCAGTGTACGTGCGAGATTTTGTAAGGCGATTGATGGGCTAGAGCCAAAAATCAATGACCATGGCAAGATAAAGTTGGTCAGTTGTAAGCACCCTTTATTGTCAGGTGATATTGTGCCACTAGATTTTGAGATTGGGGATGACTACCGGAGTTTGGTGATTACCGGTCCAAACGTAGGTGGGAAAACGATCGTACTTAAAACAATTGGTCTCGTTCCCTAGCGACGATGTCGGGTTTTCATATTTCAGCGTCTAAAGAGACTGAGATTGCGATTTTTGACCAAATATTTGTTGATATTGGTGATAATAAAAGCAAAGAAAATGCCCTGAGTACTTTTTCATCACATATGAAAAACCTTTCGAATATTTTACCGCAAGTGAATAATAATACGCTGTTATTATTCGATGAAATCGGTAGTGGGACAGAACCGAATGAATGCGCAGCCTTAGCGATTTCACTGTTGGAAGAGTTTTATCATAAAGGTGCGATGACTGTCGCAACAACGCATTATGGTGAAATTAAGCGCTACTTAGAAATGCATGGAGATTTTATGAATGCAGCGATGCAGTTTAATCAAGAAACACTGGAACCACTGTTTAAACTGCAGATTGGAAAGTCAGGAGACAGCAACGCCCTGTGTATTTCTCGGTAGATGAAAGTGCCGGAAAACGTGCTGAAGCGGGCAGAGAATTATATAGTCGATAAGGACTATGGTATAGAAATTTTAGATCAAAATAAGGTGCGTAAAGAGAAGAAAGAAGAAATAGTCACAGTAGATACTACAATCTATGACAAAGGCGACCGGGTGAGACTTTTGGACTATGACGACTATGGGATTGTGTATGCCACAGAAGATAAATTCTCAAATGTGCAAGTGTATTATAAAGGCGAGATGCTTGTAGTGAATCAAAAACGCCTGAAATTGAAATGAACGCACAAGAAATTTATCCAAATGACTATGACTTGGATACCTTATTCACTGATTATAAAAATAGGAAGATGAATCACGATATAGAGCGAGGCTCTAAGAAAGCTTTGAAGAAGATTAAGAAAGAAATGAATAATTAAAACAGCATGTTATGCTCGTTACTAGTTCAAACTATTTTAGACAGTCGAAAAATTTAAATTTTTAACTGAGTTATGAATCCTTTCATATCTCAGTTTTTTGTTAGCAATTAATTGACCACTCAATAATTTATCAGACAATTCTATATTTTCGCTATTAATTATCTGAATAGTATGATAAGATATTTGGGAATTACAGTAATACTGGAATTTTGGAGGCTAACTAATGAAGACGATACCGACTTCGATAAAAACATTACGTTTAGAAAGGCGGCTAACTTTAAAGGAGTTGAGCAACAAAACTGATCTATCAGTCAGCTTTTTATCACAAGTTGAAAGGGGAGAGAGTTCTCCAGCTATTACTTCACTAAATAGAATTGCTGAAGCCTTAGACGTTAATATCACATATTTTTTTACACCACTGATGACAGAGGATTATAAGATTTCGTATAAAGATTCTGTACCCCTTAGTGTTGAATACTCAGAACAGACTATGTATAGGATGTCTAGTGATTTTGAGAATAGAGCATTGGAAAACTATTTGATAGAAATACCGTCAGGAAGTAGTAATGAGACTGTTCGACATGTGGGAGAGGAAATGTATTACTTGATTGAAGGAAATCTTACAGTATATGTGAACAACAAAAAATACGAGTTAGAAAAAAATGATGTGATACATTTTCCGTCTAATATACCACATCATTACGAAAATAATGGAGATAAAGTTGCAAAAATACTATGCGTGATAACACCTACACTATTTTAATTTAAAAGGGGAGATATTATGAGAGTAGCTACAGATATTGGTGGTACTTTTACAGATTTAGTAGCAGTTGATGATTACGGGAAAATTACAGTCGGAAAATCCGACACAACACCAGGTAATTTTGAGAAAGGTATATTCAATGTTATTGAAAAGGCAGGTATTGATTTTAAAGAAATAGAGATATTTTTTCATGGTACAACAGTAGTCATTAACTCTTTAACAGAAAAGAAAGGTGTAAAGACCGGATTAATTACTACTAAAGGATTTAGAGATGTATTGGAAATTGGTCGTGGGAACAGACCGGATTTATTCAATGTGAAATATAAAAAGCCACAATCTATTGTAGAAAGACATTTGAGAAAAGAAATATCTGAAAGATTAAATTATAAAGGTGAAGTAATATCTGAGTTAAAACTAAATGAAGTTGATGACATCATTGAATACTTTAAAGAATGTGAAGTAGAAGCGATTGCAGTGTCATTGCTCCACAGTTATAAAAATGATAAACATGAAAAAGAAGTAGTTAGTTACATAAAAGAAAAATATCCCGAGTTTAGTGTGACTGCATCTAGCGAATTAAGTAAAGAGTGGAGAGAGTACGAGCGTACTTCAACAGCAGTTTTTAACGCATATGTAAAACCAATTGCAAACGAATATCTAACTAATTTGGAAAAGCATCTTATGGAAAAAAGCAATTGTAAACGGAATTATATTATGCAATCAAATGGTGGTACAAGTACATTTGAAATTGCTAAAGAAAGTCCGATTAACATGGTGGAATCTGGACCTGTTGCAGGTATTTTTGGGGCATCCATTTTGGGAGGTCTACTTCGAGAGGAGAATCTCATTGTGCTCGATATAGGTGGCACTACAGCGAAATGTTCACTTGTTGAAAATGGGGAAGTGAATATTTCTACTAACTATCATATGGAGAAAACGGAACAATTTGCTGGGTATCCTTTGAAAGTACCGGTAGTCGATATTATTGAAATTGGTAACGGTGGAGGATCCATTGCTTGGATAGATGACAGTGGTTCAGTAAAAGTAGGTCCTAAGTCTGCTGGTGCTGATCCAGGACCAATAGCATATGGAAGGAATGGTGAGAATCCTACTACTACAGATGCTAACGTGTTGCTTGGCAGACTATCTCTAGAGAATTTTGACACAAGTATTTCATTGGATGAAATACGTAAGCAATTTGATGAGTCTCTGGGGAACGAACTAAACATAAAGCCAGTTGATTTAGCAATGGGTATCATAAAAATTGCAAACTCCAATATGTTAAACGCATTAAAATTAATCTCTGTAAGAAAAGGTTATGACCCTAGAGATTTCACACTTGTTGCAATTGGTGGTGGAGGACCAATGCATTCACAAGCATTAGCAAGAGAGTTAGGAATCAAGAAAGTTATCATACCATCGACATCAGCTGTTTTTGCATCATGGGGAATGCTAATGTCCGATATTCGTCATGATTATTCTCAAACATTACTTGTGCCTGTAGAAGGTTTAGACTATACAGGATTAAATAGTTCATATAGAGAAATGGTTAACAATGCTGCTGATACACTGGGCACAGAAGGAGTTCAACCGGAAAATATTGTGATAACCAAAAGGTTAGATATGAGATACGAAGGGCAAGAACACACTGTTGAAATTCCCGTACCATTTGATTTGATTAATGAACAAAATATCGAGGATGTTATTGAGAATTTCCACGAAAATCATAATCGATTATACTCATACACTTTACCGGAAAACGGAGTTGAAATTGTAAATATCAAAATTCAAGCTTTAGGTAAGTTAGATAAACCGACATTAGTTGAAGCTGAAGTAGAAGAAGGGGAACCTCTTAAAGCAGAAAGAAAAGTTTACTTTGAAGAGAGTGGCTGGATTGACCTATCTGTTTTTGATAAAGACAAACTAAGCCCGGGCGAAAAGGTGAATGGCCCGGCAATTATAGAAGAGAAGTCATCTTCTGTAATTTTACATGATGGCGATACATTGATAAAAGACAAATATGGCAACCTCGTAATTACTATAGGAGGTAATTAATATGAAATCATATCAAACAAACCCGTTTACTTATGAAGTTATAAAAGATGCACTAATAGCGACTGGCGAAGAAATGTTCATAGCACTAGCTAAAACTTCAATGAGTCCAATTGTCTATGAAGTGTTGGATTATGCATGTGGTTTAACTAACAATAAGGGAGAACTAGTTACTCAAGGAAATGGTGTAACAGGATTTATTGGAATGTTGTCGTTTATGGTTAAAGATACGATCGAGAAACACGGTGATTCAATAGAAGAAGGTGATATCTATATCATTAATGACCCATATAAAGGAGGGGGATCGCATTTAAATGATGTAGGTTTAGTAATGCCGGTATTTTATGAAGGTGAATTAATTTCATTTGTTGCGAATAAGGCGCACTGGACTGACGTTGGTGGTAAAGATCCAGGATCGATGTCTACAAACTCAACAGAAATATTTCAAGAAGGACTCCAGTTTACATGCTTAAAACTATTTTCGAAAAATGAAGTTAACGAACCTTTACTCAAGTTCATTGAAGCAAACGTAAGATATCCTAAGATATCTATTGGTGATTTATGGGCGCAAGTAGCAGCCTTACGAACAGGTGAAAAAAGGCTTAAAGAATTATGTGATAAGTACGATAAAGAAGTTATTTTAGAAAGTGTTGAGAGATTTTTAGATCAGGGCGAGACTTTATCTCTAAAAGAAATTAATAATTTGCCGAAAGGTACTTTCGAACTTAGTGATTTGATTGACGATGATGGTATTACTGATGACCAAATTAATATACAAATAAAGATTACGATTACTGATGATGAATTTATATGTGATTTCACCGGAACGGATCCACAAGTGAATGGACCTATAAACAGTTCATATACAGGATTAGTATCTTCTGTTAGGACTATATTCTTGGCTATTACCAATCCAGCACAAGACATAAATGATGGTGCTTTTAGACCACTGAAAGTCATTGCAGAAAAAGGTTCAATTGTTAATACATCTAGTCCTGCACCTACCTCAATGTACTGGGAGTCAATGTTGTACGGGAATGAATTGATTTGGAAAGTCTTAGCCCCATACTTGCCAGAAAAACTAACCGCAGGACACTTGATGTCAGTTTGTACAGTCATAATGGGAGGTAAGCATCCAGATAAAGAAGGAGATTTTCTTATCGTTGAACCATCTGTAGGTGGATGGGGAGCAGCAGATAATCAAGATGGAGATACAGGACAATTCTGTATCTTAGATGGAGAAACATTTAATGTACCTGTAGAAATAGCTGAGACGACTTACGGTGTAATTATTGATGAATATTCAATGAGAACTGATGGTGCAGGTGCAGGAAAGCATCGAGGTGGTCCTGGTGTGATAAGAAGTTATAGAGCTCTAACTGACAATCAATTCTTCACGGCGAGCTATGGTCATCACAAATTAAATGTTTGGGGTGCGAATGGCGGCATGGACGGCTCCAATAATGAATTCTTATTCGAAAAAGCTGATGGAACAATTGAAGGACCATTTGGTAAATATAATCAATATAAGTTAAATAAAGGCGATAAAGTCATATTGAGAACTGCTACTGGTGGTGGTTATGGTGATCCTAAAGAAAGAAGTAAGAAAGATATTGAAAGAGATATATTAAATGAATATATTACTGTTGAGCAAGCTTATGAATTTTATGGATATAAAGGGTGATCTTAAATGGAGATAAGAAATTTACCTGAAAATAAACAGACTGATGTACTTTATATGCATGGCCTATTTGAGGATGTATTGAAGGAAAAGAATATAGATGGAACTTTTAACTATGTCGAAATCTCCGGAAATTCAATCTTGCCTGAGGACGGATGGTCGGTACATGAACACGACGAATTCTCAATCATTCTTGAAGGAGAATTAGACTCAGAGGTGGATGGTAAATTGTATACCGTTCGTGCAGGTGACTACACCTATATTAAAAAGGGGACCCAGCACCGGACATACAATCGACAAAATGAAATTTGTAAAATTGTAAGTTTATTAATTTAAAAGGGGTGACGCGATGTCTAATAAAGAAGCAAGTGGGATGGGGAATGATAATCCGCTCGAAAGTGTACCTTTAAATCGTCGAGAAAAATGGTTAACACCAGCTGTAATCTTTGGTGGTTTGGAGTTTACAGTTCCAGTCTTAATGGTTGGTGCAACACTTGCAGGTGCTTTCGGAATTAGCGAAATATTTTGGATTGTCATGGCAGCAATGGTACTTATTCAATGGTTTGGTAACGCTTTGAGTGGATATATTGGTGCAAAAACAGGACGTCCCTCTTCAGTAATAGCAAAAAATAGTTTTGGAGATATTCAAGCCAGACTTATAGCTGGTGGAACTATTTTTATAGCTTCACTTGGTTGGTGGGCGTTACAAACAGCAGTAACAGCAAATGCACTTGCAGCTATGCTAGGAATAAATTATGAGGAAGAATGGGGCAAGTGGGCAGTGATTACTGTGGTTTCAGGATTATTGTTTGCCATACCATCTATAATTGGCTATAACTCAATGAAGTGGACAGATTACTTAGCAGTGCCTGCTGGCTTAATTCTTGTGATTGGCGGTATATATTTTGCTTTAAGAAATACAGGTTTCTCAGAAATATTGGAATGGAATCCTAGTGGAGAAATGACAATTTTAGCTGCAATTAGCTTAGTAATAGGTGTTAACGTGTCTCAGTGGGTGATTGCTGCAGACTACACTAGATACGCTAAGCCAACATGGAAAGATAACCTCTTAATTCCATTAGGAATTATTGGAGTAGGTGTACCTTTATTTATGGTTGGTGCAGTCATGTCTGTTGGTGTCGGTGATGCAGATATTGTAAGTGTTATGTTAAATTTAGGTTTTCCTATATGGGGATTCTTGATTTTATGGTTGGCGACTTGGACTTCTCAATTAGTAAACAATTATAGTATGGGTCTTGCCTTCTCGAATTTACTCAACGTGAATAGTAATAAAGGGAGAATGTTCCTAACATTACTAGGTACCATAATCGCACTAGCGGTAGCTTTGATGGGGATATTAGATTACTTTGAAGATTTCTTATACCTTACTGCACTAGTGTACCCAGCTATTGCCGGGATTCTTTTTGCAGACTTCTTCTTTTTAAGATCAAGAGAATGGAAGAATATTAAAAAATGGAACTACGTTGCCACAGTAGCAGTAATTATTGGTATAGCAATTGGATATTATACTCAATATATGAATCCTATCGGTTTACCCGCAGTCCAATCATTGTTTGGCGCGTTAATTTCATATTATTTACTTATGTTCTTAAAAGCTAAAATAAAACCTGATGAATTTACACCAGGTAAGTGGAGGAAAAAATAATAACTTCTAATAATGAAGAGCCGACTTTCATTTGAAAGGCGGCTCTTCATTCATTACTCTGACAAATAATCTACGGAGTCTAGTGCTTCTAAAGTCATGGACAAGTGCTTATCTATTCTTTCACCAAAATCAGCTTTGTTTTTAGATTCTATTGTTTCAACAATCTCGATGTGTTCCTGAATAACATCTTTCATACGACCTTGTTTGGTAATTGCTTTGGATCCAATAAGTATGGTGAGGTTATGAAACACATCATACGATTTTAAGAAGATATTGTATTTGGCAATCATGAACATTGTTCGATGGAATTCTTTATCGAGTTGCATAAAGTGATAACTATTTTTTTCTTCCATCGCTCTATTTTGTTTCTCAATGATATTCTTCAATTTTTGAATGTCTGTGTCCTCGACATTATCAAACAAAGGATCTTTGATACCTTTTTCAATCGTCGCTCTTAAGAGGAAAATCTGTTTTACTTCTTCTTGAGTATGTTGTTTTAAGCGATAGCCTTTCCTTGGTCGAAATTCAATTAAATCCTCATTTATTAAATCATACATTGCCTCTCTTAAGGGTGTTCTGGATACATCGAGCTGTGTGGCAAGGCTCTGTTCATTTATATAATCATCAGAAGGAAATCCATCGTTTAGAATAATGTCTTTTAAGGTTGTGTAAATCGTATCTTTCAGTGTTTTGTGTTTGATGCCTTTAATTTTGAAATCATTCATACATATCATTCCTTCTGAGATAATCTAACCGTTCAAGAATTTAACTGGAGCCATAATGATGCTCGGTAAATAAGTGACTGCAAGTAGTACAAGAATTAAAATTCCAACTTGCGGGAATAGGTGCTTGAACATTACAGGTATCTTCTGTTTTGCAATTGAAGATACTACGAATAAGCAAACACCTAATGGTGGAGTGACCATACCAATTGTTAGGTTTACTGCAAGTATTATGCCAAAGTGTACCGGGTCAATTCCCGCTGCAACAATCATTGGTGCAAACAGTGGTGTAAAGATTGTTACGGCACTGATTGTATCTATAAATGTTCCTGCTAATAGTAGAATAATATTGATAATAAGCAATAGTAAAATTGGATTCTCAGCAGCGAATCCAAGCAGATTCATCAATTGATTTGGGATATTTTCATAATTAATATACCAGATAAAAATAGCTGCAGAACCAATTAAGAAAATTATACCTGTCGAAGTGTAAGCTGTACTTTTTAAAACAGCTACTATGTCTTTAAATGTTATTTCTCTATAGACAAATATACAGATTATGAGGGCATAAACAACAGCAATTACACCTGATTCAGTTGCTGTAAATAGTCCGGAAATAATTCCTCCTATGATAATGACTGGCATCATTAAAGCGAGGATTGCATCTTTAAAATACTTGAGAAAAACACCTACAGTGATTTTCTCTTCCTGTTTAATGACGTAATTATTTTTCTTACCAACATAAATACTATAGACCATCAAACCGAGTGCCATAAGAATTCCGGGAATAAATCCAGCAATAAATAGATCACTGATTGAAACTCCTGCAATTACTCCGTAAAGTATTAGTACAATACTAGGTGGCACTATAGGTCCAATTGTTGAGGCGCAAGCTATTAAAGAAGTTGTAAATCCTTTGTCGTAACCTTCTCTTAACATGGTTGGAATTAACATTCCTCCAATTGCGGCAGCGGCAGCTAATGCAGTACCCGTTAAGGCGGCAAAGAATATACTACTGATGATTACAACTAAAGCCAATCCCCCAGGAATTGGACCTACTATTATTTTAGAGAAGTTAACGAGACGTTCGGAAATACCCCCTTTAGCCATGATTTCACCTGCTAGTACAAACAGAGGGATAGCGACTAGCGTAAAGCTATTCGTACCGCTAAATATATTTCTTGGAACATTTGCGAGTAAAGATATATCACTTCCCATAATTCCTAGTAGTGAAATAAACGCCATTGCAAATGCGATAGGAACACGCAAGATGATGAGAACAAAAAGTAAAATGATTAGGAATATCCAAAGCATACTTTATATAGCCTCCTTACATAGAAATAGATCATAAACAGTGATGATAATGGGACAGCCATGTACAAGTACGCTCTTTGTATGGGAAGTAAACCGAGTGTTTGTCCTGAAACTAGATTTTGATTGACTAGAATACTGCCATATATGACAAGGATTGAGAGTACAAACAGAGCGACCAGACATTCTATTACTCTGAAGAGCACATCGTATTTTTTAGGTAATTTTTCAAATAAATCTACTACAAGATGTTCATTTTTACTTACAAGTACAGCGGCTCCAGAGAATACACTATAGACAAAACAAATCATCAAAAATTCTTGAGACCATGGTATGCTAATTTGAATGAAGTAACGAAATAACACTTGTAAGAAGGTTACGATTACTGTCAGTGATAAGCATAAGATCATGATGAATTCTAAGAATTTTGTGATTGAATCATCGATTTTCTCAAACATTTAATCACATCCTTATTATTTTGCATCTACGAAACTTTGTATGATATCTTTTGAAACTTTGTCAGAGATTTCATCTCGAACAGAAAGCGTCGCTTCCTCAAATGCTTTTCTATCTGGTTCGGTAATGGTAATGCCTTCTTCATCTAACATAGTAAGAATCTCATCTTCTTGATTACTCAGTTCTTCACGTTGGTAATCTCTTGCTTCTTTTATTGCCTTATCTACTGCAGTAACTTCCTCTTTAGATAAGGAAGAATAAAACTCATCACTCATCAAGATGACGGCAGGTGTGTAGGTATGTGATGTGAGAGAGATATATTGCTGAACTTCATAAAATTTCATGGAATTTACTGTAGGGAGTGGATTTTCCTGTCCATCGACTACTCCTTGATCTAGTGCAGAGTATAATTCATTAAAATCAACAGGAATAGGATTTGCACCAATTGCTGTAAAATACATTGCCCAAACTGATGCAGGTTGGATTCTAATGCTTAGATTTTCTGCATCTTCAGGTGTTACTATTTCCTTAGTGTTATTACTTAAATGTCTGAACCCAACCTCCCAATAGCCAAGACCTTTCATTCCTTTTTGATCCACATATTCCAACATCTCTTTGCCGGGGTCACCATCTAAGGCTTTGTAGACATGCTCTTTATCTTCAAAGAGAAAAGGAATTCCAAATAAATTCATTTCTGGGACAGTGTTGGCTAGGTTACTATCCGCCGCCACTGTAGTCATTTCAATTGATCCGTTTATTACTTGTTCAATGACATCTCCTTCAGACCCTAAAGCTCCGTTTGAGTGTATTTCCACGGATATATCGGTGGATTCATCAGCTTCTAAAACTTCTTTAAACTTTTCAGCTGCTACATGGTATTGGTGAGTTTCAGAGCCTGTGTGTGCTAGTTTAATCGCTTTTTCACCAGAGTCTTCATCAGCTGTATCGTTACTACAAGCAGATATAAAAATTGTTAAAAGCAAGATAAGAAAGAGTTTCTTCATAGTTCCATCCCCCCTTATTGTGGCTATAGATTTTTGTAAAGGTCCTTACGACGACTATCAAAAATCGGAATGTCCTTGCGGATTTTATCGATGTAATTTAAATCAAGTTCTGCGGAAATGACATTTTCTGTATCACTAGAAGCTTCGTTAAGTACCTCCCCAAAGGGATTGATGATAATTGAATGACCAGCAAAAGTTGTTTGATTACTTTGAGTTCCTATAATATTTGAACCCACTAAGTAACACTGACTCTCAATGGCTCTTGCTTTTAGCAGTGTAAGCCAGTGATCAGTTCTTTCTATTGGCCATTCCGCAACCACAAATATGACTTTAGCTCCAGACATGGTAAGGTCACGGAACAATTCAGGGAAGCGGAGATCATAGCAAATTGCTAGACCTGCATTCTCGCCGTTTAATTTAAATGTCTCAACAGATTCATTACCTGCCTTCAGATATTCTGGCTCATTAAGCATTGGCACTAGATGCATTTTGGAATATTCGTGAACCAGTTCACCTTGTGTATTTACGACGAAGGCAGTGTTATAAACACCATTGCCATTTTTAATATTTGGTACAGATCCTGCAACAATGTTCACCTCATATTGCTTTGCAAGTTCAGATAGAATACTAAAAGTCGGCTCCAAATTATTATCGGCATAATCATGAATGTTTGGTAAATCATAGCCTGATGTCCACATTTCTGGTAGTACAACGACATCGGTATTTGATAAGTCTTTAGAGTGGAATAGTGAAGCTACTTTATCGAGATTCTCTTGAACATTACCGTCTTTGACTGCAAATTGAAAAACTTTGATTTTCATATCAGTTACTCCTTTAATTTCTCTAATTTATACTCAACGCTAATTGTTTTGTTTAATTTTTCTGAGTGAATACTGCAACGATAACCATCACCATATATAAAACCATTTAGTAAAGGAACAGTACCTGAGTAAACAATAGAATCTTTTTTAGGAACGTCATGTTGATCTAGAAATTCTAAGATTTCATCTAATGGAATTATAGAAGCGAATGTACCTTCCTGGTATTTTTTCCATTCACCGTCAACTAGGACATCACAAAATAATTTAATGTCGTCCCATTCATCTTTAATATCATTTAAATCAATTGTTTCGTTAGCTAGAGGCTTATCGCATATTTGTTTGGATTTCTGAATTGATACGGTTTCTAAGTCACGATCTGTATGATCACTACCTACTGTAACTTTTACGTCACCATCTTCATCAAAGATTAAAACTATTTCAGCTTCGCCACTTGTTTTGTTACCAACCACTGATATTTCATCTGATTGATCGATAAGAGAAGGGCTTAATGCATAGAGTTCCGGCACACTCGCTGGCTCTGGAACGCCAATCTCTTTTAATTCTTCAATATGTTCCCACGTTTTATCTTTGTCTCTGCCTGCATAACCAATTGCAAAAAGTTTAACCATTTAAAAACATCCCCTTTAATGTATTATGTATACATTATATAAAAGTAAAATATTTTGTAAAGGCTTACATGCAGAAATTTCTGATACTTATATATGTAAAAATTATAGAAATATAAATAAAGATAAGTAGAAATTATAAAATTATACTTAAGAAATATTTAAGAATTACATAATTAATACAAAATATCTCTCATTGCAGATTAATGAAGTGTCTGATGTACCGATTATTATGGTAACGGCTAAAGGTGATGACTTAGAAAAATTAACAGGCTTTAGTCATGGAGCGATTGATTACATCGTAAAACCGTTTAACCCTAATGAGCTCGTTGCTAGGGTGAGGGCACATATTGAACGTTACGACAGGATGAAGGGTGATAATGCTAAGAAGTTCATAGTATTCGGCCAAACGATCATCGATATTGAGGGTCGAACTGTGGAGGTCGGGAATCACCCAGTTAGTCTAACTGCTAAAGAATTTGATTTACTTTTATTTTTAACGCTAAACCCTAACCGGGTGTTTACCAAGGAAGAATTGTTTGAAAAAATTTGGGGACTAGATGCTGTAGGCGACAATACGACAGTGACAGTCCATGTTAGAAAGTTACGTGAAAAGATAGAGCGTGATCCCGCTGAACCAGAATGGATTCTAACAGTATGGGGCGTGGGGTACAAATTTAAGAAAATTAATTAGTTTAGCAGTAGAGATTCGAATAACAAGGTTCGAATCTCTATTTTTATATATTTTTTATCAATTTTAGGGTAATAGTATAAACATCTGATAAAAGAGGGTGAAGTTGTGGTTAGCAGTAAGAAGGATATAAAAAAGATTCAAAAAGACTTAGAAGATATAAAAACAGATTTACATAATTATAATGAGCCTGCCTATGACCCAAAAATTATTGAGCTTTGGCAATATGTAAAAGAACGTGCTGCCAAACATCAATTAGAAAAGATGCCGATTGATAGTATTAAAGATTTTGAAAAAGGGATGCCACTTAGTCAGTTAGAAAATGCAGGCTTTAAGAATATATATGTAATTTCAAACTATACCCCAGAGCAGTTTCTCCAAATTAAAGGGGTAGGTGAGAAATCTGCATATCTTTTAAAAGAAGCGGTTGAAAAGGTAAAGCAGTCGGTGCATATTCGTGCCAAAGGGCGTATTGATCCAGATAAGCTTGAACGATTAGATTTCGACTTACTTCGTACAATTTACCTAAAAAGGAAACTAGTTGTTGATGCTGAGAAAGTAGAAAATCAGATTGAAGCATTTGAACAAGAATTTAAACAAGACTTCTCTGTGATAGAAAAACAGAAAAATATCTTTATGAAACTATTTCAAAATGCTCAGGAGAAGGAGGAAGTTAATGCTGCAATTGAAGCGGTAAATCAAAAAGGGGTAGAACAAAAATTTACTGATATAAAATCAGCTTATTCTGCAATCAAGGAATTTGAAGTGACTGATGATACGTTAAAACAAGATTTTATCGACAATAGTATTCAGTATTACACAGCGATTGAAAATATTACTGGCTATACGAATCAAAAGCAGGCAGATGATATTCCTTCAGAATTAGTTGAAGCAGTCAATAATGTGGAACTAAATGTTGATGGACTAGATCTGACACTAAGGAACTATCAGGAATTTGGTGTCAAGTATGCTTTATATAATAAGCGGATTCTACTCGGTGATGAGATGGGCCTTGGTAAAACTGTCCAAGCACTAGCTGTTATTAATCATCTAAACTTGAATAATCAGCCTTATACGATTGTTGTTTGCCCGCTTAGCGTCGTCGCCAACTGGAAACGTGAGACTGAAAAATTCACTGAGCTCAATGCTTTTATTTACCATGGCAATGGTAGAGAAAAAGTATTTCAAGAGTGGTTAGATAAGAAAGGTATTTTGATTACCACCTTCGAACATACCCGTAATTTCGATAAAAGTCTCATTAAAGAGTTGAATATGCTCGTTGTTGATGAGGCTCACTTCGTTAAGAATCCTGAGGCCAAACGTTCTAAAAGTATCTATGCCTTATCAGAACTCGCCAGCCATGTTCTCTATATGAGCGGAACACCTTTAGAAAATAAACTTGCTGAGATGAAACAATTATTAGGTGTGTTGCAGCCGGATATTGCTAATAAAATATCAAAAGAACTTCATCTTTTAGATCCACAGAAGTTTAAAATAGAGATTTCCCCAGTATACCTAAGAAGAAATCGAGCAGATGTACTAGGAGAATTACCAGACCTTGAAATCATTGAACAATGGTCTAACTTTGGTGAAAAAGAAGAAGAGATATACGATCAAGCAGTGTCTGAAGGTCAGATGATGGCGATGAGACGGGCAGCATGGAAAGGTGGGACACCTGAAGCATCACCTAAACTTGATGCCCTCGTTGATATTTGTGATTCAGCAAAAGAAAATGGACATAAGGTTCTTGTCTTCTCATTCTTTAGAGATGTCATCGAGACAGTTCAAGAACATGTGACAGAAGCAAAATTTCCTGCAATCACCGGTGATGTTCCAAATGATGAGAGGCAAAAAATTATCGATGAATTTACAAGTGCAGAAGCTGGTGCAGTCATGACCGCTCAGATTATCGCAGGTGGGGTAGGTTTAAATATACAAGCAGCCAATATTATTATTTTATGTGAACCACAGTGGAAGCCTTCTACAGAAGAACAGGCTATTGGTCGTGCTTACAGAATGGGGCAAACACGGGGTGTTGTCGTTTATCGACTGTTGACTGAAGATAGCATTGACGTTAGCATGTTGGAATTACTTGGTGAAAAATCTAAGTTATTTGATATGTATGCCAGAGACTCAGAAGTTGCAGATATTGCACAAAGACAGATGAATGCTGAAGCATTGCTGAAATCAGAAGAAGAGTCAGAAGCATCTATGACCAAACAAGTCATGGAAATGGAGAAAAAACGATTGGCAGAAAAACAGGCAGGATAAGTATAAACATGAAGAAGCGCGACAATCAAATTTGTTTGATCATCGCGCTTTGTGTATTAGTAAAATGGCCAGATTAATGGAACAACGACTACGCATATAAATGTAGTGATGTGGAGAGGATTTCTACTCAAGAGCAAAAATCGGATGTCGAATAGACAAAACGGGCGAGAAATTCTATTAGAGGGCAAAAATCTAGACTCCAATAGAAAAAACAAGCTAAAAAGTTTATTCGTCCTGAATAATTCAGCAACGAATAGACAATCCACCTTCCACCATTAGCTAGAAATTTATCTTGTAAAAACATAGAAGTATGATATAAATTGAATTATCTAACTATTATAAAAATAAAGGGGTTATTGAAGTGAAAGATAATATTTACGGTAATATTCCATGTTTTTTAGGGGCAGAGAATTTAGTGCAAAAAGGTGAATATGATACAGACGTTATTTTTTATGGTGCACCATTCGAAGGAGAGAGTACGTGGGGGGACTACACTGGTGTGGAGCTCGGTCCCAAACAAATTCGTTCGTCTTCTGCGCGTTATAGTGGTTACTTACCTGAGTTAGATCATATTGATGTGAAGGAACATTTAACTTTTGGTGATGCGGGTGATGTGCCATTTGTTGCGCATGATAATGAACAATCTTATCAGAACATTGAAGATTTTTCTGCTGAGCTATGGAAAACGGGCAAGTTTCTTGTTGGTTTTGGTGGTGAGCATGGTGTAACGTATCCAATTTTAAAAGCACTGGCAGATAGTGGGAAGACTGTTGGAATCATTCACTTGGATGCACATTATGACAACATGCCTGATTATGAAGGTGAGAAATATGCAAGAAACACACCTTTTATGAGGTTATATGAAACAGAAGGTGTGAGAAATGAATCGATTATTCACACGGGGATTCATGGGCCACGTAATAAGCCTGAGACTGGGAAGTATGCTAAGGAAAATGGTGCTGTAACTATTGGCATTAATGAAATTAAAGAATCTAATGATCTAAGAACTTTAGCTAAAGAGATTTACGAGCAAGCTTCAAAAGACGTTGATGTGGTTTACTTGTCTATTTGTAGTGATGTCCTGGACTTCGCATACAATCCTGGTGGGCCAGTTGATGGTAATGGCTTAACGTCTTACGAATTACTCACTTTAATTCATGAATTCGGTAAACTCGGTTTAGTCGGCATGGATTATGTGGAAGTCTATCCAATGATGGATCAAAACCAACAATCTGCTCACTTTGTCTCATATGCAGTACTTTACGTTTTAGCGGGTCATGTTAAGTATTTAGGCAAGATATAAACCTTAAAGGGGTTGGTGATTATTAGCAAGATTTTAGATATTGTTAAGGCACTCGGACCAGGAATGATTATTACTGCTTCATTTATTGGACCTGGAACTGTGACTGCCATGACCCGTGCGGGTGCAGGTTTCGGTTATAGTCTCTTATGGGCTGTCGTATTCTCTGTTATTGCGACGATCGTCCTTCAAGAGATGATTATCAGACTAGCACTTGTGACGCGTCGAGGATTAGGTGAAGCGATTTACGATTTGTTCAATCATAAAATAGGTAAGTTTATAACAGTATGGATTTCTATGATTGCTGTTGCAGTCGGATGTGCAGCGTACATGAGTGGTGATCTTCTAGGGACATCACTCGGTTTAGGTCACTTGCTCAACATTCCAACTAACATACTCGCACCGATTGTTGGGATTATAATATTTCTGATTGGCATCCAGGGTAGTTATAAGCTAGTTGAAAAAATTATTATAGGACTGATGGTCATCATGGGTGGTACTTTTATTACGACGATGTTCATGGTTCAACCCAATTGGGGAGAGGTATTCCAAGGCATGTTCATGCCTTCAATTCCTACTGGCTCTATTATTATGGTCATTGCTCTGATCGGAACAACAGTTGTGCCTTACAACTTCTTCCTTCATGCAACGACGGTACATGAACGTTTTAACGGTATGCAAGACTTGAAGCTTGCACGCTGGGATACGATTATTTCTATTACTATTGGTGGGATTATATCTGCTGCTATCCTCATCTCTGCAGGTGCATTAATTGTTGGTCAAGAAATTGACAGTGTCATCGCCTTAGCAGGGCCACTTGTACCAGTGTTAGGTGAAACTTGGGCACCGATATTTATCAGTGTTGGTTTGTTTGCTGCAGGATTTTCATCTGCTCTGGCTTCTCCTATGGGGGCAGCCGCAACAGTCAGTTCTTTCTTCAAGTGGGAAGGTGGCATGAAAAACACCAAGTATAAAATCGTGTTTGGAACAGTAATACTTATTGGTGTTGTCACATCTGCAATTGGTTTTGAACCGTTAGAAGTCATCCTATTAGCACAGGCTTTAAATGGTGTCATCTTACCGTTAATTGCAATACTAATTTTTGTCATTATAAATAAAAAAGGATTGATGGGACAATATAAGAATGGACCTATTTTAAATGTGATAGGCTTCCTAGTTGTCGTTGTTGTATCGTTTTTAGGTATTTACAGTGTAATTGATGCTGTAATCTCATTTCTAGCATAAAAAATACACGAACATCTTTATAACGAGATGTTCGTGTATTTCATTTTTTTAAGACTCGGTAACATTTCTATTTTTACCAGAAGCGATACCGGTAAGTACCATAACGAGTGAGACAATGAGCATTAAACTTAGTGGTAGGAACCAAGATCCTGAAATATCTTGTAAGCCACCAACTAAAACGGGTCCAAGGGCTGCTAATAAATAGCCCAAGGATTGTGCCATACCTGATAGTTCAGCCGCTTGATAGCCATCTCTTGTTCTTAGTGTGTAGAACATCATAGATAATGAAAATGCGCTACCGTTACCGACACCGAGTAAAATGACCCAAAGTAGCGATAGTTCTGAGTGACCGAGTAATAATCCTCCAATTCCGATTAGAATGATTAACCCGCTCAGAGCAGCGATGAGTACTTGATCTTTCATCTTATCGGCAACCACAGGAATAATGAATGTAAAAGGAATGCTGGCAAGTTGGAAGGCGAATACACCCCAACCGGCTAAATGTATATCATACCCATTGGCAGTAAGAATCGTTGGCAACCAAGTAATTAATGTATAGAAAATTAAGGACTGGGCACCCATGAATATGGTGATTTTCCAAGCGAGTGGAGACTTAAATAGTCCCCCTAACTGCTGGTTTTTAATATTGCCCCTTGGTTTGCTTCGATTTTTTAATTGTACGAGCCAAACTAACAGTGCCAAGATTGATAAAGACACCCAGATTAAGAGTGCACTACGCCAGTTGAAATTTCCTGAGGTCGCAATCGGTATACTCAAACCAGATCCAAGGGCGCCAAAGACATTCATTACAATTGCATATAGGCCTGTCATCAGGCCAATTTTATGCGGAAAATTCATCTTAACGATACCTGGCATTAAAACATTACCAACCGCAATGGCTAAGCCAATCATTAATGTACCAGTAAACAGAAGTCCAATACCACTTGCTGAACGAATAAACATTCCTAAAATCAGGAGGACCAAAGATAGTGCAATCGTTGTTTCCATGCCAATTCGTCTCGCAATTTTTGGTGCGAATGGAGATAGTAAAGCGAAGGCAATAAGCGGTAAGGTTGTAATGCTTCCTGCTAAAGCATTACTGATGCCAAAGTCATCCCTAATGAATGATACTAAGGCACCTGCAGATGTCAGTGGTGCACGCAAGTTTGCTGCGACCAAGATCACCCCAATTATTAGGAAAATATATAAATTTTTGTTATTATTTTGGTCCAATTCATTGTTCAAAGATTATCCACCTCATTACAATCATAATTCTTTTCGGAATATATAATCCGTCTGTTCATCATCACCCATAAAAAATGAATGTGAACCCACTTTTTTAAAACCTTTCTTTTTATAAAAGGAAATTGCCTTATTGTTAAATTCCCAAACACCTAACCAAATCGACTTCTTATCTAGTCGTTTAGCTTCTTCATGCGCTAAATTTAACAATGCTTTACCCAGCCCAAGTCCCTGATATTTATTCAGTATATATATTCTTTCGACTTCGAGTGCATCATCACCCATCGGTTCAGACTGAGCTGTTAAAATATTTAATTTCAAGAAACCAGCGCATTCATCATCATAGAATATATAGAAAAATTGAGAATGTGGATTTTTTAATTCAGCTGCAAAGTTTTCCTTTGTATATGCCTCATCAGAATAAGCCTTCATGTTTTCTGCAGAATTTTGTGCCATGAATGTCTCATGGAATGTTTGATAACTAATCGCGAGAAGATGATCTAAATCATTTAAATTGCATTTTCTAATATGTATTGTCATATAAATACTCCTATAGCCAGCTTGTTAGCCACTTATTATTCTCTTTAGTATACAGCATTCTCTCATAACCGCCCTGTTCGAGAGCTTGGTAGAATTCCATTCTATCAGGTATGACTTTATAAACTGCCAAGTCTCGTGTCTTAGCATCGAGATAGTCTCTGACATGTTTAAAATCTTCTGATCTTACTTCTACAGCTTTACCTTGCAAGCGAATTTGTCTACCTTGTTCTCGCCAGTAAAAATTCATTGCTACATGATTATTTTCTTCAAGTTGTTTGACCTTTGTTCTTCCCTTACCACTTTCAATAAAGAATCCTTCATCATCCATTGCTTTTATAACCAGGACTCTAGAATCTACAAGGTGAGTTTGATCGTAAGTAGCCAGCACCATACTTCTTGGCTCCAGCACTTCTTTTGCAACAGCGCATTTAAACCATTCTTGAAAATGAGATAAAGGTGAACTAAAAGTACGATCATCGAAACTAGGGAAAGGTCCAGACATCACTGGTGATTGGCTAAGCACTTCATTAATATTCATGGTGACACTCCTATTTATATTATGGTTGGATTTTATCATATATAGGTATATTTTAGATAAAGAGAATCATTTCTTAAGAAGGTAGTGATGATGTGGCTAAGAAAAGAATAGCTATTATTGGAACAGGCGTTGCTGGGACGTCTCTAGTAAAATTTTTTGTAAGTGATGAACGTTTTAACGAGAATTATGAAATTGATTTATATGATGGTAAAAAGACAATGGGACGTGGTTATGCTTATCAGCATGATGATGAAAACTTAATTGTGAATCTCCCAGCGGAGCTGATGTCACTCACTTCAGATCAAGGAGACTATATTAAGTGGTTGGAAAGTAATAAATATGAAGCTGAAAGTTACACAAGTAGAAGCTTATATGGAGAATACATACATTCTACTCTGATGAATTTTGTACATCGTCATCAAAATATAAATACAGTCGAAAGCTTTGTTGAAGATATATCATTTGAGAATGACGAAAATATTTATACTGTTTATACAGATGGTGCTGTCTCGAAATATGATGCAATTTTCTTAACAAATGGTGAGATGTCATATAGTGATCCTTATGAGCTAAAAGGTGAAAAGAACTTCATATATAATCCGTATCCAATTGAAGATGTTTTGAAAAATGTTAAAGGGCGAATTGGAATTATAGGAAGCGGTTTGTCTGCGATAGATTGTTTTAGATATTTATTAAAAAATGGACATTCTAAGGTGACTGTTTTGTCGAGAAGTGGAGAATTACCTTCTGTTAGAGGCACTTATTATGATCTCAGTGGGGAATACTTCTCTATTGAGCATGCGATGTCCGACAAAAATCAAGGTCTAATCCCATTAGATCGTATTGTAGATTTATTTAGAAAAGAACTTAGGGCGCACGGTATACAAGAAGAATTATTAACTAGAAAAACTGACCGGCCAGAGATTGATTTAAAGTTTGATTTAGAACATCCAGATGAAGTCGGAAAGATACAATATCTTATTTCTAGTCTAGAAGATACATTTAAAGTACTGTATAAATATTTATCAAGAAAAGACAAAACTCGGTTTATGGAAGAATATCACGAACTTATTCAAAGCAATCATTCGCCAATGCCACCGCAGGGTGCCAAACAAATACTTGAATGGATTGATAAAGGACGTCTCGAATTTTTAGATGATATGGAATCGGTAGAAGTTAATGATGAGTTTTTAGTTGGATTTGAAGATAAAAACCAAGAACCATTCGATGTACTCATCAATGCAACAGGACCGGTGTCTGATATTAGAAAAGATAACACCTTACTGATTAAAAATCTCTACAATAGGATGCTTGTTGAACCGGATGAATTTGGAGGACTATTGATCGATAAATACCATAGGGTCATCAGTCCGAGGTATGGAACGATGCACAATTTTTATACAATTGGTGCCTTAACTGTCGGTTCAGATTATTTAAATAAAGGGGTGACGATGTTAGCAACTGAGACCTACCATCTAGTAAATCATTTTCTCACACGTAATTAATAAGGAAGTTTTGGTCAAAGTGGTAGACAAGTAGATTAATTAGGCGGAGAATAGTAGAGTCAATTAAATTTTAAGGAAGTGCAATTGTTTTGTCAGAAGTATTTAAAGAAAAATTATGGACCAAAGATTTCATCAATACCTCGATCGTTAACTTTGCATTGATGATGTCTCAATATCTATTGTTGGTAACTATGACAATGTATGCAATTGATGAATACGGTGCTTCGATAGGATTAGCAGGACTTGTGTCCAGTTCGTTTATTATTGGATCTCTGATCGGTCGATTATTTGGTGGGCGTTCAATTGCTGGCGTTGGTAGTAAGCGAATGCTTGTCATTTCATCTATATTTGTCTTAGTAGCGGCGTTAACTTACTTTATACCGATGGGTATTTACCCATTGATTGGTGTACGTATTTTCCATGGTATTGCTATGGGCTTTGCGATGACAGCTACAGGTACAATTATTGCCCAAGTCATTCCACCTAGTCGAAATGGTGAAGGTATCGGCTACTTTAGTATGTCGGTCGTTCTCGCAACAGCAGTGGGTCCATTAATCGGTGTGTCACTTATCAATGTTTACGGCTTTACTAGTATTTTTGTATTTTCTTCAATTATGGCAGTCGTTGCACTCGGACTTGGTTTAACAGTTCGTGCACCGCAAATGAAGTTGTCGAAACCTGTGAGTAAAGGCATAAGTCTAGGTGATTTCTTTGAGAAGCGAGCGGCACCAATATCTATAGTGATGTTCTTCTTAGCTTTCGCTTGTTCTGGGATTTTATCCTATGTGACAGCCTATGCAGATAGCATCAATTTAGTTCAAGCTGGTAGCTTATACTTTACGGTATATGGTATTACGGTCCTCTTATCTAGACCGATTACTGGACCTCTACTTGACCGTAAAGGTGCCAACATCATTATGTACCCAGCACTAATCTCATTCGCCATCGGTTTATTCATTATTGGAACAGCATCAAACACATTAATATTCCTACTGGCAGCAATATTTATTGGTTTTGGATATGGGAATGCTCAGTCCATCACACAAGCACTCGCCATCAAGGTGACCCCACCAGAACGTGTGGGTCTAGCCAATACAACTTACTTTATTGCCTTAGACTTCGGTCTCGGTTTTGGACCATTTATTTTAGGTAGTATTGTAGCAGCCTTTGGGTACAGTGGCTTGTACTTTATTCTATCGATATTTGTTTTAGCTATTATTCCGATATACTTATTCTTACATGGGCGTAAGGACAAATATATTTCTCAGTAAAATTAAAAAAGATAAAAAATGCTACCCTGGTTTATTTTTACGTGACCAGGGTACTGTATTGGAATTATCTGTTTTAATATGAGGAGGAATACATCTATGTCATTAGCCAAAATCATTGAAGAAATCAGAGAAAAACGCGACGAGACAGGAATACTTACGATTCATTTGAATACAGACTCAAGCGCAGGTAACGGTAATAATGGTGAGTGGAAAATTCATTTAAAAAATGGCTTTAAGACCCTAAAAGAAGAAGTGAAGGACAGAAACGCTGATGATGAGTTAAAAGCTTTGAAGAAGTTACAAGAAAAGGTAGAAAAGGAAGTGACCATGCATCAAAGAGAGATGCGTAAAGGGTTTATTCTCGTTGCTTCGTCAGATGGTGAACTCTACCGTGCAAGAGTTTTACAAGTTCCAGTAACAACATCTTTCCATTGGGGTAAGACTGCAGAAACTCAGCAGATTGAAGAATTAGAACAACGCTTCCCAGAAACGGCAATAGTGTCTGTCCAACAGGCTGATGTGACCTTTATCGAAACATCACTAGGTATTATTAGAGATACCAAAAAGTTCTCATGGGACGTTGAAAGTGAAAGTTGGTTGGATTATGATGAAGTCGTCCATCAACAGACACGCGGCGGTGGAAGAGACGAGTTCCAACGACGGTTTGAAGAAAACCAACATCGCTGGTATAAGAGTCTCGCAGCAGAAATTGATAGGGATGTCAAAAAGCGTAAGCTTGAAGGTGTCTACTTAGTGGGTAGTCAAGAGAGTGTACAAGAAGTAGAAACGCATTTAAATGGCACAAAAGTCCTTGGTGTAATTACAAAAAATCTGGGATCTAAGCAAGATCATGAGATTGTTGCAGAAGTATTTGATACCTTAGTCTAAAATTTAAAAGCACTTAACTATGTGAGCCTAGTTAAGTGCTTTTTTTTATGAATTTTTACAAATTTTTAACACAAAGTGTGGGGTTCAAGGTTGTTTATCGTAAATCTTTATTCAGAGAAAGCTAATGTTTGAGGCATTCTGTTCACTACTTATAGCTAAATCTATATTAGTGTAGCACTTTAGATTAGCTCAAAATGATAAAAGAAACAATAACTTTTCTATAAATTAACAAGGATTTAAAGGTGAATTGCTAAACTTGAAGACGCCTGGTAAGAGAGACAGACGGATCAAGGAGGATTTACATGAAAGTAAGATTTGAAAATGTATCAATGAAATATGATGGCAATGATAGGACGATATTAGACGACATGAGTTTTGACATTCAAGATCATTCCTTGGTTTCAATTCTAGGTCCGTCTGGGTGTGGTAAGTCCACAACTCTCATGCTTATATCAGGGTTACTCATGCCAACGGACGGAAAAATATTCTTCGGTGATACAGATGTTACGAAAAAAGATGCGAATGCACGAAAAGTGGGTATGGTCTTTCAAAATTATGCCTTATACCCCCATCTATCCGTTATCGATAATATTATGTTTCCTTTAAAAATGGCTGGAGTAAACAAAAAGAAACGTAAGGAAAGAGCCTTAGAACTAGCAGAACTTGTACAAATTTCAGAGCACTTGAACAAGAAGCCTGGACAATTGTCAGGCGGACAGCAACAGCGCGTCGCCATTGCGAGAGCCCTCAGTAAGGAACCGTCAATTTTGTTGATGGATGAACCATTATCTAATCTCGATGCAAAATTGAGGAAGGGTATGCGTGAAGAAATACGAAGAATTCAAAAGGAGACGGGTGTGACAACGGTTTTTGTTACTCACGATCAAGAAGAAGCCTTAAGTATTTCAGACAAAGTGATGGTGTTGAATGAAGGGTTAATACAACAACATAGTGGACCGCAAGCGCTCTATGACCGACCGGATAATATTTTTGTCGCTCAGTTTCTTGGAAGTCCGGAGATTAGTACCTTTGACTTTGATGATTTAAAAGCAGGTTTTGACTCAAGTCTTCGAGACAGATTACAGAGTAAAGACGTTAAGCTCATCGGTATACGACCAGAATCATTTACCCAAGTTGATGGTGAGTCAGGTCTTATAACGGGTGTGGTAGACCGCATAGAAATCGTAGGTAAGGAACGTACAGTTCGATTGAAGCTAGATAATGAACAAATTGTCGACATTACAGATGTTGATATCAACTTCACTGAAGGTGATAAAGTTTCTTTCACAACGAACTTTGATGCTATGCATTTCTTTGATGGATATGGAAATCGAGTGGTGATTAAAGATGCAGAATAGAAAAACTTGGAAAACGACTTTTCAAGCATTCTGGTACATATTACCTTTGTTTATCATCATTGGTGTCTTTAACATTTACCCGATAATAAAATCTTTTGCGATGGCATTTTACAACGACTACAACATCTTTACAGGTGAGACAAGCGGTTATGGTTTAACGAGTTTTGAAACATTGTTTAGTGATCAAGAATTTGCTGAATCCTTGATGAACACTTTTGTTTATGTACTCTTTGTCACACCACTTTCTATTGTGATTTCCTTAGCGATATCAATATTGTTAAATAATGTCAATTTCTTAAAACCATTATTTCAATCTATTTACTTTCTCCCATTTGTCACGAGCACAGTAGCTATTTCCATCGTTTGGCGATGGCTCTACCATTCAAATTACGGATTAATTAACTACTTGTTGGGCATATTTGGAATTGACAGTATCAACTGGTTAACAAACCCGGATTGGGCTATGCCTGCGGCAATTATTATGGCGATATGGAAGAGTTTAGGATTTAATATTTTGTTGTTCTTAGTTGGCTTAAACAACATCAGTAAAACCTATTATGATGCTGCGAGAATTGACGGAGCGAATGCATGGCAAAGATTTACCAATGTGACTGTGCCGTTACTTGGACCAACAATATTTTTAGTTTCAATTCTTTCAATAATTAATAATTTTAAGGTGTTCGATGAAATATATGCCTTATTTAATGGTCAACCTGGACCGTCGAACTCAACAATTACCGTTGTGTATTACTTATACAAAAAATTCTATACAGAATTTGACTACGGTGTTGCATCAGCATCAGGAATTGTATTGTTTCTAATTATTTTCGTTATTACACTCATCCAACTTTGGATGAACAAGCGATTTGTACATTACAGATAGAGGAGGAATTTCATGGCGAGTGTTTCAAAGAAAATAATCATCTATGTATTACTTGGCATCGGTGCATTAACAATGATAATTCCTTTTTACTGGATGATTGCAACATCGTTAAAAACAGCTGGAGAAGCAACTGCAATGCCACCCATCTGGTGGCCAGTATCGATGGTGTTTAGTAATTACGTTGAAGCTTTTCAAGTCGCACCTTTTGTACGGTACCTCGTCAATAGTGTGATTGTTACAGCACTGAGTACTTTAGGAGAGGTCTTAACGGCAATTCTTGCAGCCTTTGCCTTTGCGCGATTAAATTTTTACGGAAAAGATGTACTATTTGCCTTACTGCTTGCGACGATGATGGTACCTGGAGAATTATTGATCATTCCGAACTTTGTAACCTTAGCCAACTTAGACTGGATAAATACATACATGGCACTGATTGTGCCGTGGTTAGCCAGTGTGCTATCAGTGTTTATCGTTAAACAGAGGTTTGAGTCGATATCAGATAACCTCTATTACGCAGCGAAGATAGATGGCTGTTCGGACTTTAGATTTCTATGGCAAGTGCTTGTGCCCTTAAGTCGTTCGTCTATTATTACGATGGTTGTTTTAAAAGTAATTGGCTCATGGAATGCTTTCTTATGGCCGTTACTTGTAACGAATGACACTGAGATGAGAACTTTACCTGTTGGACTTCAAGCCTTCACGACAGAGGCTGGTACGCGTTTTGAACTACTTATGGCAGCATCGACATTTGTGATTGTACCAATGATAGTGTTCTACATGATTTTCCAAAAATATATTATTAAAGGTATTGCAAATACCGGAACGAAAGGATAATTTACCATGAACAAGAAATTATTGATGGGATTAATGTTAACAATGATGATTTTTGTACTTGCAGCTTGTGGTGGAGGAGAAGAGGGTACGACAGAAGAAGCTTCAGGAGATGAAACATCAACAGAAAGTAGTGAAACTTCTGAAGAATCGGCAGAAGAAACTTCAGGTGACACGACACAAATTACTTTTTGGCATGCAATGAATGGTCCACACCAAGAAGCGATCACGGAACTAACAAACAAATTTAATGAATCACAAGATGAGTATGAAGTGGTTGAACAAAATCAAGGTGACTATGAAACTCTAAACCAAAGTATTATGGCTTCAGGGGTATCTGATGATTTACCGACAATTTCACAGGCGACTGCTTCGAATATTCCTGACTGGTCATCAAATGATTTAATCATCCCATTAGATGACTTATTGTCAGGAGAAAATTTTGATCAAGAGACTTATGACAGCATTATTCCAGGATTTTTAGAAGGTGTTTCATATGAAGATCAAACGATGGCTTTACCTTTTTCTAAATCAGTAAGAATCATGTATGTAAATGAAGATATTTTAGAAGAGTATGACGCAGAATTACCAACAACATTTGAAGATGTACAAGCATTAGGTGAAGAGATGCAAGAAGCTGGAGATGAGCGTTTTGCTTTAGGTCTTGAAGCAGGTGTTGAAATGGAACTTGAAACAATGGCGAGACAAAATGGGGCTGACTGGATTTCAGATGACCTTTCAACAGTCGATATCGGTGAAGAAAATGCGACAGAACCGATGCAGTATATAGTAGATGGAATTGACGCAGGATGGGCAAGAACTGCTGGGGAAGATGGATATATGTCAGGTCCATTTAGCCGTGGTGACATCGCAGTTTACCTTGGTTCATCTGCAGGATTATCACATGTTGAACCTGGTGCGGAGGAAAGTGGTATTAACTGGTCAACTGCTGAATTACCAGTGTACAACGAAGGAGAACCACTGACATTATTAGCAGGTAACGATCTTACAGTCTTTGCCTCAGCATCTGAAGAAGAACAACAAGGTGCAGCGGCATTTATGAACTTCTTACTACAGCCTGAAAACACTGCAGAATGGGCAATTGCGTCGGGGTATGTGCCAGTTACAGAAGCTGGAATTGAACATGAGTCATATCAGACTTATTTAGAAGAAAACCCGAATGCAGAAGCTGCAGCAGCGGAAACAGAATATGCGATTGCATCACCAATGTTTGCAGGTTCAGGTGAGTACCGTAATGCGATGTTAGAAGCACAAGATGCAATTCTAATTGATGGTGCTGATGTAACAGAAACAATGCAAGGATTACAAGAAGAAGTGACGACAATTATTGAAGAAAACAATTAGGTATTAGGAGCGTAAAAATGGAACGTATTATATTTTGGAATGGACTACAGTCCATAGGCTCCAATATATTTTCATTAGACAATGGTAAGGATCGTCTAATTATGGATTTTGGCATGCCGAATGAAATGTATGAAGACGGAGGTAACTTATCTGTGACAGAAGCATTAATTGAAGCGGGTAAGTTACCGGCAATTCCACATCTATTTAACACTGAGGGTTTTAAATCTGATTTAGCAGGTGTGTCCAATCGTCCATATGAAAACCAAGCAGTGTTTATCAGTCATCTTCATCTAGACCATAATGCAGGCTTAAAATACTTGCCAGAAAATACGGCAGTATATATGTCAGAAGAAACGAAAGCCTTATACGATGCTTTACTATCGAGTGATCTCGAAGTAGAAGTAAAAGCAGAGCTACATGCTGTTGGCTATAACAGACCTGTGAAAATCGGACATTACACAGTGACTTTTGTCCCTAATGACCATGATATTGTAGGTACATCCAGTATCTTAATCGAAGTAGATGGTAAAAAAATTCTGCACAGTGGTGATGTTAGAAAACATGGATATCACCCGGGAAATATTAAGGATTTAACTAGTCATGTTAAATCTGTAGATCTACTCATGATAGAAGGTACGTCGTTTAGTTTTCCGGATGAGGATGATAAAGATTATAGAAGTGAGAAAGATTTAATAGATGACTTTACACAACTCTTACTCGATGAAAATCGAACGATAGTGATTAATCCCTATCCGAGAAACGTCGAACGATTGGTAGAATTGAATCGTTTAGGACATAGAATAGGTCGTCCAATATATTGGGATAAACGATTTTCTGATTTATTAAGACACTATACAACAGAAGCAGTTTGTACATGGAAAAAATTAAGTGATTACAATCATCAAGTCGTGCAGACTCATTTTGATGATATCGATAAAATTAGTGAACTAGAAGCAGGTGTCTATGTTCATATGAACGGAGAACCACTGGGTGACTATGATCCACGATACGAAGTATTGATGAAAACCTTAGAAGAAGTCGGTTTTGATTTTGTAGATTATAGTGTCTCAGGTCATGCATCTAGAAAAGACATTATCGATATTGTAAAGGATATCGATCCCGATGTGACGGTGCCTTGGCATACTTTTGAACCTCAGGCACAAGCAGCAGCTTTGAACGAAAATGGTGTCAGGACCTTTTTACCAAAAGCGGCTAAAGCATATAAATTAGAGGAAATTTTGAGCGATGAAGCAGCTGAATAATGAGCTGAAGGGAAGAAGGCGGCATATTTTTGCCGTTCCTTTTTGTGGGGTGAGCTGGTATTTGCATTCTAGGTTAAGGATATTCGGGTGGTGACATGGAATACTCATCCCCGTCCAACTCAACTAGAGCAGTGATGAGAAATCTTCGTGCCCATCCAACCCACCTAGAACAGTGATGAGAAATCCTTGTGCCCATCCAACATTAAACAACCCGCTTAATTCTTACTCATTTCATAATAATCCTGCCAAACATCATCGGGAACCATATCTCCACCTGTACTCCAGGCAATATGTGTGCCGCTCTTATCCATTTGAATCGCGCCGTAGATACCCGCTAATGCAGATGGTTCTAGTTTTATGGATTCAGTATCGTAGATTGCAGTTAACATTTCAAATAGATGTGTATCACTCACAGTGCTGATTCCTGAAATAAGGTTTTTTAACAAGTCACCGACAAAGCCTGATGGTCGTCCAACTGCAAGGCCGTCAGCAGCAGTTAAATTATCCAAACCGAAGTCTTGGATTGATAATCGATCATGATAATCTGTCATCATACCGAGTAACATGCAAGGTGAGTGTGTGGGTTCGACAAAGTAACAATTTACAGAATCTCTGAAAACAGTTTTTAAGCCAAATGCTATGCCGCCTGGGCCGCCACCAACACCACATGGGAGGTAGACATTCAAGGGCTGGTTTTTATCGACTTTAATATTTTGATCTTGAAGTTGAGCTTTTAGACGAATGGCTGCAACAGCGTAACCTAAAAATAGGGTCTTTGAGTTTTCGTCATCAATGAAATAGCTATTTGGATCATTTAAACTATCCTGTCTGCCTTGTAAGACTGCTTTGGAATAGTCATCTTCATGTTCAACCACGTTTACGCCTTTTTCTCTAAGAAGATCCTTCTTCCATTGACGTGCGTCTAGTGACATGTGGATTGTTACTTTAAATCCTAATTTAGCACCTATTATTCCGATACTTAAACCAAGATTTCCAGTCGAACCACAAACTAGCTCGTGGTGTGAAAATAATGTTTTAAAGTCATCACTATCAAATTTTATATAATTATCTTCAGTGCTGATTAATCCCGCATTCAAAGCGATTTTTTCAGCAAACCATAAAACTTCATAAATACCACCACGCGCTTTTACAGAACCTGAAATAGGAAGGAGATTGTCCTGTTTTAAATATAGTGGACCATCAACTTTTTGATTAAACAAAGACTCTAAGGCTTTAGGCATATGAGTGAGTTCTGTTAAAGTAGAGTCAATAATGCCAGCTTGGTCTGTAGTTTCTGGAAATACGTGTGCAATATAGGGTGCAAAACGTTTTAAACGAGCCTCAGCATCTAGAATATCATCTTCTGTAAGTGCTAAATCATCTGTCACAGTATCCATTGATTTAATATTGTCATTTAACCAGATGGTCTCCTTATAATCGATCAAATCTTGTATTTTAGGATATTCGCGTATCCATTCTTTTTTAGATTTATCTGCAATCACAAAATCAACTCCTTAACCCTTTTCATTTAGTGTATTAAATTTAGGCAAAATAAAAAAGGTTCCTTGCTGGGGAACCTTTCTTACTATTTGTCATCAAGCTTGTTCATATCGATAACAACTGTACCAGCATCATAGTCCATATCTTTTAACTCAGTCTTATGCGCACCTTCAAAATCTGGACTATCGATAAACAACACGGATTGGTGATGTTCTAAAGCAAATCTGTAAGCTTCTTCTTGTTCGTGGTTTAATTTCATGTTTTCGATACGTCTGTCTTCAGGCTCACCTGCAGAGAAATAAGTGATTAATTTATCACTAGCATTACCATCAATCGTCTTCGATTGCACATCCTCATTTAATTCCAAGCTTTCAAAAGAATCATTTGAATACACTGTTAATTTTCTTCTGTCGACGTTCAACTCATTTTTCAATTCGTGAATTCGATTCAATAAATCTTTCTCGTTGACGAAAGTTTCAACTCTAGACATTTTCATCCCTCCTGAGGATTAACATTTACTAGATATCTACCCTGGAGAGATGAGTTAAAACAATATTAATCGTTTAATTATCTGATATATTCTTGTTTGAAAGTTTTATACAGCTGATCTTCAAAGTAATTTTTATTTGCTTGAATATAGGCTTCGAGTTCATACTCTGGCATAGAGGTGTTTTAATTTATGCATCTGGTCCTGTGGGTCTTGACTTATAGAGTTCTATCCACTCCTCAACAGTAAATTTCTCTGCTAATTCTGCTAGTAGTTCATAAGGAATTTTTTTAGGGTTAGAGAATCGTAGACAACTTTTACCCATATTTAACTTTGTTGTCATGTGTTTTGGATATTCTTCAGTAAACCAATCAAGGACTTCAGGCTCTCTGTACATCCCCATATGGTAAACAGCAAGGTGTCTTTTTTGAGCTGCTATACCGATGAATGGTAAGGGGGAGTTGTCAACATGGTAGCCTTCAGGGAAGGTAGATAATGGCACGTCAAAGCCAGGCATGCCATGAGAAATATTAACTTCAAAACCTGGTGGTAAGTGTGTTTCAAATGTTTCCCATGTCTTTAGAAATGCATCTTTCCATTTATCATCTATGGATGCTACATACTCATCAAAAGTCATACTTTAACCTCCTTTTATCCAATTTTATTATAAAAATATATAAAGGCAGTACATAAAAAATGTTTATTGTAAGTTATTAGGGTAATTTATAGAATATAAACAAATGGGGGTATGTATATGAAGAAGGCTTGGGCATTATTTTTATTTATTGCTGTAATGCTTGTACTGACGGCTTGTGGAAGCAGTGAAGAGACGCGGACATTTGAAATGAATGAAGGCGGTATCGACAGTACCTTAGTCTATACTTACAATGGGGATGAAGTAATCAGTCAAGATGCTGAGAATATCGTTAACTATGAAGAACTAGGTATCACTAAAGAAGAAGCGGAAGAAATTCTAGGACCTGTCTCTGAAGAATATGAAGGTCTACAAGGTGTTGACTACAGTATTGAATTTGGTGATGACGAGGCTGTAGAACAGTTAACAGTGAATTATGAAGAACTAGATTATGATGAAGCACAAAATGTGACAGGTATTGATCTTGAAGGTGATCCAGAAGAAGGTGTCAGCATGGAAAGGTCTGCTGAAATGTTAGAATCTCAAGGTTATACAGAAGTCGGTGAAGATTCAGAAGAATAGAAATACAAAATGATAATATATAAGCTTTGGATGAGAAATCTTGAATTTGAGACTTCTCATCCTTTTTTATCTTCTAGCTATGTTGAACTGGTGGTATTACAGTTATAATGGAGTTAAAAGTGAAGTTTTAGGAGTGACAACCGTGGGAGAGATTATTTCATTAAAAAATATTACGTGGCGCCGCGGCAAAAAGGAAATTTTGAAAGATGTTTCTTGGACAGTTAATAGTGGTGAACAGTGGGCAATTCTTGGTTTAAATGGTGCGGGTAAGACATCTATTTTAGATATTGTGCTCGGTTATAATTATCCTACAAGTGGCAAAGCTACGGTTATTGGTACTGAATTTGGTAAGGCAAGCTTACCTGAGATGCGAAAGAAGATTGGTTATGTCAGCTCCAGTCTCGATAAATTTCATCAAACATTGAATAGAGAGACAGCAATTAACATTATCATCAGTGGTAAATTTGCTTCATTTGGTATTTACGAAGATCTAGATCCTGAAACAATCGATCTTGGGGATTCAATACTCCATATGTTGAATCTTAGTCATTTGCGCGACCGTACATATGATACTTTCTCACAAGGTGAGAGAAGAAGGATATTGATTGGACGTGCGCTAATGGGAGGGCCTGAGCTGTTGATCTTAGATGAACCATGTAGTGGACTTGATGTGAGAGCGAGAGAAGATGTCTTAAACATTGTAAAAAGAATAAGTGATGAAGACCGACATTTACTCTATGTGACGCATCATATAGAAGAATTAATTCAACCGATTACCCATGTTTTACTTATTAAAGATGGGGAAGTGTTAAAGGCAGGACCAAAAAAAGAAGTGTTAACAGATTATAATTTAAGTGAAGCGTATAAGACACCGGTGGCTGTTAGGTTTGATAATGACAGACCGAGTTTAATCATTAAAGAGACGGAGGCTAAGGATGAAAAATAAATACATCTTAATCTTTATCGCATTTTTAATTGTATTTAGTCCTTTAAATGTTCAGGCAGTTGAGGGAGATAATAATCAATATAACAACGAATATCAAGATCCTTGGCAAAATAATAATCAAACAGATACATATAATGAAGGTCAAAATGGTGTGACAAATGATAGTTATCAAGAACCGAATGCTAATAATGAAACGTGGAATGATGGTTCGACGTCTGAAGGATATTATGATACGAATGGTAACTGGGTAGAAGGTGGTCAAAGTAACACGAACAACTATAATGATAATAATTGGAATGATGGTAATAACTCAGAGGGTTATTACGATGCCAACGGTGTGTGGATAGAGGGCGATAATACAGAAGGTTATTATGATTCCAATGGTGTATGGGTAGAAGGCAATCAAAGAGAGACTCAAGATGACGGTTATAGTGATCAAGCCAATGAAACGGAATATCAAGAGCCTGTTCAAACATATGAAGAGCCTATAGTGGAAGAGACAGAACCAGTTGTGGAAGAAGAGGTAGCTGAAGAACCTAAGAATGAAGAAGGTATTTCGATTCAAGCGCTTGAGGGAGAAGGTTATACAGTTAGTGGCTCTGTTATTGATGTCAGTGAAGCGAGTGTGGAAGGTATTACGCTCGTATTAACGGATGGAGAAGATTCTGTTGAATCTCAATCTGATGCCAATGGAGAATTTCTTTTTGAAGATGTGGCTCCAGGTACATATACATTAAATATGAAAGAAAACGATTCTTACCAAACCACAACAGAACCTATTGATGTTGAGGTCGGCAATAGAGATAAGCTAGGTTATTCTATTGAGGTTCAAGAAATTGAAAGTGAAGAACCTGTTGAAGAAGACAGCGAAGAAGAAAAAGAAACGTCTGAAGCCGATGAAGCACCTGTAGAAGAAACAGAAACAGATGAAAAGTCTGAAGAATCAATTTCGGACAGTATATCCGGGTTAGAAATTACTTTAATTTCAGTCGGCGTCTTACTACTACTGTCAACAATTGGAGTTATCGTCTACCGACGTTTTGTTAGATAAGCAAAGATTTCTTGCATGAAGAAAAGTAATTTGATATTATATAACTTACCGTGCTAAGCGGGGAGGTAGCGGTGCCCTGTACTTGCAATCCGCTCTAGCAAGGCTGAATCCCGCTTTTGAGGGTTTGGAGTGTGAGGACTGCCTCGTAAGCTTCAATGTTGATATTGCGGTCCTATGCAATAGAACGTCATGAACCATGTCAGGTCCGGAAGGAAGCAGCATTAAGTGGCCAATTCTATGTGCCGTAGGGTTGCCGTGATTGAGTTGAACTTACGAGTAACGCTTGTTCATCAGACACGACAAAGCGGTGCACGGTACTTTTTTGACTTCATAAGAATGAAGTCTTTTTTTATGCCTAAATATAAGGGTCTAAAGCACACCATATGTTATAATTACAGCTAGAAATAATGAAAAGATGAGGTGCCTTTTGATGGAATATCAGGCGTTATATAGAGCTTTTCGGCCTCAGAAATTTAGTGATGTTGTTGGCCAGCGTCACGTAACTAAAACCTTACAAAATGCCATTCAACGCGGTAAGGAATCACATGCCTATTTATTTAGTGGACCAAGAGGTACTGGTAAGACAAGTATCGCTAAGGTCTTTGCTAAAGCTTTAAACTGTCCGAACGAACAGGATGGTGAACCGTGTAATGAATGTGAAATTTGCCAATCTATTACTGACGGTAGTGCGAACGATGTGATTGAAATTGATGCTGCAAGTAATAATGGTGTAGATGAAATTCGTAATATTCGTGATAAGGTGAAGTATGCACCAGCGGAAACGAAGTTCAAAGTCTACATTATAGATGAGGTTCATATGTTAACGACAGGTGCTTTTAATGCGCTGTTAAAAACCCTAGAGGAACCACCAGCACATGCTATATTTATCTTAGCAACTACAGAACCCCATAAGATTCCCGCGACGATTATTTCTAGAACACAGAGATTTGATTTTAAATCACTTGATCTTAATGAAATAACTGAGCGACTTGAATTTGTTGCGGACCAAGAAGGTACTAAGTACGATCCAAATGCACTACGCTATATTGCGAGAATTGCAGAAGGCGGAATGCGTGACGCATTGTCAATTATGGATCAGGTCATTGCCTTTTCAAGTGATGAAGTGACTATGGAAGACGCGGTAATGATTACAGGCGGTATTGAACAAGATGAATTAAATGACTGGTTAAAAACAATAGAGGATAAAAACACAGAAGCGGCATTTCATAAATATCAGCAATTTATAGATGAAGGTAAGGACCCGACACGTCTAGTCCATGAGCTTGTATTCTTTATAAGAGATGTTATATTGATGAAGCACTCTAATAAGATTACTGAGGGTACAGCCTTTGTTCATACAGAAAATGAAATTTTGTACAAGATGGTTGATGTGTTAAATGATGCAATGGTCAGCATGAGATTTTCAGTAAATACGAGTGTGCACTTGGAAATTGTCATTGTTAAACTGATTCGTGTACTTGAATCAGTACATCCTTCTGCGAACATCAATGAAGCTTCGTCTAATGAGATTGTAGAACTTAAGGCTCAAATTAATGCTCTACAAGAGAAGATAGAACAAGGCATTGAAGTGAAAGAAAAACCGAAGAAAACTGTTGCAAGAAGTAAGCAAGGGTTCTCAATTGAGAAGATAGAACGTGTATTGAAAAATGCGAATAAAGAGGATTTAGTTAAACTTAAAGATGGTTGGCCAGGGGTCTATAAATACATTGAAGATAAAGGTCTTCAATCTTTACGAGCTCTAATCAAAGATTCTGTACCGGTTGCTGCAAGCGATACGCATGTCTTAATCAAGTTTGATAATGATGTGCACTGTGAACTTATCAATCAGAATGCCAGCAAAAAAGAAGAGCTTGAAAAGTTAATACTGGAAATTATAGGTAAGAAAGTACAAGTTGTTGGGGTCCCAGATTCGAGTTGGAAGCAAGTCAGACAAAATTATATTGATCAACACAGAAGTGACATTCAGCAAAAACAGTCTACTGAAGAGAAATCCTCAGATATCGCAAAGAAAATGTTTGGAGATATCGTTGAGGTGAATGATTGATACTTTGTAAAAAAGTCATAATCATATATAATATGGAAGAAATAAAAATGTATCGGAGGATGAAAACATGCGCGGTGGTATGAATAACATGCAAGGCATGATGAAGCAGATGCAGAAAATGCAAAAGAAAATGGAAGAAGAACAAGCGAAGCTGAAAGAAGAACAAGTTGAAGGTACTGCAGGTGGCGGTATGGTGACCGTTGTTGTTTCTGGACATAAAGAAGTCATTGACGTTGTAATCAAAGAAGATGTTGTAGACCCAGATGATATCGATATGTTACAAGATCTCATTGTCGCGGCAACTAATGAAGCAATGAACAAAGCTGATGAACTAACAAGTGAACGTCTTGGTAAGCACACAAAAGGCTTAAATATTCCAGGGATGATGTAAATGCATTACCCAGAACCGATATCTAAGCTCATTGACAGCTTCATGAAATTGCCAGGTATTGGGCCGAAAACAGCTCAGCGCCTGGCATTTTATGTACTTAATATGAAAGAAGACGACGTAGTAGACTTTTCTAAAAGCCTCATGCAAGTTAAAAGAGAGTTAACTTTTTGCAGTGTATGTGGGCATATTACAGATATAGACCCGTGTTATATTTGCCAAGATAAGAATAGGGATCGTTCGACGATTTGTGTAGTTCAGGATACTAAGGACGTCATTGCTATGGAGAAAATGCGTGAGTATAAAGGTCTGTACCACGTTCTCCATGGTGCAATTAGCCCTATGGACGGAATTGGACCTGAGGATATTAACATTCCATCATTATTAGAAAGATTAAAAGATGAAGAAGTAAATGAACTCATACTAGCAACTAACCCGAATATTGAAGGGGAGTCGACTGCAATGTATTTAACTCGGCTCATCAAACCGATTGGTATCAAGACAACTCGCCTGGCACATGGCTTACCTATTGGTGGCGATCTAGAATATGCGGACGAAGTCACCCTATCTAAGGCAATAGAATATAGGACTGAATTATAAGGGCGTGCATGCCCTTATAATTTTTTAAATAAATTTTTAAATAAAGGGTTGCATTAATTCTTAGTGTCCTGTATAGTTATATCTTGTTGAGCGACAAACACGAACACAACAAAACACAACATAAGAGTTAACAAAATTAATGCTTGCGTTCGAGTCGACAACGTGTTATAATTAAAAACAGTCAACAAGAAATTTACACAAACTTTACAAACGAGAACATTGAAAACTGAATGACAATATGTCAACGTTTAATTCCGAATAAAAAGTCTTCTATTAAGATAGGAGCACAGATTGAGGCGAACAATACAAACGCAAGTAGATACTGTCAGCAGTATCGAGTGAGCTTAGTAAAAGCTTTCCAATCATGGAGAGTTTGATCCTGGCTCAGGATGAACGCTGGCGGCGTGCCTAATACATGCAAGTCGAGCGCGAGCGTAAGGAGCTTGCTCCTTACAATCGAGCGGCGGACGGGTGAGTAACACGTGGGCAACCTACCCTTTAGACTGGGATAACTACCGGAAACGGTAGCTAATACCGGATAAGTTGGATTACA
>NZ_AUEE01000012.1 GCF_000425825.1 Jeotgalicoccus marinus DSM 19772
ATCAACAGTATTTTCTAAACTCTTATATCCATCTTGATTTAGAATAGCTTCTTCATTTTCAAATAATTTTTCTACTGTAAGATCTTTATCCCAGTAGCCTTAGTTAGAACCAAAGAAGTTCTCAGCGACTCTTCCTGCTGCCACTTCGAAAATTTTACCATTATATTGATTATCTTTGTGAGATAACCACAAAACAGCATAAAATTTCATCTGGTCGTCATGAATATGGACGAACACGTGAAACGATTGGTCACTATGAACCGACCCAGAATGTTTTTCGCTAAAAAAGCAGCCCATCAGTCTATCTTTAACGACATCATCCTGGTTACAGCCTGGATGACGACGCTCGCAGCCATTTGGATTTCTTACGGTTACTGGCGAAGTAAACGTAAGGAGAGTAAATAACCATCTAAAAATTACAGCAAGGAACAGACACAGGTGATTAAAAACAGGGTTCAGTGTTCGAGATGATGATCTCAAACACTGAACCCTTTGTCTATCAATTAATGATATTGCTATTTTGATTGCATTTAATTTTTATGCTTTGGCTGTTTCTTTACCATTTGTGATGAATGTCACTGCAAGCAGTATAATCACAGACACCGGCAGCCCGATGAAGATGGGATGCAAACCGAAAGGATGTCCTGCAATCTGCCAGAGGACGGCGATAATCAGTCCGCTCCACATGGAAGCAAGACCAGCAGCCGTCGTCACCTTTTTCCAGAACATGCCTAAGATTACCGGTGCAAACAAACCTGAGACTGTCATCGCCGTGCCGGTCACCATCAGATTGACAATTCCAGGAATGGTAAGTGCCAGCACAAGCGCAATGACGGATATAATCAATACCGACAACCTGCTCCATAACAGCATCATTTTATCACCGTGGTGTGAAAAGTTCGGTCTGATGATATCATTGACGAGCGAAGACGACCCTGCCAGAAGGAAAGAGTCCGCACTGGATATGACGGCTGCGAGCAGCAGGACAATCATAAAGACGACCAGCGGAAAAGGGAATACTTCACCTACGACTCCGTAATAGACGAGAACTGGATCAATATTTCCAAGCTCGAGGCCGTAGCGGCTGAGTACGCCGATGGCGACAGCAACCGCACCGATCGTTACCGCGACGATCATGGAAATAATATATCCGCTGCCTGCTATTTTTATACTGTCGGCTGCCCAGACCCGCTGCCAGAGATCCTGCCTGACAAATTGGAAGACTGCAAGCGTGAGAAGATAAATCATTATCTCACCCGGTGTAATATTCATCACGCTGAGCATATCGCCTTCACCGGCAGATGCGGCCCGGTCCGCAATCGAACCCCAGCCTCCTGCAGCTATCAATACTGATGCAAACAGCAGGACAACACCGAGCACAAGAATAATTCCATGGAAAGTATCCTGCCATATGACGGTCTTCAGTCCGCCGAAATAAGTTTTAAGCGTGAGCAGTACCCAGCCGATGATAATTCCAAGCGTAACATCCAGGTCGAGAGTCACGTTCAATATCGTCGCGATGGCGACAAACTGCATACCGGTCATCGCACAATATGAAAATAGTATACTGATGACTGTCGGTATGCGCGTCTTCTCACCATAACGCAGTGCGGTATAGTCACCGATTGTGACCATCTTATAAGTCTCTCCAAGACTTCGGACACGATTGAGGACAAACAATGCAAAAATGATGACGCACATAAACATAGTAATATGTATCCACTGCTGGCCCATCCCGAGGCTGTAACCATTCTCCATGTAGCCGAGCAAGGTCGATCCCCCGACGCCGGTGCCGATAAATGTCAGGATTAAAGGGAAGAATGAAACAGTTCTGCCGGCAACATTATAATCCTCATATGTTTTCGTCTTTCGGTTGATATACAGAGCCAGCAAAATCAATAATATGAAGTACACAAAAACAATGACTGATAAGATGACTCTCTCATTTTCATCAAACAAATAACCACTCTCTTCCTTAATTTTGAATTGTCATGGGTGTGATGAATTATGCTGCTAAAGCATCTTTTTAATAATATCATATCTTAACCTGAATCATCCATACTGCCACAGGAAACATTAAATGACTGAAAAGTTTAAGCAAGTAAGAACTCACTAAAATCATTCAAATTGAGACTGATGAATAACAATTTCTCAGGAGTACCAGTCCCTGATATGGTTTTACTTATGATATCACTCAATCTGATATATTAAATCTACAAATTTCTAAGAAGCTTGCGACTAGTTCGTCAATAGATGCATCACAACCATCTTCAATCCACTTCATTAAAATATTTAAAAATCCTCCTGTATTGTAATATAAAGCATATACCATATGAGTATCTTCTATTCGAAAATTAAACTTTTCTTTAACTTCTAAATGTATATCAGGTAATAACTGATTGAATTGAAGTAATAAGAATGGGGTTAAGTTATGTAGGTTAATTAATTTCAGAAACTCAATTTCTTCTAAACAAATTGAAAAGAATTCCCTAGATAAATATTTCATATTTAACTTATTTGCATACTTCAATCTATTTACATACTTTGTTTTTATTAAATTTATTCCGTAATTGAGAATATCTAGTTTTGAATTATAATTTCTGTAGAATGTTGTTCTATCTAGATCTGCGTTTTTTGTTATTTCAGAAATTGTTATTTTCTCAAAAGATTGATCTTTCATAAGTTCAATTAAACTTTCATAAAGCCATAGCTGAGAGTTTTTAACTGATGGATTGTTAGAATACTTTATTTTATTCATCTCCTAGCAACAAAAATCAAATTATGTTGAACTTCAAGGCAAAGTATTGAAATACAATTAATTTAAATATACTCTATAGTCAAAAGTTCAACAAGTGTTGCAGTTAGGAGTGGGAGAATGGGGAAGATTTTATCCAAAGGTACTATAAAAGTCGGTAGTTTAATGAACTTAAAGAATAGAATTAATTACTTTAAGGTAGCCCCTGACGGTATGGAGAATGTCATCCAACAGGAAAGATATGTAAATAAAATTAAGTTAGATAGAAAATTTATACCATTAGTAAAACTGTATATTTCTCTTTTAAATGGTTGCTCATATTGTATTGAGATGCATTATAAAGAAGCTACTAAGAAGAAAATTGATCAGAATCGTATTGACTGTATTTTGAAACTAAATACGGATAATAAATTATTTAGTGAGAAAGAAAAAACACTTTTAAACTTTGCAAAAAAAGTAACTATAATTTCAGAAAATAGAATTTCTGATACAGAGTACCTAGATGTAAGAAAGTACTTGTCAGAAAAAGAATATATTGATTTTGTTTTGCTCATAAATCAAGTGAATACCTGGAATCGTATTTCGATTAGTTCAGGTAATACAGGCAAAGATATACCAACTGACTAAACTTAGTACTTATACAAATCTTTTTATTTATTATGATTGTTCAAGTAATGAATACTCACCTAAACTTTAAAAAATTACAGTGGATAATGTAGTCGAACAAGCAGAATTAATGGCTAATAAATTGTAAATATAAAAAAAGACCTAATATCAATCAGATATTAGGTCTATATTCATTAACCATAAATTATAATTAACACGCATCAACGGTGATAAGCTTCGGCGTATCGTTTTTCTATGCGGCCTTTTTGTAAATATTATTAATTTCTCACTTCATCCCTTCCTCAACTTATTATGGAAGATACAATCACTAGCAGTAGTTTATGTATTCAGTGAGTACATTAATTATTAAATAAGTCTAGAAACGAGACAAAATTAATAGGCATGTCCCCCTTTGAGCATTTCAGGAAACACACCTTAAAATCAGACTAAATCTAAAAGTTCACTTTTTGGTAGTGCATCACATTTTTTCGTGTTGCTTATCGCAATCTCAGATCGTCTCTTATTATTACACATACTCAGGTTATGGTATATTAAGATCTTCCCAGCCAAGTATGATATTATCTCTTTTTATTGTAGCTGTTTTCTTTATTTAAGGCATAATCGTTTAGTTATTTTTTGACGACTTTTTTGGATGAGCTTTTTTAACCAATAAGATGCAATACAAAAAGAATATCAAACAGTTTATATAACTATAAATTTTCTACAACTATCTTCTTCTCACTTTTTTCTACACGGTAATTTCTTATAGATACAATTAAAATGATAACTGCGGGAATAAAAGTAACAACATTTGTCAAGAATATCGCTAAATCACCTATTAATATTCCGTAAATAACCCATACAAGCACACCAGTCGTTGAAAGACTATACATAGGTATAGAGATATCCTGTGTTCTTTGGGTTTTAATAACTTTAAATGCTTGTGGGATAAATGCAGAGCTAGTTAAAACGCCCGCTAGTATACCCAAAAGTGTAATTGACATTTTTCCTCTCCTTTTTATTTTTATAATTATTCTATAATAAGATAATACAAATAAATATTTTAGTAAAGTTTTTACTATAAAAATCATAAATATATAGTTTTTTTACATTATATTGTTATTTTTCTATTTAAATTTATCTATTAACCGTTTAAATTGAGCTAAATTACTATTTAAAAATTATATTTTACTAATTTTTTTACTTATTTTTACTTGAAGTTAACTATTGCTTAATAAAAGGATTTTATAATGACACTGTCACATAAGAGTGATAAAAATTTCAGGAGGAATAAAATGAATAAAAAAAGCAGTAATTTATTATTATTTAGTTCATTGATGTTAATGATTTTTGTTCTCGTAGCCTGTAGTAATGATTCATCAACTGATGAAGAAACGGCAAGTGGTGACGGGGCAGGCTCAGAAAGTGATTTATCAGCGGACCTACAATATTGGTCTAGCTATAATGAAAGTGAGCCACAAGCTAGAGTATTGCTTGATGCAGCAGATGCGTTTATGGAAGAAAACCCAGGTGTTTCAATAGAATTTACTTTCAATGGTAGAGACAACTCTGAATTATTACCAACAGCCATTCAAAGTGGAAGAGACATACATATGTATGATGCCAATGCAGTTAATATTATCAATCGCTTTTCAAACTCGAACATGAACTTAAATGAATTTTTTGAAGAGTCATATCCAACTACAGAAGATACACCTCTAAAGGATTACATTTCACAGCCAATGATCGATCTCGCTAGAGATTTAGGAGAAGACGAATTATTCTATGTACCTATGAATCCACAAGCTTTTGTATTCATGTATAACAAGTCAATTTTTGATGAGGCTGGTGTTAATGAAGTTCCACAAACATGGGAAGAGTTTGTTGCAGCCGGCGAAAAAATTATTGAAGCAGGATATACGCCTTTAACAACAGACCCTAATTACTCTACAGGGATTTTCGGGTATTACCTATCAAGTCTCAAGGGAGAAGATTGGGTATTCGATTTAGTTGAGGACGAAACTTATGAAATGTGGAGCGATCCAGCGGTTTTAGAAGCAGCCAAAGCTATTGAAGAATTAGCAGATAAAGGTTTCTATGCGGATAATGTTTCAACAGTACAATTCCCACAAGCTCAACAAGAATTTGTTATTGATGAAAATATAGCTATGTATCTTAATGGAACATGGATGCCTGGGGAGGTACAAGATACAGTGAGCGAAGACTTCGAGTGGGGGCAATTCCAATTCCCTACAGTTGAAGGCGGAGTTAATGATAATACACATACTGCGTATAGTTCATATGGTATAGGTGTAAATCAAGATAATACAAATGAAGAAGCTGAAGCAGCCTTCAATTTTGCTGTTTTTGTCAACACAGGTGAATGGGACCAACAAATGGTAGATCAAGCTAAAGCATTACCAATTGATACAAATAACGAAAACCCAGAAGCTTTAACAGATATGGCTGAGATTTTTGAAAATACAGAAGGTAACTATGTTTCTCAAACAGCAATCGCAACTAACTCAGATAATTCACAAATAATTCGCTCAGCTTTCATCAACTTAATTTCAGGAGAATCAACTGCTGAAGAATTTATTGCAGAAATCCAGGATTCAAATTAGTTAATATACTTTTTGAAAATCACACAAGGGGTTGCCTAGATCAGGCAATCCCTTGATTAAAATTGAAGGTGTTAAATTATGGTAATGAAGAAGAAAACGATATTCATGTTTTTAGCCCCAGCATTAATATTGTTTGGTTTGTTTATACTTTATCCAGTAGTGAGAACTGTAATAATGAGCTTTTTCAATGTAAATACAATAACTTCTCCAACAAATGAATGGAGCTTTGTTGGTATGCAAAACTACATAGATTTATTTAGTAATCCAACATTTAGAATATCAATGGTAAATATAATAAAGATTTGGGCTATAACTGGTTTCTTTACACTAGGTATTGCGCTTGTTTTTGCAGCAATTTTAAGCACTAAAATTTTTGGACGTAAATTCTTCACTTCTATTATATATTTACCAGAAGTTATATCCGTAATTGCTATTGGATACGCTTGGTTACTTTATGTATTTAATAGTCAATTTGGTTTAATAAACTCATTCTTCTCGGTAATAGGATTAGAGAGTCTTTCTAATATTGAATGGACCTCACCTGATATGTTGTTAATTTCTATGATCATTGCTGCTGTATTTGGGGCTATAGGTCAGTACACATTAATGTACTTATCCGCAATGACTCGAATTCCTGAAGACTTTTATAATGTAGCAAGAATTGAAGGTCAAAATAGTATCTATCAGTTCTTTAAAATTACGTTACCTTTAATAAAGGATGTTATTCGAACTACTGCAGTATTATTTACGACATCAACAATTGGGTTCTTTGCTTTCGCACGTGTATTTAGTCATATTTCTACAATTACGCCGATGCTTTTTACTTACAATCAAATATTCGGTACAGAAATAAATCCTGAAACTAATGTTGGTATGGGTGCGGCTTCAGGTGTAATGATGTCACTAGTTGGAATATTCTTCTTTATTCTATCGAATTATATTATTAAAAAGTCAGATTACGAATATTAAATGCTGAGGGATTTTATGAAAAATATAAAAGCAAGATTATCAAGAATGTCGTTTAATAAAAACCAACTCAAATTGACTCCTGCTTATATTATACTGATTGCTTTTACAGTATTTATGGCATACATGTTGGGTTGGATACTATTCGCTTCCTTTTCTTCAACTCGTGGTATTTTCACAGGTAACCTATTTCAAGATGGACTTAATTTAGATAGTTATCGTCAAATATTCTTTAACAGTAATGGACTTTTAACAATCTTTAACACTTTAATTTATACAGTACCTAGTTCATTATTACTTATTATTATCTGCGCACCAGCAGCTTACGTTTTAGCAAGATTTGAATTTAAAGGTAATAAGTTGACTCAACAATTAATGGTCATAGCACTTTCAGTACCTGGAATAATGATTACGATGCCATTATTTTTCCATTTTAGTTCTCTAGGTGTTCATGACTCTAGACTGGTTATCATTCTATTGTTTACAGCAAACTCAATACCATTTGATGTATATTTCTTAACCGCATATTATAAAAATTTATCATATAGTTATGAAGAATCAGCAGCTATAGATGGTGCAGGTCCGCTAAGAACTTTTTGGGAAATCATGTTTCCCATGGCTAAGCCAGCAATAATTACAATTACAATTTTTAATTTAATAGGAAAATGGAATGCGTATTTTTTACCATTAATTTTTGCAAATACTCCAGGTATGCGACCGGTCGGGGTCTGGTTAGAAACGACTATTACTTCAATGATAACTACTGGAAATTACAGTGGAATGTTTGCGGCTGTTGTACTAGCAGCTTCACCAACTATTATTCTGTACTTCTTCTTAGCCAATAGGCTATTGCAAGGTGTAGAACAAAATGGCGTTAAAGGATAATTACTTGTATTTACTAAGGAGAAATAAGAATGACAAATATTAAATTAGAAAATATTTTTAAAACATATGGAGATGCTTATGCTGTACAGAAATTTAATTTAGATATAAACAGTGAAGAATTTATCGCTTTAGTTGGCCCCTCTGGGTGTGGTAAATCTACAACATTGAGAATGATTGCTGGATTAGAGGAAATAAGCAGTGGAGATTTACTTTTTAACGATAAAAAAGTCAATAAACTTGAACCTAAAGACAGAAACATTGCAATGGTATTTCAAAACTATGCACTTTATCCTCACCTGACTGTTGAAGAAAACATTAGTTATGGGTTAAAGGTAAGAAAAATACCTAAGAAAGATAGAGAGAGTAAAGTCACAGAAGCAGCGTCTATATTAGGATTATCTAATTATTTAGATAAAAAACCGGGTGAACTTTCCGGTGGACAAAGACAAAGAGTAGCCTTAGGTAGAGCCATTGTCAGGGATTCAGATATATTTCTTATGGATGAGCCACTATCTAATCTTGATGCCAAGTTAAGAGTAGTCATGCGAGCAGAAATCATAGAATTACATAAAAGACTAAAGACCACAACAATTTATGTTACTCATGACCAAGTAGAGGCAATGACTATGGCAGACAGAATTGTAATAATGAACAAAGGTGAGATTCAACAGATTGGATCGCCTAGGGAAGTGTATCACAAACCCGCTAACACATTTGTAGCAGATTTCATCGGTTCGCCTCCAATGAATATTGTTGATGCAGAGTATATCAGCGGTAAATTATTTATAGAGGATACAGAATTTGAAATAGTACTGAATGACAAACAACGAGAAATATTCAGTAATAGTAGAATTGAACATGTAAAAATCGGTGTCCGACCAGAAAAATTAAATATTATAACTAATAATGAAGATGAATATGAAACAGTTATAGACTCTAATATAAGATTAAATGAATTTCATGGCTCAGATCAAATCTTATACTGTAACTGTGGTGTAGAATTAATTGTTAAAGTATCAGAAAATGTAAAAATTAATATCGATGAAAAAATTTCTCTAGGATTGCAAGCTGATAACTTACACTTTTTTGATTATGAAAATGGTGAAAGATTGGAGAGTTTTGATTTCGGAGATGAAAAATAAAAAATACATTTTTGTCACTTTAATATTGATAACTGTGTTTACATTAATCTTAGCGATTTGGTTGTTTAATAAGAATCGAATAGATATGAGCTTAACTAGTCCAGAAGAAAAAATTCAAGTTAATATTTTTAAAAACAAAGATGACCAATTACAGTATTCAATTTCAATGAATGACAAAGAAGTAATACTACCTTCCGACCTAGGCGTGGATATCGAGGGAATTGGAGATATCGGTCATGGTGCTAGTTTAATTGAATACGATATTGAAGAAGTAAATGAGGAATATTTGAACCATGGAAACACAAATGTCGAACATAATCATCATAATCATTTGAAGTTGAAGCTTAAGAAAAATAACTATGAATATTTTCTACACTGGAAAATATGGGATAACGGTATAGCCTTTAAATATGAATATCCTAATACTCAGAATAAATCGATTAATGAAGAAAATTCAACATTTAAATTTGACCCTGAGACTTTAGCTTGGTATCAAATGAACAATAATACAATGCAAGACATCTATAATAGTAAAAAAGTGAAGGATCTAAATGGTAATGAGATTATGACAGCTTTATCGACTTTTGAATTACCAGATAATCAAGGTTATGTATCTTTATCAGAAGCGAACTTAAAAGATTATGCAGGAATTGCTTATAGAGTAACAGATGAGAAATCATTAAAGGCTCATTTTTGGAATGAAAGAAATGGGTTTGATACCAATTCAAAAGAATCACCATGGCGAATAGCAGTAATTTCAGATGATCTTAATGGTTTGGTTAACAATAACATTGCAGAAAATGTATCTGATCCTCCAAATAGAAAATTAAGTAAGTACGATTGGATTGAACCAGGAAAAGCGACATGGTTTCATGCAGTTGATGATAGTGGAAATTTAAATGAAGAAGACGGAAAAGAAGTACTTGAAAATGCTAGTGAACTTGGAATTAAATACATGGTTATAGGTAACGATTGGATTAACTGGGGAGAGACTCTAGATGATTCCTTACTAAAAGTAGAACAGATTGTAAATATGGCTAATCATTATGATATCGGTATATTTATCGGTAAGGATGTTCCAGATTTGGAATACAATTTATATGAAAAAGATACAAGGGATAAATTCTTAAAAAAAGTAAAAGAGACTGGGATTTCAGGGGTTAAATTTGGTCATATAGAGCAAGAACATGCAGAAGCAGTTAACATATATCATGAATTACTCCAAACAAGTATGGATTTAGAACTTTTAGCAATTTTCCATAATTCCAATAAACCTACAGGATTATCAAGAACATATCCAAATCTTTTGTCACAAGAAGCAGTTCGTGGAATGCAATATAATTTAAGTACGAATAATACTAATATCATACCATACACACGTTTAATCTCAGGTGGTGCAGATTTTACACCTATAAACTTTACCGATCCAGTCAGATTAGGTGATGGAACATGGACACATATGTTAGCTAACACGGTTATTATTCAATCTAATTTACTTACCTTCATGGATAGTCCAAATACTATAATGAAGAATGACGGAGCTGAGTTTGTGAAAAATGTACCGGCAATTTGGGATGAGACTATTGTACTACCGGAAAGTGGAATAGGAAAATTATCTGTGTTCGCTAAAAGAAAAGGTGATGACTGGTTCCTTGCAGTTCAAAACTCTTCCGACAATAAAGAATCGTTAAATCTTAGATTAGATTTTCTCGATGAAGATATCGAATATTCCTCATTAGAGTATTCAGACATTAAAAATGAAAATAATAAATATGAAATTAATGAAGAAAAACGTAATAATTCCAGTGAAATAAGTATTTCTCTTAATGAAGGTGGCGGCTTTGTTGCACACTTCAAAGCAAAATAAAACTTAGTGAGAAGGTGAGTATTTTGAGTTTTGACCGACAAATAAAGACCTGTATAAAAATAATTAAAAACCAAAAGAAAATTACAGGTATGCCAAGTATAAAAGTATTAGCGGATTTTCCTTGTGAAGTTATTGACAATAAACCTTACTTTTACGAGCTTGAATCAGAGTATGTGTTCTTCATTAGCCATCCACCATTAGATGACGCTAATCTTTTAGATATAGTCGTTAGTTTGAGCGAAGAAAATTTGATAGACAAGATAATCATAGATAATCAATATCTAGACTTTATCGAGTTTGGAAAGAAAGTTAAATTTTCACTAACTATTAGTGAATTATCAGAAAGGACACATACACTGGAAATACATTCACTTTTACGTGAAGGAGGCCAAATTATGAGGATAGAACATAATCAACCCGATAGATTAATCGGTGAGTATACTGAATACCCTGAAACTGAAGTAAAGGCAGCACTCCATTATATGTCTGCTTCAAGGGAAATATTAAGACTATCCGGTGCAGCTAAGACAGTAGAAGAAAATAAATTAGGGCACTTCCTTATTTTAGGTTTCGAGACAAATAATTTCATGCATAAAGACTTCCCTCCACATTGGCATTTAATTTTGAGATGGCCATATCGTGCTGGTTCTCAAGCTCCACATATATATTTAGACAAAGAAGGAAAAAATGTTTCTAATAGAGTATCAATCGATTGTATGCCGAAATTATCTGCTACTTATAATGTCGATGAATGGTTTGGGTTTGTGGATATGTATGGAAAAAAACAACTTTTTATAAAAGTTGATGATGATGGTGGCTATAGTTTAACAAATGATAAAGTCACAGTATACAAAGTGTCACCATATAAAAGTGGCAGTGGAGTGTCAATTTCCATGAATGGACATAAAATTAAATATATTTTTGTTGATGACAACTCATCAGATGGGAAAATGACGATTATTTCTCAGTCATCTATTGATGAAACATATTTAAAAGAATCACTTCATTATGATCCACATACAGGGAAAATTTTCGAAATTGAGACTGATTATGGTAAGGGGGAAATATGACTAAATTTATAGTTTTTTCAGACCTTCACTCAGAGATTATAGATAATTACAAGGAGAGAGTTGCTAATATTATTGGTGAATCGGTGATATCTCAACCTGATTTTATAATAAATCTAGGAGATATGGGATATTTCGGACAGACTTCTAATTCACTTTGTAAAGTCGAAAATCAGCCTGTTAATTATAATATTTTTTATGAAGAAGATACGCTGAAGTATAAAGATAGAACGAATGAAATTTTAGAAAGTTTCTCAATGCTACCAATACCTCTTATTAATGTTTTAGGAAATCACGATATGGATTTTAATACAAAAAGTGATGCGATTGCATCCTATGACATTCCCAATAATTTCTACTATAAAGATTTAAAAGAGGTAAGACTAGTAATTTTGGATACAAATTATTATATTTCTGATAGTTCGAAAGAAATAGATTATGAATGTGGTAATAATTTTAATGAAAAAAAACAAGCAGTATTAAGTGATGAACAGTTACGATGGCTTGAGAATGTTGCTTTAGTTACCGATAAAAGAATAATTATACTATCTCACAATCCTCTCAAAGATGAAAAGAGAGGTATTGCGAATGCTCATAAGTTCAAAAAAATAATAAATAAAATGAGTAGCAGAGTAATATGTTTATCCGGGCATAAGCATATTGATAAAATGGAAGTTGAAGATAATATAGTCTATGTAGAAATCAATAGTGCTTCTTATTTTTGGCAAGGTAGAGATAAACTTTTACAAAATGAAATAGACGAGGAAGATTTAAAAGATCATCCTGTTCTCCCTTATATAATAAGGTATAGAAAACCGCTTTTTGCTATAGTAGAATTAAAAGAAGATTTTTTAAGTATCTACGGGAGACAACCACTTAAAATGAAAGAGGATGAATATCTTGAAAAGAAAGGTATTTCTCAGAAGATAAGTGATTACCATATAAAATTATAATTATTTATATATAGTAATTTATTAAAAACATATGTTAGTGGGGAATCTAATTTGGCTACTATAAAAGACATATCGGAGAAAACAGGTTTTTCAATTGCAACGGTTTCACGTGTGCTTAATTACGATTTTACTTTATCTGTGGGTGAGGAGACTAGACAAACAATACTTGATGCTGCAGAAGAATTATCATATAAGAAGAAAAATCTACGCAATCATAATACTATCAAGTTAGGTGTCCTGATGTGGTACACAGAAAAGGAAGAGCTTAATGATCTTTATTATAGATCAATCAGGCACGGAATAGAAAATAGAAGTAAGCTACTTAATGTACATCTAGTAAAATTTTATAATAAAATAGAAAACTTAAAATCTGAAGAACTACAGGGGATTATTGCGGTTGGAAAATTCAGTGATAACCAAATCAAAACTTTATCGAGCATTTCTTCTAATATTGTTTTTGTAGATTCAAGTCCAAATGATGAAATTTATGATTCAGTTGTAATAGACTTTAAAACTGCTACAAAAAAAGTATTAAATCATTTTATTGAAAATGGACATGTCAATATTGGATACATTGGTGGAAGAGAATCATATACAGATAATTCAGCGAGTTTAAAAGATAGGAGAGAAATTGCTTTTAAAGAATATCTAGCTGAAAAAAAATTGATGCATGAAGATAGAATGTTCATAGGTGACTATTCTGTTGAGCATGGGTATAAACTGATGAAAGAAGCAATTGAAAAACTGGGAGATAATTTACCAACTGCCTTTTTTGCAGGAAATGATCTATTAGCAATCGGTGCTTTGAGATCATTACTTGAGAAAAAAATTGATGTACCTGATCGAGTAAGTGTTATTGGTTTTAATGATATTAGTGTAACAAAGTATGTATATCCAACATTGTCCACTGTTAAAGTTTATACAGAAGTAATGGGGGAGACATCGGTTGATTTACTATTAGAGCAAATATCAGGAAGAGAAGTATCGAAAAAAACGTATATATCTACAGAATTAGTAATCAGAGAGAGTAGTAAACAAATTTAGAGAGTAAGTTAATCTTACTCTCTATTTTTTCTTTTATGAAAAATTTGTGTATAAGAACTAAAATTGTTGAAAAAGAAACTATGGAACATAAGAGACATATATTCAGCATCTAGTAAACAAGTTTAATGTTTATTTTGCTAAAGTATTATTTAGATTAAATTGTATGTACGTAACTATTTTAATAAACACGCATCAACGGTGATAAGCTTCATTCCTCAATATCTTATTCACTCTAAATATCTGTTCCATCAACATCACCTTCATCATCTGGTGAGGGTAGGTGAGGGAACCGAAGCTGATTTCTTGGTTACTTCTTTTCTTCACTGATTCACCAATCCCATTACTGCCACCGATCACAAATACAACGTCACTTTTTCCTACATTCATCCATTTTTGATATTCTTCTGCGAATCCTTCACTCGTAAATTGTTTCCCTCTAATCTCCATCGTCACGACATGTTGATTGTCTTTTATTTTCGATAAAATTCTCTCTGCTTCTTTATCTTTAATCAGCTCTATATCTTTCTCACTCGCATTATTCGGTTCTTTTTCATCTGCGACTTCAATCACATCTATTTTTGCATATTTACTTATACGTTTTTTGTATTCTTTTACCGCTTCAACCCAATATTTTTCTTTTAATTTCCCAACCGTAATCAACGTAATCTTCACGTTTTCACCTATCTTTCATCATTATTTTCTATTATACAAAACTGTGGAAAATAACGCATATACACTGTAACTTTATGAGTTATCAAGCACTTATCCACAACCTGTGCATAACTTTTCTACCAAAAACCCTTTGTTTTCGCCATTTTTTTGGGGCGAAACCCTATTTTCTTATTCATTTTTTTGAATTCCACATCTTTTTCCACATTATAAACGCATTTACCCACAGTTTTTATTATCTCTGTGGATAACTTGTTTATTCGCTAAAATAATAGCCAGATTACAGTCTCCTATAATCTGGCTATCTTCTATACTTGATACAGTTCTGTCGGTACAGCTTTATCTGTATCGCATATCATTACACCGTTATGAGTATCGATGTCATACTGATTTAAAATCTGTTCAACACTCATACGTGCGAGTTCTTTAATGTTATTATCCAAGCTCAAATGTCCTAAATAAATGCGTTTTGTACTGTCAGTAATAACGTCTTTCATAGCATGGGCAGCGTCTTCGTTTGAAACGTGACCAACGTCTGACAGGATTCTTTGTTTAGTATTCCATGGATAACGCCCCATACGAAGCATATCAACGTCATGGTTGGACTCAAAGACAAAGATATCACTTTCTTTGATAATACCTTTCATTGTGTCTGATACGTAGCCTGTATCTGTAATCAATGAGATTTTCTTGTTCTCTTTAGAGAAGGTATAGAACTGTGGATCAATCGCATCATGTGACACGTTAAACGATTGAATATTCATTCCTAAGATATCTTTTTCTTCCATTGGATTAAACAAGAATTTCTTTTCGGGATTAACAATAATATCCTTACGTTCTATGGCCTGCCATGTTTTCTCATTGGCATAGATTGGAATATCGTACTTTTTAGCAATCACTTTTAAACCTTTAATATGATCTACATGCTCATGTGTAATAAATATAGCATCAACATCTTGGAGTGATTTGCCAATTTGATGGAGCGTTTCATCCGTTTTTTTACACGATAGTCCAACGTCAACGAGTACACTGCCTTCAGTTGATTCTATGAATGTACTGTTTCCAGTTGAGCCACTTGCTAATACGCTCATCTTCATGTGCTTCACTCTCTCTCAATAATATCTTCTGTCTGATTTAGTGCATCTACATATAATATGCGTTCAATATCACCATCTGTGATTTCGAACTGCCATTTTGGTCTCATCATCACCTGATTATTTTCTTCTAGTATGATGTAGTAACCCAGTTTTGCACTTTCTATTACTGCATTACCAGTAATATCTTCGTTCATATACAATTCTTCAATAATGACATTGGGATTTCTAACAGTTTGCCTAACAGAGAAGTCACTTGGCTCTATATTCTCTATATAACCTTGTGACATTGTCATTGGTTCTTCACTAAAGTATAACCGAGCAAGTTCGTTAGAGAAAATTGGATAATCCTCATACATTTGGTTGAAGACGACTGCGTCAGATTCACTCATTACTTCATCATAATGATACGCTTCGCCTTTGTAAACCGAATTGTTTTTAAATTTTTCAAGTCCATCGCGTGTAAATGCCACATCTTCATCTACTGGTACAGTGGTTTGATTATTTGTCGAATCATCTGCTGAATTAGCGGCTTCAGTCTTAATATCCTCAGGTTCCCCGACAATCATTTGCATCTCTCTACTCTCATAATCTTCGAGTACGGATGTATCTATATTCGTTTTCGATAAAACATCTGACTGCTCTGATAGACGGCTGACTTCTTCATTTGATTCATTATATATCATATAGATTAAAACGAGGTTGATGACGATAAAGGCGGCTAGGAAAATAGATTTTGTTAATTTCCAATCCATTAGGATAAGCCTCCTTCATTAAATTTCATCCATGTACCATCGTATTTAACATACCACTGTGGTGTATAATCAATAAATTCAAAATCAGTATCATCGTTTGCATAAGTCATATCATAACCTAGGACAATTTTGGAAACCTTTTGTAAATCTAAGTTGTCATCTAATGCAATTTGATAACGGACGTTCTCTATATCGTATAGTTCAACTTCTCCACCATCTGAAACTTTAGCAGCCGTACGAATCAATGGTATGGAATATTCGTACACTGAATTATTTCCGTATTTAACCGTAGTAGATGATGAGAGTGAATTACTAAAAATCACTCGTCCATGTAGGGTAAATCGATAGGTTGCTGAATTTTCTTCTGGATTATATTCAAATAAGAGATTATTTTGAGCTAAGCCGTTATGAGAGTTTAAGAAATAATATATATCTTGAATTGTTTTATGCTCGTTATCACTCGCAGTTGTCGCTTCGTTTAAGTTTGTATAGTTATACTCAAAGGTTTCTGGATTAAACGTTGCAATGCTATTCTCACTTTCATAAATCGAAGTCTCTCCTGAAGATGGACTTTCTACAGGTTGATCCATAAACATAACCCTGTTCATAACGTCCACATTGATCTGTGAAATCATAAATCTCTCTACATTTAAGCTACCAGTGGAAGAAGGTCCATATATCGCTGTCATGTTGTTTGACGTATTTTGATTGGTAATGATTGCAGTATAATCCTCAAAGTTTTCTTCATGGTCATCTACGAGACCTTGTAAGAAGTCTGCACTAATATCCGTTTCAACAACGGCAACTCTAGAGCGACTTTCGTCTAGTAAATTGAAAACAACATTTTCTTCTTTCATATCTACAACAATACGATCAAAGGAGAATTCAGCTATCGTCTCATCATGATTTAAACCCAGCATCTGAAATAGCGACTTAGAGGGTACATCTGAAAAATAATCAATGATTAAAAACTCTTCTTTCTGTGTCTCTTCACCACGAACGCTCAGGTTATTAATAGAGTTATAGATGTTCATACTCGTCACATTGGAGCCATCTAAATGTTCTCTAACCCCAATTAAAGTCTCAGGTTCTGTGGTTCCTTTAACTTCATCACCACTAACCTTGACCATCTGATAAGTACTCATGACTTGTTCAAATGTAACACGTTCACCTTGACCAATATTTGTAGTGCCTTCAAGTGTTGTATCTATTTCTGAAAACTCTGGTTCGTAACTCCATACCCTGTAGGTCAAAACGACACTAGTTAAGACAAGTACAATGAGGAGGACTGATTTGAATATGCCTTTATACATCCCACTCATCCTCCTCTATCACTTCACAAGGTAAGTTGATAAAGATTGTTGTCCCTTCATTTTCTACACTGTTCGCCCAAATTTTACCGTTGTGTGCTTCAACAATTTCCTTAGTGATTGCGAGTCCAAGACCCGTACCACCCATTTTACGCGCACGTGCTTTATCGACACGGTAGAACCTATCAAAGATACGTTCTACTTTATTTGATGGGATACCTAGACCGTAGTCTTTAATACGTACAGTCATGCGATTATATAGGGTATTCTGTTTTAAATGAATGTCGACACGTTTCGGACTTCCATGCTGATACTTAATTGCATTGGAAAGGACGTTATCTAATACCTGACCCATCTTATCGACAGCGATATCTGTAAATAACGGTGCGTCAGGGATGTGACGATTGAAAACAACTTCATCCTTATGTGTCATCTCAAAGCGGTCGATAATACGGTTAATGAATAACTTGAAGTCGACGACTTCTGTTGATATTTCTTCTGCATCATTATCCATTCTTGAAAGCTGTAAGAGATCTTCAACCAAGCGACTCATTCGGTCAGTCTCTTCTCTCGTTACACTCAAGAATTTCGGTGCGATATTTTCATCCTGCCATGCACCTTCTTGTAACGCTTCTAAGTAACTGCTCATAGATGTCAGCGGGGTACGTAATTCGTGCGATACGTTCGCAACAAATTCACGACGTTCTGCATCGATTCTTTCTTGTTCTGTAACGTCATGCAATACAGCAATATAACCATTGATAAATCCAGTATCTGTAACGATTGTAGAGAAGTTCACTCGAATCGTTGTAACGCCATCCGTTGTATCAATGAAGATCAGATGACTCTCGTTTGCTTCCTGAATGATGTTCTCTAAGTTTAAGTCTTCACCCAGTTTAAGAATATCGAGCATATCATCGCCTTGGAGCTCATGCGGTGATTTATTTAGATTCAACATACCAATGGCCATATCGTTAACGATTCTAATACGACCTTTTCTGTCGGTCGCAATGATGCCATCAGACATGTGTGTAATTACTGAATCGAGACGTTTCTTTTCACTTTCTGTATTCGCCTGGGCTTCTTGAACACGCTTAGAAAGGATGTTAAAACTACCTGCTAATTGTCCGATTTCATCATCACTATAAATTTGTACACGTGATGTATAATCCCCTTCGGACATTAAGAGGGCTTGGTTTCTCATATCTATAATTGGCTTAGTGATGGTTCTCGCAACAAAAATACCGAGTATACTTGTAATGACAAGAGAGAAGAATGTCGCAATAATAAAGGTATTATTGATTGCTTCTAACTGCTGATACACACTTTCCATATTTGATTCAACATAAATAACACCGACAACTTGATCGTCGATGATAAGCGGTTGATTTAAAATCCAGACGCGTTGGTCGTCCTTGTCTACATTGACGAAAATCTCATCGTTAGCGATACCTGAATTCAGGGCATCTTGAGAGAGGTCATCACTTATTCTTGAGCCAACCATTGATTCATTAGAGATACGGCTTGTACCTACAAGCAGATTATCCGCATTGATATAACGAATCTCTTCGATATCGGGTCTGTTCCCATAATCAGCTAAGAGCGTTTGAATCTGGCTAAACATTTCAGCCCGATCATCTCCAGTCTCTTCCGAGATTTCCTTGATTCTAGTATCGATAATCGATACTTGAGATTCTATGCTGTTTTTAAAGTTCCCAACCAAATCCCGCTCTAAGCTGTTAGTAAAATACAATCCTATAATTTGCATACCAATAATGATCAAGAGCATATAGATCATTACAAGTTTAAATTGTAAGGATTTTAGGTTTTTCAAAAACTGCCTCATCTAGTCATCACCTTTTATAAAGTAACCAACACCACGACGTGTCATAATGTACTCTGGGTGACTCGGGTCATCTTCTATTTTTTCGCGTAAGCGACGTACGGTAACATCGACTGTACGAACGTCACCGAAGTAATCATAACCCCATACAGTTTCAAGTAAGTGTTCACGTGTCATCACTTGTGCTTTATGTTTAGCTAAATACAAGAATAACTCAAATTCACGGTGTGTTAGATCAATATCTTCACCGAACTTTTTAATCGCATAAGAATCGGGAATTACTGTAATATCTCGAATATAAATATTCTTGTCTTCTGGCACTTCTTCCTTAGCAGTTGATACACTGTTTCTTCTCAAATTAACTTTCACTCTTGCAATGAGCTCTCGAGTAGAAAAGGGTTTTGTTACATAATCATCTGCACCGAGTTCTAAACCAAGTACCTTATCGATTTCAGAATCTTTGGCAGTGAGCATAATAATCGGCATGTCATGCTTTTTACGTACCTCGCGGCAGATTTCCATACCATCCATGCCTGGGAGCATAATATCTAAAAGTACTAAATCTGGGACTGTCTCCATAATTAATTCCAAAGCATCGTTACCGTCATAGGCTGAGTAGACCTCGTAACCTTCTTTTTCTAAGTTAAATTCCAATATATCTGCAATCGGTTTTTCATCATCCACAACAACAATTTTCTTGACCATTTTAATGCCCCTCCGTTTCGCGTACATAATAGTATACGTAAACTTATCCATCTTTAAATGTATCACTTTTCAAGCAAATAAAAAAGTCTGATAGCTTAATTGCTACAGACTCTTACAGACGGTCCCGACGGGAATCGAACCCGCGATCTCCTGCGTGACAGGCAGGCATGTTAACCGCTACACCACGGGACCAACTTACTTATGCAGTTTTAATAAAAATTAAAAGTGACCCGTACGGGACTCGAACCCGTGTTACCGCCGTGAAAGGGCGGTGTCTTAACCGCTTGACCAACGGGCCATATTCTTAATAGATAAATAACACAAAATATATTATACCATGAAGAGAAATTTGAATACAATAGTTTTTTGTAGTTTTAACTAGTGGAATTGATTAATTTCTTAATTGTGTCTTGTAGTTTTGATTTCGAAGCCGAGCTAACACCAGATCACGCCTTCATAACAACTAATCAAAAAAACACCTCGATTAAAAATCGAGGTGCTTCATGATATATAACTTATGCCCAGAAGTCTTTTAGTAAGTTTGTTTGGTTACGGTCTGGACCTACTGAGAAGATAGAGATAGATACACCACTTAGCTTCTCAATTTCACGCAAGTAGTTATAAGCATTCTCAGGTAGTTCGTCTAATGACTTCACGCCCGTAATGTCTTCTGACCAACCTGGCATTTCTTTGTAGATTGGTTTTGCACGTTTTAAGTCTTCTAATGTTGCTGGGTATTCTGTAATTTCAACACCATCGATTTCATAGGCTGTACAGATTTTAACCGTTTCTAATCCACTTAATACGTCGATCGAGTTAAGTGATAGGTCCGTAATACCACTCACACGGCGTGAGTGACGTAAAACAACTGAATCGAACCAACCAATACGACGTGGACGGCCTGTTGTTGTGCCGTACTCGCGTCCGATTTCACGGATGTGATCGCCGTCTTTATCAAATAGTTCTGTTGGGAATGGACCATCTCCAACACGTGATGTATAGGCTTTACACACACCGACAACATTTTTCACGTTTGCTGTACCAACACCACAACCAACTGTCACATTACCTGCAACTGGGTTACTTGATGTAACGAATGGATAAGTACCATGATCTACATCTAACATGATACCTTGTGCACCTTCGAATAGTACATTTTCATTACCTTGGAAAGCATCATCTAGTAGCTTAGAAGTATCACATACATACGGTGCTAAACGTTCTGCAGCTGCTTTATATGGTTCGTAAATTTCTTCGTATGTGAAGCCATCGTGATCATATAAAGCTTTTAATGTATGATTTTTGATCTTAAGGTTTTCCGATAAACGACGCTCGAAAACTTCAGCATCTATTAAATCTGCCATGCGAATACCGATACGCTGAACTTTATCGACATAAGAAGGGCCAATTCCTCGTTTAGTTGTACCAATTTTATTATCTCCACGAGCTTCTTCTTCCAACTCATCCTGGAGTAGGTGATACGGTAAGATGACTTGTGCACGGTTCGAAATTCGTAAGTTATCTACACTCACACCACGTTCGATTAATCCATCAAGCTCTTTGATTAAAGAGATTGGATCGATAACAACCCCGTTACCGACGACTGCAAGCTTGTCTTCGTAGAAAATTCCTGATGGTACCAAGTGAAGTTTATATGTTTCTCCGCCAAATTGAATCGTATGACCTGCATTATTTCCGCCTGAGAAACGTGCAATAACGTGTGCATCTTCAGATAGGAAATCTGTAATCTTTCCTTTACCTTCGTCTCCCCATTGTGTTCCAACAACTACTGTTCCAGACATATGATTGCCTCCAAATGATTGATTATTTACCGTTTATTATTCTACCAATCTTCATACTAAAAATCAAGAAAGTCCGAACGTTTTTCACAATGCTCATGAAAAACATTCGGACTTTTAAGCTGGCGGTATATAATTATCGTCATAATCTCTTCGATCTTGATCGAAAAAGCTGCTATACGATTTGTTGAATATCAGTTTAACTGTCCCTGTAGGACCGTTACGGTGCTTAGCTAATATAATTTCTATTTCATCTTGAACACTCTGAGCACCTTCTTCGTCATCCTCACCATCACCACGATTATAATAATCATCACGGTATAAGAAGGCAACGATATCTGCATCTTGCTCAATTGAGCCTGACTCACGTAAGTCACTCATCATCGGTCTTTTATCCTGTCTTGCTTCAACACTACGAGAGAGCTGACTCAGTGCAATGACAGGGCACTGCATTTCACGTGCTAAGCCTTTTAGCATACGTGAAATCTCTGAGACTTCCTGCTGACGGTTTTCACCTTGACGACTTCCCGAACCTTGAATGAGTTGGAGGTAGTCAATGATGACCATATCGAGGCCATGTTCTTGTTTGAGTCTTAAGCACTTCGCTCTAATCTCATTGACACGTATACCCGCTGAATCATCGATGAAGATCTTAGAGTTCGCCAGTGTACCGATTGCCGTTGTGAAGTTATCCCAGTCCTGATGGTCGAGTGAGCCTTGACGGAGTTTCGTCGCGTCGATCATACCCTGACTCGATATCATCCTACTTACCAATTGATCCGCACCCATCTCGAGTGAAAATACAGCAACAGTGTAGCCTGCAGGTGCAGTCCCAACATGGCTCGCAATGTTTAAAGCGAAAGCCGTTTTACCCATAGAGGGGCGGGCTGCAAGTATAATCAAATCGTTACGACCAAAACCCGACGTCATGAAGTCTAAATCACGGAACCCTGTCGGGATACCCGTAATACCATTATCATTACCAGCTAGCGCTTCAATTTGTTCATAAACTTCATGCACAACGTCTTTCATAGACTTAAAGCCGTCATTACGACGACCTTCAGAAACACCCATAATACGTGCTTCAGCTTCTGAAAGTAAGTCATTTATGTCGACTTCATTTTGAAAACCATCATTCGCAATTTCATCTGCGACTGCAATCAATTTACGTCTAAGCGACTGTCTTGCAATAATATCTGCATAGAACTGCCAGTTACGACTCGTCGGTGTGACATTTGCGAGTTCCGCTAAATAACGTGGGTTAACCGTGTTATTGAGTTCATCCATCGACCTTAACTTATCTGAAATCGTTACGACATCGAGCTCAGCATTTTCTTCAGATAATAGCATCATCGCCCGGAAAATATGTTGATGCTCATGCCTAAAGAAATCTTCAGGTTCAAGGACTTCTGTCACATTTAAAAAGATAGATGAATCGATAAAGATTGCCCCGAGCACCGATTGTTCTGCATCATTATCGTGTGGCATGCGGCGATTCATTTCCATTATCGATTCCTCCTAACTTAAATTTACTGTTCAACAACGTGTACTTTTAACTCTGCTTCCACTTCACTATGAAGTTTGATATTCACTTTATGGTAGCCCAAACTCTTAAACGGTTCTGGCATATCTAACTTACGCTTATCTAATTTTATGTCATGCTGACTTTGGTATGCTTCAATAACTTGCTTAGAACTAACGGATCCAAATAGACGACCGTCTTCTCCAGCTTTAGTTTTGATTTCAACTTCTTTACCTTCAAGTTCAACTTTTAAATCTTTAGCTGCTTGAAGTTCATCAGCTTCTTGTTGACGAACCTCTTCGTTATGCGCTTCTAATTTTTTTAAATTTGTTTGATTTGCTTCTTCTGCAAGTCCTTTTTTAAACAAGAAGTTATGTGCATAACCTGTTGCTACTTCTTTTACTTCGCCTTTTTTCCCTTTGTTCTTAACATTTTGTAAAAATATTACCTTCATTCTGTGTCACTCCTATTATTAATAAAAGTATCAATGACTTCTTTTAATTCATTATACGCTTCATCCATAGTTTTGCCTTCTATACGGGTTGCAGCATTCGTTAAGTGTCCGCCGCCGTTCATTTCTTCCATGATGATTTGGACATTGACCTGGCCTAGAGAACGCGCTGAAACACCAATCGTTTCATCTTCTCTAATCGCCATAACAAATGATGCCTGAACACCTTCAATTTGTAGTAGTTGGTCTGCAGCCTGAGCTACTGTCACTGGATGATATGTCATCGTATCATCTGCCTTAACGATTGCGATACCCTTGTCGCTTATTTCGGCTGACTTAATTAAGTCACTGCGGGCAATAAACGTATCAATATCATCTTTTAAGAAGGTTTGTGCAAGTACAGGATCCGCACCGTTACTACGCAAGTAACTTGCCGCATCAAAGGTACGTGACCCCGTACGTAGTGTATAGTTTCTCGTATCAACAATAATACCAGTCAACATAATCGTTGCCTCAATACGAGAGAGTTTCTTCTGTTTATTTTGATATTCTAATAACTCTGCAACAAGCTCACTCGCACTAGAAGCATAAGGCTCCATGTAGACGAGTAGGGGACTTGATATCATATCATCTGCACGTCTGTGGTGGTCGATAACCACTTTTCTCGTCGCTTTATTAAGAATATCTTCATCAAGCACCATGGACGGACGGTGTGTATCAACGATAACAACCGTTGTTTTCGGTGACATCATATCCCATGCATGTTCGCTATTTATAAAGATATTATATAAGTCTTCTTTAGCTTCGACTTCTTTCATCAAGCGGGATAAAGTATCATCGATATCCTCATCATTTAAGATGATATTTGCTTTAATTCCATTGGAAGAGGCAATCTTTGCAACTCCAATTGAAGAACCAATTGAGTCAACGTCAGGGTTCTTGTGCCCCATAATTATGACATTGTCACCCTCTAAGAGGATATCTCTTAAAGCATGAGCCATTACGCGTGCTTTAACACGTGTACGTTTTTCCATTGGATCTGTCTTACCACCATAGAATCTAGCACTTCCATTGATGGTTTTAATAGCAACTTGGTCGCCACCGCGCCCGAGTGCTAAATCTAGTGAAGATTGTGCCAGTTCGCCAACTTCAATATAGTCACTTGAACCTTCACCAATACCGATACTTAAAGTAATTTGAGCACCATGTGCATCTGAGCTCTCACGTACCTGGTCAAGTAAAACAAATTTAGTCTCTTCAATTTTAGATAGACTTTTAGCTGACATCACCATAATAAATCGGTCATTAGAAAAACGTCTTAAATAGACATGATTTTCTGTTGCCCAATCATTAATGATGTTAGTCAGACTATTGTTTAAATCACTCTTAAGAGCCTCTGTCATGTTCTGAGTCATGTCATCATAATTATCGAGGAATAAAATTCCGATGACAGGATCCTTATCTTCTAAGGCAACTTCCATATTTTTCTCATCTGTAATATCAAGGAGTAGAAGTGAATTATGTTCATCATAATAGTGAACCTGATAATTCCTATCTCCATATGATGCATCAATAGACTGTATGTTATTCGCTTTTAAGGTTGTCATGATATTCGGGAAGACTCTGTTGATTGGTTCATGGTGATAATCTTCAGGAATCTGCTCACACATATAGTGGTTCATCCATGCGATTTCCTCATCGTCATTTAACATGATAACGCCAAGTGGTAGATTATCTACAACATATTTTCTTGCACCGGCCATATCTTTAGAAAGCTCTATTAAGCGATTCTCACTTAAGACGAGCCAACGGTGTAAATAAATATAAACCAAGATTAATATCACAATACTAACCAAGATAGCGATAATTCCAAATACCGTATAGTTCAGCACCATAGCAATGCTAAGTATTCCAATATGAAATGCCAATACGATAAAAGGTATGAGCATCAATTTTTTATCTAATACTCGAAACATTGCTACTTCCTCCTCAATTCCATAATCAACCTGATTCTAAATATCATTTCGAAAAGACCAATAAGAATTGTAAGTGGTCTAAAGATGGCAAGCGGAATCAAAATGATAATAGATAATACCTTATTTACCTTCTTGTTAATCATAAAATAATAAGCAAATGCAAGTCCATGAATGAAAATTGCTGATTCAACGATGATTGAGACATTACTATATAGTGATATTGTACTTTCTTCCCAGTTACCACTAAAGAGTGTAATTAAAAAGATAATCATGTATACATAAAGTAACATGCGTGGCATCATCCACTTATCAAAGCTTCTATAGTGCCACATTTTTGTCGTATCGTTTGGCAATATCCTAACGATAAGAATGACGTAAACTGCCAAGAAAAAGCTCCCTATGATGAGGAAGGCTGGTAGATTTTGAAAATATAAATCTAATGACTGCAAGATTGTCTCTGGATCTAGTGCTTCTGGTGTCAGTGCGCTAACTGAATTTAATTGTTCTTTATACCAGTCCCTAAATGTTGAATATATTTCCGACAAAGGTCTCAAGAAGCCCATCATTTGCATGATTAAAACCATGGCCATCACACTTAGGCCAAGTGCAAATGTCGTATAAAATATCGTGATTTCTTGAGACAATTTTTTCTTAAGTGTGTAATCTAACAGACTACTTATGATGTATAGAATGATGAAACATGCCGCTGCAAGCGGTGATAAAAAGAGCAAGGCTGGAACTAGGAAACTGAAGAATAGAATCCAGTAATTCGTTGCCGATTGCTGTTTAATTTTTATAAGTAAGTATACCGCGAATGGCATCACAACAGCACCAAATACCAAGGTGATCTCTGTGAGCATTATATAAACTGTAACAGCGAGCAGTGTAAGGGCTAAGGTACCCGTAGATATTTTGTTATTCAATGTTACACTCCTCTTTTAAAAATAAATGCTCCTATTAATTGCGAATAGGAGCATCGAGTATTTATATTATAACCTTTCAAGCTTCTCCTGACCACCCATATATGGTCGTAAAACTTCCGGAATTGTGACAGTACCATCTTCATTTTGATAGTTCTCAAGTAGTGCAGCCATCGTTCTTCCAACAGCAAGTCCACTACCATTTAAAGTGTGTAAAAGTTCCGCTTTAGAATCTTTATCACGCTTGAATTTAATATTGCCGCGACGTGCTTGGAAATCTGTCATATTTGAAATTGAACTGATTTCCTTATAATCATTGTAGCTTGGTAACCAAACTTCAACATCGTATGTCTTAGAAGAACCAAAGCCTATATCACCCGTACATAATAGCACTGTGCGGTGAGGGATTTCTAAAAGATTTAAGATGTTTTCTGCATGATTCGTCATCTCTTCTAGTGCTTTCCATGAATCTTCTGGACGTTCTAGGCGAACCATCTCAACTTTGTTGAACTGGTGTAAGCGAATTAAACCACGTGTATCTCTACCTGCTGAACCCGCTTCACTTCTAAAGCAAGCTGTTTGAGCAGTGAATTTCACTGGCAGTTGATCGTTCTTTAATGTTTCATCTTTGTGGAAGTTTGTGAGTGTCACTTCCGAAGTTGGAATCGTGTACATCTCTTCATCTTCAATTTTGAATAAGTCTTCACCGAATTTTGGTAATTGACCAGTCGCATACATTGCTTCAGCTCTAACAATCTGCGGCGTCATCATTTCACGGTAGTTGTTTTTTGCATGGACATCTAACATGAAGTTCATCAGTGCACGCTCTAGACGCGCACCGTCACCTGTATGGTAGACAAAGCGCGCACCTGATACTTTAGCAGCACGGTCAAAGTCTGCAAGTTCTAGATCGTCTAGGATATCCCAGTGTGCTTTTGGCTCAAAGTCAAAGTTTCTCGGCTCTCCCGTACGTCTAATTTCTACATTTTCACTATCATCCTTCCCTTGAGGCACATCATCATGAATTAGGTTTGGAATACGGCTCATTTTATCATGAAACTCTTCTTCAATCGTATTTAAGCGCTCATCAATATCTTTGATTTCTTCTCCGACTTCACGCATTTCTTTAATGACATCATCAGCATCTTCTTTATTTTTCTTTTTAATTGCGATTTCTTGAGAGACTTTATTACGCTGACTTTTCAATTCTTCTGTTTTTTGAATTAGTTCACGGCGTTCTATATCAAGGCCTAAAATATCATCAATGACTACAGAATCTAATCCTCTTAATTCAACTTTTTTCTTCACATTGTCCGTATCTTTTCTAAGCAGTTTAATGTCTAACATAATATGACCTCCAATTTTTATATTTATGCTCATTCAGATGATTAAAACAAAAAGACCACATCCCTGGTAAGGGACGTGGTCTACGCGTTGCCACCCTAATTAGCATCAGTGTACTGATACCATCTCTATCTGATAACGGCATAAGCCGACTACTTCTTGAATGAAAGATAGAAATTCACAATTCCGACGGTTATTTTCACCAACCATAACCTCTCTTGAGTTGACGGTCTTGCTACTGCTTCTTTCGGAAGTAGTAATTATTAATTTGATGCTATCTTAGCTTATCATACTAAAAATTGCAAGCTTATAACTTGAGCCCTGGACGTTCAAAAATAACCTGCCCATTTGCAATAACAGTATGAGCATGATTGACGCCGTAGTGATATGGAATATATTCATGATTCGGTGCATCCCAAATGACTAGGTTGGCATCATCACCTTCATCAAGCGTGCCTCTGTCCACATCGATCGCCTGTGCTGCATTGACTGTGACTGCATTCCAAATTTCATTCGGTGTCATCTTCAATTTTAAGGCTGCAATAGCCATAATCATCTGTAGATTATCTGTCACACAACTACCAGGATTGTAGTCTGTAGCAAGTGCAACAGCACCACCTTGGTCAATCATGCCACGCGCATCAGCAAATTCATTTTTGCCTAAGTAAAATGTTGTTCCTGGTAATAAGACAGCGACAGTATTTGAGTCAGCTAGTTGTTTTTTACCCGCTTCACTTGCCGCAACGAGGTGATCCGCACTAATCGCATCTTGTTCAATCGCAAGTTCTAAACCACCAAGTGGATCTATTTCATCTGCGTGGATTTTGACTCTAAATCCTTTTTCTCTAGCAGCTTCCATATATTTTCTTGATTGCTCTACAGAGAAGACGCCTGTTTCTGTAAAGATATCTGCAAAATCTGCTAAACCTTTTACATCATCGAGTAAAGCAATCATTTCATCCAGAAATTCTTCTGAGTCTCGTCCTTTAGGAACTGCATGTGGGCCTAGGAAGGTATGACGCATTTCAATCGGAAATGCTGCTTCTAAACGTTTCGATACTTCGAGTTGTTTGAGTTCTGTTTCTTTGTCTAAGCCGTATCCGCTCTTACTTTCAACGGCCAGAACCCCATGTTGAATCATGCGAGTAATATTTTTAGCAGCCTTATTAAACAAGTCGTCGGCTGATGCTTCTCTCGTTCTTTCAACGGTATTTAAAATACCACCACCTTGTTCTAGTATGGTTAAGTAGTCCACACCTTGGCGTTTCAGTGACATCTCATGTTCTCTTGAACCACCGTGAACCACATGTGTATGAGGCTCAACTAGGGCAGGGGAGACAATCATTCCTTGTGCATCAATGAATTCTTTAGCTTGAAAATCACTGGTATCTTTTCCTGCATAGACGATTTTTTTACCATTGATGACAACGACCGCATCATCAATGATTTCAAGTTCATCCATCTCTTTGCCTTTCAAAGGTCCTTCTGTTTTCTTCGGTAAAATTAAAGATTTTATATTTTTAATCATTAAGTCGTTCATTAGTGATTCTCCTTTAGCATTGGAATATTAACGCCTTTTTCCTTGGCTGTTTCAATCGCGATATCATAACCAGCATCAGCATGTCTTACAACACCCATCCCCGGATCTGATGTTAATACACGTTCGAGACGGCGAGCTGCACGGTCGGTCCCATCAGCTACGACAACCATACCAGCGTGCAGCGAGTAGCCCATACCCACACCGCCACCGTGGTGAACACTAATCCATGATCCACCCGCAGCAGTGTTAACTAAGGCATTGAGGATTGCCCAGTCTCCGACTGCATCACTACCGTCTTTCATACTTTCAGTTTCACGGTTCGGACTGGCAACGGAGCCTGAGTCCAAGTGATCTCGTCCGATAACAACAGGTGCTGAAAGTTCACCTGATTTCACCATGTCATTTAAGGCTAGTCCCATTTTGGCGCGTTCGCCGTAGCCTAACCATGCAATTCTTGATGGTAGTCCCTGAAAAGCAATCTTCTCTTCTGCCATATCTAACCAGCGTAATAGTTTTTCATTGTCTGGGAACAGTTCACGCATCTTTTTATCAGCTGCTTCTATGTCTTTTGGATCTCCACTTAAGGCTGCAAACCTAAATGGTCCTTTACCTTCACAGAATAAAGGTCGAATATAAGCTGGTACAAAGCCAGGGAAATCAAAGGCATTGTCTACACCTGTATCATAGGCAACTTGGCGAATATTGTTACCATAATCAAAGACGACTGAGCCATTTTTTTGAAAAGCTAACATTGCTTGAACGTGTTTGGCCATTGATCCACTTGATAATTTCACATATTTAACTGGGTCAGCTTCTCTTAAGAGTTTTGCTTCTTCTAAAGAATACCCTTCAGGCACATAACCGTTTAAAGGATCATGAGCAGATGTTTGGTCAGTTACGACATCAATTTTAAAACCACGACTTAGAATTTCATGGTGGACTTCAGCTGCATTACCTATGAGACCAATGGATAGGGGACGTCCTTCATTTCTTGCCTTGTCCGCTAAGTCTAATGCCTCATCCAGTGATGCTGTTTTCACATCTAGATAACGTGTTTCGATGCGTTTATCGATTCTAGTTTCGTCAACATCCACACAAAGCGCGACCCCTTCATTCATAGTGACTGCAAGTGGTTGTGCCCCGCCCATACCGCCTAAACCAGCAGTTAAGGTTACCGTTCCACGTAAACTACCACCGTAGTTTTGATTGGCAAGTTCTGCAAAGGTTTCATAAGTACCTTGGACAATGCCTTGTGATCCGATGTAAATCCATGAACCTGCTGTCATTTGTCCGTACATCATGAGCCCTTTCTTATCTAGCTCATTAAAGTGTTCCCAGGTCGCCCATTTCGGTACCAGCACAGAGTTCGATAAGAGCACTCTCGGCGCTTCTTCATGTGTTTTAAATACTGCCACAGGTTTACCAGATTGGATCAGCATGGTTTCATTTACTTCTAGATTTCTTAAAGTGTTTTCGATTGCTTCAAAAGATTCCCAGTTTCTAGCTGCTTTACCGATGCCACCGTAAACCACTAAATCTTCCGGACGTTCTGCTACTTCTGGATCTAAATTGTTATAAAGCATACGTAATGCCGCTTCTTGCTCCCAACCTTTACACTCGATTTCTAAGCCTTTTTTAGCTTTGATTTCTCTAACCATATTGGTCATCCCCTTTGATTTTTATAACATTTCTCTTAAAGCTGTTGATAGGTCGTTAATTTCATATGAAAAATTACGGTCCTGGTCTATGAAATCTGCAATCAGACGATATTCTTTGAATTTCTCAAAAGTTTTTGGTGATAATTTATCAATCCCTTTAATTTCTACTGCCGTTAAAGCTATAAAAAGCTCAGTCGCTAAGACATTTCTTGTGTTATTAATAATGTCTCTGGCATGCCTTGAACCAATAGTACCCATAGAAACGTGGTCTTCTTGGTTAGCTGATGATGGAATAGAATCCACACTCGCAGGGTGGGCGAGTGTTTTATTTTCAGATACTAGACTTGCTGCAGCATATTGTAAGATCATCGCACCGGATTGAAGTCCTTCTTCTGGACTTAAAAAGGCAGGTAGATCACCATTTAAGGCCGGGTTGACTAGGCGTTCAATACGTCTCTCTGAAATATTAGCAATTTCAGCGACTCCAATTTTTAAGAGATCCATTGCTATAGCGATCGGTTGCCCGTGAAAGTTACCTCCAGAAAATACTTCATCCTCACTAAAGATAAGTGGGTTATCATTTGCCGCATTCATCTCAATTTCTAATTTTTCTTTAACGTATTTTAGGGTCTGTAACGATGCCCCGTGGACTTGTGGAATGCATCTGAGTGAATAGCCATCTTGAACTCTTAAGTCACCTTGTCTCGTTGTTAACTCAGACCCTTCAAGATAGTCAAGCATTTGTTGTGCAGCATAGATTTGTTCTGGATAACCACGCGACTCATGAATCTGATGATTATAAGCATCTGTAATCCCGTTTAGTCCCTGATGAGTCAGTGAAGCAATCCAAAAGCTGTCCTGCATCATTTTTTCGGCCTCAATGTAATTAATGACCCCCTGAGCCGTCATAGGTTGAGTACCATTAATGAGTGCCAGACCTTCTTTGGCCTGAAGGGTAATAGACTCGATACCTAGGGATTCTAGAACATTATGTGTCGGTTGACGTTCACCTAGATAAAAGACCTCTCCTTCACCAATTAAAGTGAGTGCCATATGAGACAGTGGTGCAAGGTCACCTGAGGCACCGAGTGAGCCTTGCTCAGGCACAACTGGAATAATCCGTTTGTTGATGAAGAGTTGTAGCTGATCAACAAGATCTCTTGTCACACCTGAATGTCCTTTAAGCATCGTGTTTAGTCTCAGTACCATCATGAGTAGAGCGACGGGTTCATCAAAGGGTTTACCCACACCACAAGCGTGCGAGCGGATTAGATTCACTTGTAAGTCTTTCACCTTCTCTTTTGAAATCAACACATCACAAAAGAGACCAAACCCTGTTGTGATGCCGTATATTGTTTTTTCTTGGTCGATAATTTTATCGACTACTTTTCTTGAATCATCAACTTTCTGATAAGCTTCCTCGGTAATTTCTACGGTACTCTCTGTATTTCCCAGGAAATCTTTGAGCGACTCAATATTTAAATTTTCACCATCGAGCTGTAAAACTGTCATGTAATCCCTCCTAAATTTACCTATTAAAAAAAGACATAAAAATCCCTTTGGATTCTCATGTCCCTATTAGCTAATGTCTATGACACTGAATATTTAAATGTGATTAATGCCTAAGCCTAACGCTTCGTGTTCCTTACCTTTAATTGGTGCACCAATGGTACCGTAAAAGCAAACAGCGAGCCATTCACCCTCATCATCACTATCGTACGGATTCCCTCTGACAATTGAAAAACTTAATCCAACTGTACGCATGATGTCTCCAACACTGAGATCTCCACGAGTTACACCTTGTAAAGCTTCTAGAATCGCATGGTAGAGTGAGTGTGTTTCTCGGTAAATATCACCATCAATAATATCACCACGTTTTGCAGCAGTTTCTACCGATGAGATGACCTTTTTTAAATCCATAGAGCCTACCTTACCCGTCATGATTTTAAATGATTTAAACTGAGGTAAGATGTCTAGGGCTGTTTTTTCATCTGTCAATGCAACAAGTGTAGTGAACTTTCCAAAATCACGATGCGTATTTTGATTCATATCTATTTATACCTACCTAATGTCTAATAACTGCATCCATTATAGCGCTTTCATTTTTAGAATACAAGAATGTTATATTTTTTAGATTGGGCGATAATGCTAAATTTATTTATATTATTGAAAGAGGGTATGACTATGTTTAAAAAGACGAATATCTTAAGACTCTCCTTAAGTTTTTTAGTCGTCATTCTATTATTTTTCGGATTTTTAATCGGTATACAATTCTTCACAGCAGAAGTTGATATTCTCTTCGTTCAATATTTACTCGCAGCTGTTCTTTGGATCGATATGATTTTAGGTCTCTTGATTATATTTTGCTTGTTCCAAATGCTATCACTTATAGACAAAGATGTGATATTTACATCACGTGCACTCTTGGTCATGACTCGTATTCAGAAGCTTATTCTTGCTATTGCCGTTATTTCTTTAGGCCTCATGCCATTCTTTGTCACAGTCGCTCACCTTGATGACGCACCAGGCTTTGTCCTATTTGGCGTCGGTATACTATTCATACCGTTCGCTATTTATTTCTTAGTATTGGTATTGAAAGATATACTGATTAAGGCGATTGATCTGCAGAAAATTCCGTAGGTATCCTTTCTACGCGAACTCATTTTATTTTCGTAGCTCAGCAAACACCCTAAAAACAAAAAATCCCCCTGTTTTCAAAAAACAGGGGGATTAATCAATCTATATCTTATTTTTCCTCGGAATCAGTAGCTGAATCAGATTCTTCTTCTGACTTGCCTTCAGGTTCCAAGGAATCCTCAGTTCCGTCAGTTTCTTCTTCTAATTCTTCTTCACCGATTTCGCTTTTCACTACTGCAACAGTTCCAACATCTTGATCGTCATCAAGACGAATGAGGCGAACACCTTGAGTGCTACGACTCATCACTGAAATAGTGTCGATAGTTAAACGGATGATCACACCTTTTTCTGTGACAATCATCATGTCTTCATCTCGGTCAACTGATGCGATAAAGACAAGTTTACCGTTTTTATCATTGAGCTGAGCTGTTTTAACACCGTAACCGCCACGATTGATGGAACGGTACTGATCTTCATGAGTGAGTTTACCGTAACCTTTGTCTGTAACGACTAAGACATGTTGACCGGATTCTAGGACGTCTACACCAATGACTTGGTCATCTCCACGGAGCTTAATACCTTTAACGCCTGCCGCAGTACGTCCCATTTCTCTCACTTGTGTTTCTTCAAAACGGACAAGGGAACCGTCTCTTGTTCCAAGAATAACTTCTTTAGAACCGTCAGTTAAACGGACACCAAGCAATTCATCATCTTCTTTGAAGCGAATCGCAATCTTACCGTTTTTATTTATGCTCTTGAACTCATCGAGTGCTGTACGTTTAACTTGACCATGTTTGGTTGCAAAGAGTAGGTTATACCCTTCTGTCTCTTCTTTGTCTTTCACACTGATCATCGTCGAAATAAATTCATCTTTTTCGATTTCAATCATATTTACAATCGGAATACCCTTAGACTGACGTGATAACTCAGGAATTTCGTATCCTTTCAGTCGATATACTCTACCTTTATTTGTAAAGAACATGATGTAATCATGCGTACTCATCGTCACAATCTGGCTCACAAAGTCGTCATCTACTGTATTCATACCTTGAATACCACGACCACCTCTATGCTGTGCGCGATATGTCGACACTGGAAGACGTTTAATGTAGCTGTTATGACTAAGTGTGACAACGATATTTTCTCTTGGAATAAGATCTTCATCTTCAATATCAGAGATGTTACCGATTGTAATTTCTGTACGACGATCGTCACCGAATTTGTCACGAATCTCTGTTAATTCCTCTTTGATAACTTCAAGTAACTTATTGTCATCATCTAAAATTGCTTTTAGATATTCAATCGTTTTTAGCAATTCGTCGTATTCAGACTGGATTTTATCCCTTTCTAAACCTGTTAAACGACGTAATCTCATATCGAGAATCGCTTGTGCTTGACGCTCAGAGAATTCGAATTGACTCATCAAACTCGTCTTCGCTTCTTCATCAGTCGCTGAGGCACGAATCGTCTTGATGATTTCGTCGATGTAATCAAGCGCCTTTAATAGACCTTCTAGAATGTGCGCACGATCTTGCGCACGTTTTAATTCATACTTCGTACGACGTGTCACAACATCTTTCTGGTGCTCTAAGTAGTAATATAATACTTCTTTAAGACTGAGTACTTTCGGTTCACCATTCACAAGGGCAAGCATATTAATACCAAATGATGTCTGAAGGGGCGTCTGTTTATATAAATTATTCAATATAACATTCGCATTCTTATCTTTACGGATTTCAATAATGATTCTTACGCCTTCTTTAAGGCTGGTTTCATCACGTAAATCTGTAATACCTTCGATTTTCTTATCTCTTACGAGCTCAGCAATTTTTTCTACTAGACGTGCCTTGTTTACCTGATATGGAATTTCAGAGACAACGATACGTTCTTTACCATTCTTCATCTCTTCAATTTCACAACGTGCACGCATCATAATAGAACCGCGTCCTGTTTCATAGGCACGCTTAATGCCACTCTTACCAATAATCAAACCTGCTGTCGGAAAGTCTGGTCCTGAGACAAATTCCATCAATTCTGAAGCCGTTACATTTGGGTTATCAGCAAGTGCTAAGACTGCATTTGTCACTTCACGTAGGTTATGCGGTGGAATGTTCGTTGCCATCCCAACTGCAATACCACTTGAACCGTTGACGAGTAGGTTAGGGAAACGAGCTGGTAAAACAGACGGTTCGCGTTCATTCTCATCATAGTTCAATTGGAAGTCCACGGTATCCTTGTTGATATCACGCATGAGTTCCATGGAAATCTTACTCATTTTTGCTTCAGTGTAACGCATTGCTGCTGCCCCGTCACCATCCATAGAACCGAAGTTCCCTTGACCGTGAACGAGTGGGTAACGGTAAGAAAAAACTTGAGCCATACGTACCATAGCATCATAGATGGAAGAGTCGCCGTGTGGGTGATATTTACCCATAACGTCTCCGACGATACGAGCAGATTTTTTAAATGGTTTGTCAGAAGTCATGCCATTGTCATGCATGCCGTAAAGAATTCTACGATGTACGGGTTTCATTCCATCTCGAACGTCTGGTAAAGCACGTGAGACGATGACACTCATGGCATAGCTTAAAAACGAGCTTCGCATCGTTTTCGTTATATTAATCTGTTGAAATTTTTCTTCTTGGTCTGCCATAATTCAAGTCTCCTTTTTAAACGTCGAGATTTTCTACGTATCTCGCATTTTCTTCAATAAAGTTTCTGCGATGCTCAACGATATCACCCATCAACATTTCAAATGTCTGATCAGCTGCAATCGCATCATCCAGTTCTACTTGAAGTAACGTTCTATTTTCCGGATCCATTGTCGTTTCCCAAAGCTGATCGGCATTCATCTCACCGAGACCTTTGTATCTTGATATTGAGATCTTAGGTGTTTCCGGTAAAGTGCTGCGGAGGACATCGAGTGCCTCATCATCATACACATAGTGTTTTTTCTTCCCTTGCTCAACTTTGTAAAGTGGTGGCTGAGCAACATAGATATAACCGTGTTCAATCAACGGTCTCATAAATCTAAAGAAGAAGGTTAACAATAAGGTTCTAATGTGTGCGCCGTCGACGTCAGCATCTGTCATAATGACAACTTTGTGGTAACGTACTTTAGAAATATCAAATTCATCTCCAATACCACTACCTAGTGCTGTTACCATAGAACGGATTTCATTATTGCCTAAAATACGATCTAGACGTGATTTTTCAACGTTTAAAATCTTACCTCTTAACGGTAAAATAGCTTGATGCTTAGAGTCGCGACCAGATTTCGCTGAACCACCAGCAGAGTCACCCTCTACGATGAATAACTCACTTTTCGCAGGGTCTTTACTTGAGCAGTCTGCAAGCTTACCAGGAAGACTTGAAACCTCAAGCGCAGATTTACGACGTGTCATTTCACGTGCTTTTTTAGCTGCAACTCTAGCATGCTGAGCATTAATTCCTTTATCGACAATTATTTTAGCAGTTTGAGGATTTTCTAATAAGAAACGCTCAAAGCCAGCAGTAAACAATTGATCTGTGATTAATCTCGCTTCACTGTTACCAAGTTTGGTCTTCGTCTGACCTTCAAACTGAGGGTCAGTGTGCTTGATTGAAACCACTGCAGTTAGTCCTTCTCTAACATCTTCACCAGACAGTCTTTCATCAGTAGACTTAATTAGATTTTGTTTGGTTGCATAGTTATTAATGACCTTAGTTAAAGCACGTTTAAAGCCATCTTCATGCGTTCCGCCTTCATGCGTATAAATGTTGTTCGCATAAGTGAGGAGGGTTGTCGTATACCCATGATTATATTGCATGGCAATTTCAACTTCGATTTCATCTTTCTCATCGTCCATGTAGATAATTTCTTCATGTAAGGCATCTTTTGTCTTATTTAATTCCTCAACAAATGATTTAATTCCACCCTCGTACAAGTATTCAAAATGTACAGCTTCCTCATCTCGCTCATCTGTTAAGTTAATCTTCAGACCCTTGTTTAAGAAGGCGAGTTCTTTAATACGTTTTTGCAGAATTTCTAAATCGTATTCTGTCGTTTCTGTAAAGATTTCATCATCTGCTTTAAAGCGGATGACTGTACCTGTCTTATCAGTTTCACCAATCACTTTTAAATCAAAATCAGGAATACCAAGTGAATATGATTGATGATGAATTTTCCCATCAAGGTGAACGTACACTTCAAGTTTTGAACTCAGTGCATTAACAACCGATGAACCGACACCATGCAGTCCACCGGACACTTTATAACTGGAGCCATCAAATTTACCACCAGCATGTAGGACAGTTAAGATAACCTCAACCGCCGGACGTCCCATCTTCTCTTGAATATCGACTGGAATTCCACGACCGTTATCCGTCACTTTAACCCAGTTATCTTTTTCAATTGTGACATTGATTTCAGATGCATAACCTGCAAGGGCCTCATCGATACTGTTATCGACAATTTCCCATACTAAGTGATGTAATCCTCTGGATGACGTTGAACCAATATACATACCAGGTCTTTTTCTAACCGCTTCAAGTCCCTCAAGAACCTGAATCTGACTTGCACCATATTGATCTATATTTTCCTCTGCCATGTTCTCACCTTCCGCTATTCATCGATCTTAATTTGACCGTTTTCTATTTCGTACAGCTGCATATCATCCATAATCGCATGGTTGATATCGCTTATTGATGTCGTCGTAACAAAGGTTTGAACTCTGTTTCGAATCGACGTTAACAGATGTGCCTGACGTACTTCATCCAGTTCACTTAGTACATCGTCGAGTAACAAGACCGGATATTCTCCGACTTCCTCGTTAATCAACTCAAGTTCAGCAAGTTTCACAGACAAAGCTGTTGAACGTTGTTGTCCTTGGGAACCATAAGTTTGAACATCGAACTCATTGATTGTAAAACCGATATCATCTCTATGTGGTCCGACGAGCGATGTGCCACGTTCAATTTCCTTATCTAAGTTTTCACTGAGAAGCTTTGTAATCTCTTGTTGTAAATCGTCTGCATCCTCATTGTCATATTTAATATTCGGTTTATAAATGACTTTTAAGTCTTCTTTATTATTTGAAATATCTCTATGGATTTTTGATGCGTGTTTTTCAATCGTATCGATAAACTGCTTGCGCTTTATAATAATTCTCGTCGCATGCTCCGCCATCTGTTCATTCAGTACTTCAATCATGAGCTCATCGACCTTACGAGATTTTAAATACTGGTTCTTTTGAGCTAAGACCTTGTTGTAACTGGATAGATGACTGAGATACACTTTTGAAATTTGTCCGCACTCCATGTTAAGAAACTTACGTCTAACCTGAGGCGAACCTTTAACGATATTGAGGTCTTCCGGGGCGAAGAGCACAGTATTTAAATGGCCAATATACATAGACAACTTAGCAGACTCGAGGTGATTTACCTTAGCTCGTTTGCCGCCCTTACCGATACTGATCGATAGGGGAATGCTGGATGATTCTGTTGTCACTTGCCCATTAATGTAAGCTTCTTCTTGATTGAATTGAATTAATTCCTTATCTTTTGATGTCCGATGACTCTTCGCAAGTGATAAAAAGTATATCGCTTCTAAAAGATTCGTCTTCCCTTGGGCATTTGGCCCAATAAAAATATTTAACTTAGGATGAAAATCTAAAGATAAGGAATCATAATTACGAAAGTGAGTTATGGAAATACTGTTTAATATCATTGATCTGTATACTTAATTTTGTATTCGCCAATACCTTCGATGACGAGTTCATCTCCGTCATGAAGCTTCTTGCCACGACGATTTTCTTCTTCCCCGTTTAAAAACACTATATTTTCACTTAAAAACCATTTAGCTTGGCCACCCGTACCAATGATGTTTTGGTGTTTCAAAAATTGGCCTAACGTAATCAAACCGTTTAAATGAATTGTTTCCATAGACATAACCTCCTAGAACATACTCATTCATTATACTACATTTTTGATACTTTTTCACTTTTACAGGCCAAATGATGCCCACAGAGCGTTTTAAAGTCAAAAAGGTATTTACCTACCTAGTAAAAATAAAAAGTGACCAGAGGCCTTTTATTTAAAATAAAAGGCATGGTCAAAAAATTAATTAACTATTTTTCTAGTAAGTTCTTATAGGTAAGATTAATTGCACAACTTCAGTCGAATCACTTGGCGTAATCGTAAATGGTCTCATCGTACCGAAAAATTCGACGGTTACTTCTTCAGATTGAATTGCACGTAGGGCATCCATCATATATTTCGAGTTAAATGAAATCTTAATGTCCTCACCTTCAATGCTAGATGCAGTAACTTCTTCGTTTACTGTCCCAACTTCAGGTGAATTAGATGTCAATTCCACATTTCCATTTTCTACTGACATGCGAATAACATTGTTGCCACCTTCTCTTGCAAGTAATGAAACACGGTCTATAGCGTGATAGAACTCAGCATTATTTACATTGACTTTAGTTTCGTAATTCTCTGGGAAAAGACGTGTTGTATCTGGGTAATTTCCTTCGAGTAATCGAGAAATGAATCTCATATTGCCGTAAGTAAAGAGTACTTGGTTTTGTGATAGGTTTATTTCGACATCTTCATCAGAGTCTGACAAAATTTTACTTAATTCAGATAGAGACTTACCTGGAATAATTGCATTTGATGCATCAGTGTTGAATGTTTTATCCAGTAATTTTCTAAGTGCAAGACGGTGAGAGTCTGTTGCTGTAAATGAAATATGATCATCTTTAAATAACCAGTTCACACCAGTTAAGACAGGTCTTGTTTCAGATAGGGATACTGCAAAGTTTGTCTGGTTAATAATCGTTTTTAAGACAGTTGAAGACATTACTAGGCTATCCGCTTCGTTAACTTCTGGTAAGAGAGGATATTGGTTTGCATCTTGACCACTTAAATTAAACTCTGATTTACCTGCGGTAATTTTAGTAGAGAACTGTTCATTGGTTTCTAGTTCAACAAAATCACCGGAAAGTTTTTTAATAATATCAACAAAGAAACGTCCTGTTAAAACGACAGAACCTGGTGATTCTATTTCTAGAATTTCTTCGTTATCTATTTCTGTTGGTATTGTAATTTCTATAGAGATTTCGGAATCACTACCTGTGAGTACCATTTGATCATCTGAGACATCGATTTTTATTCCACTTAAAATAGGTAAAGTTGTTCTAGGTGAAATAGCTTTTAAGCAATGATTAAGTTGTTCGATGAAGTATTGTCTATTGATACTAATTTTCATAAGTATGTACTCCTTATTTATTAAATATATAGTAATAAAATAACAGTAATAATAGTAGGCCCTGTGAATTTGTGGAAAACTAAGTTAAAGCTTTAAGTATTAACTTATCCACATGTGCATAAAGTGTTGGTTCAAGTGTAACATTTATCCACAGTATTCACATTATTTTAATTGAGCTTACTTTCTATTTCTTTTAGTTCACTGTTGAAAAGTTCATCTTCAGCAACGAGCTTTGAAATTTTTTCATGTGCATGTATAACGGTTGTGTGATCTCGACCTCCAAAGACTTCGCCGATTTTTGGTAATGAATTATCGGTAAGTTCTCTCGATAAATACATGGCGACATGTCTAGGAAAGGCGATGGACTTCGTCCGTTTTTTAGATGATAGTTCATCAATATGAATGCCGTAATATTCACTGACAGCAAGCTGAATATCTTGAACAGTAATGCGCTTGGTTTGAGTCGTTGTCACGAGATCTTTTAAAGCTTCGGAAACAACTTCTGGCGTCATCGGTTGATTGGAAATCTTAGCATAGGCAGCAACGCGAGTTAAGGCACCTTCTAGCTCACGTATATTTGTGTGAATATGGTTTGCAATATATATCATGGCCTCGTTTGGAATCTCAACATTTTCTTCTTCACATTTCTTTCGTAAAATCGCAATTCTTGTCTCGAGGTCAGGTGGGGTGACATCGGTCATTAATCCCCATTCAAAGCGTGAACGTAAACGATCCTCCAAAGTAGGAATTTCTTTAGGGGTACGGTCACTTGATATGACAATTTGCTTATTATTTTCATGCAGGGAATTAAAAGTATGGAAGAATTCCTCTTGGGTAGATTCTTTTCCTGCTAAAAATTGAATATCGTCGATTAAAAGGACATCTACATTACGGTATTTATTACGGAATTCTTCTGTTTTGTTATCACGTATTGAGTTGATGAATTCATTAGTGAATTTTTCACTTGATAGATAGACCACCTTGGCATTTGGACGATTTTCTAAAACGAAATTACCGATCGCATGCATGAGGTGTGTTTTACCAAGTCCAACTCCACCATATATAAACAATGGGTTATATGCTTTAGCTGGTGCTTCAGCAACTGCGAGAGATGCTGCATGTGAGAAGCGGTTACCATTACCGATGACAAAAGTATCGAAGGTATGCTGCTCATTTAGAGCATGGTGTATTGGTGTAGTCTTAATACTCTCCTGCTGTGTATTTTTCTCTTCTGAAACCATTGGCGTAGTTTCGTCACCTTTGATGACAATTTGAACGGTGACCTTTTCTCCTATAGAGCTATAAATGCTATCTTCGATAATGCTTTTGTACTGCGTATTCAACCATTCTCTCTGAAAATCACTATCTGCTTTAATGACAGCATAGCTTGTATTCAAATCGACAAGTTCAGTATTTTTAAACCAAGTTTGAAATGTCACATTTTGAATATTATGGTTGCTTTTAATTTCTTCGAGTACTTTTTCCCAAATACTATTTAAACTACTCATAAAAAAATTCCTCTCTTATTCACAAATCACATGCTGTGGATAATACATTTACACAGGTGTAGAAAACTTTACACAGGTTATTCACAATCTGTGGATAACTATAGAAAACCATCTTCTTTTCCACAAGGATACGGGTAAAATTATAGCTTATTTAATTTGTGTTATCAATATTTTTCAGAGTTATTCACAATTTTCACAGCTTCCCACAAAATTTCTGACACAGCCTGTGCAAAAGTGGGAAACTCATTAAAAAAACTGTGTATAAGTGATATAATACTTAAAAGTTATCCACAGAATCTCTTGAAAAGATTAATTACTTCTAAATAAATATCAAATAAAAAGTTGAAAAAGCACCGTGTTTTTGGTATTCTTTAGTAGTTGCAATTCTAAGAGAAGATAAAAACAGAGAAAAAATAAATGACGGAGGTGTCATATATGGTAAAACGTACGTATCAACCTAATAAACGTAAACGTGCTAAAGTACACGGTTTCCGTGAGAGAATGAGTTCTAAAAACGGACGCAAAGTTCTTGCGCGTCGTAGAAGAAAAGGAAGAAAAGTTCTTTCTGCATAACCATTAGATCATCTGACTAGGATGATCTTTTTTTTTGCGCAATGTCGAAAGTTTTATATAATAGAAGCTTTTTAGTATAATAATTAATCATAGATATGAAAGAGCGTAGTTAATGATGAAAAAGCGATTCAGAATTAAGAAAGAGAAGGACTTTAAGCTGATTTTCAAACGAGGTAAATCCTTTGCGAACAGGCAGTTTGTAGTGTACTTAAAAGACAATCAGGAAGTGCCACATTTAAGGCTCGGCATCAGCGTGTCAAAAAGACTTGGCAATGCTGTAAAAAGAAATCAGATTAAGCGTCGCATTCGTGCATTTTATCAGACTCATAAACATGAACTTATGCCATTAGAGTATGTAGTGATCGCTCGTAATCCTGTTAAGGATATGAACTATCATGAAATGGAAAAATCACTCTTACATGTCCTAAAAATAGCCAGGTGTATGAAATAATACGGGGGTTAGTATATGTACAGAATTTATACTGAAAAGACGGTCAATGATGCTGTAACAAAAGGATTAGAGGAACTCGGTGTTAGCGAAGATGACATTAAAATAGAAGTGTTGGATAGTGGTTCGGCTGGCTTTTTAGGTTTTGGTAAGCGTGAGGCTGAAGTGAAACTAACGATTATCAACCCTGAACTAAAATCCTATGAATCTATTGAAGCAATGATTTCAGCACGCGAAAACGAACATGTTGAAGCAGATAGCGCTTTAGAGCGGACAACAGATGACGTAGTCGAGCCGCATGAAGAAAATCAGCCTGAAGAGACTGAAGCAGTTAAAGAATTAGCAGATGATGAGCAGCATGAACGACCTAAAATTGAGCCAATTATTGAAGAATCAAAACCGAAAAATAAAGAGCACCAGGCACTCACTGAAGCTGGTGAGAAAACATCGCTTTATATTTCGGAAATAGTTTCAGGTATGGGCGTCGAGAACACGGTTCAAATGAAGGTGAAGAAGTCGACGATTCACTTAAATTTTGATGCGGATATCCCTGCAAAGATTATTGGTAAGCGTGGGCAGACTTTAAATTCACTTCAAGAACTTGCACAAAATTATTTAAATATAGTCTATCCAAGTTATAACAGAGTAGAACTGGATGTCGGTGATTACCGAAGTAAACGTAAGGAAACTTTAGAAGCATTGGCCTTGAACATGGCGGATAAGGTAAGGCGTACTCATGAAAAAGTAAGACTTGAACCGATGCCAGCGAATGAAAGAAAAATTATGCACCATGCCTTAAGTCGTGAAAAGGGAATAGATACCTATTCAGAAGGAAAAGAGCCAAGACGCGCCATCGTGATTATTAAGAAATAAAGGAGTTTTTAAAATGCAATTTGAAACGATCTCAAGCATCTCCACCCCAGTCGGTGAAGGGGCGATTGCTATCGTTCGTTTGTCAGGTGTAGATGCGATTGAAATTGCAGATCGTCTGTACAGCGGCGTAAAAAAACTAAGTGAAGTCGATTCACACACTATAAATTATGGTCATATTGTTGATCCTACTACCAATGAAACAGTTGAAGAGGTCATGTGTGCAGTCATGCGTGCACCGAAAACTTATACGCGTGAGGACATCGTTGAGATTAACTGTCATGGTGGGATTCACACGGTTAATCGTGTGCTTCAACTGACTTTAAACCACGGTGCAAGAATGGCTGAACCAGGTGAATTCACAAAGCGCGCCTTTTTAAATGGACGAGTTGATTTGTCTCAAGCTGAAGCGGTCATGGATTTCATTCGATCTAAAACTGACCAAGCATCAAAAGTAGCCAACCAACAAGTTCAAGGACGTTTGAAAACATATATTGAATCCTTACGTCAAAGTATATTAAATATATTGGCTCAAGTCGAAGTGAACATAGATTATCCTGAATACGATGATGTAGAAGAAGCGACAACGTCCTTCCTCCTATCTGAAGCCAAAAAGGTAGAGTCAGAGATTGGTAAGTTGTTAAAATCTAGTGCGGAAGGCCGTATCTTAAGAGAAGGTTTGAGCACGGTCATCATTGGTAAACCTAACGTCGGTAAAAGCTCTTTACTTAACTATCTCATTCAAGATAACAAGGCAATTGTGACGGATGTTGCGGGAACGACGCGTGATATTTTAGAAGAGTACGTAAACGTTAACGGTATTCCATTAAAACTCGTCGATACTGCAGGGATTCGTGAAACGGATGACATTGTTGAAAAAATAGGTGTGGAACGATCTCGTGAAGCGTTAAAAGATGCAGAGTTAATCTTGTATGTCATGAATAATAATGATGAGCTTACACCAGAAGATATAGAGCTCCTAGAAACAGTGGATGATAAAAAAGTTATCGGTATCATCAATAAACTAGACTTAGAACAAAATCTAGATACTGACTACTTAGAAAGTCATTTCGATATTCCACTCATCAAAACGTCTATTATAAATGGCCAAGGTGTGGATGATCTTGAGAATGAAATTCAAAGAATGTTCTTTGATGGTAGTATTTCATCTGCAGATTCAACATATGTATCTAACAATCGTCACATTAACTTATTAGAACAAGCGAAAACTTCAATTGGTGACGCAATTTCTTCTGCAGAAATTGACGTGCCCGTGGATATTATTCAGATTGACCTGATTAAAACTTGGGAACTCCTTGGAGAGGTCATCGGAGAAGATGTTTCAGAACAATTGATAGATAAGCTATTTAGTCAGTTCTGTCTAGGAAAATAAAATTAAACAGGAGGTAAAATAATGACCGGAAATATGAAATATGATGTGATTGTTATCGGAGCTGGCCATGCAGGTGTCGAAGCGGGACTCGCAGCAAGCCGTAAAGGTCTTAAAACATTAATGTTGACCATCAATCTCGATAACATCGCATTCATGCCATGTAACCCATCAGTCGGTGGACCCGCTAAAGGTATCGTCGTACGTGAAGTTGATGCTCTCGGGGGGCAAATGGCTAAAGTAATCGATAAAACACACATCCAAATGCGTATGTTAAACACTGGTAAAGGACCAGCAGTCAGAGCACTTCGTGCACAGGCAGATAAGGTACTTTATCAGCAAGAAATGAAATCAGTTCTAGAAGATGAACCAAACTTAGATATTCTTCAAGGGCTAGTTGACGAATTGATTATTGAAGACAATGAGATTCGTGGCGTGAAAACGAATATTGGTACTGTTTATGAAGGTGATGCTGTCATCATCACAACAGGTACATTTTTACGTGGAGAAATTATTCTAGGTGATCTTAAATATTCAAGTGGTCCAAATCACCAAATTCCTTCCTTGGCTTTAGCAGACCAACTCAAGGATTTAGGTTTCGAAATTATTCGCTTTAAAACAGGAACACCACCGAGAGTCAATGCAGACTCTATTGACTACAGTAAAACTGAGATTCAGCCAGGTGATGATGTTCCGAGAGCGTTCAGCTTTGATAAGACTGAATTTATTTTAGATCAACTCCCATGCTGGTTAACATATACGTCAGCAACAACACATGAAATTATTACAGCAAATCTTCACTTATCAGCAATGTACTCAGGTGTCATTCAAGGTACAGGTCCAAGATATTGCCCATCAATCGAAGACAAGGTCGTTAGATTCAACGATAAACCACGTCACCAAATCTTTTTAGAACCAGAAGGTCGTAATACTAAAGAGGTTTACGTTCAAGGCTTATCAACGAGTATGCCTGAAAATGTTCAACGTGATATGGTGAAAAGTATCCCAGGTTTAGAAAATGCACGTATGATGCGTGCAGGTTATGCCATTGAGTACGATGCACTTGTACCGACGCAATTATGGCCAACTTTAGAAACAAAGAAAATTAAAAACCTATATACTGCTGGTCAAATTAATGGAACAAGTGGTTATGAGGAAGCTGCTGGCCAAGGACTGATTGCAGGAATCAATGCTGCGAACAAATTACTTGGTCAAGAAGAATTAATCTTAAGCCGTACTGATGCTTATATTGGTGTCTTAATTGATGACTTAGTCACTAAAGGTACGAATGAGCCATATCGTTTGTTAACGTCTCGTGCCGAGCACCGTTTACTACTGCGTCATGATAATGCTGATATGCGTCTAACTGAAATTGGTTATGACCATAAGTTAATTTCAGAAGAAAGATTTGCTAGATTCAATCAAAAAAAAGCAAATATTGAAGCTGAATTAGACCGTCTGAAAAAAGTGCGTATCAAACCAAATGCGCATACTCAAAGTATTATTGAACAACGCGGCGGTACAGCACTTAAAGATGGTATTCTAGCTGCTGATTTACTACGTCGACCAGAGATGGACTATGAGTCAATCATGGAGATACTCTCTGAAGACATCACTCTTAAACAAGAAGAGTATGAACAAGTTGAGGTCCAAATAAAATATGATGGTTATATTAAGAAATCCTTGCAACAAGTCGATAAGATGAAACGTATGGAAGATAAGAAAATTCCTGAAAATATTGATTACGATGCAGTGAACTCATTGGCAACAGAAGCACGAATGAAACTCAAAGAAGTTAAGCCTTTAAACATTGCCCAAGCATCTAGAATTTCAGGTGTAAATCCAGCTGATATTTCAATCTTACTTGTCTACATTGAACAAGGAAATGTGAAGAGGACTGGCTCATGAATGAAACAGAATTCATTAATAAATTAAAAGATCAAGGTATTGAACTTTCAACCGTACAAATTGGACAGTTTAAAACGTACTTTGAATTGCTCGTAGAGTGGAACAAAAAAATTAATTTAACAGCTGTCACTGAGCTAAAAGAAGTGTATTTAAAACATTTCTATGATTCAATTACACCGCTGTTTTATGCGGATATAGAAGAAGGTGCGAGTATTTGTGACGTCGGAGCAGGTGCAGGATTTCCAAGCATTCCGATGAAGATTATTCGTCCAGACCTAAAAGTGACAATCGTTGATTCGTTAAATAAAAGAATTACGTTTTTAAATGAATTGACTGCCGTACTTGGTCTCGATAAAATGCATTTAGTTCACGACCGAGCAGAGACTTTTGGCCAACACGGACCAAGACACATGTTTGATGTTGTAACTGCCCGTGCGGTTGCAGAACTCAATGTTTTAGCAGAGTTATGTTTACCACTAGTGAGAACAGGTGGGCAGTTTATAGTGATGAAAGGTAAGAAGGCCAAAGAAGAACTCCTTGATGCAGAGTTTGCACTTGACCTCTTAGGTGGTTCATTAAAAGAAACTCATCAACTTACCTTGCCAGAAGAAGAGAGTCAGCGTTATATTCTGGTCATTGATAAGATCAGAAAGACACCTAAGAAATATCCGAGAAAACCGGGAACTCCAAATAAATCCCCATTAAAATAAAGGGTGGTGGAATGTGTGAAGAAACCTTTTTCAAAGCTATTCAACTTAATAGATAAAAGTGAAACTGCTGAAGATGATGATTCATTAGTTGAAGTACCTCTAGAGAACATTGTTCCGAACCAATATCAGCCAAGAACAGTATTTGATGAGCAACGTATTAATGAACTCGCACATTCCATTAAGAAACATGGACTCTTACAGCCGATTACGCTCAGACCTATTGAAGAAGGTATGTATGAAATCATTGCTGGAGAGAGACGGTTTAGAGCCTTAAAGCGACTAGATTTTAAGGATACCAAGGCGATAGTTAAGTATCTCACTGATCAAGAGTCTGCTGCTATCGCGCTAATAGAAAATATTCAACGTGAAAATTTATCTAGTATTGAAGAAGCGAGAGCCTATAAGCAACTGCTAGCAATGGATGATATCACTCAAAAAGACTTAGCTGAAAGCATTGGTAAAAGTCAGTCATTCATTGCAAATAAATTGAGATTGTTAAAGTTATCTAACGACGTTATAACGGCATTAGAAAATGATGAAATCACGGAAAGACACGCGAGAGCATTACTTATATTGGATAACGATATGCAGTATGATGTATTGAAAAATATCGTGAATGATCATCTGACAGTTAAGGAAACAGAACTCGCTGTTAAGAACCGTCAAAAGGTGCGCGTTGAACAAATCAATTTCAATGACGATGTTGCTTTCGTATTAAATGATGTTGAAAGAGATATTAAGAAGCTTCGTGAAAAAGGTGTCGATGTCAAAATTGAATCGACCGAAACAGATGAGCTACACGAGCTTACAATTAAAATTTATAAGTAGGGTGCCTGCATTGATGTAGGTACTCTTTTTCACTTACAAACATGGCTTGTACTGTTATAATGAGTAATGTATTTTATCTTTGGGAAGTCGGTGACGTGTTATGGAAATTATTGAGCTAGCAGTTTCTGAAATTCGAAAAAATCCATATCAACCGAGACAAACCTTTGATGAAGAAAAACTAAAAGACTTAGCTGCGAGCATTAAAGTTCATGGTGTTATGCAACCTGTTACAGTGAGAAAAGCGGTAAAAGGGTATACCCTTGTTGCGGGTGAGCGTCGTTTAAGAGCGACTGAGCTTGCGGAATTAAAGACTATACCTGCTATTATTACTGACATGACCGACCGTGAGATGATGGAACTTGCCATCATTGAGAATCTTCAAAGGGAAGACTTAGGTCCTTTAGAAGAAGCGGAAAGTTATAAGCAATTGATGCACTCTGCTAAGCTCACACAAGATGACTTATCGAAACGACTTGGCAAGTCGAGGTCTTATATTGCTAATATGCTTAGACTTTTAACCTTACCTGCTAAGGTTAAAAAATTGATTAATAATGGCAAGTTAACAGGTGCTCACGGTCGAACTTTATTAGCCTTAAAAGATCCACTCTTAATGGAAGAAGTAGCAGAACAAGCAGTTAAAGACAGCATGAGTGTTAGAAAGTTAGAAGCTCATGTAAAGACCTTTAAGAGTAAAAAGAGAATTAAGAAGTCTACAAAAAAATTAAGGTTTCTTGAGAGTTACGAAAATCAATTGAAAGATCACTTTGGAACAAATGTTGAAATTAAAAAGGTAAAACAAAGAGGTTTAATTCAATTGGAGTTTACATCAAAGGAAGAATTTAAAAGAATTCTTTCCATGTTGCAGCAAAAATAATCAAATAGAAAGGGTATGACTATGAAATTTTTAACGCTATTTAATGCGTCGAATACTGAAGGGCTGGATGAACAACTGTCGATTATTGAAACACTTTTAGAACGAGTTAGAGATCCACAATTTTGGATAGATATATCTAAACCAATCATATTCGCAATCATTCTACTTATTGCTGGTTATATTCTTACTAAGGTTGCGAATCGTTTAATAGAAAATTTCTTTAAATATAAATCAAAGTCACGCTTAAAAGGATCAGACAAGAGAAACAATACATTGATTAATATGCTCCAAAATACAGCAGCAATCTTTATTTGGTTCTTTGTTGTTGTAGCGATACTAGAGGCATTTAACATTCCAGTTTCAACGCTACTCGCTGGTGCCGGTGTTGTTGGTTTAGCAATTGGTTTTGGTGCACAAAGTCTAGTAAAAGATATGATAACTGGTTTCTTTATTATTTTAGAAAACCAATTCGATAAAGGTGATTTCGTTAGAGTGAATACATCGGGTACAACTGTTGCAGAAGGTGAAGTAATGTCATTAGGCTTACGCTCTTCTCGTATTCAAGGTTATGAAGGTGAGTTGTACATGATTCCTAATGGTACAATTAACGAAGTAATAAACTTCTCTCGTTATAATTCAGTATCATTCTTAGATATGAATTTCTCCATACAAGAAGATTTAGATAAGATTGAAACTACGCTTGAAACTTATCTGAATGAAAACTGGAGACAAGAAGATGTCCTTGTTGAAGCTCCAATTGTACAAGGTGTACAGAGCATTCAAAATGGTGAAGCAACTATTCGTGTCATGCTTACGTCTAGACCGATGGAACACTTCGGTTCAACTCGACGCATGAGAAAACGCATCAAGCAGTATTTAGAAACACAGGGTATTTATATTTCTGTACCAATGATGGATATTACCGATTTCGATGGTAACGATATGGAGGCGTAAGTCATGGATGCTAAGTACGATCTTCATAGTCTTGTTGAAATGAAGAAAGATCACCCTTGTGGGAACAATAAATTTGAAATTGTCCGCATGGGTGCAGATATTAAAATTAAATGCACAAATTGCGACCGCACAATTATGATGCCGCGTCGAGACTTTAACAAACGTCTAAAAAAAGTATTATAAATTAAAGGAGACCCTATTATGTCTTTAACAGCTGGAATCGTTGGTTTACCAAACGTCGGAAAATCAACATTATTTAATGCAATTACTAAAGCAGGTGCGCTTGCTGCTAACTATCCATTCGCCACAATTGACCCCAACGTTGGTATTGTTGAAGTACCGGATCATCGCTTAGATGTTTTAACGGAAATTGTTGTACCAAAGAAAACTGTACCGACAGCATTCGAATTTACTGATATTGCTGGTATTGTTAAAGGTGCTTCTAAAGGTGAAGGACTCGGTAATAAGTTCCTTGCGAACATTAGAGAAGTCGATGCAATCTGTCAGGTTGTTCGTGCCTTTGATGATGAGAATGTGACGCACGTATCTGGTAAGGTTGACCCTGTAGAAGATATTGAAGTCATCAACATGGAATTGATTTTAGCAGACTTAGAAAGTGTCGATAAACGCTTACCTAAGGCAGAAAAAATGGCGAAACAAAAAGATAAGGACGCCATGGCTGAAGTTAAAATTCTAACGAAGATTAAAGAATGTTTAGAGGAAGGTCGTCCAGTACGTGCTCTTGATTTTACGGAAGAAGAAGCAAAATCTGTTAAGCACTTCCACCTGTTAACACAAAAGCCAATGCTTTATGTTGCCAATGTGAGTGAAGACGATTTAGGTTCCTTAGAAGGTAATGCATACCTTGATGCAATTAATGAGTATGCAGCTAATGAAAATTCTCAGGTTATTGTCATTTCGGCTAAGGTTGAAGAAGAAATCGCAGTCTTAGAAGATGACGAGCGTGAAATGTTCTTAGATGAACTCGGTTTAGAAGAGTCAGGTCTAGATAAATTAATAAAAGCTTCATATGACTTACTTGGCTTAGCCACTTATTTTACTGCCGGTGTACAAGAAGTCAGAGCGTGGACCTTTAAAAAAGGTATGACTGCACCAGAATGTGCGGGTATTATTCACACAGACTTCCAAAAAGGATTCATCCGTGCTGAGACTGTAAGTTACGATGATTTAGTTGAAGCGGGTAATGAGGCTAAAGCTAAAGAAGCTGGTAAGGTTCGTTTAGAAGGAAAAGAGTACATTATGAAAGATGGAGATGTTGTTCACTTTAGATTCAACGTTTAGATCTCTCCAAACGATGAAATCCTGTGATGGGGTCTTATCGTTTTTTTCTTTAGTTTTATTGTAAATTGTTAGGATTACTGATATAATAACTGATTGTGAGTAATGAAAATTATTCCTTGCTGAAAACGAATGGTTTTCAGCCGCAAAGACCATAAGGAGGTGCAAAAGATGAGAGCATATGAAATTTTATATGTAATCCGCCCAAACATTGAAGAAGAAGCTAAATCGACGTTAGTTAAGCGTTTTGATGAGGTTCTTACAAACAATGGTGCGGAAATCGTCGAGTCTAAAGAGTGGGGTAAACGTCGTCTTGCCTACGAAATTGAAGATTTCAAAGATGGAATTTACCACATCATCAAAGTTAACGCGACAAGCGAAGCTACTGATGAGTTTGACCGCTTAGCTAAGATCAACAATGACATTATTCGTCATATCGTTGTTCGCGACGAACAAGCAGAAGCAAAAAAATAAGTTAAATATTTAGTGGAGTTGATTACATGCTAAACCGTGTGGTTTTAGTTGGTCGTTTAACAAAAGACCCAGAACTAAGAGTCAGTCAAAATAATATCGCTGTCGCTAATTTCAACTTAGCTGTCAATCGTCCTTTTACTAACCAAAATGGTGAAAGAGGTGCGGACTTTATCAACTGTGTTGTTTTCAGAAAACAAGCTGAGAACGTTAACCAGTATGTTAAGAAAGGCAGTCTTGTTGGTATCGACGGAAGAATACAAACTCGTAATTACGAGAACAAAGACGGACAAAGAGTATATGTAACTGAAGTTGTGTGTGAAAGTGTTCAGTTCTTAGAGCCTAAGAATAGCGGTAATCAATCTCAAAGCAATTATGGAAATAACTCAACGGACGCATATGCAGATGCATATGGATCTGGCAATCAGTCGACTGGTCAAAGCCAGGGACGTCAACAGCCAAAAGAGGATAATCCATTTGCGAACTCTAAAGGTCCGGTAGACATCAGCGATGATGATTTACCATTCTAAAATAAAAAAATTACAATCCAAATTTTGTTATCGTGTGTTTTAAAATTGTGTGTGTAAAATGTGTGAAAGACCCGGGATATACTATCTCGGGTTTTTATTTTACTTTTGAAGATACATAAGTTAATTTTATTGTTTTTATTATTAGTTTATAGTGTAGTTTTGACTTTACAGTGTTTATAATGAAACATGTAGACAATTTTTTAGGTGGGAGCGAACCGCAATGATTAGAAAAAATGTCCTGCAATGGGCACTTTTACTATCGCTGTGTGTGTTTTTGGCAGCTTGTAGTAATAATGACAGTGACGATTCCTCTGGTGAAGAAGAATCTGGTGATACTCAGAATACTGAGGAGACAACAGAAGAAGGAACAGAGTCGACCGAATCTGAAACTGCAGAAGAGACTGAAGAGGATTCATCTTCAGAGGAAACTGCTACAGAAGAAGATGGAAGTCAAGAAAGTGAAGTCGTTCATATTACTGCCGAGCAAAGCCTTGAAGATGTGATGAACGAATTGATTTCTGCATATGAAGAAGAAAACGAAGGACAGAAAATTGATGTTCAATATGGTCATACAGAAACGTTAACAGAAGACTTAATTAACGGTGAAGATCAAGATATGGATATATATTTTTCTAGTTCTGATGAGGGTTATGATTCTTTAGTTGAAGCTGGGATATTAGACCAACTTGCAACGAAATATTTACTCATTAATGAAATAGTACTTGTGACTCATGAAGATAATGAGGATATTACTTCATACGACACTATTTTCAATAATGAGGATGTTACCCTATCTATAGTAAACCCAGAAGAATCACTATCTGGCAGTCATGCTAAGACGTTACTTGATGCAGAAAATGAGAGCAATAATAAAGTGAATAATGTTGAAGAGAGCGAAGATGTAGATGCTGCTCTAGAATCACTTTCTGAAGGTGAAACAGATGCTGCCCTTCTCTTAAGAACAGATATTTCTGATGAAGAAGGTCTTCGTATCGTAGCGAGAGCACCACGATCACTTGCTGAACCATTTGTTTATGGACTAGGACTTTCACAAAGTGTGGAAGACAATAGTGCAGCGAGAGATTTTTATAATTTCCTACAATCCGAAGAAGCACTGGATATCTTTTCAGAGTATGGTTATATCGTTTAATATATACTGCAGAACTATGAAACACGTAGTTCTGCTTTTTTAATTTTTAAATTGTTGTATGATAAAGATAATATCCTCGGGAAGAAGGCAAAAAGATGTGTAAGATAAAGCAACTGGGCTTAGTATTTGTTTCTTTAATGTTCACACTCGTTTTGGCAGCATGCAGTTCTAGTACGGACAATGAAGAGTCAGAAACAAGCGAAGCATCGGGTACAATAACAGTTTCAGCAGCAGCGAGTTTGACAGACGCACTTCAAGAAGTTGCAGAACTTTATAATGAAGAAAACCAAGATGTACAAGTGGATTTTAACTTTGGGGGTTCAGGTGCACTGCAACAACAGATTTCTCAAGGTGCACCAGCAGATATGTTTTTCTCTGCATCACAAAGCGATTTTGATACCTTAGTAGAAGGTGACTTTATCGATGAAAGTGATTCAACTCAACTATTAAAAAATGAATTAGTACTGGTTGTACCAGAAGGGGATACAACAGTGACATCATTCGATGATATTACAGAGGCTAAACAAATTGCTGTTGGCACACCGGAATCAGTACCTGCTGGGGAATATGCTATGGAGACTTTTGAATCTATGGGTATTACTGAAGATTTAGAAGAAAGGTTAGTATATGCAGAGGACGTGAGAGCAGTGCTCACTTATGTTGAACGTGGTGAGGTAAGTGCTGGGTTAGTGTACCGTACCGATGCGATGACAAGTGATTCAGTGGATATCATCGACGCCGCACCAGCTGATGCACATGATCCAATAGAGTATCCAGTTGGTTTAATTGAGGATTCAGAGAATACTGAAGCTGCAAGGTCGTTCTATGATTTTATTCAGACTGATGAAGCTTTAGAAGTATTTGGTGAATATGGATTCGTTACTGAGTAATTTTGGTGTGACATCGTCGCAGTTTCTTCCCCCTATACTGCTCTCCTTGCAAGTTGCGACCATTGCACTGATTTTTTCATTTATCTTTGGAACTTTAATAGCAAAATTTATGACATCTGTGAACTTTAAAGGCAAGGTTGTTTTAGAAACGATTATAATGCTACCGATTGTTTTACCCCCGACAGTAGTAGGATTTATACTGATTGTTATTTTTGGTAACAATAGCATTATTGGAAACTTGATTGAGTGGATCTTTAATCAATCCATTATCTTTACTTGGTATGCAGCTGTATTAGCCAGTACAGTGGTTGCCTTTCCACTGATGTATCAATCTGCAAAAACAGGCTTTTTAAGTGTAGATAAAGATATCAAAGATGCGGCAAAAGTTGATGGGGCGAGTAATTTTCGTATCTTTATGAAAATCACCATGCCACTCGCTTCAGTATCACTTGTGACAGGTGCTGTGTTAAGTTTTGCTAGGGCACTTGGTGAATTCGGTGCAACTTTAATGATTGCAGGGAATATTCCAGGTCGCACACAGACCTTACCAACAGCTATATATGTTGCCTTACAATCAGGAAATATGAGTCTTGCATGGTTATGGGTGATCACAATTGTTGCGATTTCATTTGTTATGTTATTGTTTGTAAGAACAAAAGTGAAAGAGTAGCGCATTGCTTTTAAGTAAAGCGCTACTTTTTAAATTAACTACCTTTTTATAAAAGATAGTTGACATTTAAAATCATGTATAGTATCTTTCTATGTAAGATAGTTGTTTATGGCGCTGTCTTTTTTAATAGGTCACTACCTTTTAATAACAGATAGTCAGGAGGGAAACCATGTCTGTCAGTGATCAAATAATGAAGGGTTTACTCGACGGTGCAATATTAGGATTGATTTCACAGGGCGAAACTTATGGGTATGAAATTACTAAAAAATTAGAAGCACATAAGTTCCCAGGTATCAGCGAAGGTAGTATTTACCCAGTATTACTAAGGTTAAGTAAAAAGGGATATGTAAATACCCGCATGGTGAAATCCGATAGTGGTGGTCCGAAACGTAAATATTATTCAATTAGTGAAAGTGGAAAAGAAGAACTAAAAATTTTTAAAGAAAAATGGGAAAAATTAAATTCTGGAATGAATAATTTGGTAAGAGGTGAGTAAAATGTTGAGTAAAGAAGCAGAGAAATTTTTAACAGAATTTCGATTAGAGATGATGGCACATGGAAAAAAAGATGAAGCGATCGATGATATGGAAGCGGAGTTAGAAGATCATTTAATTCAAGCAGAAAAAGACGGTAAAAGTTTAGAAGATGTGACAGGCAGATCAGCGAAGGAATATATTAAGAATATTTCCGGGGAAATGCCGCGTATTAACAATATTCAAAAGTATATCGCCTTATTTATAGTCTACTTAGCTGGAATTCTTACAGTCCCGAATCTAATTAGTGGTGATTTTGATTGGACCTTGAGTAATCTCTTATATTATCTTGGAATTATTGTCTTAGGCCCAGTACTGATTTACTATGGCTTTAAATATATATTAGTCAATTATGCAAGCTTTAAATCAGAGAAGATTGAAGTGAAAGGTACAGTATTAATTTTTGTATTTAGTTTCTTGTATATGGGACTTTTAGTCGGATCGATATTCTTAGTGAGAAGTTATCCAATCGTGACGTTCTTTGAACCAGGTAGAGATATCAATATTACTATTGGATTTATACTGTTAGCGATTCTAGTTATCGGGTCACTTTTGATGAAACAATGGTTCTATGCCATTCTAGCTTTAGTACTGGCAGCACCTGAGATGATTGCACAAGTATTTGCAAGTGGTGGTCCGAACTCAGAAAGTTATATTATAATTTCATCAGTGGGCTTATTAGCTGCAGTCATAATCTTGTTTATAGGTATTAGAGTAATGAATCGAGCTAAAAAGTAATTGACTTTTTAACCTTAAAGTTGTAATATATATCGTGCACATACACACATTTAAAACACGCGTTCAGCTAACAAGATTATGGATTAGACATTCGATCCACACAGTCGAATATAATAATCTATAAAAGGAGGGCTTACCTATGGCAGGTCCAAGAAGAGGCGGTCGTCGTCGTAAAAAAGTTTGCTATTTCACAGCTAACGGAATTACACACATCGACTATAAAGAAGTAGATCTTCTTAAAAAGTTCATCTCTGAACGTGGAAAAATTCTTCCAAGACGTGTAACTGGTACTTCAGCTAAGTACCAACGCCAGTTAACAGGTGCGATTAAACGCGCACGTCACATGGCATTGTTACCATACGTTAAAGAAGAACAGTAAGTTATAGTTAAACCGCTCTAGATCATTGATCTAGAGCGGTTTTTCTTATACAGTCATTCTTTTGTATACGTTATTACTTTAGAGTTTTTATTTTCAGCAATTTCTTCTGCACGCTTCACCGCATCTTTCTTATATTTAAATGTACCAGCTGCACGTTCGGCTTTAACAGTTTTAACAACCCATTCCTCGTTTTCGGCATCATATTTTACTTGAACATTCTCATCTAGTAAATCTGGATTCGCACTATCTATGTCATGCTGATCATTTTTTGAAGGATTACCTTCCTTATCAAATGAATCTAATTCTTCTTTTGATGCATTTTTATACCAATCTTTACCTTCTGATGTAGCGATAGCAATCGCACGACTTTCATCGTATCCGCTGTCTAAAAGTGCGTTCGCAATCTCGATAATTTTTTTACGTTCAAGTGTCTCAAAGTTTTTTAATGAATCAGGGTAATCTTGCATATTCCAAGACATAGCTATCATCCTTACCTTATGAATTTACTCATATAGTTCCCGTTTCCATACAGTCAAAACCCTATGATTTAAATGTTTAATCGAAGTCAAGTTATCGTTATAGTTTCTTAACATTCATTTGTTACAATGGACTTGAAAAAATGAGCCTAAGGAGATGTAGATGTGAAGTATCAAAAGATTGTTCCACATTTATGGTTTGATACAGAAGCCGGAGAAGCTGTAGAGTGGTATACCGAAATTTTTCCAGAGTCAGAGATTACCTTCCGTAAAGTTATAAAAGACACACCATCAGGTGATTCTGAACAGCTTGGATTTAAGTTAATGGGTTATGAGTTTATGGCAATTAGTGCTGGACCTTTTGCTAAGAAAAATCCTTCTATTTCTTTTATTGTTCAAATTAATAAGCAGAATGAACATTTGATTGATGAAATGTATGAAAAGCTTATGGAGGATGGTGGTACAGAGTTGATGCCACTAGATAAGTATCCTTTCAATGATAAGTATGGATGGATTGAGGATAAGTACGGTACTTCTTGGCAGTTTTGGTTACGCGATCATCGCAATGGCAAGAATCATATCGTCCCTTCTCTAATGTTTGTAAATGAAAATAAGGGCAAGGCTACAGATGCCATGAATTTGTATGTTGATACGTTTAAGAAAAGTGAACATTTAGCATCGAGAAATTATCCGACAGGCATGGAACCAAATACTGAAGATTTGGTCATGCATGCAGAAGCGAAATTAGGCAAAAAACGATTTTCATTCCAAGATAGTGGTTATGAACACGACTTCCAATTCTCAGAAGGTATCTCCTTAATGGTGAAATGTGATGACCAAAAAGAAATTGATAAGTACTGGAGTGCACTATCAGCAGATCCTGATGCTGAACAGTGTGGATGGTTGAAGGATAAGTTTGGTGTATCTTGGCAGATTGTACATAAAGTGATGGATGAAATGATGACTGAGGGTACAGAGGAACAACTTCAACGCGTTACTGAGGCATTCCTTAAAATGAAGAAATTTGATATCGCAAAACTTGAAGCGGCATATAAAGGTAAATAAAAAATGACTTCCCTTAACTTGGTAATTCAACCAGTGTAAGGGAAGTTTTTAATTTTAAGTGTTTTTTTTCGCCTGTATTATTTTTGATTTAAATCAATAACGGTATGCTCGGTATCACTGATTGATACTGTACGACGGCTACCGTCTTCCTGGATAATTTCTGCTGCATCCATGAAGTTATCGTGTTTTTCTTTTGCTTCAGCTTTTTGGTTATTTCTCTTTATATCTTTTTCAGAAGTCATTGAATCAAGTTTGCTTTGATAAGCACTCACATCAATCGTACCTGAACGTTGGTCACTGCTCTCTTTTTGATTTTTTTCAGTTTCTCTAGCAGATTGATTCTGCTCTCCTGCTTCTTTTTTCTCTTCAGCTTTTCTTAAATGGTCTTCATTTTGTCTTGAAGTAGCTGCTTTTTCTTTTTTAGTTTCTTTCACTGCAGATTCTCTCACTAATAAGAGAATCTGACCGTTATCTACAGCGGCTTTGAACGTATTCAGCTCATCTGAGCTCAAGTCTAGTTGATCAAAGACACGCTCTGTTGAGTTCTCATCTAAAAATTTAGCTGCAACCTTATCCCACATGTTTCCATCAGCTTTTTTAAAGCCGACATTTGTATAGCGTAGGACCGTTGCTTTAAAGCGGTCTTTTGCGACCGTTATCATATCTTTGTCTTTAACACCATCAGCACGTAGTTCATAAATCTTATAACTTAAATCATCGATATTTGAGAATTTCTCAATAGTAGTCATGTTCAATCCTCCATCACAGTCTTTTTTATGATTATACCCTGATATCCTTATAAAGAAACGCAGTTTACTCTTTTATTGACAAATATTGCATATTATTTATATTTATAAATAAGGGAGGTCATTTATGCAAATTAATGGTTCAGTTATTAAGTCACGACGTGCGGAATATAGTTTGACGCAGTTACAACTCAGTAAAAAGACAGGTGTTTCAAAATCATCAATTAGCCGTATGGAAAATGACAGTAATAACGGTAATATTCGATTCATTGACGCGATTAAAATTATGAATGTGCTTGATTTGAATTTGGATGAGCTGATTATTACAGTCACAAAATCAATCGACACTAAAGTATTAAAAGTACTGGATGAAATTCGAGAAACACGTGAGCTTTACCTTATTGAAGATACACTGAACCAGTTGACCTTGCAGCAATGGCGATCTACGACGCTGCACTCTGTATATTACGATTGGCATATGGGTTTGAAATATCTACATAAGAAGAAATATAAAGATGCTCTGACTTTTATAGATAAGACGCTAGATCGTTTAGATGACTTGCCTTCACTGGAATATTTGAAGGCTAGTGTATATACAAGTAAGGGTTATGTTTTACATATGCTAGGTGAAGATGGAAACCCGTATTATAAGTCAGCAATTTACATGAAGCGTAAAGATGATGGAAAGTTGGATTATCGGACTCGTGTGAGACTGTTGTCGTATATGATGGATAGTAATATTAAGGTGGAGAACTATGATCTTGTAGAACGCTATGGTAAACGTGCAATGCACTTATTAAAGGAAAATGAATCCACTTATATGATGAATCGAATTAAAAAATTGTGTGAGAAAATCAAACAATATCCCGTATAAGGAACTTTACGAAATAGAGATAGGAAATAGTAAGAAAATGAAATATAATAGGTTTAACTCTGAGACATCAGAGAAAAACTGAAAAGGAATGATCAACATGCAAGAAAGATTATATAAAACTTGTATGGCATTTTGTATTATCGTAGCATTGTTTGTCCAAAAAAAGGTATACACGAAATCGTGTGACTGCATTGGATCGTATTTAAGTATGGAAAATATCCTGTGGCCTAGAAGGCTAGATTTTATTAGTGCAGCTGAGAAAATCGAAGTGATTAATTTACTTGAGCGAAAGAAAGACAATTGTTCCGATATGGAGTACAGAAATAAATGTGACTTCTATTTGGATGCGGTAAGAGATGGACTTCTTTTTTATTATGATGAAATCAGAGATTTTTTAGGTTTAAACAACAATCCAGTGTCAGCAAATGTTTCAGTTGAAGTGGAGCATATTTTAGAGATGTTTGCTCATATTTCCTTGTCTCTATCCAAGCTACCACTGAAAACTGCAGATTTAATAGGTAGAAATTATTACACAAGGTTTAGCGGATTTGAAAATGCAGAAGAACAGCACTTGTCGCATTATATCTTTTTATTTAAACACAAGCAGCACAGCCAGGCTATTTTTAATGAGAAGTTGCCTTTGACACTAAAACATTACAGGAACATGTTGGCGAGATACGAAAGGCATAAATTGTGTACCTTTCTAACTGAAGAGATGCTGATTTACATATGTATTGGTCGCAATCAACAAATTAAATTTACTTTAAAAAGAAAACCAAGCAAAAGTTATGATGACCTGAGGTCATTTAACTCTGCTTGGTTTTTACGATTTATTTTTCCTCTTCTTCTGGTCCTTTTTGAATTGTAGCTTCCACGCTATCTCGTCGCTCGTCACGATTAAGTGATTTGTCGTCATAGATGAGTAAAAACTTTCCTTCCTCAACAAAGTTGAGATATGATGAAACTAGGTCTTCCTCTAAGCCTGAAGTTAGTAAAAAACTCTCGGCCTTTTCATTATTTGTAAAAATATCTTTAAATGAAGTGCTCTCAGAGTGTGGGTTGTATGTGAACCCCATATATTCTGTCCAATCAGGTTCTTCTTCATCTAAACCTAGTACATTAAAATCTGATTCGTAATAATCTTGCTCATTTTTAAGTTGATCAATACGTTCTAGAATTTCACTATCTGTGTCATATTTCTCAATATATTGCACAATGCTCACCTCTACAAAAATCTTGATGTCTATCTATTCCCTTGAAAAACGAATGTAAACCAAAGTTTTACTTATAATATCATAAAATTCCGAACATTAAGTCCTACCTTTTTTAAATTGTATAGTGTTTTATAATGAGTTATATTTATCTTGAAGAAAATATTGCTAAACAGTTCGGATTTTTGCTATAATATTGAAATTAATATTTTCAGCATCTTTTTATTTATTAATAATTACATACTAGGAGGCAGTTTTTATGTGGGAAGATAAGTTTAAAAAAGAAGGATTAACTTTTGATGATGTGTTACTTTTACCAGCACACTCTGAGGTCCTTCCTAAAGAAGTTGATTTATCAGTAGAGCTCGCACCGAATTTGAAGTTAAGCATTCCTTTAATCAGTGCAGGAATGGATACTGTTACTGAATCACAAATGGCGATAGCATTAGCACGTCAAGGTGGTTTAGGTGTCATTCACAAAAACATGTCTATCGAACGTCAACGTGATGAAGTTGAGAAAGTGAAACGTTCAGAAAATGGTGTAATTAAAGATCCGTTCTTCTTAACAAAAGAAGAGCAAGTGTTTGCAGCTGAACACTTAATGGGCAAATATCGTATATCAGGTGTGCCGATTGTTAATAATCCTGAAGAGAAAAAATTAATAGGTATTATTACTAATAGAGATATGCGTTTTATCGAAAACTATTCGATTACAATCGAAGAGGTTATGACAAAAGATAACCTTATCACAGCCCCGGTTGGTACAACATTAGAAGATGCGGGCCGTATTTTACAAGAGCACCGTATAGAAAAATTACCTTTAGTTGACGACAATAATGTCTTAAAAGGATTAATTACAATCAAAGATATTGAAAAAGTTATTGAATTCCCAGATGCTGCAAAGGATGACCAAGGACGTCTACTCGTTGCAGCAGCGATTGGTATTGCTAAAGAAACTGAAAAACGTGCAACTGAGCTTGTTGAAGCTGGCGCTGATGCTTTAGTTATTGATACGGCACACGGCCACTCACAAGGTGTTCTAGATGCGATTAAAGATATTCGTAACCAATTCCCTGAAGTGACATTAATTGCCGGTAATGTTGCGACAGCAGAAGGGACACGTGCTTTAATTGAAGCGGGTGTTGACGTAGTTAAAGTTGGTATTGGACCAGGTTCAATCTGTACAACACGTGTCGTAACAGGAGTAGGTGTACCACAGGTTTCTGCAGTTTATGATGCAGCTACAGAGGCACGTAAACATGGTAAAGCGATTATTGCTGATGGTGGTATTAAACTATCTGGTGACATCGTTAAAGCCCTTGCAGCCGGTGGTCATGTAGTTATGCTTGGTAGCTTATTAGCAGGTACTGAAGAAGCACCTGGTGAGACTGAAATGTTCCAAGGGCGTCGTTACAAGACATACCGTGGCATGGGTTCTATGGGTGCTATGGAACAAGGTTCTAAAGATCGTTACTTCCAAGAAGATTCTGAAGCGAAGAAATTTGTGCCAGAAGGCATTGAAGGCCGCACAGAGTATAAAGGCCCAGTAGCGGATACAGTGTACCAATTAATGGGTGGTCTCCGTTCAGGTATGGGTTATACTGGTAGTAAGAACTTAGAGGCACTTAGAGAACAAAGTCAATTTGTGAAGATTACAGCAGCTGGCTTAATTGAAAGTCATCCACACAATGTACAAGTGACTAAAGAAGCACCAAACTACAGTAGATAACTAAGGAGTAATTCGCTTATGGAAATGGGAAAAGAACAAGAACTTATATTAGTAATTGATTACGGTAGTCAGTATAACCAACTGATTACCCGCCGCATTCGTGACCTTGGTGTGTATAGTGAATTGCATAATCCAAGCATCACGATTGAAGAAATTAAAGAACTCGATCCAAAAGGGATTATTCTTTCCGGTGGACCACGTTCAGTGTATGCGGATGACGCCTTTACTGTAGATCCAGGTGTATTTGAATTAGGTGTGCCAGTACTTGGTATTTGCTATGGTATGCAACTGATGATGCAGATGAACGGCGGAGAAGTGGTAGATTCAAATGAAAAAGAATCTGGTCAAACTGAGATGCGCTTAAATAATGAAATTGATATTTTTGAAGGTTGGAACACAATCGAACAAGTACTGATGAGTCACGGAGACAAAGTGATACGTCTAGGTGATGGTTTTACAGCAATTGCTGAGACAGTACTATGCCCAACAGCAGCAGTTAAACACAATGAAAAACCGTTTTATGGTGTGCAGTTCCATCCGGAATCCAGACATACTGAAAATGGGAATAAGTTTATTGAAAACTTTATCCGTAATATTTGTGGTTGCCATGGACAGTGGACGATGGATAACTTTATTGACATTGAAGTGGAGAAAATCCGCGAACAAGTTGGCGACAAACAAGTTCTGTGTGCCATGAGTGGTGGTGTAGACTCATCCGTTACAGCAGTGCTGATTCATAGAGCGATCGGTGACCAACTGACATGTATCTTTGTAGACCATGGTCTCTTACGTAAAGGTGAAGCGGATATGGTAATGGAACAATTTGGTGAAGGCTTCAACATGAACATCATCAAAGTCGATGCGAAAGACCGTTTCCTATCCAAACTTGAAGGGGTGTCAGACCCTGAAGAAAAACGTAAGATTATTGGTAATGAATTCATTTATGTCTTTGATGATGAAGCATCTAAACTTAAAGGTATCGACTTCCTAGCACAAGGTACACTATATACAGATATTATTGAATCAGGTACAGAAACTGCGAAGACAATCAAATCCCACCACAATGTAGGTGGACTACCTGAAGATATGCAGTTTGAATTAATTGAACCACTAAATACGCTCTTTAAAGACGAAGTCCGTGAGTTAGGGATTGAACTTGGAATTCCAGAACACTTAGTATGGCGACAACCATTCCCAGGACCAGGATTAGGTATTAGAGTCTTAGGTGAAATTACTGAAGAAAAACTTGAAATCGTTAGAGAAAGTGATTGGATCTTAAGAGATGAGATCGCTAAGGCCGGACTCGAAAGAGATATTTGGCAGTACTTCACAGTATTACCGAATATCAGATCAGTTGGTGTCACTGGCGATTATAGAACTTATGATTACACAATCGGTGTCAGAGCAGTAACGAGCATCGATGGTATGACAAGTGAATTTGCAAAAATTGATTGGGATGTTTTAGAAAGATTATCAAAACGTTTAGTCAATGAAGTCAGACACATCAACCGTGTCGTTTATGATATTACAAGTAAGCCACCAGCGACGATTGAGTGGGAATAACTATATAAAACACTAAAACCCTTTAACTGCTGACCTGCTACCTCCTAAGTTTACAGATGAATTAAAAAATCTGTAGACTTAGGAGGTTTTATTAGTGACTTCAGTCGGTTGAGCACGTAGACGTGCGAAACAAATAAACCACACGCTATGCGTGTGGATGAAGTAGCTTTAGCGATAATATGCCCCTTTCTGTATACTAAATAATGGCTACCAACCGCTATTTAGAAAAGAAAGGGGCATATTGAATGTCTAAAGACGACCAAAGTTTATCACATACAAGATGGAATTGTAAGTATCATATAATATTTACTCCTAAGTATAGGAGAAAAGTTGTGTATGGACAACTTCGAAAAGACATAGGGAAAATACTTAG
>NZ_AUEE01000013.1 GCF_000425825.1 Jeotgalicoccus marinus DSM 19772
GTTAAAACAAGGCCATATGAGCCAGTTTAAAACATTGATTCAAACTTCTAATCAGGTTCCATTATCTCCTGGCATGCGTCGAGTATTACGAACATTTAAGAAGTATGAATCCTATATTGAAAACACATTACATTATCCAACACTAACAAACAGCCCATTAGAAGGTATCAATAACAGTATCAAAGTATTAAAACGGATGGCTTTTGGTTATCGAAACTTTGCGCATTTCAGAGATCGAATATTATTGATGACACGTTTATATCAACCTGAACAAAAAAAGACTGTCTAACTTGCATAAAGCAAGTTAGACAGTCAGATAAATTGTTTCATCAACCTTATTTGACGTAGAGCCTAAATATTAAGAGTTTACAATCTTTTTAGTCACTTTTAAGAATGTCAAAATTTCTTCTTTAGACTGGCAATGCATGGGTGATATTCTTATCGCACCATCCATATCAAACGATTCGAGCATTCTTTTAGAATAAATACTCGATGCAACTCTGTCATATACAATGATATTTTCTCTTGAATATAAGTCCACAGCCACATTGTAATCAATACCTTCAAGACTTATACCGACTATAAAATCACGTTTGGATAAGTCTTCATAATCCAGATGTACAGTGACCCCATCTAACATTCTTAGGCCATCTACTGATTCAGTGCCATCTAACAGTATCTGCAGTAGCGCCCTTTCGTGTTGAGATATTGCCGTCATTCCTGCTTCGTACAAAGAACGTCGGTCTGACGTATTCGTAAATTTCTCTCCCAACCAACAAACATAATCGACAACCGCACTGATAGCAGCATAATGACCAGGTGTCACACTACCAAGTCCAAGTTCTTCATCACTTTTCCCGAGTAGTCTTTGATGTGGTAAATGAGTTGCACGGTCTGACACGTAAGCAAAACCTACACCACGAATACCGAAGAATTTATAAGGTGCAAAATTAATGACATCGACAACTGTCTTTTCTAAGTCAATTAAACCATGAGGCGCATGTTGAACAGCATCTATAATTATATAAATATCAGGCTTAATTTTCTTAGCTTCTTTAATGATCGTCTCTACATCTAAAATGCCGCCAGATATATTTGATGCATAGATGAAATTTAAAGAGATTGTATCTTTATCAATTAACTTTGTAATCTCCTCGACATCGACACCACCAGTGATTTTGTTTGTCGGTGCAACACGGAGTTCCTTTCCAAACTTATCTGCATAAAATTGAGCAGCATCATAAAGTGAGGGGTGCTCCAAGGCCGTCGTTACAATATTAGTCCCTTCAACATGTTCTGCTACTACACCTGTTAGATTAAATATTGCCTGTGAAGCCGTATAGTATGGTACGATAGCCCCATTTTTCGCATTGAAGATTGTTCTGATATCGTCAATCCCTTGTTTTTCAATATCCGACAAATATACAGCCGTCCTATGTTCCCTCATCGGATGGTCAGGAATTAAATCTATTTCAGCAAATCGCTCATTTGCAAGCTTTAAACGAAATGATCCTCCTGCATTATCTAAAAATATTCTAGCCTCTTTTGTTAAAGGATCAGTATCGATGTAAGCAAATTTCTCTCTAATTTCTCCCAGTAACTCTGAATCTAATAGTTTCCCTTCTGCAACATGACTCATTGTAAAAACCCCTTTTAAGTTGTTACATTTATTGTTAGGGAAATTTGAATGAATCACAAATACTAATAATCTATATTGTTATATAAAAATTTTTATACTTAATTTATCGTTGCTTCAGAAGTCTTCTCTAGTAAACTCACTACTTCAACATGCGCTGTATGTGGAAATAAGTCCACAGGTTGAACTTGTTTTAACTCATAGCCAAACTCACGGAGCCAAACAATATCATCAGAGAATGTTTCCGGGTTACACGATACATATACGACACGCTCAGTACCAAGTCGACCAATTCTTCTCATAACCTTACCACCTGCACCTGAACGTGGTGGGTCTAGCATTAATAGGTCTGGTTTACCCCATGTTTCTAATACTTCGTCCATACCTTTTCTTGCATCCTTTGCAAGGAAGTACGTGTTATTGATGCCATTATCTTCAGCATTTCTTTTAGCTGACTCTATAGAAGTTTCTACAATTTCAATACCTGCAAGTTCTTTCACTCTCTTAGCGAATGGTAGTGAGAATGTGCCCACGCCACAAAATAGATCAATCATTCTCTGATCTTCTGTTGCTTCTGCCATCTCGATTGCTAAGTCAACTAACTTTTCAGCCTGTGTTGGATTTGTTTGGAAAAAAGTATCGAACCAGATTCGATATTTATAACCATACATAACGTCATATATATAGTCTCTACCAAATAATGTATAAGTATCTTCTGATTGTGTACGGTCAGCCATATCTGTATTGACCATCCACATCATACTTTTCACGTTTGAAAATTGTGCTGATATATCAGCTACTAACTCGTCGATTTTATCTTTTAACTCACCATCAGGTGTTTCTGTCGCAAAAATAGCCAACATCATCTCTTTTGTTTCTTGAGAACGTCTGACCATCAAGTGTCTCAGTAATCCTGTATGATTCTCTTTATGGTAACCTGGTAAATTGTTCTTACGTGTCCACTCAGATACAGTCAACATTGCATTCACCATATCCTTATCTGCAATCAGACAAGTATCTAAGTCGATGACTTTTCTAAAATTACCAAGTTCATGCATTCCTAATTCACCGTTTTGGCCGAAGGTGAATTCCATCTTGTTACGGTATTCAAATGGATTTTTTTCCATACCAATAGCATCTTTAACGATGTTTTGATCAAAACCATTTCTCTCTAACTCACGCTTCACGTAATTCGTCTTCTCAATTAATTGTGAATTATACGTCCAGTGCTGCCATACACAGCCGCCACAAAGCTCGAAATGAGGACAAGGTGGTGTGATTCTATTTGGGCTTTCTTCAATAATTTCTTTCGGCATCACTGTGCCACGTTTTCTCGTCGGATTCGGTACATCAACAAGTACCTTCTCACCGGGAATCGTTTGTGGAATCGTCAATTTGATTTGACGCGGTTTATGTCCTCCGTTATCTCGATACGCTACCCCTCTACCTGAGCCCTTCCTATCAAAGTCATTGATCTTTACTTCAAATGTTTCTATATGATCATTATTTATTTTTGCCACTTCAATCGCCTCACACTTATATTCGTTCATACAATTTTACTGATAGACTAGAGGACTTGCAAGCGAAAAAAAGATGCCCACAAGGGCATCCTAATCTTCATACATAATTTTTCTATTCTTCTCTTTAAATCGCTGATTGTGTGATGACACCATCGCGTATTGGTTTGCTTCAGGATCTAAATGTGTCTTAGCGTTATTTACAGCGTTAACCGCATCTGCATATGCACCAGCAATAAGATTGACTTTCCCTTCGTAACGTATGCAGTCCCCTGCAGCGAATATTCCTGGTACATTTGTTAATCCAGTGGGTGCAGCCTTAATATAGAAATCATTTTCTAAATTTAGTCCTAAATGATTTTCTCTAAACAAGAGGTTATTTTGATCATAGCCATGGTTAACAATAATCGCATCAAAAGTTTCCGTTGTTTCTTCACCAGTAACCTTGTTCTTAATATCAACAGTTTCAAGGTTATTTTCACCGCTTACCCCAGTGACAATCGATTGAGTACGAATTTTAACACCATTCTTCTTCAAGCGACTGACCTCTGCTTCATGAGCGGTCAAATCATCACCACGGTAGATCAAGTTGATTTCTCCTGCGATTGGGGTTAAATCATTAGCCCAGTCTACTGCTGAGTAGGAGCCACCTGTAATTAACACTTTTTTACCTTTAAAGCTCATAATATCTGGTACTGCATAATGTAAACTTTTACCTTCATAACGGTCAGCATTTTCAACATCTAGTTTAACTGGCTGAATCATGCCACCGCCGCCTATGGTAATTATCACACTTTTAGAATAATGTTCTTCTCCAGATTCAGTGGCAATCGTAAAGTAATCATCAGTAACCTTTTTAATATTTGTAACAATGGTATTGAGCACTACATCCGGATCAAAAGTCAAACCTTGTGCAATAGACTTTTCAATCAGTTTACCTGCTGGTAATGGCTCCGTTCCTCCAATATCCCAAATCATTTTTTGTGGATAAAGATGTACCTTTCCGCCTAACCTTTCCTGGCCATCTATAATCTTCGTCTTCATTTCACGAAGTCCTGCGTAGAAGGCACTAAATAGTCCGGCTGGACCACCGCCAATCACTGTAACATCATATATATTGTGTGACATTCCTTACACTCCTTAATTTGTACCCAATGCTTCTTCCACATCTTCAACGATCAAGCTATTCGCAATATATCCACTATATAACCAGCTGTTTCCTTGCTCTAATTCATACACATTACCGTTTTCGACAGCAGGTATATTTTGGAACACATCATCAGCTAATGCTTTTTCACTATCCCCTTCAGCATCAGCAATGAAGAAAATATGATCGACATCTAATTCTGCAAAACTTTCAAGTGAAGCTTCAATCCAAGGTGTTTCGTTATCCGCTGATAGCTCTTCAACTAGGTCTGGTGCTGTCAAACCTAAATCATTATACAGCACTTCACCACTTGACTTGTCTTTGTTAGAAATAAAGAATGAACCGCCAGTGTACCATACAGCAATTGCAGACTCATTATTTACCTCTTCAGATAATTCAGTAGAAGCTTGATCTACAAGTTCGTTATATTCATTAATCTTTTCTTCGGCTAAATCTTCCTTACCAAATACTTCTGAAACACGTGTCAAACGGTCTCTCCAATCATCATATGAGCCACTGTCTACAACAAATGTTGGCGCAATCTTAGAATAGCTTTCGTATTTGTCACCTTCTACAGTATCTGCAGAACTGATGAGTAGTAGATCTGGCTCTTCAGCTGCTACTGATTCAAATGGTAAGTCAAACGGCATTAATGGTAATCCTTCAAGACCTTCATCTTGTAAATAATCTTGGACACTATCTTCTCCAACTGTCCATTGAGCAATTGGTGTTTCTTCTAGCGCTAGTAAATCATCTTCTAAATATGTACCAATTATTCTTTCTGGATTACTAGGGATCGTTACCTCATTACCTGCATCATCTGTAAGGACGCGCTCCTCACCCTCTTCTGATGCACCTTCCTCAGATTCATTTTGTGCAGTATCGTCACTAGTATTTGAACATCCAGCTAAAAAGATAGATACACCTAACAAAATCGAAAGTAATTTCTTCATTATTTTCCCTCTGTCCTATTATAATATTGATAATCATTATCAATTAAATTTTATGCTTATTACACTATAAAGTCAATAAAACTTTAGAGTAAGGCATGATTTATTATTAATAAAAAAGAAGAATAGCTTAAGCTATTCTTCTTTCACTGATAAAAACGCGTTCAAGCAATCCTTGAAAATCATCTTTATTAAACATGACAGGGACTGGATAGTAAGGATTCGCTTCTTTATATGCAAGTTTAGCTAAGAAACCAACTTCTTCTTTAGCTAATGCATTCAACGGCATTTCAATATTCATTTTTTCATTCAACTCACGGATTCCATGAATAAATTTTTGCGCGCTTTCTTCAATGCTATCCGATTCTTCTGAAACGCCTGCAATCAGTGCAAGTTTCGCTAGTTGACTGTTAATTTTACTACCGTACTTCTCTAATACATAAGGCATTAAATAAGCCACTGCATGACCATGTTGGATTTTATATTTTAACTCAATTGAATGACTCAAGGCATGAATATTACCGAGTCCAGCTCTTGTAAATGCCTTACCAGAGAAATAAGATGCTCTTTGCATATTTGTTCTTGCTGTTATGTTACTACCGTCCTGGTATGATTCATATAAGTTTTTGAAGATGAGTTCCACTGCTTCTTCACTTAGTATTCTCGTTTGCTTATTGGAATTTTGGCTAATATAAGCTTCAACGGCATGCACTAAAGCATCCATGCCTGTATAAGCTGTCATCTCTCTTGACAGACTTATCAGCAGTTCAGGGTCTAAGACAACTGTTTTCGGCATGAGCTTAGCGTCAGTGATCACGAATTTATTCTTACCAGTTTCATCACTGAGTACTGCACTGTTTGATGTTTCACTTCCAGTTCCTGCTGTCGTTGGTACTGCAACTAAGTAGGGTAACTTATTTTTCACTTTCATAAATCCTTTATACTCACTTAGATGTTCCATATTATTTGTGGATAAAACCCCAGCACCTTTGGCACAATCTATGGCAGAACCTCCACCAAAACCAATGATTGCTTGGCAATTCTCTCTTAAATATAAATCTCTTGCCTCCTTAGCATGTGATACTGATGGATTTTCTTCTACACCTTTATAAATATAGTAAATAATATTCGCCTCATTTAAAGACGCTAGAAGTGAATTAAGAAGTCCAGCATTTAATATTTTTTCATCTGTGACAATCAGTACTCTATCTATGTTATCATCTGCCATTTTTGGCGCTAATTTTTCAATACATCCGGCACAGTTAAGAACCGATTCAGGTTGCCAATTAAATAAAGGTGCCATACTTTTTAATAAGAATTGATATGCTCTACTATAAAACCTTAAAAACATGATTATCTTTCCTTTCAAAGCGTCTAATCACCCGCTTATTGTCACATGATACATACCTATTCCTAAATTATCGTGAAAGGAAAATGATAAATAGATTAAATTTTCATCAAATATATACCGTTGACATTTATACAGTCCAACTATATAGTTAAACTATACAGAACAACTATATAAAGGAGAACATTATATGAGACCTAAATTAGTTCCTTTATCAGAGACCATGCATCTAATATTGCTCGCACTTAGAACACCTTTACATGGTTATCGCATTATGCAGTTAGTTAGTGAAATGAGTCAGGGAGAAGTTAACATCGCAGCGGGTACGCTTTACGGCGCCTTAGAAAATTTAAAGAAACACGGTTATATAGAACTCTTATCAGAACCTGGTGAACGAAAAAAAGTATATCAAACCACTACCATCGGTGAAGAAATTTTAAAGAAAGAAAATGAAAGGTTACATCATATTATTACGCTTTATGAAAAAGGAGTTGAAGAAGATGAAAGTAAGTAAGTATTTCACAGATCCAAATAAGCAAGAAAAATGGTTGAACGAAATGAATGAACAAGGTTACAAACTTGTCAAAAATCCAATGGATTTTATTTTTGTATTTGAAAAAAGTGACAAAAATTACGTTACTCGCCTTGATTATCGAAATAGCATGAGTACAGAAAAGTATAATGAGTATGTATCAATCCATGAAGATCTGGGATGGGAACACGTCCGTGGTGGCCGCTTTGGAATGACACCCCACACATGGACGAAGGTCAAAGATGGTAACGATGAACTATTTTCAGATGTCGAATCAAAAGTAAGTTTTTATAAACGTGCTGCTTCATACACAGGCACTTTTGCTTTTATATTTCTGATTTATACTTTTATATTTTTCAATGCCTACGATGGAGAAATTTTTTTAACACCTGGCTTGTTTGATATGGAAGGCTTTGAATTTTGGCGTGCATTTTTATTTGAATTACCTTTTGCGCTTATGAGAGTAGTACCACCATTTATCTTCTTAATAATGGGTATATTTTTCTTTATGTCCTATTCAAACCTAGAGAAAGCAAAAAAAGAAGCTGAAAAAAATCTTTAAGTAAAGGAGATCGAACAGATGGAACTAAGCAATGTAACAAAAAAATACCGATCCAATTTAGTATTAAATCAGGTCAATTTTATGCTCGACTCCAATGTAACTGGACTGATTGGTAAGAATGGTGCCGGTAAAACAACTATGATGAAGATTATGTGCAACATTATTCCTAATTATTCAGGAGATGTGACTGTTGATAATCAAGCAACAGTTGGTTATTTAATTGAGGAACCAAAATATTATAAAAATCAATCTGGTCTATATAACATTAAGTATTTCACGAATATTAATGGCACTGCTTATGACAAGCAATATATTAATAGTCTCCTAGAAGATCTAGGCATGTCTGGCTATGTAAATAAAAAAATGAAGACCTACTCTATGGGTATGAAACAAAAATTAGGTCTGGTTATTGCCTTAGCTAGAAAACCAGACTATTTAATTTTGGATGAACCGACAAATGGCATGGACCCTGATGGATCCATAGAAGTTCTAAGAATCATAAGAGATTTAGCTCGGTCTCAGAATATGAAAGTTTTGATATCTAGTCATAAACTTGAAGATATAGAAGCAGTGAGTGATGATATTGTTTTTATCGACAAAGGGGTTTTAAGCAATAAGGAAAACATTGCTGAACTGTCGACTCAAAGTACCCTATCCTTGGTTTTTGACATTAAAGATATTGAACTTGCCAAACAAATTATTAAGGAAATTGATAGTCAAGCTAAAATTGATGAGACTATTATCTCAACCCGTCAGGTTAATAAACTGCAGGATATCTTAAAAGCACTTAGTGTTGACGGCGTGTATCCGGTGGATATTAATAAGCATAAGCAATCTGTTAAAGATTATTACTTTAGTCAAATGAAGGATGGTGAGAAATAATGAAGATTAGTAAAATAGTCACTTACGATTTACTTGCAGCTTTAAGAAGTTGGTTCACTTATTTCTCACTAATTCTGTGCATCTTACCTGCTGGTGCTATAGCATATTCAGTCGCAAATTTTGAAGCACCATTTGATACGACTCAATTGATTGCATTCTTTGCATTCTTCGGGTCCCTACTCGTCGTGATTAATGCGATGCTACCTTTTACTAAAGACTTAAGTCAGAATACGATTATTTTAATGATGAATCAATCAAGTAATAGAATGAAATATTTCTTGAGTAAAATAATATCCATCGGTTGTAGTGGATTACTCTTTGGACTCGCCTGTCTAGCTTCTACTTATGTACTTTCAAACTATGCTGGACTAGACTTTGACTCAGCACTATACTGGAAGATTCCAGTCACTTATGTCATTTACACATTGTTTTATGGTGCATTATTCCTATTAATTAGTATTTACTTTACTAACGTTGCAGCACTATTTATTATTGCTTTGATTTCAATCGTGCTACTCCCGAGTTTATTTAACGGCTTATTATTCTGGGATAAGATACCAGATTCAGTCGTAAAATTTTTAGAAAATAGCCTGCCACTCTACTATTTACCAGATCTTCTTAATACTCTTGAATGGCAAACTTCATTTTACTTCTCATCTATTGTTGCCATTCTATTATTCACAGTATTGGGCATGTTATTGATTAGAAGAAAAGATTATTAAAATTTTAGGGTGAAAATCTTGATATGATTTCCACCCTAATTTTGTGATTTTTTATAGTATTTTGGTTATGTTGTGTTGCCGGATGGAGATGACATGTTCTCATCTCTGTTCTAAGCATTTTGAATGGAGATGACACTTTCTCATCACTTTTCGAATCACATCGGATGGTGACAAACTGACCTCATCACCATCCCAAAAACAATAAAACCCCTATAACAAGCTAACTCTCACAGAACCCATCTCACTTTTATATTCTGCCTTATAACGAGAATCTACAATTTCAACCTTTGCCAAGTCGTTATGTACCTTACCGACATTCGCCTTCGCAACGACTTTGGTTAACTGAGGTGCTTTTTTATAGTTAACATGAACTGCACCCATCTTACTGATTGCTTTCACGTTACTTTCTACTTTTAATCCTGTCAGATTGATACTCCCGAGTTCTGAAACCAGATGATAGTAATCAGCTCTTACATCTTCTAAAATAATTTTACCCATCTCTGTTTTCATAGATAATTCATTAAACTGACTTGTTCGTGAAATAAGACGCCCCATATCAGATTTAATCTCGGCATTATCACTTTTCACATTTGTTGCTTCAACCATTCCTTCAGAACTATGAAGTCTTAGATTTTTAGCATTGATATGAGCCAAACTGATTTTGCCGTGTCTTAAATCCACATTCAACTCATCTAATGACTTAGGCCAAATGATTGTCAGCTCATCATTTCGCATCTGTTTTCTTTTTTTCATATAGTCAAAAATCGTATGCACTCTTACATTTTTCTTTCGTCCAGTATGAAGTATGTTCAACCGGCCATCTTTAATTTGATAGCTCAAATCACCTTTATGTGAATACGATATAAATTTAAATCCAAGCTTATGTCCAGCCTCAACTTTGACATCGACCGACGTCCCGCTCACCATCAGCTTTTGAATATCATACTCATTGACCACAGATGCAAAATCCGCTGTTACTGGTTGAATCTCACCTTCTGGAACCTCTAGGATCTTTTCTTCCTCCGTAGCTTCTTCATCAACAACAGCATCTTTTATATATTTCTCAGCCACTTTTTTCGGGTCATCCAATACTTTTAACAAGTCCGCTTCACTATCTCCTAAATCTTTAGCTCGTTCGATTTGTAATTTGAAACGATCGATGATTTCATCCCTTTGTTCTTCTGGTAAAACTCCGAGTTCATCTTCCAATTCTTTTATAAAATTATCTAGCGTCATAAAATTCTCCTGATTCTACCCTACTTATTTTTCGATTTCGTTATGCATATTTTGCATTTTATCTTCCACATCTGAAATTTGTCTGGCACATTCTAATAGTGTTTCTTGATACGCTTTAGTATCCTTTTTAGTATTTTTATAGCGCATCTTATGTTCAAGGCTTTCCCACATATCCATGCCAATCGTTCTAATTTGAATCTCCACAGGTGTATGCTCAATTCTTTCCGATAAAAACACAGGGACTGATACAACGATATGAAGACTACGATAACCATTGTCTTTGGGATGCTCTATATAGTCTTTTCTCTTTAATAATTTAACATCTTCTTGTTTTAAAAATAGAGATTCTAGCACATAGATATCTTCAATCTAATTACAAATTACACTCATACCAGCAATGTCTAAAATGTTTTTGTTAGCACTTGCAACGTCAATATCTAGAACTTTTCGCTCTAGCTTACTCAATAAACTCTGAGTGCCCTTCACTCTGCTCTCCATGTGATGAATGGGATTATGCTTATGAATGACTTGAAACTCATCATCTAAAATTTTTAATTTCGTTGTGACTTCTTCTAAAGCAGAAGAATATATATGATTGAGTTCCACAAAATCTATAAGTTGATCAAAATATTCTAGAGAATTGAAGTGTTCTCTTTCCTTAATTCTATTCGCCATTGATTCTTTCAAATCTAAAATATCTATAGATGGTTTACGGTCAACGTACATTTCATACACTCCTAGAAATACTTCTTTCTCCTATTATAAATGTATTTTTAATAATATACCAAAATTCATATATTTCTATTATTCTGAAAAAGCGTTATGATAAAACTAATAAGAAAAGGGGATGGTATGATGACATTGAAATTAGCTGATATCAAAGAAGCTCGTGAACGTATTGCACCATATACTGTAGAGACACCACTTTTAAGATTACATAACTTAGAAGAATACTTAGGTTGTGAAGTGTACGTTAAGTTAGAAAATATGCAATTGACTAAGGCTTTTAAACTTCGTGGAGTGATGAACACCCTACTCCAACTTTCTGACGAACAGTTAAGTAAAGGCATTATTGCATCATCTTCAGGCAACCATGGTCAAGCCATTGCCTATGGAGCAAAGATGCTCGGTATTAAAGCAGTCGTCGCTGTTCAAGATACAGCTCCAGCATTCAAGAAAGAAAAGATTTTAGAACACGGGGCAGAAATTATACCAACGACTGTTGAAGAACGTTTTAAGTTAACTGAAGACCTTGCTAAAGAACATGGTTACGAATTAATTCACCCATTTAATGATTATAGAGTTATGGCAGGACAAGGCACAATTGGATTAGAGATTTTAGAGCAACTACCAGATGTCGATCAAATTTTTGTACCCGCTTCAGGTGGTGGGATCTTATCCGGTATCGCAACTGCGATTAAAGAATCAGGTAGCAGTGCTAAAGTTCATGGTGTTGAGCCATTTAATTTACCGAAATATAATGAAAGTCTTAAGAACAGGAAAATTACACAAGTTGAAAATAAAGGGACAATCGCTGATGGCTTAGTGACTGTAGTGCCAGGTGAAAAGACCTTCCCAATCGTTGAAAAATATGTAGATAGCTTCCATACAGCAACTGAAGAAGCAATGAAAATGGGACAAAAGTTATTGTTAATGGAAGGAAAAATCTTAGCTGAAATCTCCTCATCCGCGAGTGTCGGTGCAGTACTTAATAAAGAAATAGAGGTTAATCCTAAAGACAAAGTATGCTTTGTTATTACTGGTGGCAACCTTGGTTTTGAACAACTAGACTACATTAAAGATGTAGATTATAAGTAATATATATAAAAGCGACGTGAAATTAGATTTTCACGTCGCTTTATCTATTCAACTACATCATAGATGTAAACCATACACCAAGTGAGGTACCTATATAGTTACCTATAATGTATCCTAGTGTACCGATGATGAGTATCGGTCCAACTAATTTTGTCCAACCTCTCGAAATCGCCATTGCTGCAGCGGTTGTTGGTCCACCGATATTTGCATTACTCGAAAGTATGATTTCCTCTAAATTAAATTTAAATAATCGACCGAAGCCAAATGAGATAATCATATTAATCAACACAATAACAGCTGCAAACACTAAGATTATTGGTGCATTTTGGATAATTAATGGAACCGATGCAGGTACACCAATGACTACAAAGAATATATAGATGAAAAACGTCCCAAATTCTTGTGATCCCGCAATGTTTTCAAAGTATTTAGGGAAGCTCGCTACAAGTACTAGTGTTAACGTTGTAAGCATTAAGTAGTTATCACCGATAATACCTCTTAAGACAGATAATAAAATATTGCTATCTTCCGGAATTACACTGGCAAAAAATTCAGCAATAGAGAATGACACTGCTACAATGATAAAGGCTGTTCCAATCGCTAAAGCTATATCTTGTAATGAAATATCCTTAGATTTCCAATATGAGGCAGCATGATTATCGCTTTTTCCATTAGACTCATTTTCATCCATGTGTGGTGTGCCGAATTTGTTTTTAAAGAATGATACTGTCGGTATCAATATAAGAACAAAGAAATAAACTGCCATTAGTAGATTATCCGCAACGACTGTAGAAGATACTAGGTCTTGTGGCACGTCAAATCGTGTCGCCATTGCCGCAAAGTTAACCCCACCACCTGAGTAGGAACCACTTAACATGGCACCGATATAGTTCGCTTGTGGTACAAACTCTCTTAACAACAAGAAGGCAACAATTGCACCTGCTACTGTTCCGACTGTACTAATTAAAAAGATAATTAACAGGCGTTTACTCTCTTGCCAAACCTTAATAACGTTCGACTGGAATAGTAAAAGTGGTATTGCGAGTGGCACCACGTATGTCCATACTGCATCATAAACTGGTGATTCGAGCGGAATAACGCCAGTATTACTTAGAAGCATGGCCCCCACTAAAGCGATTATTGCTCCAGATAATTTTGATGCCCAACTGTATTTTTGCTCGAGAACAATAGCGACAGCCGCCCAACCAATTAATATCGCCCAGAGCACCCAATAATTATCTGGACTAATGAAACTTGTTGTCTCTCCCATGGTAATTCCCCCTAGTTTTTACTTACCATTATTATACTCGATTTAAAGCCTCACCTATATATCAATTTCCATTAAAATTGGAGTATGATCCTGTCTTGGTCCTGAGTCAATCATCTCAGACTTACGAACCTGTCCAGCTAAACGATTTGAAACTAACCAATAGTCAATTCTCCATCCTGAGTTATTAATCTTACTTGTTTTCGCTCTTTGTGCCCACCAAGTATACGTGCCTTCAACGTCCCCATTAATGTGACGGAATGTGTCAGTAAATCCTTTGTTTAAAAGGTTTGTAAATCCTTCTCGTTCTTCATCAGTAAAACCTGGAGAACGACGGTTATTTTTTGGATTTGCTAGGTCTATTTCTTTGTGTGCAACGTTGTAGTCTCCCGTGGCTAAAACTGGTTTTTTCTCATCGAGATCAGCTAGGTAATTTGAATATTGAATGTCCCATAGTTGACGGTCTGCTAACCTTCTAAGACCATCCCCAGCATTTGGTGTATACACTTGAGTTAAATAAAAGTCTTCAAACTCTAAAGTAATCATTCGTCCTTCTGCATCCATTGTCGTAGGTGCACCGATTGATGGATAATGCACTTCAGGTTCTAGGTGATTTTTGTATAAGAACATTGTTCCAGCATAACTTTTACGTGCGGGTTCTTCTGAACTACGCCACACTATGTTATATGAAGGAAAGGCTGTTTCTAAAGCCTCTACATGTTTTTTGGTTGGACCTTTCGCTGATAATTTAGTTTCTTGAATCGCAATAACATCAGCGTCGTGTGCCTGAATGGATTTGATTACTTCTCTTGATAATAATGCTCTAGCAGAATCACTTGTTAGTGCTGCGTTTAGTGAATCTATGTTCCATGAAATAAACTTCAAAATGCTTCCTCCTGAATAAAATGAATTTATATTTGCTTATTGTTTATCTTATCCAAAATAAATCATCATTTCCATTGCTCGAATTAAGATTGGAATAACTTATTAATGACATCTTCAACTTGAGTAACCAGGTCTATTACCATTTGATTCGCAGAGTTCTCTTTAGAGCTTCTTAAATTTTGTCCACACCATAACGACATGTATTCAGGGCGATTTAATTTTGCTGCTTTAGCTCGAATCGGCTGTGTTAAACTATTTTGTACTGGATATGAAGGGACTTTCCCTTCATACTGACGCATTTCTTTTATAAAATCATTCAGTAAACCTCTTGCTGGCTTACCACTGAAAGTCGTGGTCACTACAGTATCAGTTTCTTGTGCATTTAAGATCGCAAGTTTTGCAACTTGTGGTGATCCGCTCTCCTCACTCGTTAAAAAGGCTGTACCTAATTGTACACCTTCTGCACCGAGGCCAAGAGACGCAATGATTCCACGTCCATCAGAAATGCCACCAGCTGCAATGACGGGTATGCCAACATGATCTACAACTTGTGGTACCAAAGCCATGGTCCCAATCATAGGCACCGCTTCTTTATTTAAGAAACTCCCTCTATGTCCGCCAGCTTCGCTACCTTGAGCAACAATTGCATCCATACCAGCTGATTCATTGGCAATTGCTTCATCTACAGTAGTTGCGGTACCTATAATAATAATGTCCTCTGCTTTTAATTTCTTAATGATATCTTCATCAGGTATACCAAAAGTAAAACTGCAAATTGGAACGTTCTCTTCAATAATCACTTTAACTTGTTGTTTAAAATTCTCATTAGTAATATTTACAACTGAAGGTGTTTCATTGATGTTCAATTCATCTCTAAATCTACTTAACCACTCATTTGCCTGAGCAATTTCATTTTGATCTACTTGAACAACTTCAGGCGTAAACAGATTCACTGAAAAAGGTTGGTCCGTTAATGTTTTAACTTCTTGAATTGTCTTTTTTAATTGATCAGCACTCATATAACCTGCACCGATACTGCCTAACCCTCCAGCATTGGATACTGCAGCAACTAAATCAGGCGTCGTAATTCCACCTGCCATACCTGCTTGAATAATTGGATATTTAACTTTCAGCAACCTAATCAAATCATTGTCATACCACATAAAATCACTCCCAAATTTATGAGTTCTAATAAACAATTAAAAAAATTACAGTAAGATAGTGTAATGCACCCTTAGAGTTCAACTTTAAGGGTGCACATCATAGAGTTTGTTTTCCTCAAAATTTTATTTTCTACATATTGTAACTAACTATAAATTGCACTAGTTATTAATATAAGTATGTTTATGAATTTGCTAAAAAAGTAAACTGAGATAACATAACTACTATGCGTTAATCTTCACAAAGTAGTCATCTCCTTTTTTTCATCTTTAAACTATTTTTCACTGAAATTAAAGAGACATCTTTTGCATGAATTTTTTTATTGAAACTTGACAGGATTATGTTTTCTGATTCAGGAGTCCAATATATTTTTAAGCTTTCCCTTGCTCGTGTAATCGCTGTATAAAAAATGTTATGAGTGATTTGTTCACCAATTTCATCAGTTATTACAATTTTTACCGATCGATACTCTAGACCCTGGGCTTTATGTATCGAAATTGCATAAGCTACTTGAAATGGAACTATATCAGTAGCATTCTCGTCATCATCTTCATCAGTACTTCTATATTTATTTACAGTAAAACGTATAGTTGAGTTAGTTTCATCAGGTTCATTTACAAGTTCAAAATCATAGCCATATGCTTGCATTTCATTAATCGGACGATCTAACAATATGTCAAATTCAATTTCTGTTTCAAATACCTTAATATCTACAATTTTACCTTTTGAGTTATTAAATATTAAAGGATGAAATCTGTTGGATTCATTAAAAAGTATAGGATCTCCTACTTTGTAAGACTGCATTCCCCATTTAAATTCGGGATTGTGGTTACTACCCTGTAGAAACTTATTAATATTATTTATTCCATATAGTCCATCATAATTCAAACAAAGAACAATTTCGTCATCTGTAGTACGTTGAAAAATTGATTCATCTAAGTTAGAGGAATAATTATTTCGGGTAAGATATTCTAGTATGTCATCATCAAGTTTTCTAACCTTCCTCCATACATCAAGTAAATTTTCACTTTTACTTCTATAAGGGTTTTCTAATTCGAAAACAGATGTTTCAGGAACAAAAGAACGTATAATATCGAACCAATTTCCAAATGTTATTGATTCTATCTGATATATATCACCTACTAATACTAATAGCTTAAAAGTTGATTTATTTATAACCTCATACATTTGATCATTACTGACGGTACTACACTCATCAATAAACAGAACATCGCAATCTGTATCATTATGAGAATGTGTTAAATATTTCGCTATGGTATAATATGAACAATTTGATGAGTGTACTTTTTGTTTTAAATTATCTACTGCTGGGTTTGTATTCGATAAATATATTTTCTTTTTTTCATTAAAAAAATTAGAAATATGGTCAATTAATGTAGTTTTTCCAGTCCCAGCAGCCCCATATATTAATGCTACTTTAGACTTGTCAAAAATACTTCTCAATGCCTTTTTCTTTTCTTCACAATCTATTGAATAAGTTGTACTTTCTAGCCAGTAATCTACCGATGATTCGTATCCTCCGATACCTTCCATAGTAAGTTCTTTTAATGTTTCAATAATTCTTACTGTATTCTCTTCATATCCTTTTATATATAAATTCCCTTTATACTCGTATATTTTTCGATTTTCATGTTTATTATATAGTCTGTCATTATACCTTTTTATTAAGTTATCAACATTAACGAAGTTCACTATATCTTTTTTATTAGTAAATAATTGACCTTCTATCTCGGTATTATTTTTAATCATTCTAGCAAACAACTCATGTTCTCTATCATGAATATCAATACAATCAATCAAATCTACTAATCTAGGGTTATGTCTCTTGAGTGAAGAATTAAATGGCATCTGATCAAATGGTATACAACCGTAATTCACTTTTAAATCCGACAAAATATGACATTCTTTATCACTTAGTTGATTTTTTATAATTTTATTATTCATCTTATACAGTAAGTATTTTAAAGTATTAGCTCCTGGAAAATCGTTAATTATTATTTTCCTACAATTGTCTAGCAGATCGAAAATGATTGGTTTCTTTGAATTAGAATTTACCATTTTCCTTATTTGTATATAATAACTTTCTGGCATACAGACAAATTGAGTAAGATTCATACCAGTTTCAAATATAAATAACATCAATTCCTTATAATCTACATGACCAGTTGAAATTTCTGTTGTCATATCAAATATACGAGCAAGATTGTTTAATTCACATGGTCGTATAGATATTTCATAGTTTTCAATAATTCTAATCGGCATTTTTTTCCAAAAGACATCTATAAAATCATTACGAATCCAAAATTTCACTGCATAATTGGACATTATATCAATATCAGTAAAAGCTATAATTCTATCAAATTTACTCACAGAATCATTTGCTGTTGTGAAAGTTACCTCATAGTAAACTTTTTGATTCACAAAAAATGGCTTTATTTTACGTATGTAATATCTATCATTATATGAATCATCATAACCATTCATAGATGAAAATTTAATTTTTTTTGCAATTTTTTCGTAATATTCATTTAAGTGTGGGTCAAGTTTTAATGGAAATTCTTCAATATTCGATAGAATACTGATATCATATTTCCTTTCTAATAACTCTCTTATTTTTAACATAAATTCATAATATTTGAGCATCAATCGTTCTGAATTTCCTTCATCAAAAGTATAGTGAGATGTTGTCATTTGAAGGAATCTATGAAATTTGTGTAGAAAATTTAATTCGCTAACTGTTTTTACATACTCATTTGCTTCTTGCATGTTTTCATATGTAATTTCCAAGTCATTCCCTCTACTAAATGCTTTTAAAGAGGTGTGTTCTACTAAATTACGTAAATCAGACAATATGTTTTGAGATAAAAAACCACGATCAATTGTTTTGAATTGTCCAATATTTTTACAAATCTTTTTATCAATAATCCCTATAGCTTTATCAATTCTCAATTTATTTTTCACCTCATGTTAAGTTTCAATTTACTTTAATTATTAGCCCAATGATTCAACAAATTATATTCTGATTGTTAGTATTACTTCCCTTCATTCTCTACTAAAAATTCATAAAGATATTATTCTTCAACACGAGCTCAAATTAAGTTTTTCAAATACTTTTATACTTTATAAAGTTCTTTTATTTCATCAAAATTTCACCTAGTGTTTGTATTTAGAATACATTATGCTACATACAGTATATAATAAAAAAGACAAAGACCACAAAAGTCCTCGCCCTACATTTATTACTAACGATTATTTAATACATGATTATTCTTCTAGGAATATATAACTTTGTCCCATTGAAATATTTTGATAGATATTTGATAATTGAGAAGTTTCATCACCTACATGTAATTCTCCATCATCAATTACTCCGCTATAACTATAATATTCATCAGGTGTTTCTTTAAATTCTACGAAGTCCAATCTTAAATTTGTACCTTCATCTTCTAGTTTAACTGTTAGACTCTCACCATCTAAGCTGTAACTACCAGTATATTCATTACCTAGATTCAAAAGCGTCACTTCATCAGCTGAAGAAAATTCTAAAACTAACATGTTTGAGGAAAAATTAATTTCAGCATTTTCTTTTTCTTCTTCCGAAATTGTAGGGTCATTACTTGAGATACCTAATTCTTTACCTTCTAGTCCTGTTTCATTATTACTACAACCTGTTACTATAAACAGCATTACACCTAGTACTATTGTAATAATTTTCAAATTCATCATCCCTTACTAACCTATAGATTTTAGTAATTCATCAATTAATTCTTATATATTTAACTATAACTCACTTCTTCATTAATTGGCAGCGCTATCAAATTATGTCAAAGCATAATAAAAGAGGCTACATAAACAGCCTCTTTTTAATCTATTTTCTCTCTAACACAGTAACCGCTTCAACGTGTTTCGTCTGAGGGAATAAATCCACGGGTACTACGGATTTAGCTTTGTAACCATGTTCTACTAAATACTTCATGTCTCTTTGTAGTGTGCCTGGGTTACACGAGATATATACAATTTTTTTCGGTTCTACTTCTAATAACGAATCTAAGAATGCTTGATGACAGCCTTTTCTTGGTGGATCTACAAAGACTAAGTCCGCACTGACACCGGATTTAACTAGTTTAGGCATCACTTCCTCAGCCTTACCTAAGTAGTAATCTGCATTATCGATACCATTCAACCGTGCATTTTCTTTTGCATCTTCAACTGCAGAGTCAACGATTTCAATGCCAATGATTTTCTTAACCCTATCAGATGCAGCAAGCCCTATTGTCCCAATACCTGAATACGTATCGATAATCGTTTCGTCACCATTTAAATCGGCAAGATCTAAGCCGATTTGATAGAGTTTTTCAGTCTGCTCGTGATTCACTTGATAGAAGGAACGGTCTCTAATTTTAAATTCTCTACCGAGTAAGGTATCCGTAATATATTCTTTTCCGAGGAGTACAATTGAACGCTTGCCAAATATCACATTGGTCTTTTCATCATTAATATTTTGTACAATACTCTTGATTGCCTGAAATTCTTCTCTTAATGCTTTAATGATCGATAAAAATTCATTACGCTTACCATTAGTAATAAAGACGACTTGAATCTCACTATCATCATGATTCGACCGTATGACTAAGTGTCTTAACAGTCCTTCATGTTTCACTTCATCGTAAATCGAAACATCTTCTTCAATCAGTTTCTCCTTAACGAAATTCATAATATCATTGTGAATATCTTTTTGAATATAACAATGGTTGATGTCAACGATATCGTGTGAACATGGTTTATAAAAGCCCATCACTAACTTACCATCCACTTTTTGCACTGGAATCTGAGACTTATTGCGGTAGTAGTTCCCACTACCTGTCACTGTGTCTTTAATTTCTAGATTTAAACCGGCCAGTCCATTGATATTTTGTTCGACAACTTCTTTTTTAAATTTCGCCTGTTCAAGGGCATTCATTACCTGAATCTGACAACCTCCACATTGAAAGTAATACTGACATGGGGGCACTTGTCTATTTACTGAGGCTTTATTTATCTTTAAGGCTTTACCAAAGGCAAATCTTGATTTGACCTGTAAGACTTTGAAACGAATTTCTTCATCTTTTAAAACATCAGCAATAAAGACCGGCTTATCGTTAACTTTAACGACACCCATGCCTTCTTTTGTATAGCTTTCTACGACCCCTTCATACTGTTCATTTTTTCTTAATACACTCATTATTAAACCTCTAACTGTTTCATTTTATAAATCAATTTCATAGGTTGAAAACCCATCACCGTGGTCTTCAATATGTCTAATCGGTAAGTCATCTGTATATTTTCTCCCTAGACTCCCGCTAGTAAATTGGTATGTTCCGTGTGGTAAAAGTGTCATTGGCTTTTTATCAGTAAAAGTCTCACCATTCTTCAAATACTCAGTTAAAATATCTCTAACAGATAAGGCAGATTCATAAATAATCTCAGCATCTCTTAAAAAAGGTGCATAAGCGACTTTGTAGTTATTTGCTGCAACTAAAAACATATCTTCATCACGAATTGGTTGCCCTTCATACTCAAGCTTTACTACTCTATTAGAATCACTAATTTGATGGGCAGAACTTCTATATCGTGCTGGCTCACTTAAATCAAATGTATAAGTAAGATCAAAGAAAGTATCAAAGTTATAACCTGGAAAACCATCTCTCGAATGATTTTCTTTAACTAGTGATACTGCACCGACTTGATTGAATGAAGATGCTGACCATTCAAGCCATTCTCTTAACACTTTGCCTGTAATTTTCACGATGACTAATGTGTTTGCATGCTTATACAAATTCACTGTGTCTGTGACTGTTAAGTCACCTGCTTTGATATCTGTGAAATCGTTCTTTCCGTCTCGTCCACTTTTAATAGCAGAATTAAAACCGAGTACAGGTAGCTGTTCTTTCTGAACTTCAGCTAGTCCTTTCGCATACCAAACGACCGCTTCAGATACGACCTGGACTGCTCTTGAAGGTATAACTCTAGAAAAGTACGTATGTAGTGACACATCAGTATGACCAACGACTTGATTTAAATACCCTTTCACTTTCTCATGATAAGAATTAAAGTCTTCAAGGGCTTCGTAATCAATCATCATATCTGTCGATGGAATTAAGCTAGATTTACCTTCAGTAACTGTCCATCCTTGGTCATATTCTAAGTCAAAAGATAGTAAGCCTAAATGACTGGCAGACACACCAGGTTGAACCATAGGGATTCCATTAAATGTGCCCTTAAATAGATCCAAGCGCTCATCTTGAACATTGATGTCTTCATGCGGGAACAAGTCGTGTGTATGGCCAAACACAATACCGTCAATGCAGCCTAATAACGCCATTAGCATTGCCTGGTTTTCACCATGTGTATGTTGGTCATCTGCCGCTTTACTCATTCCTGTATGACTCAATAGAATAATAATATCTGCCCCATCTTCTTTTAAATCCGCTGCCGTTTGTTTTACCGCTTCTGACATAGGGTGAACATCAACATTCCCAGATAGATGAAATTTATCCCATTTCATAATCTGCGTTGGGACTACACTTAAAAATCCAATATTAATTGGCTTCTTATCTATTTCTGTTTTCATAATGTAAGACTTTTTAATAATGGAAGATAGCACACTATCCTTAAAATCGACATTTGAATTAACAATAGGTACATTCACTTGTTCATAGAAATCACCTAAAAATGATAGGCCGAAATTAAACTCATGATTGCCAAGACCAATCACATCATACATATTGTTGATAATTGAGGGTAAGAGTGCCTGTTTAGGATGAATGCTGTCATATTCACTCCATACATCACCCTGTAACAAATCACCATTATCCACAGTGATTACGCACTCGTCTTCATGCATATTTTTATAATGTTCAATATATGATTTAAATTTTAGCAGTGCATTAGACTTCATTTCATTCATAAAATAATTATAAGGATAAATTGCACCATGCACATCCGTAGTTGAAAATATTGTCAATTTCAAAGCAGTCACCCTCAGATTATTGTCTTTACATTTCTTATTCCGTGTCCGGTAAACTATATTCCATGTCCTCACCATTTAATTCCTGATAAAACGCCAGTGGCACCCTTACTTTTAAAAACTCTTTCTTATTTTTAAAGTGTGCCGGTAAGACGCCACCAAACTCACCATCTAAATTTAACTGTACCTCTTCAAAAGATGACACTTTGACCTCTCTCGCTTTAAAGTAATGTACCTTTGGATGTTTTAAATGTTCGCCCTTCATGGCGATGGAAAGTAGATGGGCAAACTCCGCTAAATTAACATCTTCAATAATTAACAAAGAAAAATAGCCATCATTCAGTTTGGCATCTGGCACAAGCTTCTCAAAACCACCAATGGAATTTGTGAGACCAATCAAAAAGAGCATGACTTCACCTTGAAAGACATCATCATCATACTCAATACGTAGATTGATACTCCTCATTTGTGGAACCAGCTCTATACCCTTTATATAGTAAGCTAGAGAACCTATCATTGCTTTAAGTTTGCTCGGCGCCTCATAAGACACTTCTGTAATCTTTCCACCACCAGCAATATTCATAAAGTGCTTACCATTCATACTCCCTAAATCAACTTTCGCTGTTTTACCACTTAGAATAGTATCGATAGCTTCTTCTAAATTGTTTGGAATTGTTAGGGCATGTGTAAAATCATTTACAGTCCCCATTGGGATAATACCGAGGTCTGGTCTTTCGTTAAAGTCTGCCAGTCCATTAATCACTTCATTGACAGTACCATCACCACCGACGGCAACAACCAAATCAAAATTTTGTTCACAGGCAAACCTAGCCGCATAAGTCGCATCATCCGGCCCAGATGTCGCATGCGTACTTGTGATATAACCTGCATTCTCAAATCGAGTCAACACATTCGATAATTGATCTTTAAATGTTTCTTTACCAGCAGTAGGATTATATATAATTCTCGCAGTCTTCATAAATATCTCCTCTATATTATGAATTTATACGCCCTCGGATGATTCATTTCTATTCATCATCGAAAAGAGACGATATTTACGCTCCCCGTACTCATCTTCCGTAATTTCACTCTTAAGAAAAGCTTTTTTAAGTATTTTTAAATTATCACTGTAGTTTTTATCGAAAACAAGAAATTCAGTACAGTTAATGACCGTTTCCTTTTTTCTACTACCACTGCTCATAAAAATCATATTAATATTCGTTCCATCAACCGTTCGCCTGATGACCATATCATCCCTAAAGAAATCTGAGAAATCATCGATTTGCACATAGCCTTCAGCAATCAATATATCTGCTAAATTCTTAACATCATCATAAGATTTTACGATAAACAAAATATCCAAATCACAATCATAAGGGAACTTTCTAAGTTTAGAGGAACCAATATGATGTACTTCTATAATCATTGATTTAAAAAAGTTTAATATTTCAAATGCTTGATTTATATATATATCTTTAACACTACTATTTAAATTTTTTATATTCATACAATCATCCTAAAATAATGTCGTTCACATCTATTTCATGTATAATAATCAGTAAAAGAATTATGTGCCAATATTATAACATATTCATGATTGGCAATATTATTATTTGAGGAGATACTATGAAAAAAGCTATTGCAATCATATTACTTATCGTCTTTGGTGCTGGCTTGTATTTTAACTTCGTACATACCGGCTCAGCGTCAAACAACACAACAACAGAAGACCAAGAAAGTGCGAAAACAGAAAACAATGAAGACAATCAGAACAATGAATCAGCTGAAGATTCTGAAGCATCGACTGATGAAACTGAAACGTCTGAACAACCAGATTCTATCGCTTTTAATGAGTCAAGCATCCAAGAACAGTATGATCAGCGAATTGCTAACAATGAAGCTTTAATTGTCGACGTTTTAACACCTGCATACTACAACAGTGACTTTGCTGACAAATTAAACCAACAGTTCGATACAAACACTATACAGTTTAATCAAGTGGAAATGCCAGGTAACACTGTTGATATGAATGAATTAACTGTTAACGACAATAGCGACATTGTGATCATGGATGCAATGCAAATTGCAGACTATAATGATGAAGTGCTTCCGGAACGTAACTTGAATAACTTAAGAAATGCATACATGGACCTATACAATGCAGATAAGACAGTTATTATACTTGGTAATGCAAATGTTCACGAACATGAAAACTTAGCAGACACGCTAAGTAATGATGCTGAATACTTCCCAAACAATGACTTCTTCTATATCGATAACCAAGAAGTCTCTGTTGAGAACCCTTATAACCCAGATGACAATGTTATGAATCCAGCAGTTGAAGATGAGATAATAAATAATATTCAAGCATACTTACTTCAGTAAGTAGAAAGGCGGAAAATCATATGATTTTCCGCCTTTTTTATAAATAACTTATCGTTTTTTAATTTCTGTTAGAAGTATTTCATTTACCATTTTAGGGTTTGCTTGCCCTTTTGATTTCTTCATGATTTGACCCACTAAGAAACCAATTGCACGGTCTTTACCATTCTTAAAGTCTTCAACTGATTGTTCATTAGCATCAAGTACTTCAGTCACCATCTGTGTTAAGGTTTCTGGATCAGAGATTTGCTCCATACCTAAGTCCTTCGCAATTTGTCTCGCTGTTCCACCCTTACTAATTAACTCAGTGAATACCTTCTTAGCTTGCTTACTTGAAATTGTGCCGTCTTCAATAATTTCAATCAGGCCTGTTAAGTTTTCTGGTGTAATTCCAGTTTCTTCAATCGCCACATTGTTTTTATTTACGTACTCATTAACATTACCCATCAACCAGTTTGAAGCAAGCTTAGGATCTGCTTGATGAGATTCTACCATCTCGCTAAAGAAGTCAGAGAGTTCTTTTCTCATCGTTAAAATTTCTGCGTCATAGACAGGTAAGTCGTATTCATTTATATATTTCTCACGTAATTCGTCTGGTAATGTAGGAATCGTAGCTCTAACTTCTTCTTCCCACTCATCATCAATGTGTAGATATAATAGATCAGGTTCTGGGAAGTAGCGGTAGTCATCTGCACCTTCTTTGACACGCATGAGTACTGTTTCGCCTGTCTTCTCATCATAACGTCTTGTTTCTTGTTCAATAACACCGCCGGATAGGAGTACTTTCTCCTGACGCTCAACCTCATGCTCAAGTCCTTTTCTGACAAAGTTAAATGAGTTTAAGTTTTTCAGCTCAGTTTTCGTACCGAACTCTTTTTGTCCGACAGGTCGAATGGAAATATTCGCATCACATCTAAGTGACCCTTCTTCCATCTTCACATCAGAGACACCCGTATATTGAATGATTGATTTAATCTTTTCTAGATACTTGTAAGCCTCTTCCGGTGAACGAAGATCGGGTTCAGAAACAATCTCAACTAAGGCTGTACCTTGACGGTTTAAATCGACTAGTGAATAGTCATCCTTATGCGTAGATTTACCTGCATCCTCTTCTAGATGTAGACGAGTAATGCCAATTTTTTTCTTTTGTCCATCGACTTCGATTTCAAGTGAACCATGCTCACCAATCGGTTTGTCAAACTGTGAAATTTGATAGGCCTTCGGATTATCTGGATAGTAATAGTTTTTTCTATCAAATTTAGTATCTGTTGCGATTTCCATGTTTAATGCCATGGCAGCTTTCATACCATATTCTACAGCCCTATGGTTTAAGACCGGTAAAGTTCCTGGGTACCCAAGTTCAACTACTGACAGATTCGTGTTAGGATCGTGTCCATAGTGTAATGGGGCATTTGAAAATATTTTAGAATCCGTTTTTAATTCAACGTGGACTTCGAGTCCGATTATTGTTTCAAAATGCATCTTACTCCGCCCCCATCGTTAGATTTTTGAGTTCTTCATGTAAGTTATAAACTTTTTCAAACTGATAAGCAGCATTATAAATTTTGTTTTCTTCGAAGTGGTTACCCATGATTTGTAATCCAATTGGTCGATTATCTTCAGTAATGCCACATGGAATACTTAAAGAAGGTATACCTGTTAAGTTTGCTGGGATCGTTAAGATATCATTCTTATATTCTTTTGTCCCTTCGATACTTACTTCGTCGTATTTATGTGCTGGAGTCGTTGACGTTGGTCCAATAATTAAATCATGATCTTTTAAAATTCTTTTCACATCGTCCGCAACTAATCGACGTAATTTTTGTGCTTTTACGTAAAAGGCATCGTAGTGCCCTGCACTTAACACATAAGTACCAAGTAAGATACGGCGTTTTACCTCATCACCAAATCCTTCGCCACGAGACTTTTTATATAGTTCTTCAAGTGTATTTGCATTTTCTGAACGGTAACCAAAACGGATACCGTCAAAGCGTGCGAGATTGGCACTCGCTTCACTCGAAGCAATCAAGTAATAAGAACTTACTACGTATTTAAGATTAGGCATCTCCACTTCTTCTACAGTTGCACCTAAATCTTCAAAACGTTTTTTAGCATCTAATACAGCCTGTGTCACTTCTTCGTCCACATCATCACCTAAAAACTCCTTAGGTAAAGCGATCTTCAACCCTTTTACGTCCTCATCTATATTAGATAAAAAGTCTATTTCCTGATTTTGAACACTTGTCATGTCGTGTTCAGTATCTTCTCCTGCGATTAGCTCTAGGACTTTTGCATTATCACGTACATTACGTGTAATAGGTCCAATTTGATCAAGTGAGGATGCGAAGGCAATTAAACCAAAGCGAGATACTCGACCATAAGTTGGTTTCATACCAACTACGCCACAGAAGGATGCAGGTTGTCTTACTGATCCACCCGTATCTGTTCCAAGAGCAAAGGGTACAAAACCTGCGGCAACTGCTGCTGCTGAACCACCTGAAGAGCCACCTGGTGAACAGTTCAAGTTCCATGGGTTTTTAGTTGTTTGGTAGTAAGATGTCTCAGAAGTTGAGCCCATCGCAAACTCATCCATGTTTAATTTACCAAGCATAATACCATTTTCACTATTCAGCTTGTTCATTACTGTTGCATCATAGACTGGTTTAAAATTGTGTAGCATCTTACTCGCACAAGTCGTTAAGACATCTTTTGTCACAATATTATCCTTAATACCAAATGGTACACCAAATAATGCCTGATCCATTTGATCTTCAGCCTGCATACGATCAAGTTCTTCTGATTTAGCTGTTGCTTCTTCTTTTGTCAGTGTAATGAACGCTTTAATATCTCCATCGTACTTTTCAATTCTATTGAATAAAGCCTCTATTACTTCAGAGGGTTTAATTTCTTTACTGTGAATTTTTGAGTATAATTCTTCAACTGTTAATTCATTAATATTCACTTCATTGACCCTCCCTTTATATCATTTTAGGAACTTTGAATTGTCCGTTTTCTGTATGTTCAGTATTACTTAAAGCTTCTTCCTGTGTTAACGGCTGACCTGCCTTATCTTCTCTCAGTTTAGATTCAACCTGAAGTGCATGGGTCATCGGCTCAACCTGATCTAGATCAAGTTCGTTAAGTTGATCTGCATGTGCAACAATGCTTTGAATTTTTGTTGATAGGTTCTTTAGTTCCTCATCATCTTTAATCTCAATTTTTGATAGGTTCGCAACATGGCGAATTCTATCAAGGTTAAGTTCTATCATGAATGACCCTCCTAAGTTTTTACAATATTATTAGTTTACCAAATCTACCTTGACTTTACCATGTGAACTCACTATTCAAAGATGTATAAGTTCGCTTGTCCTTCGCCTTCTCTCGTGATGACACTATAGACCTGTGACTTATCTTTAATCTCTACTTCAACATCAGTATTGGTAAAGTGTTCATCTACTAAGTCTCTAACGAACTGCGACATACCTATCATTTCTCCGCGGCTATTATATTCAAGGGGGATTTCAACAGTCAACGTATCTAAATTATTATCGACAAATTTCCCACGTCCAACCGATGTCGTAAAACTATCGAAATATGACGATAACTCTCTGTTAAAGGTTTCGTATTCACTGTTTACTTCACTTGAGATTTCAGACGCTTCATTAGAAGGTAAGAGTACATTTTGTACGTTGATATCAGTGAATTCACTGATTGAATTTTCACCTGGTTCAACTGTGGCTTGTGAGACGAAATTACCGGGTACAATATCAGTATCTGATGATTGGATGAATATTGCGAAAACAATCTTCTTATCTACATATTCATCGTTCGCACGAATACGTGATAAAATCTCAGTTGCCATCTTTTCGCCTTCCTCTTTGACGACTTCTGGGTCTAATTCTTGTTCTTGTGTTTGACCATATTCCTCAGTTTGATAATAGTGAACACTATTCATCGCAAGTCCAATCGTAATACCATCAAAGTTTAAATTACCTTCTTCATCTTCAGACAAGTAGTTCTGCTCTAAAATATGTGAGAGGTAAAGCGGTGCTTCTTCGGCGATTACTTCAGGATCTGTCTCACCATTTGTCGATGGATTTAAACCTAGGTTACTGAAGGCATCGGAACTTAATAGCTCATCTTCTTCCATATTTTCTAACTCTTCACTCGTATATTGACGGCCTAAGTAGCCTCTAGTCATCTCCTCTGAGATAATCTGTCCTTCTCTAAAGACAAACTGATCCGTCGGAAACTCTCCTTTACTCACTTCAAATAAGCCTTTTTCAAACTCCTCAACATTGTATGAAGACACCATGTTTTGACTTGATAAGCCTCTAGCTGGTGACAATTCATAAGGTACCACTGATCGATAAAATTCGTCACCACTTGAAGTTATTCTATCCTCTTGTTCTTCAACCTGAACATTTGACACTTCATTTTCAAGGCCAGAATTTTCGGTCTGCTCTGTGATTTCTGCCTCATTCTCACCACAAGCACTTAGTAAGAAGGCTACGACACCGCCGAGCATTAAAGTTTTAAACTTCATTGTCATTGCCCCAATTTCTCAATAAATTCTCTTTCATTCCAAACTTCGATTCCGAGTTGCTTGGCTTTCTCTAATTTCGAACCAGCATCGCTACCTGCGACGACAAGATCCGTACTTTTAGATACGCTACTCGTGACTTTACCACCTTGGGATTCAATATATGCACCTGCTTCTTGACGTGTCATTTCTTCTAGTTTACCAGTTAAGACCACTGTCATATCAGAAAACAGGTTACCAGCTACTTCTTGAACTTCTTCAGTGAAATTTAATCCATGGTCTTGTAATTTCTTAATCAATTTTCTAAAGTCCTCATTCGAAGTATAAGTCACTATAGAGTCTGCAATTTTCTCACCAATTTCAGGAATTTCAATTAATGATTCAGCTCTGGCTTCGAGGATTTTATCGATTGTACCGTATTCTTCTGCTATAAGTCTGGATGCTTTGGCACCTAGGAACCGAATGCCTAAACCAAATAATACTTTATTTAAAGGATTTTCTTTTGATGCCTCAATCGCCTGGAGCAAATTCCGAACCTTCTTATCTCCCATACGCTCAAGTTCAATTAGATCCTCATATTTTAAGCTATATAAATCAGAAACATCTTTAATCAAGTCCGCTTCAAATAGCTGCCTAACCACTTTTTCTCCAAGACCATCGATATTCATTGCCCCTCTAGAAACAAAGTGAATAATACCTTCTTGAAGCTGAGCTGGACAGGCAGGGTTAATACAACGTATCGCAACCTCATCTTCTAAATGTACCGCATCATGTCCGCACGATGGGCAAGTTGTTGGTGCTTCATAGACCGCTTGATCTGTTCGTTCCTCTTTAAGTGATTTAACCACTTCAGGAATAATATCTCCTGCTTTTCTAATGACGACCTTATCACCAATTCTAATATCTCTTTCTTCAATGAGGTCGTGGTTGTGAAGCGAGGCACGTCCAACTGTTGTACCTGCAACTTTAACTGGTTCTAGAATTGCTGTTGGTGTAATGACACCTGTACGTCCCACTGTCAGCTCAATATCTAAGACCTCGGTAATCACCTCTTCAGCTGGGAACTTATAAGCGATTGCCCAGCGGGGAGATCTTACTGTAAATCCGAGCTCATCTTGTTCTTGTAGATCATTGACCTTAATGACAATACCATCAATCTCATAGGGAAGTTCAAAGCGGTGTGTCGTCCAGTAATCGATATACTCTAAAACTTCGTCTATGCTATTTAATAGCTGACGTTCATGATTGGTTTTGAAGCCGAGCTTATCCAATGCATCTAAAGCACCGTTTTGAGTCGTAGCTTCTAATGCTTCTGGTGAAGTGACACTATATAAAAATACTGATAAGTTTCTCTTAGCAGCAAGCTTTGGATCTAGCTGTCTCAGTGATCCCGCTGCTGCATTTCTTGGGTTCTGAAATTCTTGTTCACCACGTTCAAGGCGACCTTCATTTAATTTTTCAAAAGAAGATTTTGGCATGTATGCTTCACCACGGACTTCAAAGGATAAGTCTGTAGGCACTGAAAGTGGGATGGCATGAATGGTCTTTAAGTTTTCAGTAATATTCTCTCCAACTGTACCATCACCGCGTGTCGCACCAATGGTGAATTTCCCATTGTCATATGTAAGCGACACGGCGAGACCATCAATTTTTAGTTCACACATATATGTTGGACTGTTCACAACTTGTTTGACCCGCTTGTCAAATGCTCTTAAGTCCGCTTCATTAAAGGCATTACCCAAACTTAACATCGGTGTATTATGACGCACTTTCTCAAAGTGACTTAAGACAGCGCCACCGACCCTAACGGTCGGTGAATCCGCACTTTTATACTCAGGATATTGTTCTTCTAATTCAATTAATTCCCTGAGTAATTTATCGTAGTCGACGTCCTGAATTGATGGTTGATCCAGGACATGGTATTCGTAGTTATATTGATTTAACTGTTTTTGTAAGGCTCTAATTTTTTCTTTCATCTAGTCTCAATCCTTCTTCTCTAGTGGTGCGAAATTCGCCAAAAGACGTTTTGGCCCTGCGGTATGAAAGACAATGTCTAACTCCGTATCATCACCCTCACCCTTAATTTGAGAAACGATACCATCACCAAATACTTTATGAGATACCTTGTCGCCGATACTGTATGTGGCATTTGGTTTTTTTTGAATAACCTGTGACCGTTTTTTCGGACCTTTAGCATAAGATGGTGTGGGCTGATTCGTGTTACCGAATAATTTTGTTCCACCCTGATTCTCTACTAACGCTTCAGGTATCTCCGATAAAAACCGACTCATCATATTGGATTCAGTACGGCCATATAACATTCTTGACTCTGCTCTTGATAAGATGAGTCGGTCCATGGCACGTGTGACACCAACGTACATGAGTCGACGTTCCTCTTCAAGTTCTTTGTCGTCAAATTGAACACGTTTAGATGGAAAGACGCCTTCCTCTAAACCGACAATGAAGACGACTTTATACTCTAAGCCTTTTGAAGCGTGCATGGTCATCATCGTCACGCCCACTGTATCGTCCACACCATCTTGGTCGGAAACTAAAGCCATATCACTTAGGAACTCAAATAGATTATCATCTTGGACAGGGTGCTCATTATCAAATTCTTTCGTGACCGTCTTAAACTCTTCTAAGTTTTCTAAACGACTTCTCGCCTCGAGTGTTTTATCCTGTGCTAACATGTCGTGATAGCCGGTATCTTTTAATACTTCGTCTACGAGTTCTGTCATCGTTAAGTATTTGGACTTTTCCTTTAAGTTATCCAATACTTCTAGTAAAGACACTAATTTAACAACAGTCTTTTGTGGTATACCCAAAAAGTCTGCGTCACGAATCGCATCGTAAATACTGGAGTTCAACTGATCTGCATGGGCTTGAAGCTTTTCAATGGTCTTTGCCCCAATGCCTCTTTTAGGCACATTAATAATGCGACTGAAGCTAATATCATCAAAAGGATTTTGAATGACTTTTAAGTAGCTCATTAAATCCTTGATTTCCATGCGGCTGTAGAACTTCATACCGCCAACCATTTTATAGGGAATACTTGACTTAACGAAGGCATCCTCTACCGCACGAGATTGAGCATTCGCTCTATACAGCACTGCCATATCACCATATGAGTATTCATCACTCAACTCTTGAACTTTTCGGACAACGGCTTGCCCTTCTTCACGTTCACTAAAGGAAACGTTCACTTCCACCTTCGCCCCCTCTCCTTTGTTAGAGCGCAAGTTCTTCGGTTTTCTTTCTGTGTTGTTATCAATGACTGCATTGGCAGCATCTAGAATCATCTTAGTCGAACGGTAGTTTTCTTCTAGTTTTATAACTGTGGCTTCAGGATAGTCTCTTTCAAAGTTTAAAATGTTTTGAATGTCTGCGCCACGGAACTTATAAATAGACTGGTCAGAATCCCCAACGACACAAATATTTCGATACTTATCCGCAAGCATCTGTACTAGGCGGTACTGTGCATGGTTCGTATCTTGATACTCATCAACATGAATATACTGAAAACGCGACTGATAGTAGCTTAAGACACTGGCTTCTTTTTCAAACAATTCAATTGTTAGCATGATTAAGTCATCAAAATCTAAAGAACTATTACGATAGAGCACCTCTTGATAGTCCTTATATATTTGACTGTAGAGTTCATCTAGGAAGCCGCCTGCTTCTTGAATCGCTTGGTCTGGTTTTATCAATTGGTTTTTATAGGCTGAAATCACTGATAATATACTTCTTGGGTTATGCTGTTTTACATCTAGGTTTCTATTTTTTAAAATGTCTTTAATGACGGATTGTTGGTCTAGCGGATCTAAAATAGAAAAGCTCGTATCGTATCCGAGATAGCTAATGTCTCTTCTTAGAATTCTGACACACATGGAGTGGAATGTTGAAATCCACATTCTGTTTGCATCTTCTTTAATTAACCTATCTACACGTTCACGCATTTCCTTTGCTGCCTTGTTTGTAAAAGTGATCGCTAAAATATTATAAGATGGGACTTGTTTTTCATCTAGAAGATAGGCTACGCGGTGTGTTAGAACTCGCGTCTTACCACTCCCTGCTCCAGCCATGATTAAGAGTGGCCCTTCCGTAGTTTTAATCGCTTGTAGTTGTTCCTTATTCATTCCACTTAAATCCATTTTAAAAAACTCCATTTATTAAATGATTGTTGTCAATGCTTGTTCTATATCATCGTAGATAATATTTCCTACGACGATCGTGTCGCTTACCTTGGCCATCTGAGTTGCCTCTGAGTGGGACTGAATACCACCGCCATATAATAAATGACTATTTTCACACGCATCAAATGCTTCTTTAACAAGTGCATAATCTCCGTATGCGCCACTGTACTCTACATATATAAAATCCATTTTATATAACTTATCTAACATGTGTATAGCAGCTAGAAATTCTTCGTCATTCATCAAAGTACACTCTGCTCGATTAAAAGCTTTGCAGTGTTCGTTCATCACGATATAAGGTAAGAGTCTAATGTTTTCATACTCAATAAACTCATGATATTCCATTAACGCCTCAATTAAGAGGCCATGTGCATACTTAATATTTTTAGTGTTGATCACACTTGGCACGTAATAATAATCAAAGCCTAGTACAACAGCATCAGGATGAGATATTTCAAGCGCTATAGACTTGTCTAAATTGAAGCTTTTGATACGCTCAAGTAAATCCGAGATATTTTGTCTGGTGACACCATCTGTACCACTTATCATGATTAAATCTGTCTGAGATGTTAGGGTCGCTTCAAGTGATGCATCTGTAATATTTTTCTGTGGATCTAGCTTAAATACATGTTTTGTTTGTCTTAACATAGTCACAAGTCCTTTATAAAAATCATATGATAATTATAGCATTTTTACCTATTAAAAAACATAAAAGCCCGTGGGTGCTTTACGCACCACACGAGCTCTTAAATAAGGTCGAAATACTCCTCTAAAGTTAAGCCACTTTCATGAATATCCGTCGCCTTATCTCCAACATATCTCAAATGCCAAGGTTCGTACATGTAGCCGGTAATATCTTCTTTACCTTTCATGTAACGAATAATAAATCCATAGTGATGGGCATTTTCCTCTAACCATTCAAATTCTGGCGTGTACTCAAATGAAGTTTGTAAGAGTACTGCACTATCATATGATCCGACATCAATTGCAAGACCTGTCTGATGTTCTGAATGACCTGGTTCGGCACTATAGCGGTCAGCCGCTTCCTTACCATCTCTAGCTACATAATTATTATATAGCTCAGCCTGATAATCATAACTTCTAAAGTCACTCACCAATTCAAAGTTGAGCCCTTCTTCTTTAGCATCTTCAAACATTGTCATATAAGCGTTCTCCGCTTCTGGTTGCATACCTGGGTTGTAATCATCAGGTAGCGGAATCTCTTTGTTTACGATTAACACACCATCCGCATAAGTCACCCCATCAATTACTTCAACATTGACTGGAATGTCTAAGTCTGAAAACGTAAGCGCCTCATAATTTTTACTGTAGTCAATTGCCTCTGCCTCAGTTGATGCCTCGCCGCTACAAGCACTGAGAGCTAATAATAGACTAAGGACGAAAGTAAATTTAATTGCTTTCATTTACTCTAAACCTGCTCGCTTAAATATTGTATCTACACGGCGTAAATGATGTGACTCATCAAAGCATGATTGCAATTCTTCACTCGTTAGTGCTGCTGTGATTTTCTCATCTTGACTTGCGAGTTCTTGTAAAGGCACCTTACTTTCCCATGATTCCATCGCCTTCGGTTGCACTAAGTCATATGCTTCTTCTCTCGACATGCCTTTATCGATTAGGGCTAAAAGAATCTGTTGAGAATATACAAGTCCAAATGTCTTATCGATATTGGCCTTCATGTTTTCTTCAAAGACTGTTAAGTTTTTAATGATATTACCGAAGCGGTTCAACATATAATTTAAAGCGATTGTCACATCTGGGAGCATAATACGTTCTGCTGAGGAATGAGATATGTCTCTTTCATGCCATAGCGGCACATTCTCATATGCTGTTGTGATGTACCCTCTTATCACTCTCGCAAGGCCAGATACATTTTCACTACCGATTGGGTTTCTCTTATGTGGCATGGCACTTGAGCCTTTTTGACCCTTAGCAAATGCTTCTTCTACTTCTCTTGTTTCTGTTTTTTGAAGATGTCTAATTTCTACAGCAAACTTTTCAATTGAGGTTGCAATTAAGCCGATTACCGCTATATAGTGTGCATGGCGATCTCTTTGTAGTGTTTGTGTTGAAACCTCCGCAAATCCTATACCAAGATGATGGCAAACATATTCTTCAACTTCTGGTGGAATATTTGCAAATGTGCCGACAGCGCCACTCATTTTACCTACTTCTATTTCTTCTCTAACCGCTCTAAAACGTTTCAAATTGCGAACCATTTCTTGATGCCAAAGCGCCATTTTTATGCCAAAAGAAGTCGGTTCAGCGTGCACACCATGTGTACGGCCCATCATGATAGTGTGTTTATGTTCTCTTGCCTTATCCGCTAAAATTTCAATAAAGTTCTCTATATCTTTTTCTATAATTTCATTTGCCTGTTTAAGTACATAGCTCTGTGCAGTATCGACGACATCTGTTGATGTTAATCCATAATGAACCCATTTCTTTTCATCGCCCAAAGTTTCAGATACTTGTCTTGTAAAGGCGACAACATCGTGTCTTGTTTCTCTTTCAATTTCTTGGATTCTAGTCGCGTCAACACGAGCATTCGGTCTGATATTCTTCACTTCTTCTTTTGGAATGATACCAAGTTCAGCCCATGCTTCTGCTGCGAGTATTTCTACTTCCAACCAGGCGCGGTACTTATTATCTTCGGTCCAGATGTCTGCCATTTCTTGTCTTGTATACCTACTGATCATTAATTACTCATCCTCATTATTTGATTAATTTACCCTCAAAAACAGTCTCTTGATGTGAGACGACGACCTCGCCGCCTTCTTCTTTAAACACCGGAACTTCCATGCGTCTAGTGACTTGATAGCCTTCTTCCTTCATTCTTTCTAAGACTTCTGAAAGTGTATCATCAGGGCCAACCTTAAATGTTTTCTTTCGTTGCTTCTGTTGCGCCATTAGCCTCATCCTGTTCTTGTAGCTCATATATTTCTTCTAATACTTCTTCTACATTTTCTGGTTCATAGTTCTTCATACGACGACGGCTAAGTCCTTTAGTCCAGAAACCACCGTGTATATTTTTCGGTTCATAAGAGATAATAAAGGCCTTATCATCTAGCTCACGAATCGTTTCCATTAATTTTCTTTCATATTTTCTAGGTGACAGTATTTGCATGACTGTCCGCTGTCCATCACGTCCATATTGATGACCGTGTGTCACACCATAACCTAAGTTCCTTAAGTCATTTGGCAAATCGATATCTTTTTTACCTGTCGTAACGTTAACAACCGTATAACCAAGAGCAAGTTGCTCTTCAATCTTAGTACCGACGAGTATACCGACACCAAATCCAAGTGCATAAGCAACGATGTTTTGTGGTCGATCTAGATTATCGAGCACAAGTCCTAGACCAATGACGTATACAAACGTTTCTAAAATACTAAAGGCAGCTGCAACAAAGCGATAGCCTTTTAAGGTCATGATGGTACGCATCGTTAAGAACGTGACGTAAATAATGTTGATGATAAAAATGACTAAAATCATTAACATTGGGTTTTCGTTAATCATTTGTAACATGGTTGTTAGCCCTCTTTCTTTATTTATCTATTTAGGTAAATTGTAACGGTTATATGGTAAGTCTCTTTTATGAGCTGACCGTTTATAATGGTTAATGATTGTATCAAAAGCATGCTGAGATACTGGTTTACCTTCTAGGAAATCATCGATTTCTCTATAGCTAACACCCAATGCTGCTTCATCACTTAAGAGCGGTTTGTTGCTTTCTAAGTCTGCTGTCGGAATTTTTTCATAGAGGTGTGGTGGTGCCTTTAAAAATTCAAGTAGCTGACGCCCTTGACGCTTGTTTAAGCCCATTAGTGGTGCGACATCACAAGCACCGTCACCAAACTTAGTATAAAAACCGGTGAGCGCTTCTGCTGCATGATCTGTCCCGAGCACAATACCGCCTGTATGTGCTGCAATTGCATATTGAACCTTCATTCTCTCTCGTGCTTTTTCATTACCGATAACAAAATCGCTTAATGTAAAGCCACTATCCAATAAAGCGTCAACACTGGCATCCACACTATCTTTAATATTGACCGTGACACGTTCATCGGGTTCAATGAAGTCGACCGCGTCTCTTGCATCGCTTTCATCTGCTTGCACGCCATAAGGCAATCTGACTGTGTAGAATTTAACTTCCTTACCTTCTTCTCTTAAAGCAGCTACAGTCAACTGGGCAATCTTGCCTAAAAGCGTGGAATCCTGCCCCCCAGAAATACCTAAGACGAAACTTTTTATAAAAGGATGATCAGTGACATAATCCTTTAAAAAGTTAATGATTTCTGAGAGTTCTTCTTGTGGATTAATTTCTGTTTTAACATGAAGACGCTCGATAATTTCCTTTTGGATATCTGACATCAAAATCACTCCAAGGTCTTATTTGACAATTCTTCAATTAAATCGTTTTTAACGTTCCAGAGCTTGTTAGATAAGTCTACAGGATATTCTTGTGGGTTTAAGAAACGCTTTGTTTCCTCCCAGATTTCACTGAGACTTTCACTACATTTTTCTTTCATTTCATCAACAGATGGTGACTCATAGACGACTTCTCCATCGACGATAATGTCGTGTAATAAATCGACTGCTTCATAAGACTTGATGAGCTTGCGCTTCATCGTATGAATGGGATGGAACATCAACAGTGGATTAGAGTAATCAAATTTCTCATCGTACAATGTAATGTAATCCCCCTCAGACATGCCTGTATCCTTATTAATAATTCGATATAGTTTTTTCTTCCCTGGTGTGGTTACCTTCTCAATATTACCTGAAATTTTAATGCGGTTTAACCACTCCCCATTTTCTCCTTCAATAGCTGCTAGCTTATAAACCGCACCAAGTGCCGGGTGGTCAAAGGCAGTAATCAGTTTTGTACCGATACCCCAACCGTCTACTTTTGCTCCTTGCGAAATTAAAGAGAGAATTGTCACTTCATCTAAGTCATTAGACACGATAATCTGAGCGTCTTGATAACCCGCTTCATCTAACATGATTCTTGCCTTCTTCGTTAAGTAAGCAATATCACCAGAATCTATTCTAATACCGACAAAGTTAATTTTATTACCAAATTCATTGGCAACCTTGATTGCTGTTGGAATTCCTGACTTTAATGTATCAAACGTATCGACTAAAAAGACGCAATCCTTATGGGTTTTAGCATAAGCTGTGAAGGCATCGTAATCATTGCCGTAGGCTTGAACCATCGCATGTGCGTGGGTGCCACTTGCTTTTAAGTCAAACAATTTAGCTGCTCTGACATTACTCGTTCCATCAAACCCACCAATGATCGATGCTCTCGCACCCCACATCGCTGCGTCCAACTCATGCGCACGGCGCGTACCAAATTCCATGAGGTTATCCCCTGGTACTAACTCACGAATACGACTTGCCTTTGTCGCAATCAGCGTTTGGAAATTAACAATATTTAAAAGCGCTGTTTCAATTAACTGTGCTTCTACTAAACTCGCCTCTACCTGTACAAGCGGCTCATTGTTAAAGACCGTTTCCCCCTCTACTACCGAACGTAAGGTCCCTGTAAAACGCACTGTTTTTAAATAATCAAGAAAGTCATCCTCATAACCAATTGATTTTAAATATTCAATGTCACTATCTGAGAAGTGTAGATTCTTTAAATAATCAATAATACGTGCTAAGCCAGCATAAACTGCATAACCATTACCAAAAGGCATCTGTCTAAAGTACAGATCAAAAATCGTTTTCTTTTCGTGAATCCCATGTTCAAAATACGTTTTCGACATGTTTATTTGATATAGATCTGTGTGAAGCATGAAACTGTCATCTTGATATTTATACATTCGTTTCTCTCCTATGAGTAACAATTATAGATAATCTAATTTTATCACATAAAATAACCTGGTAAAGTACAGTTATATCGCTCTTTATATGAAGATATAGAAGACACCCTTAAGAAATGTTAAAATATTAAGTGAAGAAAATATTACACACATGAAAAAGGAGATTGACTGTAAATGGCAATTAAAATATTCGGTCACCAAAACCCAGATACTGATACGATAACTTCTGCACTTGTTGTCCAAGATATTGAGAAACAAATCGGTTCAGATGTAAAGGCATATCGCCTTGGAGATATTAACAGTGAAACACAGTACGCCCTAGATGAATTCGGAGTAGAAGTACCGGATTTACTAACAGAAGTGGCAAATGGAGACGAAGTTATTTTAGTCGATCACAATGAGAAACAACAATCTGCAAAAGGTATCGAAAATGCGGTCGTTACAAAAGTTTTCGATCACCACAGAATTGCGAACTTTGAAACTGAAGGCCCACTCTACTACCGTGCTGAACCTGTCGGTTGTACTGCAACAATCCTAAACAAAATTTACAAAGAGAAAAACTTGGAATTATCTAAGGAAATGGCAGGACTTATGTTATCTGCAATTATTTCAGATACTTTACTTTTCAAATCACCAACAACAACTGAAGAAGACATCGATACAGCATCAGAATTAAAAGCTGTAGCAGGTGTTGATCTTGAAACATACGGTCTTGAAATGCTTAAAGCCGGTGCATCTACTAAAGACAAATCAGCAGTTCAGTTAATCACTGAAGATGCAAAAACGTTTGATATCGGTGAGAAAAGCGTACGTATCGCTCAAGTCAACGTTGTAGATGTGGACGAAGTATTCAACCGTCGTGAGGAAATTGAAGCAGCAATCAATTCAGAAATCGACAAAGAAAATTACGATCTATTTACGTTGATCGTTACGGATATTCTTAACTCAAACTCTAAGGTACTCGCACTAGGAAATGAGTTTTCATCAGTAGAACGTGCCTTTGATGTTGCGCTTGACCAGAATACAGCAATTCTAGAAGGTGTTGTATCTCGTAAAAAACAAGTCGTTCCAAACATTACAAAAGCCTTATCAGAATAATTTTTGTTTGTTATGAAAAAGAGAGCATCCAACTTAATTCAGTTGGGTGCTCTCTTTTGTTGTTTGAGTATTGGTTGTTGATGGTTGTGCGACTTGTGGTGGTCACAGTGACCCGATTTTCTCCTAGCGGTCCGTTGTCAACTTCACAGCGACCCGTTATTTTCCTAGCGGACCGCTGTTGACTTCACAGTGACCCAGCCGACCCGCCCACAATAATCCATTTACTCCAGTATTCTCATCAACACGCTTGTTTTACCTTCTTCTAAGCGTTCTTTTGAACACTCATCTCTAACATCGTACTCTAACTCATCTATTGCTCTACCAAATGAGACTTCGTCTATCCAATTCGTTAAGTCCGCTTGATCGTAGCAGGACGGATGGACAATTTCTTTGGTTGTGTTATCAATGATGACCCGCGTCGTACTTGCTGTTTTATCAACTAAAGGAAGTAGCAATACTGACAAGACAATGACAGTAATGATTCCCCAAACTAATTTTTTACGCATTCTTCGTCCTCACTCAGCTTATTATTACTATTAATTTACCATATATCCACCACTTGAAAAATAGAACGTATGTTCGTATAATGAGAACAAGCAGTTAAGAAAGAAGGTTGAAGTTATGGATTATCGTCAACTTCCCGTGGATCAACTCAACTCAAATATTCCCAATGGACGCGGCATGATCAAGTGGGCGCCTTTTGCTACTATGCCTGAGCAGTTTGAAAATGTGCAGCAACTCATGGATGATCAGACTAAAATTGAACGCCCTGAACTGTCCGATGATCGTTTAAGTGAAATGGAATTTACTTTCCAAAAAGCGCTCAATGAACAACGTGCAGTTCGTATTTTCTACTACTATGATGGTTCTCGCTTCTCCGTAGATTTAGAAGTTATAAAAATAGACCAATGGAGCTTGATGCTCATTGGTCAAAAGTGTGGACAGGAAGATTTAATCTTCGTCCCTTTTATAGATATTTTAGATATTATCTTAATCGATAAATATTAGTTCTCTTGTTTTTCTAAGAACAAGACAGGTTCTTTCTGGTGTTCTGTTGCCTTAACTAAATGATAAGCAAGCACTGTCGTTGTAATTGCACCGATTCCACCCGGAACTGGTGTAATGAATGAAGCTTTATCTTTAACTGCTTCATAGTTCACGTCGCCGACCATCTTACCTTCATCATTAAAGTTAATACCCACATCGACAACAACCGCACCTTCTTTGACGTGTGGTTCATCAATCAAGTTAATTGCTCCCGCTGCAGAAACGATGACGTCCGCATTCTTACATTTCTCAACAAGATCGTCAGTGTATAAGTTACATGTGGTAACTGTCGCTTCTCTGTTCATCATTAACAGTGATAACGGCTTACCAACTACTGCACTCGCACCAACTACTGTGACATTTTTACCCTTTAAATCGATGTCATAGTAATCAAGCATATTCATTACAGCGGCAGGTGTACATGGTTCCAAACGATCAGGATCGTTCGTGAGTACCTTACCTAGATTTGATGCTTTCATTCCATCGATATCTTTAAATGAATTCATAACCTCTGCTACACGTTTCATTGGAATGTGTTTTGGTAAAGGTTGTAAGAGTAAGATACCGTGTATTGAATAATCTTCATTAATTTCTCTAAACTTTGTTAAAAATACTTTCGTCGATACATCTTCTGGAAAATGGAACTGAGAAGTCTGGATTCCCAATTTTTCAAAACGTTTAACCGCGGCATTTTCATAAGAGATCGAATCGGATAAATCTCCAATTCTCACAAACGCCACTTTAGGCTGAATACCATGTGATTCTGAAACCTCTAGTGCTTCACGAATCTCATCGGACAAGTGTGCGGCAACCTTTTTGCCGTCCATAACTACTGTCATATATTGCACTCCCCTATTAATATTTTACTAGTCAATGACCCAGACTCATTATAACATAATCAAAGGGTTAAATTAAAAAAAGCTATCATCAATTGATGATAGCTATAAGTAATTATTTAGTTTCACGGTGTAACGTGTACTTGTTCAATCTAGGGCAGAATTTCATCATTTCGATACGCTCTGGATTGTTTCTTTTGTTTTTCTTAGTGCTGTAGTTGCGGTCTCCGCACTCAGTGCAAGCTAATGTAACGATTACTCTCATTTCTGTCGCCTCCTTTGTTAAGTGAAATCGATAATTAATGATAATATACTCGAATCAACTGGCCAGTTGATCATCCATTTCACAGATGATTAGTATATGCTTTTTAAATCACCTTATTTATTTTACTAGGATTCTCCTAAAATTTCAAGACTTTCTTGGTTAAATATCACTTGCATAATATCAAGCAGTCCGCTATAATTTTAAATCGTAATCATTACGGAATTAGGAGTACTATAAACATGATCAAATTTCTTCCCTATCTTATAACCGCCCTGCTCTTCTTAACAGCATGTAGCAACTTAAGCGAAGAAGACAATAGTAAACTAAATATTTATACAACTGTCTTTCCCTTAACGAGCTTTGTTGAGGAAATCGGTGGGGATACTGTTGAGGTCGAATCCATTTACCCTGCTGGTGCGGATATGCATTCTTATGAACCGACACAAAAAGATATGATGGAGTATGCTGATGGTAATATTTTCATGATGACATCAAATGACTTAGACCCTATCGCCAAAAACATCACAGATACAATTAATGAAGACACGAACGTCATTGAAACTACAGCGAACATCAATGAAGACGATTTAATTTCAACGAGTCATGATGACCATGATCACGAACACGATGACGACCACAATCATGATCACGGTAGTGGAGATCCCCATATTTGGTTAAATCCAAATCTCGCTATAATTATGGCAGAATCTGTCAAAGATGCGCTAATTGATGCTCAGCCCGAACATAGTGATATGTACGAAGAAAACTTTAATAATTTACGAACAGACTTAGAAGATATCGATAAGCAGCTCACTGAAATTACAGAGGATCCTGTCTATACAGATGTCTACATTTCCCACGAATCTCTCGGTTACTTAGCCGAACAATATGGTTTTCATCAGGTTGGTATTAATGGATTAAGCAACCAAGAACCTTCACAAAAGGAACTGACTGAAATTATCGATCAGATACAAGCGCAAAATATTCCTTATATATTATATGAACCGAATGTCACATCGACCGTCACTGATGTCATCAGAGATGAAACCAACACTGAGCCACTCTACTTCAACAATTTAGAAACATTGACTGATAACGATCCTGAAGATGCAACTTATCAATCGATGATGGCTAAAAATATCGAGACCTTAGATCAAGCACTCAATGACAAATGAAAAATTGTCCGGAATCTTCCGGACAATTTTTTATGCTCTTCCGCGATATAAGTCGTTTTTAATGCTTTCAGTAAACTCACGGATTTCATCTACATCCTTTTTAAGGAAAAATGCTAGAACCACGACAGCCACTGCCGTTAATGCAAATAAAATAACAAAAGTTTTAAATATAAAACCGAGTAAACCTTTAATTAAGTCCATTGAGTGACCCCTCCTGTGAATTAATTCTCTATTCTATTCCCTTTTTTCTCTTTTATAATCTTAATTGCAGGAATATCTGCCGGTGCCCAGTCCAAACTATCAATATCAGCTGCAGGCAACCATTTCATCTGTACATGTTCAAGTAATTCCACTGTGCCACTCTTGATCTTAGAAAAGTAAGTTGTCAGCTCAACAATGCCAAAATCATATTCATGAGTGGTCGTTGTGATCTTATCTTCAATTGTAATATCTAGTGCCATCTCTTCAATCAATTCTCTTTTTAAAGCATCTTCAGGCGATTCATCTGCCTCAATTTTACCACCTGGAAATTCCCATTTTAAGGCTAGATTTTTACCTTCTGGTCTTTGAGCACATAGGATTTCACCTAAATCATTTTCTATTACTGCACCAACAACGTGGATTTTCTTTTTTGTCACTCTAAATAACCTACTTTCTCTCCAACATTTCAATCATTTCGTCCTCAGTTAGCTCTGCAAGATTATTTCTGAAATTTCCTGCGGCCATCGCTTGACGTGCAATTTCTGGGATATGCTCGCGTTCAATAGCTAAATCTTCAAATGTCATACGAAGTCCTAATGTTTCTTTTAGGTCATTAATTGCGTCTGACATCTCACGTGTGTTTTTAAAACCGAGTTCAGCACTAATATTATCCATTCGATTATCTATTTCCGCATTATATAAGATCCATTGATCAAGCGTAAAGGCACAAGCTTCTGCATGAGGTATGTCAAATTCAGAAGTTAGGTAGTAGCTCGTCGCATGTGATCCACTCGTCATAGTCTGACTAAAACCAATACCCGCCATAGTACTTGCCAAGGCCATGTTTTTTCTAGCAGTCACATTATCTGGCTCATTAAATGCTGTTTCTAGATTTCCAAAGGCAAGCTTTAAAGCTTTTAAATGAATTGCATCAGAAATTGGATTGTGATTCTTAGATCCAATAGAATCTAGTGCATGACAAATAACATCAATACCTGAAATCGCTGTGACTGATGGTGGACACGTATATGTGAGTTCCGGGTCAACAAAAGCATGTTTTGGATATAAATCTGGGCTATTTAACGATACTTTTAAGCCGCGTTCCTTATCACTGATGACACTAAACGGTGTAACTTCAGATGCAGAACCACTCGTCGTCGGTAATGCAATCACATCAAGCGCCCCGTTGACTCGCTTATCATCGATAATTGTCCGAGCGTCTACATCACGAACAACTGCTGCCGCTGCCGCTTTCGCAGCATCCATCGTCGAGCCACCACCTACAGCAATGATAGCATCAGCCTTAAAGCTATGACATGCTTCAATGATACTGTCTACATTATCTACTGTAGGATTGGGTTCAATATTTGAAACAGTATCTTTAATTTTGCCCGATAATAATGACTTTAATAAGTCGCTAACCCCATTCTTCACTTGTGAGTTTGAAGCAACGAGAATAATAGATTCGTAACCGGCATCCTGTAACACTTCTTCAATCGTAGTAATCACACCAGCACCAAAGTGAATATCCGTTGTATTGTGAAAAGAAAACATATAATCCCCCTTAAGTTTTATTTCTTTTTTATATTGTATTCATAATGCTTAAAACGTATCGTTAAAGGTTGGAATAAAAATACATATAATAAAAACAAGATAAAACTAATGAGCAGCGACGGCCACATCGGCCATTGCATAATTGGTATTAATATAAATATAAACAAGGCAACAAGAAATATCGCGATGTAATCATAGATTATCGATAAAGTCGATGGTTCTATGTATTCTCTACACTTCGGGCACCTGATACGTGTCCGAGGTTTTAATGCATAACCTAATAGTTTTTCTTTGTAAGTCCACTCATGCTTACAGTGCGGACATTCTCCCATACAATCACCTTTTTTATAGTATTACTCACGATTATATCAAAAAAGAAGAGCACATTCGCTCTTCTTATTCATCATCTTCAAATTCATAGTAATCTTTTAGAATGTCTTTAATCTGATTTTCTTCTTTAGACTGAACAAGCTTAATATTTGTTGTCACATGTTCGCAACCTTCTTCTGCAAGGTAGAGGTTAATCTTTTTAGCGAGATTAAATAGCTCATCCAAATTCCCCTCAACTGTTGTCTCACTTGGGCCAACAAAGTGAGTAAAACCACTGTTTTCTATTAACTCAATCGCCCCTTTAGTATGCGAGTAAAGTTTTTTGTCACCAGGGTGATAAGGCAACACTTGAATGCTCATAATATAATTCATATTTCTCTCTCCTCAATTCATTTCTACCACTATTATGATACTATTATTGTTAGAAAACAAACATTTAAAGGTGGTTTCAAATGTTTAAAGTTAGCAAGGGTTTAAATATTATTCTCATTTTAATTGCGCTAGGCATGATTTATTATTTCTGTCAGGATTTTCTACCATCCTCACTTAACATACCATTAATATTAACTTTAATCTTATTAGGTATCGTCTCGATCATGTCGATTATTAGAAAAGAAGAGCCTGAAGACTAGTCGAGGTAAGGTACAACCTCGACTTTGTCACTATAACTTGTCATGTGCTCACTCACGTCACTATAGACATCAGTCATATCCATTGCATCGAGTGGCTGGAGGTAAAAGTCTTCATATTCATTACTATCAACGTAGGTCGGCATGAATCTAACATCGCCGACATCAATATTCTCCCCTTCTTGTTTCACAGTGACTTCTAAAATACCACCGAGCCGAGTATTTAATGTTTGTTGTGCACTTAAGAAATTAGACATAGAGTATGCAATTACCGCTTCACTTCCGTCTTCTCTTTCATAGTGTTCAATCGGTTGTAAGGTGTGCGGATGAGAACCGACAATAATATCTGCACCGGCCTCTGCCATAGAGTGATACTCAGGTATGTGCTCATCTCTAGGAAACTCATCATATTCAATACCCTGATGGTAGCTGACAATTAATACGTCCACTTTATTTCTTAACTGCTCAATATCTTCTACAATACTTGGCATATCAATTAAATTCACTAAGTACTCTTGTCCTTCTGGTACAGGAATACCATTGGTTCCGTATGTATAAGCTAGGAATCCAACATCAATCCCATTGACATTGAAAATACGATCACGGTCTTTATCTTCCTCACTTACATTTGCACCGACGTAATCAATATCTCTCTCTTTTAAGTTTTCAGTCGTTGCAGCTATACCTTCCGCGCTACGGTCTAGTGTGTGGTTATTAGCTAAGTTAACAATGTCTGCATTAAAGTAACTTAGTAAATCTGCGACTTCTTCTGGTGCATTAAAGGTAGGGTAACCACTAAGACCTAATTCCTCTCCACCTATAGGTGTTTCTTGATTTAAGAAGACCAGATCTTGTTGTTGTAAATAAGGTGCAACTGACTCTACGCGAGATACAAAGTCGTATCCATCTTCTGTTTGAACGTCTTCATAAAGATAGTCATGCACTAAGATGTCACCCGTTGCCGCAAAGGTAAACGAAGAATCTAAGTACTGACTCAAATTTTGTAAGAAAGCATCCTGATCGATTGTTTCAAAGTTTTTAGTATTCCCTTGAAGTGGCTCTGTTTCACTATTAGAAAAGAAACTGAAAAACATTAGTACTGACAACAATATCTTCATTTCATTCTCCCCTTAATGTTTGTCCCTGCTCAGGTTCAAGACCATGTTCAAATTTAATTTTTAATGACTGTGAAGTGTCTGGGTTCGGCCCATCCATCACATGAAAGTGTAGGTGAGGAGTATCACTCGCCCCGCTGTTACCACAGGCTGCCAATACTTGCCCACGATTTACGTAGGTCCCCTCACTGACTAGGATAGAATCTGCTTTTAGATGCGCAAGCATACTGTACTCATTCACGCCATGTTGAATAATGACGGCATTACCTTCTGGATCATCCATATTCATCGACATCGGTGGATTATCTCTCACCCCATCATATACTTTAAAGATAGTACCTGATGCTGGTGAGACAATTGGACGTCCATAACTGTGATAATTTTCTAAAACTGAAGTATTTCCTCTGACCGCTTGACCATTTTCTTTAACGATAAAATCAAAGGCATAGCGCTGATTTTCATAGGAATAATGATAGTTTAAAAAGTTATCTTCTCCACCAAATAAGACGAACCAATCATCTTTAAACGGTAGGCGATACTTCACTTTTGAAGACGTTTTATACTCATGATATTGTTCCAAGTAACCAAACTTTAGACCAATGATAAGCGACTGTTTAACCGCGACCGTCAACATTTTTTTCGTCTTGTCATCTACAAAAGCATAACGTCTCACACCAGGTTCTAATTCATTTTCTCTGTACAAGGAAAAGTGAACCGTACCCTGATAAAAATGGCGTGCTTCATTTAGAAATTCTTCTTTTGGCATCAATGCTTGCCATTCAGGCATAGTGGAAAGATAGATGTCTTCGAATTTTTGTGCGTTAAAAAGCTCTCCAATCAAAGCCCCTTCTATTTTCACTCGTTACTCACCCGCTTCGTTTATTTTATCGACAATATACTCCGTTTGTTTTTGTATAGAAATCAAATCATTAGTAATGGTATCTTCTGAATTGAGTAAGATTACATGATCCTTATCAATATCCATTGCCTGTGCAAATTCACTTTTAATATCCTCATTTTCATAGTCAGGTGTATTAACAAAGACATAATCTGCTTCAAACTCACTAAGGTCACTTGGTGTTTTCACATCAAATAAATTGTCTTCTAAATGACTTTGTAGTGCACCGTCCATCTGGAAACCGAGCACATCATATACCGCTTCAGTGCCATAGCTCATATATTCATTATAGAGCAAATAACCATCTTCATTAGCGACAGCAACGACAGCATTCTTATCATCAACTTGCGTATTAAGTTCTCTTTTTAAGACTGTTGTCTGTCCTTCCCACTCGTCACCAATCTTGTTTGCTTCTTCTTCTTTATTTAAAATTACACCTAAATAATAGAGTTGTGTTAAATAGACGCGTGGACTAAACGGACTCAGTATCCCCCCTGAATAAGACATTCTAATCGTTGGTGCGACCTCACTATACTGATCAAAATATTCATCAGGTGAATAGGTCACAATTAAATCAGGGTCAACTGCTTTTAATCCCTCAATATCACCAGGCTCTAAAAATGTCAGTGACTGTCCAACCTCATTAGTCAGTGTTTCATTCCCCTCTAGTGCTCTGTTCACTGCAGTTGGCTCATATCCTAAAAGGGCTGCATTTCCTGGATCAATGGTACGAAACAGGACAATATTTTCTGGCTTACCCGGGATATCAATTTCTGATGTATCTTCTGTTGTAATTCTTCTTAACTCCCCATCATCTGTCACATCAATTTCACGAAAACTAGAACATGCCGTGAGCATGAGTACCAGTGTAAGGAGGAATATCATTTTAAATTTCATAGCTTCCCCTTTATTATTTATACCGTCATTATACACAAATATAATACGTATTCGGTACCATTAGAAAAAATTACCTCATTTCAAATATAAAAAAGACCCCGGAGCTTACCGGAGCCTTCAATATTCTATATACTTTTATGCTAGTGCTTCATTTTCTACTGTAACTTTACCTTTGTACTTGTAGACAAATTCTAAGAACTTATCAAGCTTACCCTCGGAAATGCTTTTTACGCTGACGATTAATTGGTCATCTGTCCACAGATGTACAATGTGACCTACAAGAAGCAAATCTTCTATGGTAATTCTTGTAATTTTCTCATAGTCAAAATCTTCAATACAAACAACACCATGATCTTCAAGATTCAAAAACAATCTTTGTGTCGTTGCAACGAGTGAACCATGGTAAGTACTTTTCTCCCCATTAAAGTACTCTACTGATCCTACAAGTGCAGGTCCTACAACTTCTTTAGGTTGTAAAGTAACACCTTCGATGTTTTTTAATTTGTTGTACATAGACAACATCCCCTTTTTTAACTGTTATTTTTTTATTTACCACCAAACATCAAGTAATAAACATCTTTTATCTTTAAAAATAGGACCCCAAGTAATACGCCTATGATACCTCCAATTGAGTTTAAAATAATATCATCGATACTTGTAATTCTTCCTATCGGTAATAAATACTGCGTTGTTTCAATAAAGACTGACAAACATAAGCAAAGAATTGTGGTTAACAACTCTCTTCGAATTATAAAATATAAAAAGAAAGATGTTGGTATGAATAGAACAATATTCATTAACACACTATTGATTAATGCTTCTGTTGTTGCATAATACCAAAGGTCTTCAATACTCTCAAAAGGTGTGAGCTGAACGATGTCGCTTCCATTTGAAGTCCGCATCAGCGTTACGAGAAAAATACCCACTATGCTCATCGTCAAACCAATGATTGAAAAATATCTGATCTTTTTTGCGATTGTATCGAGCTGATAGCCACTCCTAATATTAATCAATAAGGTCACCACAACGATGATCATAAAAATAAAGATAAATATCGGTATGATTGGACTAAATGCTTCTATTAAAATTCCCATTTATAAAACTGCCTCTAATCTTCTCCAAATTGCTGGTTTGTAAATTCTTTATATTTTTCATGACTGGATATTAGGGATTCGTGTGTTCCTTCTCCAGTAAGTAATCCATTATCGATAAAGTATATCTTATCTGAGTTTACAATTGTTGATAAACGGTGCGCAATTACAAGGACTGTTCTACCGGCCATAAGTTCGTTTAAAGCTTCACCAACATATTTCTCTGACTCTGAATCTAAACTGGCAGTCGCTTCATCTAGCATTAATATTTTAGGGTTTCTTAAAAACGCTCGAGCAATACCGATACGCTGACGTTGTCCACCTGACAATTTAACACCACGTTCACCTACTTCGGTGTCGAGTCCGTTTTCTAGATTGACTACAAATTCTTTAGTGTATGACTGTTCAACAGCTTTTTCAATATCTGCTTCTGTATAAAAAGATGGATCTAAACCATAAGTAATATTATCGCGTATTGTACCTGAAATAATGGCGCTTTCCTGCGCGACATAACCAATGCCACTACGATATGAACTTAGACTTAGATTATTGATATTAATACCATCAACAAGTATTTGTCCACTCCAGACTTCATAATACTTCTCTATTAAAGCAAAAATTGTAGATTTACCACTACCACTTGGACCAACAAAAGCAACCTTTTGATTGTTTTGTGCCGTAAATGAAATATTTTCTAAAACAGGTGTTTCATCATATCCAAATGTGACTTGCTCAAATCTTAAGTTGTTATAGTCAAGATTCGGTTTCTCTACTCCTGATTTTTCATCATCCAGTTCCATTATATTGATAATTCTACCTGTTGCGCCAAGGGCTTTATTATATTCTGTAAAGAACATCGCAAACATCGTCATCGGCATAATAATTTGGAAGAGGTACAGTAGAAATGCGACAAGTGTACCAATTGTCATCGTTCCATCAGCAACACGTATGCCTCCATAACCAATGACTAAAATGATGACTAACATCATTACTGTATACATTATAGGTGATAAAAGCGCGTTGATAACAGCTTCTTTCATTCCATATTTATAAAGTTTACCAATACCTTTTCGGCCTTTTACCTTTTCGTAGTTTTCAGCATTAAAGGACTTCATTAAGCGGATTTCTCCCAAAGTTTCTTGGATAGAACCTGTAAATGTCGCCGTTTCATCCTGTAATTTCCTCGATACTTTTTGCATTCTATTTCCTAAAGGTAGAATCACTGCGATAGAAATTGGTAAGGCTATGAACATAATTAGCGTAAGTTTCCAATCCAAGAAGAAGAGAATAACAACCGACCCAATTATACTCATCACACCTGAAATTAATTGAGGGAAATGACTCGTAATTAAGCCTTGAATAATACTTGTATCATTTACCACTCTACTAACAGACTCACCGCTCTTCGTCTTATCAAAATATGTTACTGGTAATTTAAGAAACTTATCCCATACGAGTTCTCTTAACCGTTTGACGACTGACTGTCCAATTTTTGCGAGCATATAATAAGCAACACCATCAACGACTGCGCTTAAGAGAAAGACAGCAATAATCAGTACGATGAGAGGTGTACTAATTACTGAAGGATCAAAGCCATCTATGAACATCTGTGTTAAAAGTGGCACGATTAATGATCCTGCGGTACTAATTAAAGTAAGGAACACACCAAAAAAAAATATACTTTTCTTTACATTCGTGCGTTTTATTAAATCCATAAACTTTTTAAATGATGCTCTTTCTTCTACTGTTTCCAAGACGACACCTCACTTTATAAATTTAACCTTTTATATTATAACAACTTTTCTTTAACAAGTGGTGTGGTAAAATGTAAACATCAAAATAAAGGGGGAACATACCATGGCTTTGGAGTTAAGTAACATCCAGAAAACCTTCGGTGACCACAAAGCAGTAGATTCTATCAACATCAATGTGCCAAGTGGTAGCATGTATGGCTTTCTTGGCGGTAATGGTGCGGGAAAGACAACGACCTTTAGAATGATTTTGCAGTTGCTCACACCATCAGAAGGCACCATTTTATATGACGGAGATAAAATCGGCTATCACATGACGAACAAGATTGGCTATCTACCGGAAGAACGCGGCTTACATCCAAAACTAACGGTTAAAGAACAAGTCATCTACCTAGCATAGCTTAAAGGCATGTCCAAAAAAGAAGCCAATGAGGCTTTAGATTATTGGTTAGACCGATTTAAAGTAACGGAGAACAAGGTTAAGAAAATCGAGAAACTCTCCAAAGGAAATCAACAAAAAATACAACTTATCGCTTCAATAATCCATAATCCAGAACTCATCATTCTAGATGAACCTTTCAGTGGGCTTGACCCGATTAATGTTGAACTTCTTAAAAATGCAGTTAAGGATTTAAATAGAAATGGTTCAACGATTATTTTTAGTTCTCACCGTATGGAACACGTCGAAGAACTGTGTGAGGAGCTATGTATATTAGACCGTGGTAAACAAGTAGTCAGCGGTAATATTGATCAAATTAAAAAAGACTTTGGACAAAAAGAAATTATTATTGAAGGCGATCATGATGTGTCCTTCTTAAAAGATTTTCCTGGTGTACTTGATATCAAACAAGTACGTAAGAAGACTACCTTAAAAATTGAAGAGGAAAAGTATGCTGAAGAAATCTATAACAAAGTGACTGAACTCGGTTTCTTTAAACGTTTCCAAGTTAACGAACCTTCACTAACCGATATCTTCATTTCGAAAGTAGGTCGAGACTATGAATAAATTTATGACGACTTTCAACCTAACATTTTTCTCAAAATTAAAAGCAAAATCATTTATTATCACAACCTTGATTATTATCGCAGGAATGTTTTTAGCATTTAACCTGGATAAAATTATCAGTCTATTTGATTCAGATGAGTCCTCTACGCTTCAGATTGAAGCAGATCAGTCCTTTATAGAAGTGTTTGAACCGATTATTCAAACCTATGACGAAGAGATAGAGATTGTAGAAGAAGATGGCGATACGGTTCTAGAGGTTACAAGTACAGATCCACTAGAAGCAGAAATTAGAAGTGATGAAGCCCTATCTTCTACAGAAGAACAAAACATTCAACTTGCTTTAAATGATACCAACCGCGCCTACGTACTGCAGACTTTAGATTTAAGTGAAGAAGAGCTAGCGTTAATGTACAAAGAAGTGCCTGTTAACTTCTTAGTCCAAGCTGAAGATTCAGGAGAATTTGAAGCAGCAAGTGAAGATGATACCAATATATTAAATATGGTTATATTCTACTTCTCAGTCATTTTGATGTTTATCATCATACTGAACTATGCATCACAGATTGCTATGGAGATTGCAAATGAGAAATCTTCAAGAGTGATTGAAATGATTGTTTCAAGTATACGACCCGTTCAACACTTGATGGCAAAAATTTTAGCAATGATGGCAGTGAGTATCATTCAAGTTGCGGCCATAACGATCGGTGGGCTTATTGCTTTTTACACATCAGATCACACAGCCTTACTTGAAAGATTTGGTTTAGAGCCAAACGACCAAACACCACTATTAATCGTTTATTGCGTCATCTTTGTTGTCCTTGGTTTAATACTTTACCTTTCGATTGCAGCTATGCTCGGTTCATTCATCAACCGTATGGAAGATATACAACAAGGCTTAATGCCAGTCACCTTTATTACGATGATTGGTTACTTTATTGCATTGGCAGGTATCAGTTTTGCAGATCATTTCTTAATCACAGTAGCGAGCTACATCCCGTTCTTCACACCATTCGTTATGCCACTCAGATTACTCACTAATGATACAGGTCACCTTGAGATGATTATAGGCGTTGTAATTCTCATCGCTCTGATTATCGTAACACTTATGGTTGCTGCTTATGTTTATAAAAGAAGTGTATTGTCGACTGAAAGTGGTATTATGAAAAACATTAGAAGGCTTAGAAAATAAGCAATTTGAGACTACTTTTAATGAATAATATACAGTAAAAATTTATTTCTATAACTTTCTCAAAATTCTTAAGATACTTTCTTAAAAAGATTCTTTGATAAGGTCATTGACATTGCCCAAAAAAGGTGTAATATGATGTTGACTAAAACAAAGGAGTCCTGAATATGCAAGTAGAATTAACAAGATTTAGGGTGAAAAAAGGTAAGGAAGAATTAGTCGATCAATGGATGGAATTCCTCAATGAGCATATGAATGATGCGCTCCTCACACTCGATGATGAAAAGATGTTTGTCGAGACGATTATGCGTGACCATATGGGCGAATTCGATTATCTTTACTGGTATTCTATTCAGGCAGATGATGGAGACTCCAGTACAGAATCTGAGAAATGTATTGATCAAAAACACTTAGAATACTTCGAGAAATGTATCGATAAGACTTATCGTCCTAAAAACCTAAAAACTGAAGTTGTTATGATACCGAAAAGAATTAAGAACCAAATAGAAGCTGCTGCAGAAGAGCAGTTCTCGTAAAGTAAGTATCCACCCGTATAACGGGTGGCTTTTTTTCAGCCCTATAAGGGCTCATTCCGCACATACTCCCTAAAGGGAGCTCTCAAAAGACTGCCAACCGCTATTCACTTTACCTTTTATTTGGTTTTACTTTTTGAATGGATCCACGTATTCTCGTTTTGAAATTGAATCGAGCACCCTGTCATCTGCTTCCTGCTCTCTGATATACTTTTCAATCGTTTTTTGGTTCAGTCCGACGGTGCTCACATAGTATCCCTTCGCCCAAAACGTTCTGTTTCCATATTTGTACTTCAAATTCGCATGTTGTTCATGGATAAGTACGGCACTTTTCCCTTTCAAATATCC
>NZ_KE384461.1:0-981 GCF_000425825.1 Jeotgalicoccus marinus DSM 19772
ATGCGTTAAAACAAGGCCATATGAGCCAGTTTAAAACATTGATTCAAACTTCTAATCAGGTTCCATTATCTCCTGGCATGCGTCGAGTATTACGAACATTTAAGAAGTATGAATCCTATATTGAAAACACATTACATTATCCAACACTAACAAACGGCCCATTAGAAGGTATCAATAACAGTATCAAAGTATTAAAACGGATGGCTTTTGGTTACAAGAACTTTGCGCATTTCAGAGATCGAATATTATTGATGACGCGTTTATATAAACCTGAACAAAAAAAGACTGTCTAACTTGCATAAAGCAAGTTAGACAGTCAGATAAATTGTTTCATCAACCTTATTTGACGTAGAGCCGTTTTTTTATCAATTATCACGACCTAGTTCGTGTCTTTTTGGATTTTGTGGGCTTTTCGCGAACTAGATTTTGTTCTGAATAATAAAAAAGTACACTTACATCTCATATGAGTGCAAGTGTACTTCAAATATTTAATCTCTATCAAGTATTTATTAGTAGATAAAGTTATGGTTAGCTGCTTGAGAAGCACTTAAAGTTCTTGTGCTTTTACTACCAAGGCCGCCACCGAATTGCATTTCTGATACTAAGATTGAACCGTCGCCATTAACACGTTCTACAAATGCAACGTGACCTTGACCGTATGATCCGTTAGTATATGCCGGTGCTTGCATGATTGCACCCACAGCTGGTTTATTACCTACTGAGTATCCATCAGACGAAGCTGCAGATGCCCAGTTAGAAGCATCTCCCCAGCCATTGCCAGTGCTTAAGCCCATTGATGAACGCTTTTCAAATACGTACCATGCACAGCTACCCCACTGATAGTAGTTTGTACCGTTAGATACACTAGAAGCTGGTGTTGCTGCTGCAGGTTCTGCTGCTGCCGCTTGTTCTTCAGCTGCTCTTTCTGCTTCTGCTTTTTCAGCTGCCGCTTGTTCTTCGGCTACTCTTTCTGCTTCTGCT
>NZ_KE384461.1:1601-43705 GCF_000425825.1 Jeotgalicoccus marinus DSM 19772
GCTGCCGCTTGTTCTGCAGCTACACGCTCTGCCTCAGCTTTTTCAGCTGCCGCTTGTTCTGCAGCAACTCTTTCTGCTTCTGCTTCAGCCGCTGCTTGCTCTTCGGCTGCAACACGCTCAGCTTCTTCATCTACTGAAACTTCTTCAGTTTCTTGAACAGGTTCTACTTCTTCTACCTCTTCAACTTCTACTTCTTCAGCCGCTGCCGCTTCTTCGGCTGCGATTCTCTCTGCTTCAGCAGCTTCTACTGCTGCTTGTTCAGCTGCTACACGCTCTGCTTCTGCTTTTTCAGCTGCCGCTTGTTCTTCGGCTGCAATACGTTCAGCTTCTGCTTTTTCTGCAGCAGCTTGTTCTTCAGCTGCTTGTTGAGCTTCTGCATCTTCATTTGCTGAAGTATTTACTTCTACTTCCTCAGTTTCTTGAACAGGTTCTACTTCTTCTACCTCTTCAACTTCTACAGTTTCTGAAGCAACTTCTTCACCTGAGATTGTTAATTCTTGTCCAACAAAAATTAAATCACTAGATAAGTTATTTAACTTCATGATTTCTTTGTAATCTAGAGAGAACTGTTCACCGATTTGTGAAAGTGTATCTCCTGCTTGTACAGTATATGTATTCGGAGTTTCAACAGGTGCTGGTGCCTCTTCTTCCGCTTCGTTTACTGTTAATACGTCACCTGGGAAGATAAGGTCGCTTGTTAATTCGTTATCCGCTTTAAGATCAGCTACTGATGTTCCAACTTCATTAGCTATTCCCCATAATGTATCTCCACTAGCTATTTTGTATTCGTCTGCTGAAACCGTCGTTGCTGCGACACCTGTAATTGCTGTTAATGTTGCTACAGATACTACTGTCTTTTTCATAAAGTGAATGTCCTCCTACTAATAATCATTTTATTTTTTAATTTTTTATGTTTGGCTATTGATTGATATGTAACTCTTCCGTTATTACGACACGTAATAAACTATATCATAAGAGTCATTACAATAAAGTCTTGTAATATATTTGTAATATAAAAGAAATTTATTAGAAATCTGGACGTGTTTTCTTTACAAATGATTTATTTAACTATGCATTGTTATAGTAATTTACTCGGATAAAATAATTTACTATATTAGCTTAAGTTAACAAAAAAACCGTTAAGTTTTTTAATAAAACTTAACGGTCTTTCTCTGATTGTTTTATTGTTTTTCAGAAAGCCATTCTGCTAGTTTACTCAGTTGTTCTTGATCTTCTACTAATCCACCTGGCATTGGTCCTTTTCCTTCTTCGATAACAGTTTTGATTTCGTCTACTGATAATCTACTACCGACTTCTTGAAGATTTGGTCCTGATGCGCCTTCTAATTCTCTACCGTGACAACTAAAGCAAGATGAAGCTTCGTAAATTGCCTGACCATCATCTACCGATGCATTGTCTGAAGTCGCACTTTCTTCTTCACCTGAACCACATGCACTCAGCACGAGTACTACACCAAAGCTAAGAGACATCATTATCTTTTTCATTTTACAGCCTCCATCTACTTTTACATTACCATTCTTAGATATGCATGTATGAACGGTGATAAGTCACCATCCATTACTTTGTCAGTATTACCTGTTTCATAGTTTGTGCGATGGTCTTTAACCATTGAATACGGGTGAAAGACATAGCTTCGGATTTGACTTCCCCAGCCAATTTCTTTTTGTTCACCTTTAATATCTTCGATTTCTGCTCTCTGTTCTTCGATTTTCTTTTGATAGAGCTTAGCTCTCAACATATTCATCGCTTGTTCACGGTTCTTAATCTGTGAACGTTCATTTTGACATGTCACGACAATCCCTGTGGGTAAATGCGTGATTCTGACAGCTGAATCAGTCGTATTTACGTGCTGACCACCTGCACCACTTGAACGGTAAGTATCTATTTTAATATCATCATTGTTAATTTCTATTTCAACATCCGTATTTTTAAACTGCGGAATTACTTCGCAGGATACGAAGGATGTATGTCGTCGCCCTGAAGAATCAAATGGAGAAATTCTTACAAGACGGTGGACACCCTTCTCAGCCTTTAATAACCCATAAGCATTGGCACCTTTAATGGATAACGTCACACTCTTAACTCCAGCTTCGTCTCCAGCTTGATAGTCGACTGTTTCAACTTTAAAGCCTTCACTTTCACTGTAACGTTGATACATTCTTAGTAACATCTCAGCCCAGTCTTGTGATTCTGTACCACCTGCACCAGGATGTAGTTCCAAGGTTGCATCCAAAGCATCGTGTTCGCCTGAGAGTAATAGGTTCAATTCATATGCTTCAATATTTTCTTCTGTTTCTTTGATTGAGTCCGATAAAATGGCCTCAAGCTCACTGTCATGCTCTTCCCGTAATAATTCATATGACGTTTCAATATCATCAACTGACGCCTCAAGATTATTAAAACCATCTACAATTTTCTTCAAATGATTATTCGATGCAATGACGTCATTAGCAGCATCACTATCATTCCAAAAATTAGGATCCAGCATCTGTTCTTCATTTTCTTTAATTTGAGTCTCTTTTTCTTCTAAGTCAAAGAGACCCCCTAAAGTCTTCTAGCTTATCTCTCGAACTTTGTATGAAAGATTTTACTTCACTTAATTCCATATATTATCTCCTTATGCTTGTCCGTGACAGTTTTTATACTTCTTACCTGATCCACATGGGCAAGGGTCATTTCTACCCACTTTTACTTGCTTTTTAATGGGTTGCTTTTTAACTTTCTGTTTACCGTCACCAGCATGCATTTGTTTTTTATCCAAGACTTGCTCACGTTTCATTTCTTCATCTGTGTGAACCACTGTCTTCAGTACAAACTTAGATGTGTCATCTTCGATATTCACAAGCAAGTTTTCAAACATTTGAATCCCTTCATTTTGATACTCTCTTAACGGATTAATTTGTCCATATGAGCGCAAGTGGATTCCAGTTCTAAGCTGATCCATACTATCGATATGCTCCACCCATTTTTGGTCCATTGTACGAAGCATCATCATACGTTCAAACAAACGCATTTTTTCTTCACCTAAAGTTTCTTCTTTTTCTTTAAGTTGGTCTTTTACCTTAGCCATAATGAACGCGTATATTGATTCCGGGTCCTTACCTTTGATGTCTTCTACAGAGATTTCTTCTTCTGGTAAGTAGAGATCAACGAGTGTGTTCTTATACTGCTCGTAGTCAACGTCTTCTTCATTATCTAAATCGTAAAACTCTACAGTACGTTCTACTGAACGATCAATCATGTCATACAAAAGATCTGAAACGTCGTCTTTATCTATAATTTCATCACGCTCATTATAAATAATTTCACGTTGCTTACGTAAAACCTCATCGTATTCCAGTAACTTTTTACGTGCGTCAAAGTTGTTTCCTTCCACACGTTTTTGTGAGGACTCTACGCCTCTAGAAATCATCTTACTTGTTAGTTCTTCTTCACTCATACCCATGCGTTCCATCATGCCCTGAATTCTTTCAGAACCAAACCGTCTCATTAGATCATCTTCCAGTGATAGGTAGAAGGTACTTTCACCGACGTCACCCTGACGTCCAGAACGCCCTCTTAACTGATCATCAATCCGACGTGACTCATGACGTTCTGTACCAATTACAGCTAGACCACCGAGTTCTTTAACACCGTCACCGAGCTTGATATCTGTCCCACGACCAGCCATGTTTGTTGCTATTGTTACAGCACCTTTTTTACCTGCTTCTTTAATGATCTCTGCTTCACGGCCATGGTTTTTCGCATTTAAGACATTGTGACGGATGCCGTGTTTTTTCAGTAGATTTGAAATCAATTCACTGGTTTCAACTGCAACAGTACCGATAAGGATAGGTTGCCCTTTTTTATGACGCTCAATGACATCATTAACGACAGCTTTTAGCTTGATTTCTTCTGCCGCATAAATTCTATCTGTATTATCGATACGTTGGACAGGTTTATTTGTCGGAATTTGAGTCACTCGCATATTGTAGATATTCATGAACTCTTCTTCTTCCGTTTTCGCAGTACCTGTCATACCAGACAATTTATTGAAAAGTCTAAAGAAGTTCTGGAAGGTAATGGATGCCATCGTCCGAGATTCATTTTGTATATCCATGCCTTCTTTTGCTTCAATAGCCTGGTGAAGACCGTCTGAAAAGCGACGCCCTTTCATCGTACGTCCTGTAAACTGATCTACGATTAAAATACCTTCTTGATCGACAACATAGTCTACATCTCTTTCCATAGAGAAATTGGCTTTTAAGGCTTGGTTGATATGATGGAGTAAATTTACATGCTTAACATCGTATAGATTATCAAGCTTAAACCATTTCTCTGCTTTCTCCATACCAGACTCATTAAGCTGAATGTTTCTTGTCTTAATGTCGTATGTGTAATCCTCTTCTTCTTTTAACATTTTTACAAACTGGTTTGCTTGGACATAATACGTTTCACGGTCTTTGGCCTTACCAGATATGATGAGTGGTGTTCTTGCTTCATCAATTAAAATCGAGTCAACCTCATCGATAACTGCAAAGTTTAAGCCACGTAAGACACGGTCCTGTTTATATGTCACCATGTTGTCTCTTAAATAGTCAAAACCCAGTTCGTTGTTTGTTGTATAAGTAATATCTGCTCTGAAAGCTTCTCTTTTCTCATTACTATTTTTTTGATTTAAGTTCAAACCAACGGACATGCCAAGGAAGTTATATAGGGGTGATAATTCTTCCATCTGACTTTCTGAAAGGTACTCGTTGACTGTAATAACATGAACACCACGACCTGCGAGTGCGTTTAAGTACACTGGCATCGTTGCAGTTAATGTTTTACCTTCACCGGTTTTCATCTCTGCAATATCACCTTTATGAAGGGCAATCCCCCCCATAATTTGGACTTCGAATGGTTCCATTCCTAAAGCACGTTTCGCCGCTTCTCTAACAACAGCAAATGCTTCTGTTAATATATCATCTAATATCTTATTCTCTTTTTTTATATCTCCATCTGCAGCTGCTAATTGATTTTTAAAGCTTGCAGTTTTTTCTTTAAGTGCGTCATCGCTTAATTTTTCCATTTCAGGTGCTAATGCCAACACCTTTTGAGCTTCTTTACGTAATGTTTTGAGCTCTTTCTTGTTGCCGTCAAACATCTTATTTAAAACACCCATGGATTTACTCTCTCCCTCAAAAAAATTCCTATATACAACGTTACATTTTACCACTATTATATATAAAAATAAAATATGAACCATCAAAAAGCCCCTGGGCTATAACAGCTCACAGGGGCAAATTATTATATTCGTTTAATTTGTTTCTATTAGTCCGTATTTACCATCTTTTCTACGATAAACGATACTAGTACCATCTGTTTCTCTATCATTAAAGACAAAGAAATCATGGCCGAGCATGTTCATCTGTAAAACTGCTTCTTCAGAATCCATTGGTTTCAATGTAAATTCTTTAGAACGATAGATCGCAATCTCGTCGTCATTGTCATTATTTCCTTCTTGTTCTTGTCCATTCTCAAATGCCGCGGCATTAAAGAATTCTAATTCTGGGTTCTTCTCTCTGAACTTACGGTTGATTTTTGTTTTGTGCTTGCGGATCTGTCTTTCCAGCTTATCGATTACTAAATCTACCGCTGCATAGAGATCATCGTGTACTTCTTCTGCACGCAACGTTAAATCTTTCATAGGAATCGTAATTTCAACCTTACCACGCTTATTATTACGAACCTTGATATTTACGTGAGCATGAGTGTTTGGTACATCGTTGAAGTAACGTTCAAGTTTTGCAACTTTGTCTTCCACATGTTCGCGGATTGCATCTGTTACTTCAATGTTCTCTCCTCTAATTTCAACTCTAATCATGATGAGCCCTCCTTATATGTTACCTTTCTTCTTAATCTCATTATACCAAATGTGTTGCGCTTTTGAAAACGTTAACACATCTATTTTCTGAAAATTAAGATTTGAGATGACATCTGCCGCCTGATGTACTGTAACCCCTGTTGTATAAATATCATCTACTATGAGAACACTCATACCCGAAAAGTCATAGTCTTTAACATTTTCATTTAAGAAAAATGGATTTTCTTTATTTAAACGCGCCGCTCGACTGAGATCTGATTGACGATTTTTCTTAGAGGTTTCTAGTATAAGTTGATAATCAACCTTCATTACCTTAAGCATTTCTGTCACCTGATTATAAGTTCGCTCCTTTAAACGTGCTGATGAAATGGGTATCGGAACGACCAGATCATAATTCTTAAAATTAAAATCACTTAAATACTTCATTATCATTGCCATCGCCTGGTCCTTTAAAAACTTGTAACGATGTAACAACATCTTCACAGCGTCGTTGTAATCCGTTATTACAGTAATTTGATTTACGTGTGGATACCTATTGATAAGAAGCTGACAGTCCTCACATATATCAATTTCCACTTGTACTACCTGATGACATCGGCCACACCTCGGTCCAAAAAACTTTTCCTCTAGTGAATCCCGACAACTTTGACAGAGTGGCTCTGACTTTACGAATAAGGAAATCACAGTAGGTTCATTAGTTATTCTTTGATGACAGTATAGGCAGATCATAACTTAGCACGACCTTTATTGAAGGCTTTAATTTTCTTGATTGTTTGATGAATACTTCTCGTATTACTTTCCGATAAAAACCAGATATTTCCCAAGGGATCTTTTGGCTTTCTTCCAACTCTCCCACAAATTTGAATGAGTCCAGCACTATCAAAGCGGTGCGCATTGACTACAATCACATCTAAATTAGGAAAGGTGACTCCACGCTCTAAAATAGTGGTTGTTAAAAGTACTTTTATTTTATTGTCACGCATGAGCTGTACTTTCTCATAGCGGTAACGATCTCCACTGTAAACTGCTTGTAAGTCGGGAAACTTATCTTTCATTAACTGACCAAGCTGCTCTAACATTTTGATTTCTGGTAAAAAAATAAGTACTTTACGATCCTGTGCTATAATTTTACCAACCAATTGATCAAGCACTGGTGATGTTTTATGTTTCTCAATATAAGTGTCTACCGCATGGTAGTACACCTTCGGAATCGCGAGGTCATGACCGTGATATCTTCTAGCTATCGTTACGACATTATCCTTTCCAGTTAACTTAATCATCTCTCTAGTTGGTGTCGCAGTCATTAATATCAATGATCCGTTAGCTGATAAGGCTCTTAAAATTATCGACATTAAAAGTGGTTCATCAGCCAAGGGAAAAGCATCTACTTCATCGACAATAATCACATCATAGTGTTGAATGTAGTTCATAAGTTGGTGAACTGTGCACACTGTAAAGGCATGACTCAACACATTTTTTACCTCGCTATACATCAAATCAATACGTGTGTGTTTAAATGCATCTGTAAGCCTCAAATATACCTCTTTAACAACATCAATCCTCGGGGACACAAAGGCAACGTTCAAACCTTTACGCCTTGCTATTTTAATACCTTCGAAGGTAATTTCTGTTTTACCTGCTCCTGTGACTGCATACAAAAGTAAATTGCTATGATTATGAATGGCTGAAACGATACGAACACTCGCTTGAATTTGAATGTCATTCAACTGAAAATCTAAATGATAATCAATTTCTTCCTTAAAACGTTTAGTCTCCATACCATATAAAGGTGTCACTGAATCTGAACGACCTAGAATAATGCAGTGCATACAGTAAGTCACACTACACTGATCGTAATGTGAATAATAGGTATAGAATAAGGACTTATTTTGATTACCACAACGACAACACGTATGATTCTTAACACCTGCTTCAAACAATATTTTTTCTCCGCCATGCTTTAGTATCATTTTGCCTCCAATAAAAAAAGCAGCTTAAATAAGCTGCGTTAATAATAGATTTAATTAAAAGTCAGAAACATCGATATCGTATACAGTATAGCCTATTCCAATGGCACCTTCGCCTAAATGCGTACCAATTACAGGGCCAAATTCTTGTAGAATAAATGTAACATCTTCAAACTTTTCCCGAAGTTCTTCTATATAAGATTCAGCCAAGCTTGGTGCATTGGCATGGATTAAACATGCTGTGATTTTTTTACCTTTGTGTACTTGAAAATCTTCTGCTAACTTAGCCTCAATTTTAGACATCGCCTTTTTCTGCGTTCTAATTTTTTCAACGGCCACAATCTTACCATCAATAAATTCAAGGATTGGCTTAATTTTTAATAAACCACCAATCATTGCCTGGGCATTTGATAGTCGACCACCCTTTTGTAGATTTGTTAAATTATCTACAAGGAAGTAAGCATTTAAATTTTCTTTTTGCCTCATATCTTCTAAATCATCAAGCAAGGCTTCAAGGGGTTTCACATTCTTATTTTGAGCAGCATATAAAGCCAAGAACCCTAAGGGTGCGCATGATAGTTGAGAGTCCACAACATGAACGTTAATGTCTTCAACACTAGTTGATGCGGAAATCGCACTTTGGTAGGTTCCAGATATCTCTTTAGAAAGGTGGAAACTCAGCACATCTGTATAGCCATCTCTATATAAAGATTCAAGTAGCAAAATATAATCTCCAATAGATGGCTGACTAGTGGTTGGCAATTCATCACTCCCAGCCATTTGCTCGTAATACCAGCTATTATCTATTTCATTTTCTTTATATACTTCATCATTGATAATCACATTCAAAGGAATGGTGTATATATCATACTTTTCTAAAATATTGGTGGGTAAATAACTAGTCGAATCAACAACTACAGCCACTTTCATATGCGTCTCCTCCAATTCATCTCGATACTTATTCTACTACATATGCATGCTATGATAAACTATTTTTAAGAGGTGTTTTTCATTGGAACAAAAATACATGAATCACAAGAATTTATCAACAGAAGAAATCATAAAAAAATCACGTTTTATTAGTCATATCAAGAGAACTGAAACTGAGGATGAAGCGAAAGCTTTCATAAACGAAGTTAAACAAGAACATAAATCAGCTACACATAATTGCAGTGCCTATATCATTGGCAAAAGTGCTTTAATCCAAAGAGCTGATGATGATGGTGAGCCACAGGGTACGGCAGGTGTGCCAATGTTAGAAGTTTTGAAAAATGAAGAATTATACAACGTTACTGTCGTTGTCACACGTTATTTTGGAGGTATTAAACTCGGTAGCGGTGGATTGATTAGAGCATATTCTAGCGGGACTTCTTTAGCAGTTAAAGAGAGCGGTAAGGTCATGGAAATTCCAATGACGCCTATCAACGTCACCTTAGATTATACCTATACAGCAAAATTCGAACATTACCTAGGAAATACAGATGCGACCATAGTCTCTCAGGACTATACCGATAAGGTTCACTATTTGATTCACATAAAAGAAGAAGGTGCCGATCAGATTATCGACACCTTAAAAGAAATCACGAGTAATAACTATATCGCTAAGAAAGATGATCCAGTTATTGCTGAAGAAGTAATTTAACTATGGAATGCGGTCGAATACTTTCTTGAAGAAATTTAACATCGGCCGCTTATTCGAACCAATTAGGTTTGTAGCCTCTACGACTAAATTCGTTGTCAATAGTAGTAATATCCCGATGATAATGGCACCTGGTACAGTTGCCAAGTACATTACTACACCACCGATCGCAAATAAGAGTGCTATAAAGTAAATCAATACGACACTCTCTCTATGAGAAAAACCGAGGTGCCTCACCCTATGGTGCAGGTGGTTTTTATCTGCGCGCATGACGGATACACCTTCTCGGTATCGTCTAATCACTGCAAAGAACATATCAATAAATGGCACACCGAGAATAATAATTGGGAAAAACAGTGAAATAAAGGTTATGTTTTTAAAGCCAATTATTGATAACACACCCACGATATAACCGAGCATCATGGCACCATTGTCACCTAAAAATATTTTTGCTGGATGGAAGTTGTACGGTAAAAAACCGAGTAGAGAGCCGATTAAAATAATACAAATCATCATGACAAATATATTTGACTGGAAAATAGTAATGACTGCGATGCTCGCTAAGGCGATAATAACGACACCTGTCGCGAGACCATCTAAACCATCCACCAAATTGATCGCATTAATAATGGCCGCTAACCAAATGACTGTCACGAGAACTGAAAGCACACCGAAGTTAATTTCTATACCAAATGGTGTAATCGTATCAATAATAATCCCGTAATAAATCGGTACACTAATAGCGACCAGTTGACCAATAAACTTTACGAATGGCTTAAGATCGTATTTATCATCTACTAGACCGACGAAACAAAGTATTGTCGCGCCGATTATTATTGGTTTATATTCAATTTCTGCAGGCTGGGCAAAAAGAGTGACGATTGTAAAACTTACAAGAATTGCCACACCGCCAAGATAAGGCATCGGTACTTTATGTACTTTACGATAGTTTGGGTAATCGACAAAGCCAAACCTTTTCGCTAAATAAATAAAGACCGGCACCAGTATTAGTGATATCACAAAGGATATACACAGTAGAAATAATGTATTCATATACTCACCCGATTTTTTAATCCCATTAAATATACCATATTCGGTATATATGTATATATCATTCTTTCCATATAAACAAATTCACTTTCTTCACACATCCTAAACGAGTATAATATAAGAAAGTATAAGAGTCTAAAGGAGGTCCGACATGTTCATAGATTTTCTGTTAAATATCGCACTGATTATCAGTGGAATCTACCTCTTTTATAGAATACAATTCTTTGAAGAAAAGAAAATCGTCGAAACAGGTTTATTCCAAACCTTGCTCATGACGACTTTAGCGATATTGACCATGCTCGTACCGTTCTCGACGGCTGACGGCGAAATTGCACTCTATTTTATTCCACTCCTTTTACTCGGAGCATATAATTCGTTTATATATGGTTTAGTTTCAGCATTGATTGTGTTTTTCTTTTACTTTTATATATTCGAACTGAGCTTGGGGCCATTTATTGTATTCAGTATACTCTACTTAATATTTTTAATGGCTGCACCTTTTTTCCAAAAGATTACACATACGAAGCTAGTTATTGTGAACTTAATCTTTACATCTTTGTATGCCATTGTGATTAATCAGCTCTTTTACAATATATCATTTATGACAGGGATAATACTACTCGTAGCAACATCTGTCATTATCTTTACAGCACATATTATGTATGAAGATATCAACCAAATCTATCAGTTAAATAAGCGTATCGATGATGATGAATTTATCGACCATCTCACTCAATTAGGTAATGTGAAGTCATTAGACAGATTAGTTGATGAACATTTTGAAAACGACGAATCTCTGAGTCTACTTTTAATTGATATCGATAACTTTAAACGCTACAACGATAAGCATAGCTATGACTCCGGGGACAAGATCATCAAACAGTTAGCTTCACTACTTCAAAATTACGTCCCGACAGGCGGACAGCTCTTTAGAAACAGTGGTGAAGAATTTGCCATGGTCATACCCAACATCAACTTCGATAAAACCGTCAGACTTGGTGAAGCAATTAGAAACAGTGTTGAGTATTCTAAGTTTCACATCAATGAAATTGACACCGTCGATGTCACGGTTTCAGTCGGTGTGGGTTATAAAGAAGCTGCCCTTGCAACGAAGAGAGACCTCGTAAAAGAAGCTGAGAGCGCCCTATTTGAAGCAAAAAAACTCGGTCAAAACCGAGTGATGTTCGCACCGATAGGATAGAATACTTTTTAAACCAAACAAAATCACCCCAGCTTAGAACTTAGAAGTTCAACTACAGGGGTGATTTTTTAATCTTCTACGCTACTAAGTGTAGCCAAAGTGATTTTACCATGTGAATCATGCCACTTTACTTTTCCATCTACAAAGTAGAAGGCTTGTGGGGATTCATGTTTAATTTCAAATGTTTCAGCAATATAATTTGATAGCTCACGGTGATCTTGTACCACTAAGTAGTAACCATCCATATCTCTTTCGTAATGAAATTTCTGAAATTCATCAAATGCTGAGGAAGAAATAGGACACGTATTACTGTGTTTTAAAAAATAGAACTCATGCTTGTCATTTAATAAGTTTTGAAATGCATCTATGTTGGTGATTTTTGTTAACATATAACCACACCTTTCATTGACTTTATATAATTTATCACTTATTTAAAAATTAATCAAATTGACTATAGCAGTATGGTATAATGCAAATGTATTGGAGGCTGTATACATATGACTAGAAAATTAAAGCGATGGACTTTTCTTGACTCAATCAATGCGATTCTATTTATTGTTGTCGTGTTGTTTTTCTTAGACTTTCAAAATAATAGTACGATGTCATATATTTTACTGGCTGTATTTGCTTTTTGGTTGATTACTGTCATCTTAAGAAATGTAATGATTTCAAAAGTTGAAAAGGATCCAAATCATCCGTTACACAACATACAAACAGGTAAAAATATTGACGAAGACCAAAATAGAAAATGAGGCACCTAAGGTGCCTCATTTTTTTTATTGTTTAACGCTTCTTCAAACTGACTATCAAGTGTTGATGCTGTATCTAACTGGGATAAAAGATTTTCTAAAGAAAGCTCCTGTAGCTGCTCAACGGATACCATTACATTTTTTCTTTCTTCAAAATAAGTTCGATAATTGTAATTCATCTCAAGCGAAATCGTCCGTGCCCGAGTTGCAGTAGAAGTCGTCAAATTTAGAGCATTTATTTCTTCAATATGCTGATCTATTAAAGGTAGCAAATCTTCTTTGGCAAACTGCTCTTTTTCTTCCACACTCTCTTTACTTTGAAAGTTCGTTATTTGCTCATCTAGTGCTTCACTGTTTTTATTTAAAACATCAATCAAAGTGTTCATTTCTTCTATTTCTTCACTTGAATCCGCTGCTTCTATAAGGTTATCTCGTTCCTCTTGGTGCGTGATAAAAGATTGGCTTAATGTGACAAGTTGTTCATTTGAGTCAATCGAACTCGCATAAGCGTTTAGAAATGAAGTGATTTGAGCTGTAAAATCCCTCTTCACTTGCACATCTTCAAGCATAATATTATGAATTTCTTGAACTTCAGGGTTTTCGACTTGGATTGATTCGACTTCATGTCCAAGGCTATCGGCTAATGGGACTAGTTCTTTATCGACTCGATTGATTAAATCTTGAATAAATGCCAAATCTGTTTCTTCTTCTTCAAAATACATTCGCTCCACTCGGTCGAAATCCATATCATTGACCAAATCATTAAACTCACTATTTAATTCTATTAGGCGCTCCGCATCACTTTCATATGTTTTAATATCTTCATCTAGACTTGATCCACAGGCACTTAAAAATAATAGTGCCATGATAAGCGAACCTTTTATCAGCGTTTTCAAAGACATATACGAACCCCGCTTCAGGTAGATTTCTTTTTATAACACGATATAGTATAACATATATGTGAGTTTAATTTTTTCTAATTATACACTATAATAATTGTTAAGCATGAATGAGAGGATAATTATAGTGGATAAAGAAAAGCTTGTCTTAGCGCTTAAAAACATAGTGACATCGTCAATTGTTAAAAGCGATGAACCCTTAAATAAATACACATATACAGAAACCGGTGGCCCGGCAGATATATACATTTCGGTCGGTAATATAGAAGATACTGCAAAAGTCATCAAATTCGCAAATGAAAACCATTTACCGGTGACCTATTTAGGCAATGGATCGAATATTATTATTCGAGATGGTGGCATCCGTGGCATCGTCGTTAACCTTTTAAAGTTAAATAACATTACTGTAGAAGGCGACACTTTAACAGCAGATAGCGGTGCTGCTATTATTGATGCTTCGCATATGGCACTCCAGCATGGCTTATCTGGCTTAGAGTTTGCATGTGGTATCCCCGGTTCAGTCGGTGGTGCTGTCTATATGAATGCTGGTGCTTACGGTGGGGAAGTCAAAGACTGCCTCAGCCATATTAAAGCAATTAATGAAGCGGGTGAAATCATCACGCTGAGCCCAGATGAATTAGATCTTGGTTACCGCACAAGTCGAGTACAGACAGAACATCTAGTTGTAGTATCAGCTGTCTTTAAATTAAAGAAAGACAAGGATACTGAAAATATTAAAGCGATCATGGATGACTTAACTGAACGCCGAGAAACAAAGCAACCTTTAGAATATCCATCTTGTGGTAGTGTATTCCAAAGACCACCAGGTAATTTTGCAGGGAAGCTCATCCAAGATGCTGGCCTACAAGGCCATCGTATTGGTGGCGTTGAAGTCTCTAAAAAGCACGCAGGCTTTATGGTCAATGTCGATAATGGTACAGCTAGCGACTACGAAGCACTCATTGAATTTGTTCAAGATACTGTAAATGAGAAATACGGAGTCACTTTAAACAGAGAAGTTAGAATCATTGGCGATCATCTTGAATAAATGCTAATTGTATAATCTAAAAGCAGCCCGTTCGTTATACGAACGGGCTTTTACTACATATCACTCATCATTATTACTTTCTTCTATTGAATCCAACATACCGGATAAGTCCTCAATTTGATTCATAATGTCTAAGTAGCCTGCTGGTTCTTCGTCCCAGTTGTCTTCAGATATAACATAGACATTTTCATTGATGACTGCATTAATGTTAGTGAGCAATTCATTTGTTAAAATTTCCTCAGTCACTGTTTCAATATCTTTTTCTCCGTTTGTGTTTAGGGCTAAAATAATACCTGGGTTTAAACTAGAGATGGACGAGAAACCGAAATCAGCATTTGGTTCTACTTGACTATTCTCATTTGATACCGGTTCAAGTACGCGATTAAAACCAACTTCACTGAAAAGAAAATCATTGATGCCACTTGTTTCATCAATAGTTAAGTCCTCATCATTCACTTCAAAATAGAGTAGATTTTCCTCTAAATCAAGCACACGTTCTTTAAGCTCAGTCAGATTTGTATTTAAGTCATCGACTAAATTTTCTGCATGGTCTTCAACACCATACATCTCTCCGAGGAAGCTAGTAAATTCTATAATGTTTTCCACATAAGTCGTGCTATCTTTATCGACACTGATAATTTCAGCATTCGGTGCTGCTTCTTCCAGTTGTCTGATTACAGCTGAATAGGACTCATCTTCACCTATAACAATCACTTCTGGGTCTAATTCTTCAACTGCCCCATAATCAATTTCATCTTCAGTACCTACATTCACATGATCGTCTGATCCGAAGATATCACTCAATTCTTCGTTTAAATGTTCCCCTTCTTCCCCTTTTTGAATGCCGGTGATATTTCCTTCTAAATCAAGTGCTGCAAAAGTGGACGCTGCAGATAAGTCGAAGACAACGACTTGGTCTGAACTCTTCGGTAATTCTACATCGTTATCAATTTGAGTAAAGTCATCATCGTCTTCATCTGTACTACTTTTAATCTTGAAAAAGTTTTTGTATGCGATGTGCTCCGGAGAGCTCGCTTCTTCCTCTTGTTCTTCTTCTGATTCTGCTACTTCACTTTCTGTGTCTTCAGTTTCCGCTGCAGATTCTTCAGATGGTGCTGTTTCTTCAGCATTATCATTACAAGCTGCAAGTAATAATATAAGGCCTGATATCAATAATAAGTATAACTTTTTAAATTCCATATTAAGCTCCTCATCATAAATTCGTACTTAAATCACTATCGTTTTTAGTCTTGTTAGCAATTATACATAGCCTGACGTGTTTTTCCTAGCCAACTCATCGTAATACGAAAAATCACACTTACTCTTAAAAGATATAAGTGTGATTATTAAAATAAAGCTAATCTTAAGAGATAATGATCGTTTCTCCTGTTGGAATATCTTTATCGTGGTCGATAATTGCTTTAATTTTCTTAATTGCTTTTTGGTTGGCACGCTCTTCTTCCGTTGTCTTATAGGTTGGGCGATAGCTTAGAGCATAAACATCTACATCTTCACGACTCAGTTCAATTGCTGTTGAATGTGTCAGAGCTTCAATTGCGCCTGTAACTGTGTAGTACAGGTTTCTTTCGAAAACTTCTTCAAATGAAGGTTCAATGACATTGATGATTTTTGCGTCATTTTCAATTTTAAGTAATGGTCTCATGGTTCTAATACCGAGGTACGTTCCCCAAACATGTTCATACATGACCTCACTAAATTCATTAAAACTAACATTGTAGACTGTTTTGTCATCCGTAAAGATTGAATGAACTAGAATAATACCATTTAGCGATTCATAGCTATCCTCAATTTTTTGGACAACGTCCAGCCAATCAATTTCTTTAGACTGTTCCAATAAAACAATTTCATGTTCGCCAGTAGTATCGCTGAGTGTTGCTTTTACATCTTCTAGCTCGCTATAATCCAAGCCGGCTAGAATAATGTTTGCATTTTTTGTCGCCAATTCCAGCGCAACCTCTCTACCGAGATAAGTTGTTGCACCCGATACGATATAAGTTTTATTTGTTAGATCCATAATATCCTCCTAGAACTGACTATCTTGATACTACTATAATATCATACTACTCTACTGTTACTGTTTCTTCTGGCATGGTATGTAATTGGTAGGCATCAACGTGAGAAATGACTTTGTATTCCCCTGGTTCTTCAAACGTGTATGGTAGTACATATTCACCATTTTCACTATGTTCAACATCAATCATTTCTAATGATTCCTCGCCTTGAATGATTTCAAACATAACAGCATCCGCATCTGTAACGTCTTCCTCATTCGATGTCACATGAGCTGTAAATTCAACTTCTTCACCAGCAGTGATGCTTTCAGGTGTTTGTAAATCAACTTCAAGTGATCTCACTTCATCACTAGATGCGTGATCGTGATTCATATCTCCATGATCACCGTGTTCTGAACCTTCTCCATCTGAACATGCAGCCAGAGTTAAAGATAATAATAAGATTACTGATAAAAAGCTTCCTTTTAGTTTCATAGTTATACCTCATTTCTATTTTACATTCAAATATCATTTTACATTATCATTTTGCTCATCAATGATACTGAAATGAATATTTTATGACTAAATGAATAAACACGCTTGATGTGATAAACATCAAGCGTGTTACTATAACTAGTCTTCAAAAATAAAATCTTCATCTTTTAATGCTTCAACATTTAACGCGAGAACATAGCCGTCACCTTTAACACTGAAGAAATCGTGGTTCTTCGTTGTTGTATCTAAAGCATTTTCAATGATTGGATTGAATCCTTTTTCTTCAAAGTAAGGTTCAAATCCTAAGTTTGATAATGCTTTGTTTGCATTATATTGTAAGTAATTTAGAACATCATCAGTTAAACCGATTTTATCGTAGAGATCTTTTGTATATTCAACTTCGTTGGCATACAGCTCATCAAGTAGTTCATACATTTCCTTATCTGCACGGTCCTGTTCTTCTTGGCTCAACTCTGCTTTTAGTACTTGGGCATCTAGACCAGTGAAGACACCGTGGATGGATTCATCAAGTAGAATCTTACGAATAATTTCACCACTCGTTGTCATACGGCCATTTCCAGCTAAGTAAAGCGGATAGTAAAAGCCTGAATAGAATAAGAAAGACTCAAGGAATACTGATGAAACTCTCGCCATATACTGATCATAAAGTGACGGGTTCTTATCTAGTAACTTATGATAGTTTGTGACAATTTTGTCTGCTTTAAAAGTCAGATGCTTATTATTAACAACCCACTCGTCTAGTAAATCATCAGTTTCCGTAGTCGGTAGTAGTGTTGTAAAGATATGAGAATATGATTTCGCGTGAACTTGCTCCATCATTCCCATGAAAGAATATACTGCTTTTTTACGTAAATCTGGAGTATGAAGCATGATTAGTGGCATGCCGTCATCTGCTTGGTGCGTATCCAGCCCTGTCAGTCCAGCGAGGACTTTCTTGAATGTATCTTTCTCATCATCAGACAAGCTTGCCCATGATGCTAAGTCTTTAGATACTTTAAATTCTGTTTCTACCCACATTTGTGAGATATTTTGACGCCAGAATATATTGGTCATATCCTCTTCTCTGTTCCAGTTAACAGCTTTCATAGTTCATTCTCCTTTATACTGCACAACTTGTACATTCTTCAACACTGAGTAATTTGTTTCTCGTGTAGTAGAGTGATTTCAATCCTTTGTGGTGTGCATAAATATAGTACTTAGATAATTCTCTAGTAGAGATTTCTGAGTTCACGTAAAGAATCGTACTGATTCCTTGGTCAACGTGCTGTTGGATTGTAGCAATCATATCGATTAATTTCATTTGATCTGTGTTAAAGGCACTCTTGTAATACCACATTGTTTCCTTAGATAGGAATGGCATTGGGTAGAACGTCTCTGAGTTACCGTAAGTTCTACGTTCAATCATATCAACGATTGGCATTACAGAACTTGTAGCATTCTGTACGTAAGAAATACTTTGTGTTGGTGCAATCGCTAGGCGGTAAGCATGGTATAAGCCATTCGCTTCAACTTCTTGTTGAAGGTTTGCCCAGTCTTCCTTAGTCGGAATGTGAATGTGATCAAATAGATCTGCTACCTTATCAAACTGAGGTGTAATATCTTCAGCTGTATAGCGTTTAAAGTACTTACCGTTCGCATAGTCAGAACGATCGAAGTCTTTGAATGTTACACCGCGTTCTTTTGCGATCATCATTGATTTTTCGATTGAGTAGTAGTTCAACAGCATAAAGAAGATGTTTGCAAAGTCTCTTGCTTCTTCTGACTCATAACCAATCTTGTTCTTAGCAAGGTAGCCGTGTAAGTTCATTGCACCAAGTCCAACTGAGTGCAATTCTTCATTCGCTTTTTTAACACCTGGTGCGTTAGCGATTGAAGTATCATCACTAACGAGTGTAAGAGCTTCAATACCTTCATGTACTGTTTCTTTTACCTTACCTGAATCCATAACGTTCGCAATGTTCATAGAACCTAGGTTACATGAAATGTCGCGTTTGATTTCATCTTCAACACCGTAGTCATTAATGACAGAAGTCTCTTGAAGTTGGAAGATTTCAGTACATAGGTTAGAAATCTTAATGTCACCAATACCTCCAAGAGGGTGTACTTTGTTGGCATTGTCTTTAAACATTAGGTATGGATATCCAGACTGTAGTTGTGTTTGAGCGATTGTGTTTAACATATCACGTGCATCAAATTCGCGTTTTTTAACCTTATCATTTTTCACAAGCTCATCGTACATCTCATCCATATCCATGTCATCAAGTGAAACACCATATTCTCTTTCCACTGTGTGTGGTGCAAAAGTATTAAATGGTTTGTTATCACGTGCGAGTTCAAAGAATTTAGATGGCACGACTAGACCTGTTGAAATTGTTGCAAGGCGGATATCTTCGTCTGCGTTTACCTTTTTAGTATCAAGGAATTCAGGTAGGTCATAGTGGAAGATGTTTAAGTATACTGCACCAGCACCTGGACGTTGTCCAAGCTGGTCGGCATAAGAAAAGCCGCCTTCTAGAGATTTCGCTACTGGTAATACACCTTTAGCGACGCCTTCTATGCCCTTGATTGCCTCACCACGTGCGCGTAGTTTTGAAAGGTTAATCGCAACCCCACCACCGATTTTACTTAACTGCTTTGCAGTTGAATCGATGTAGTTAATAGAGTTTAATGAGTCATCTACTTCTAATAAGAAACATGAAACCATTTCACCACGACGTGCACGTCCTGCGTTTAAGAAAGTTGGTGTTGCAGGTTGGTAGCGCTGCTCCATCATTGAAGTAATGAATGTTTTAGCTGTTTTAATGTTTCCTTTTGCTAAGTATAAGCTGACAATCACAACGTGTTGTCTATAGTCTTCTAAATATTGTTTTTTGTCATTTGTTTTTAACGTGTAATCTTTAAAGAATTTGCTCGCTGCCATATAGCTCTTAAATTTGAAATCAATGCTATTCGCATGGTCAATAATTTCAGTTAAGCCTGCTTCATCATACTCTTTAAACAGATCATAGTAAAAGTCGTTCTCAACAAGGTAGTGCAATCTTTCAAGCTCAGAATCGAAATGTATGGTTTTACTTTCCACTTCTTCCATGAATACTTCAAGCGCTTCTAAATCTTTTTCTAGTTTGTAAAAACCAGTCTCGTCTCTTTTAGTGACTTCGTTATTTAACTCAACGTGATTGTATGTTTTCTCATCTAATACTTTCATGCAATTCCCCTGCCCTTTCTAATTCAACTAAAAATTGTTCTCTTTGTTCTGGACTACCATGCAACTCAAACTTCATTAAAAGTGGTACATTATAGTCATCACTGATATATTCGCCTGCTCGTGCATAATTTCTACCCCAGTTTCTGTTGCCACTTGAGACAACCGCAAACATTTTTTCAGCGTTCACTTTTAAGAAATTACTTACAATATCGGGTACTGCACCAAAACCGTATGTCGGTGTAACCAGGATAAAACGATCACCGATTTTCTCGCTGACATTATCAGCTGTTATTTGATATAATTCATAGGTGTCTGGAATGTCTATACCATTTAAGAAGCGACGGATATTACCTGTCATTGAATAATAAGCAATAATCACTTTGTCATCTCCATTCAATTACATCATAAAACAGAACATACGTTCTATTCAAGTGATTCGTTCATTTATTTCTAATCAATACCACATATAGTGTTTACTTAGAATTTAAACCACAAGATATATGATTTAACATGTTCTATAATCTCATATTAGAAAATTGATTGCAATGTAAAAAACTGCCTGAAATTAAAATTTCACGCCCTTTATTGAGTTATAAATCGCCCTAAGTCACGGTGGGTATGTCATGACAAATCATATTATTTTTTTAAATTATTTTTTGCGAAATTTAATGGAGTCAAGAAGTTGAAATTAACGTACAAATTTTTTTGGAGTGTTGTAAATGAATAATGTAGTTAAAGGTATTCTTGCCCTAATTATTTCATCACTCGGTTTCAGTTTGATGTCTTTATTTGTTAAATATGCAGGCGATCTACCTACTGTTCAAAAAGCTTTTTTTAGAAACTTTATATCGATGATGATTGCCTTAGTCCTTGTGATATATAATCGCGAACGACTCTTTGGTAAAAAGGAAAACCAAGGTTGGTTACTCTTACGCTCCGCTCTAGGCCTTGCTGGGGTATTACTTAACTTCTTTACCATTGATAGAATGGTGCTAAGTGATGCAGACATCTTAAATAAACTCAGTCCATTTTTTACGATTATCCTCTGTGCGATTTTCTTAAAAGAACATATAAGACGTTTCCAGATGATTTCGATTATCATCGCTTTAATTGGTGCTATATTTATCATCAAACCGTCGTTTTCAAGTGATACATATTTCGCGCTACTAGGTGTTTTAGGGGCACTCTTTGCAGCCGGTGCCTACACTGTGCTCAGATTGCTCGGAAGTAGAGAAAAGTTCTATACTGTAGTATTTTACTTTTCATTCTTTTCAACCGTTGCCCTCGTACCGTTTATGATTTTCCAGTATGAAGCAATGACAGCCAGTCAGTTTTGGTTTTTAATTCTGTCCGGTATATCTGCGGCGATTGGTCAATTTGGACTCACAATTGCTTATAGCTTCGCACCTGCTAAAGAAATCTCAATTTTCTTCTACTCGACGATTCTCTTTACAGCACTATTTAGTATCATCGTCTTTAACGAAATTCCTGATGCCTTATCTATACTCGGTTACATCATTATCTTCTCAGCAAGTTACTATATGTACATGAAGAATAGACCACCGAAACGAGAACGTTTGAAAATCGCAGGTAAGAAGTAAACTTTATATTATCTATATAAGCATATACTACGCAGTCTTTGGTGATAGAGACCAAAATACTGCGTAGTTTTTGTTTTGGGTGGATGGTGTGCTTCGTTTTCCTTTCGAAGCGGAGCCCCACCAACAACCGTCCACAACTCAAAAAGGGCTGCAATCATCCATTGCAGTCCCTTTTTGAGTTAATTTACTTCACTACACTTGCTGGCTATCGTGTTGTTGGATTTCTTCTAAGAAGTATGGGCAGTAGTGTTTGAGTTTATAGTTCCCAACGCCTTGAATGTGCATCATGTCTTGCTTAGTTTGTGGCATTTTCTTGGCGAATTCTTTAAGAATTTGATCAGTAAAAATCGCATCTTCATCTAGCTTATGTTTTTCTGCGAGTGTCTTACGTGTCGAAATGAGTCTATCGTAAAGCACTTCGTTTGGAGAGGAGTCTGTCGAAACATTGACACGCTCGTTATATTCTTTTCGGTAAGGTACGGTATAGAGTTTTACTTTATGATTTAATATGTCTAGGCTTTTATCTATTAAGTACATCTTGTGGTTGGTGTAATGAAGGTAGCCTCTCATCACTAATTCTTCAACTAAGTGATTGACTTCACTTGTTCTAAATGAATCAAGCACACCGAAATTTTCTTCCTTGTCTAGTCCACGACTGAGGATATTGTCCGCGCGTTCGCCTCGCATCACTTGAATAACGAGTTCTTTTGAAAGCTCCCCATCTAAATTCTGAATTAGACCCAAAATCAGCTTTGCTTCAGTGGTCATCGGTTCTGTTCTATTTTTAGACAGGCAACTTGAACATTGACCACAGGCTTCGACATACTCGTTTTCATTAAAATATTTAACGATAAAACTGCTCAAGCATTTATTCGTCTTATTGTACTGGATCATTAAGTCTAGTTTTTCTCTCATATGGTCCTTGTACTGTTCACTCGCCGTCGCTCTGTCGATGAAGAACTGTTGTAAGTTTACATCTCGCTGAGTCGATAGCAAGATACATTCACTGTCTAAACCATCACGACCGGCACGCCCAATTTCCTGGTAGTAACTTTCAAGGTCACCAGGTAAGTTAAAGTGAATGATGTAACGGATATCCGGCTTATCAATCCCCATACCGAAAGCGTTTGTTGCAATGACAATCTTGACTTCGTCTGAGACAAACTTCTGTTGGTTAATACTACGTTCTTTTTTACCTAGTCCACCGTGGTAAATAACATTTCCAATATCGTATTCATTTAAGTACTCAGAAAGTTTCTCTACCTCTGCACGGGTTGATACATATACAATACCTGAGGAATCAATATGATTTTGGATATACGATAGTATAAACTGCTCTCTTTGGTAGGTTGGATTCACAGACAAGATGAGATTCTCTCTTTTAACACTTGTCTTAAAGACTGCATGATTATCAATATCTAATAATTCTTGAATATTATGTTCGACTTCCTCAGTCGCTGTCGCTGTGACTGCAACGATTTGCGCGTCTGGTAAGAGTCCCTTTAATTCGGGAATAATGCTCTGATAGCTTGGTCTAAAGTCATGTCCCCACTTAGATATACAGTGGGCTTCATCAAAAGCAACAAAAGGTATTTTTGTGTTTACAACTGCCGCTCTAAACGCTTCATTATTAAAGCGTTCTGGGGCAACATATAAGAACTGAAGGTCACCGTTCATCATACGATCCATCACTCGATTTAAATCCACTTTAGACATGGTAGAGTTGATACACTCTGCACTAATTCCGCGTTTTTTTAAGGCATCGACTTGGTCTTGCATCAGGGAAATCAAGGGAGAAATCACAAGTGTCGTACCGCCGAACATCAAGCCTGGTACTTGATAGCATAAAGACTTACCAGAACCAGTTGGTAAGATACCTAAGGCGTTGTCTCCGGCTAACACGTTTTCTATTATTTCTTTTTGGCCATACCTAAATGAGTCATAGCCGAAGTATTCTTTTAAAATAGCTTCCATACATTATCAGTCCTACATTTATATATGTACTTACAGTCAAAATATTTATCTGCTATATTATACATTAAATCCGAGTATCTTTGTTAAACTTTGGCTCAAAGATTCCAAGAAAAAATCTCTTTTTAAGCCCGATAATTCACTCGGTCCACTTAAAAAGAGATCACTCCTACATCTTTTCTTTCACTAATTCTTTTGAAATTTTGTAATCAATTGCTTTAAATAAACTGTTTACCCAAAGGTGATGTCCATACATTTCTGCATGTGCATCATCAATGTCGACTGTTTTAAATTTAATCTTAGACCCCGGACGTTTTTGACCTAGCTTATGCATGTGATAGCTCGGAATCGTTCCAATATGAGTTAAATCCGTCTGGCTGTTAAAATCGTTAAGGGCGATGATTGGAGTCTCGTCTTTAATATAGACCCCACCGAGCACACCTGGCTGTTCGCCTGTTTGATCAAAGTCTTCTAGCCCTTGTCCTTTTAACACAAGGTTGACACGATTATCTTCATGAATCACTTCATACTCTTTTTCTTCGAGCATTTCATACACAGAATCCGGTACATCAGGTCTCTTAACGATGTGATAAGTATCTGAAAGATATACTTCTACTAATGAGTACACCGCAATGCCCCAGCCCACTTTACGCTTGTTAGACATCATATGGAAAATTTCATCATGAAGCGTACTATAATCACGACGCATAATCACTTCGTCACCCGATTTTAATACATTGGAGGCTTCTGCAGCCAATCCGCCAGCGACCGCTAAGTATATACGGCAACCTCTTGATGACTCATGAAACGATAACACATCGCCACGGTCAACATGGTAAATACGATTGGGATGAATATCTTCATCGTTAATTGAGCCCTCGAACTCTCCGCCCGAATATGCAAAAATTGTTGGTTCAGTAAATTGAATCACACCAGGTTGACCTGACATTTCAATCGTCGGCTCATCGATATCGTTGCCGACTAATTTATTAGCAAGCATGGGTGATAGTCGATCAACCGCACCGTTGTATTCGTTATTCTCTTTGTTGATTTCGGTCTTTTTAACAGTTTGAAGAATCGTTAACAGGCCGCTTTTCTTTATAATTAGACTCATCTTACCTTACCTCACTCTCACGGTTCAACACAGATTTCACAATCGTTGTTACGAAGGTTGAGGGTTCTATTGTGTTTTCATTTTCCATCACTTCAATTGGTTCGTAATGGAATGTCACCGTATTATTTGTAAACTGAACCGCTGTAATATAAGGGCTATCTGTTAGCTTACCGTCTTTTTTATATGTAGCTAAGAGACGCTCTACTTCAGTAGGTTCAATCTGGCATGTAATTGCCGTATCTCCATTTGCAAAAATCATTTATTTTCCCACTCCTTATCGGTAAAAGAATTCTAATTCACCAGCAACGTACTCCGTAAAGTTGCCCATAGCCATACCGAAGACAACAATCGCAATAATTACGCCGACAAATCCGAGGGTTACACCGACAATAATAATTTTATTTTTTAATAAATACGTGACAATAAAGTGCGTCACGACAACAATCGCGATGACTAAAATCGCTAAAATTAGTGTAAACATAAGCCACCTCTATCCTTCTAGTGTTACAGCCACCCATTCTCTAACACTATTAATCATATATAGTTTAACTTCATTATTTTGATATTTCTTTTTCAAAGTCTCAACAGAATAATCTCGCTCTGTGAGTATGCCTTCTGTCAATAAAGACTGTCTCATGACACCATTTAATAACTCAGGTCTTAAAACAGGTGTCGTCAACACACCGTTTTCTTCAACGACAAGATTACCTATATTAAATTCTGTGACATTTAGACTATCATTATAATACAAAACGAGATCACAATCATTTGATTCACTATAATATTGATGTCTGACCGTCGTTTTGTGACTAGTGAAGTCCTCTGGTGCATACATAATTTTAGTCGATAAACACGCTGTCATGCTATGAACAGGTTCAACTTCTTGGTGGCTAATATTCATCACACCAGTGTGATCTAAAGTTAGGCGTAGCTTGTATACACCAGTGTGGATATCTTTAACTTCTATATAATTTTGAAGTTCACTTTGAGCATCGTCAAGTGGGTAGTTAAAGTAATCCGCACTTGTCTTCAAGCGATTGAGGTGTAGTGCTAAACGTTTGATATTACCTCTTTCTAGTCGCATCGACTCTATCAAAGCATACTGGCCTTGTTTTAGAAATGAAGTCTTATGGAGAATTTCTTCAAACTCTCCGCTCGGGTCTGAGTCATAGGTAATGCCGCCCCCTGCACCATATGTGTAGTTACCGTCTTCGATTACCATAGTACGAATAGGTACGTTGAAGATTATGGATTGGTCCGGGTAGAGTATACCGAGTGCACCACAATAATAGCCTCGTGGCGTTTTTTCGAGTTTGGAAATAATATCCATAGTCTTTATTTTAGGTGCACCGGTTATCGAGCCACAAGGAAAGAGCGCGTCAAAAGTATCACTTAGCTGAACGTCATCTCTTACTTTTGCTTCTACAACCGATATCATCTGGTAGACCGTTCGGTACTTTTCAATGGTAAACAGTTCAGTTGCCTCTACTGTGTTCTTTTTGGCAATTCTTGAGATGTCATTTCTTAAAAGATCAACAATCATTACATTTTCAGCCTGGTCTTTCTTTGAATGCCTTAAAAACTGATAGCTTTCATTGTCTTTCTCTTGGTCTTCAAATGTCGGTGCCGTCCCCTTCATCGGTTTTGTTCTTATCGTTCGGTTAGGATCAATTTCGAAGAATAATTCAGGGGATACACTAAGGATTTCTTTGTCATCTAAATCCACATACATTGCGTAATCTCCGTTGTTGCCGCTTGTAAGTTTTAAGAATAGCTGGTGGCTATCACCACTGAAATCTCCATACAATCTCGTCGTATAGTTCACTTGGTAGGTATGGCCATCCAGTATATAATTCCTTACTGCTTCAATGTTACTTTCTATTTCTTCTCTACTTTCACTGAGACTTGGTTCAGTCATGGTAAAGCGTCCTGTTTTTTCTCCTTGTAAAAAGGACTCATAAGATACAGGCGCATCAAAGATTCCAACAAAGTATTCGTCTTTTTCGTATGTGACGCCGACGACTGCGTAGTAACCTTTTTCCTGCATTGCTTTGGCATGGTTAACAGCTGTATCAAAAGATGTCGGTGCTTGAATCACTTCAATTGGTGAAGTGAAAAAATGTTCCTCGACCACACCATCTTTTTTGAATTTTGTATGTGCTCTCATCCTTGATTTTCCTCCACTGCAATTCTAATAAAGTTATTGACCTGGGCTCTGCCGTGCTCTGACAAAATTGCCTCTGGATGATATTGCACGCCAAAAACGGGGTAGGTTTTATGACGGATTGCCATATTGATGCCGTCTTCGGTCTGTCCAACAATATTGTAGTCATTAACTTGTCCATAACAACTTAAAGAATGGTACCTGCAGCCAATCACAGGTGTCGGGATATTAGCGTAAATATCTTTTTCGTTGTGATAGACCGGGTGCGCATGTCCGTGTATGGGACGTTTTCCATGAGAAACTTCTCCACCCGCTAAGTGCCAGAGCATTTGATGACCGAGACAAATACCAAATATCGGTTGGGTCGTAAAATATTTTTTAATAAAATCCAATACTTCCGGACGGTCTGTTGGATGTGATGGACCCGGCGATATAACAACACCAATAATATTATTATCCGCCATATTATATGAAGAAAGTTCATCTGGTCGGACCACTTTTACACCAACACCATAGGGGTTACTTTCCATATAGTGTACCAGATTATATGTAAAGGAATCATAGTTATCAATCATTAATAAATTCACTGGTCATTCTCCCTGAAAATCTGTTATTTTCTAATAATATCATATCAGACATCATTTAAATATTAGAATCAGTAACTAGTCGGATGTAATCATTCATCCATTAGTGTAAACTATGTAGTTAATAAGAATTTTAACTTTAAATTAGAATAGAAGGTTTAATATGACAAATGATAAGCCAAGAATTTGGACTCGTGATTTTATCATCATTGTATTTGCAAACTTTTTTATATTTACATCTTTTCAAATGACCTTACCTACGTTGCCACTTTACGTTCAAGAGATTAGTAATTCAAATACGTGGGTTGGCTTAATTGTAGGTATCTTCACTTTTTCTGCGCTAATAATTAGGCCCTTTGGTGGTAACTTATTGGATACAAGTGGACGTGCGCCAGTCTTTCTAGGCGGACTGTTGATTCTCGTTATTTCTTTGTATTCGCTCGCAATCAGCACTACGATTCTACTTTTAGTCATTGTGAGGGTTGTTCAAGGTGTGGGATGGGGATTATCCAATACTGCATCTGGTACTATCGCGTCTGACCTTGTACCTAAAGAACGTCGGGGTGAAGGCTTAGGTTACTTCGGCTTAAGTGGTAACCTTGCACTAGCAATCGGACCTGCATTCGGTCTATTTTTAGTCAATCATATTGAGTTCTCTACCCTATTTATGATCTGTGGTTCCTTAACACTGCTTGCCTTAATTTTGGCATTGAATATCAAGTACAAAAAAGCTGCACCAGTAACAAAAACAGATTACGAGGGAAAAACTCTACCAAAAGAACGCATGAAGTTCTTTGAAAAACGTGCCTTACCCGCTTCATCCCTACTGTTTTTTATTACATTTACGTTCGGTGGAATCGCAACATTTTTACCAGCCTATTCATTCCAACAAGGTCTGCCTTCATATGCCATACAGCTATATTTTGTCATCTATGCAATTTCCTTAGTCGCGACACGATTATTCGCTGGACGTATCTATGACCGCCGTGGGTTGGCAATTGTCTTTATACCAGGTTCAGTAATGATTATTATCGGCTTAATCTTCTTAGCTATTTTACAAAACGAAATGTTCCTTTATATAGGCGCTATATTTTATGGATTAGGATTTGGAACGATTCAACCCGCCTTACAAGCGTCAGCAATCAATACAACCCCACCAGAAAAAAGAGGTATGGCTAACGCGACCTTCTTCTCTGCTTTTGATTTAGGCGTTGGGCTCGGTGCAATGACATTTGGACTCGTTGCAGAGTTCATTGGGTACAGTTCAATATATTGGATTAGTGCAACAAGTGCGGCACTCGCTCTAGGACTATACTTTATTTTACGACTTAACAATAAATTCACTTCATAATTCAAAGAAATGTTTACAAGTCTTTGTTATTGGAAATATATGACTAGAAACAGTTTTTACTTTTTTAATAGGAGGAATTTAGTTATGGGTTGGTTATGGACATTAATAGTTGGCGGTATTCTCGGTTGGTTAGCTGGACTAATCATAAGTAAAGACGTACCGTTCGGTATTATCGGTAACATTATTGCAGGACTTATCGGTGCATCTATCGGTAATGCAATTGGTTTAGACTTCGGACCCACTCTAGGCGGAATGAGCATCATTGGTACATTAGCTGGTGCGATTATTCTAATTCTAGTGGTTTCATTTATCTTTAACTTGTTAAAAGGTAACAAGAAGGCTTAATGAAAGACTCACACCATGATTTGATTTATAAGTAGGTCTCGGGCAATCTGTCTAACCTGTTAAAAATATGTATTGAAAAACCATGGGGAGAATATTCTCCCCATGGTTTTTCTTTTATCCCATCTGCATTTCATACATTTTGCTATAGGTGCCTTGTTGCTGAATGAGTGCGCTATGATTACCTCGCTCTTTGATTACCCCGTTATCCAGTAAAATGATCTGATCTGCGTGTTGAATCGTTGATAGTCTATGCGCAATGATAAAGGTTGTTCTGTTGTGACTCACAACCTTCATGGCATATTGAATCATCTGTTCGGTTTCTGAGTCTATATTACTCGTTGCTTCATCTAAAACAAGTACTTGTGGATTAAACGCTAACGCACGTGCAAAAGATATAAGCTGCCTTTCTCCGAGCGATAGTGTTGCGCCGCGTTCTGTTAGTTCAGAGTGAATACCATTATCTAATTTACTTAAAAGATTCTCTCCTCCGACATCAATTAATGCTTTCTTAGCACTTTCTTCACTAATGTCCTTATTATTCAAACGAATGTTATACAAAAGCGATCCACTATAAATAAATGGATCTTGTAGAACGATGGACATAAACTTACGGAGTGATTTTTTATCGATATCGATAGTATTTCTATCATCAAAGTAAATACCACCTGAAGTCGGGTCATAAAATCGCATCAATAGATTGATAATGGAGCTTTTCCCGGATCCAGTGTGACCGACTAAGGCGACTGTTTCTCCTTGGCTCACATCGATGTTAATGTTTTTTAGGACATCTCTTTTGCCATCGTAGGAGAAGTTCACATTTCTAAAGTGAATGTTCCCCTTAAATTCCTCTAAGTCGTCGCCTGTATTTTCTTCTACTTCAGCATCCAATAATTCAAATACTTTGTTAGCCGCTACTCGAGCTTGTTCATAAACACTTAGTTGATTAACGATATTGAATAAGGGGTTAAAGAACCGCGTAATATAATCAACTAAGAGATACATCGTCCCCACTGTTAAAACTGTTGATTCGCTTAAATAGACTGATGCGAATATATAGACGAGTATGGCGAAAACGATAGAGCGAATGTTATTTGCTAAGTTATCTCCAGTTAAACTTTCGAGTTGTATTAGACCCTTTGTACTCTTGTAATAGTCATCATTAATCGCTTCAAATTCATCAGCGATTTGTTCTTGACGATTGAAAACTTGAATAATCGGCATGCCAATGATGGACTCATTAATCATAGCATTCATTTCACTGTTCTTCTCTCGTCTGATGTGGTTGTTATCATTAGAATATTTTTTATAAAGCATACCCCAAACAATAATAATCGGCATAAATATGAGCATCACTATACCTGTCCAAGTGTTGATGAAGAATACAACTGTCACTATACTACCGATCGTTAGGATACTTGCCATAAACATCGGAATCACCGATGTGAACAGTTCTAAAATCGATTCGGTATCGTTCGTAATGCGTGCAACCACCTTACCTGCTGGTAGGTTATCAAAATATTTAATGGGTAGGCGTTGGACGTGACCGAAGACTTCCTTCCTCATCTTTTGAATGGCTTTAGAACCGGCTGTCGCTAGTAAAATCTGTGCAAAAAATGTAGTGATTGCATGGATAATCTTCAAGCCCATAAATAGTGCAATTAAATATAAAATCGGCTCTAAAATGATATTGCCTTCTCCTAATTTTATATGTTCGTCAATAATTCTCGCTGCAATCAATGGACCGACTAATTCAAAAGCTGTCATCAGAATCATCAATATGACTCCAGAAAAAAAGATACCTTTAAAGCTTAGAATATATGGAAACAATCGTTTTAGTTCAGTCATCCCTCAGACACCTCCCTTGATGTAGTAGTGGTTTTGTTCTTTATACCAGCCTTCTCTTTTAGACAATTCTTCATGCGTACCTTCTTGTGCTAAACGTCCATTTTCAAGGACGATAATTTTATCCGCATGGTGGACAGCTGACAATCGATGCGTCACGATAATGGTTGTTTTTCCTTGACGTTTCTCTCGAATGTGATTGATAATTCTTTGCTCAGTTCTTGCATCCACTGCACTTAAGGCGTCGTCCAAAATTAAGATATCTGGATTCTTAATCAAACTTCTCGCAATTGAAATTCTCTGTTTTTGTCCTCCACTTAAGGAGACCCCTTTCTCCCCAACAAGCGTATCTAGACCATCTGGCATGCGTTTAAGATCTTCATCAAAAGCACTTAACTCAATCGCCTGTTGTAATTCCTCATAAGTGGCATCTGGTTTACCAAAGAGAATATTTTCCTTTACAGTTCTTGAAAACAGTATGTTTTCCTGGGAAACGTAACCGAGCTTATCTCTTAACTTATCTCTGTCGAGTTCTGAGACATTTAAACCATCAATAATTAGATCCCCACTACCTTCAGGGTAAATTCTTAGTAATTGTTTAATAAAAGTCGACTTCCCACTGCCAGTCTTACCAACAACACCAAGTGTTTCTCCCTTGTTAAGCTCGACTGTTATATCTTCTAAATTGTTATGCTTTGATAGCGGATATTTAAAAGTAACATTATTAAAACTAAACTCTGGCGTTTCAACCACTTTCATTCCTTCGTAGTCGAGTACATCTTTTTCATCTAAAACTTGTTGGATACGGTCGTAAGAAGCATTTCCTCGCTCCATTACATTAAACAACATACCAAGTGCATACATTGGCCAAATTAGCATATTTAAATAGACGTTAAAGGTAATGAGCTGGCCAACAGAAATGGATCCATTATTAACCAAGACTGCACCGTAACCAAATGAAATCGCTATGCTGAGTGAGACTACTAAAATCGTTAACGGCTGAAAGAAAGCATCTAGTTTTTCCACTTTCATATACTTCTTTAAATAATTTTCCGTCAACTGATGAAAACGTCCCGCTTCTTGTGTCTCTTGAACGTAACTTCGTGTTAAGCGGACACCTTCCACTACTTCTAAGACTGCATCATTCATAACGCCAAAGGATTCTTGTGCGGTCTTATGATTCTTATTTATTTTCTTTCCAAGACGTTGTTCTAAAATCGCTAATAATGGTAAAGGCAAGAGCGCAAAAAATGTCAGTGGCCAACTGATGCTAAAGCCCATCACTAAGACGATCGTTAGTAAGAAAGTCGTAGCATCGAGTAAAGTAATGACACCAAAGCCTGTCGACATGTATATCGTCTTCAAGTCATTAGTTGATTTCGCCATCAAATCTCCGGTCTTATTCTTCTCATAAAAACTTGGAGAAAATGCGAGGAATTTCTTCATTAAACGACTTCTTAAAATATTTTCAATTTTTATGGCACCTTCAAATAAGAGAAAGCCCCAGAAATAAGTACCAGCATAAGATAAAATAATGACTAATAAGAAAACAATGATAATTTGCCACATTAATGTTTGTGTCATTGTGTCGTTGTTAATAAGATCAATTGTTCGGCCGATCAATTGCGGGGGAATGATGTCGAGTAAATTTGACATCATTAGTAATACAAAAATAACAATGTATCGTTTTTTGTTCTCCCGAATGTACCAGCCAATTTTCTTGATGTAACTAAACATAATTTGTACCCCCAAATATCCCTCTGTTTAAATCACTTACACCCTCTCTTGACAAAAAAAGCGCGCACTATTATTGTGCACGCTAAAAAACTGCATAAAAATAGAGAGGGGTCTCCTCTCTATTTCATATATTTATAGTTCTAGAAATTACCTTTATAAAATGTAAAATACAGAGGTTTGCATATGTTTTTGTGAAATTAATAATGGTTCATTCGTTCTTAATTTCATAATGCCTTACCTCCTTTTAGAATTTGTCACAATTTCATCATAATTTAAATATTTACACATTTCAAGGGAATTTTCTAAAAATTATATAAGATATTACTTATTCGGTTTTACAGTGACGCCACCAGGTTCATTTGACAATACCCAGTTTGCAGAAAGTACATTTTCTAAGTCTGCCACTTGGTCTTTACTTAGTTCCAGACCAGAAATAGTGAACTCATCGACTTGGTAATCTTCATCTGCAAATTTACCAAACTTCATTTTGATTAGATTTTTTAATCCGTTGAATGTTAAGAATTTAACCTTGTAACCGTCGTTGACGATAGAATCAAAATCAGCATTCTTACTCAATTCAACCAAAGCATCAAAGTCCATATTCTCTTTGATGGCTTTAAATTCTTCTATTTCTCCAGCTTTAATATTGTTAATAATTGTTTCATTATCAACGCCATTCCCTTTCAAGGTTTCAATAGCGTATGCTTCCATCAAAGTAATAGATTCCATAGTGTGATGTGCCTCCTAGAAATGTTTACCCCATTATAGCATTTTTAGTGTGAAATTAAGACGTAGGTGGCTCAGGTAAATTGAACAGGAATAGATTTTTTAAACCAAGTAGTCTCCTTATTTTATTACTTATGTCCCGATGTCCTTCAAATACTGGTCCAGATAACTCAACTCTAGCAAGATCATCAAAATTAATATCCATGACCCAGACAGGTACATCAGTCACTTCAACACTACAACTATTTGTGGATAAGAACTCTTGCTCTATCAATGTCATTATACTTTCTGCAGTTGCCTTCGATACTTTATAATATTCTTGAGCTAAGCAAGGATTTTTTTCAGAATAACTTGCTAGTCCGTAATATCTGAGCCAAACTCTACCGTTATTTGAAATGGTAATTTTCTGGATATGAAGTTCTTCTGAATCTGGTAATACACCCCAACCAAAGTCACTAGATTCTATTCTAATTGTTTTAATTTTATTCATAGTAACTTTGTACGATGTCTGCAAGTTTTGATTGTTCAAGTAGAGTCACTGGAACAAGGAAGGTCACTGTCACCACACCTGGGTTTCTACCGATATCAATTGCTCCAGTAATGGTTGCTCTATTCATAACTTCTGGAACATCAATTTCAAGTAATTTGGCAGCTCTCTCTAAGCCATTAGACGTTGCATCATTAAGCGTTGCACCACTACCAACAAATGACAATGGATAAGATTTTTCTAAGTTATCAATTCCCCATTGTAGGGCTAGTTTATCCGCTTTAAGTAGCTCCTCATCAGAAAATGGCTTAGCGACAGGTGGTAGATCCTCTACCAAAGGTAATAAAATCGGGCCATCAATGTTTATATCCTTTAATACCTTAACTTTAAGATCAACAATACCCGCGACATCAGTAGTGTGGCCAGCAATTTCACCGTTTCCTTGCATAGCATGCATATCACCTAAATACACACCACCACCTTCAACTTTTACAGGACAAATAATAATTGCCCCTTCTCTCACCCTATTTATATCCATATGACCATCCGTACGGTCTTCAAGTTCCTCAACGGTTTTGGAATATTCATGAGGTGCATCGATTAAAAACTGTCCAAAATCACCAGCATTATGTGAATCTGGAAATGGAGATGCCGGTACAGTACCGAGTTGACCTAAAAATGGAATCACACGTGCAAGCGCGCCGACAATATCATGTGGTGCAAAGGTAACTACAGGATTTTGAATAGAATTCTCAGGTGTATTCATATAACTTTTAGATTCTTCAGCAACTTTCTCAGCAGCATCTTTATTTAAGGTGATTCCTAACGTTTTATCGTCATCAAAAGCCATAGTATAAGCATTCGAAAATGTAAACGGAGTGACATCCTCACCACATTCCGCACACTTAATAGCGCCCTGACCGATACCATCTATCACAGTTTTTGGATTCTTCGAACCACAATTTGGACATATACCAGCAACAAACGGATCACCGTTGAAGCGGCCTTCCATTGGTTTATCATTACCAGAAGCAGTGACGGTTGATGTCACACGAATTGAGTTAATTTTTATGGCAATCGCATCACCAACTTCAGCACCTTCAACAAAAACAGGTTTTGTTACTTCGTGGCCACCCTTTAGTTCTGGAGTAATCATTGGTCCCCAACAACCCGGTGCGGTATTTGCAACAATCGTTCCCTTATCCTTAACAAAGTACGACATTTCTTGAGTCGGATCTAAAACACCATCGGTAAACTTATCCACGTAAACAGTCTGCTTAAAATTACGGTTTGTCATTTAATCAGCTCCTTATTCACTATTATACTGATTTGAATTATATTATCTAACTTTTCAGTTATTTTTAGAGGATAAAAATATCTGTGGTAGCAATAGATTATTTTTTAAGTTTGAGGGTCAACGGCGAAGTAGTGTTAGACTCTGGAACGATCTGAAGGTCAACACCGAAATGACATTAGACCCCAAAACGCTCTGAAGGTCAACGGCAATTCACCGTTGACCTCTCTATCATAATCCCTATTTAAACTAAGCCTTCTACATCTGCTTTCTTATGACTTTTTGTAAGAATCATAGTAAATATGAGTGCGATCAATGCGATGACAAATATAATCGTCATCACCATAGACACACCGTAAATATCTGCAACTTTCCCAAGTACTGGTGCGAACACGCCACCTGCACTGACTGATAGTCCTAAAGTGACTCCGGAGGCTAGCCCGACTCTGTTTGGTAAATATTGTTGGCCCAGCACAACCAATGAACTATACGGCATAAAGATTAAGAAGCCTGTAATCATAATCATCATGGCCGACAGTATAAATGATTCTGTAACTGATAAAATAAACAGCACTGGTACAATCAACACAAAGCTGTATTGAATCACTTTCAGATAGCCGACTCGATCTGCGATTCTACCGCTTCTTTTCCTATTTCTTTTGTCTAACTAGATGCTCTAGGGTTTTTTCATACTCCTGACGCTGACACATGGTCAAATCCCTATCCTCTAATCTCTCTTTTGCCACTTGGATATTACGGTCTAACTTTTCTTGATCCACTTCTTCACTGTAAGCACCATTTTTCTTTTGCTTACGCTTGTCCATCAAATCTCTCAACAATCTTAGTGAAGTCATGCCTGGTAATGATTTTTTCATAATGATCCCTCCATGTATAAGACGGTTCAACTAGGGTATAAGTATATTAATTCAGTGCATTTAGGAGGTTCTACCTTATGCAAATTGTTCTTGCCCTAATTTTTATATTGTGTGCCTATCCAATTATAAGACTTTTAATTTATATGCCGTTTAAAAACTATTTTAAAGGTAATACAAACAAACCTATAATCTATACTTTACTCACTTGTATCATAATCGCAATTGTTCTACTTAGTATTGCTTATTTAAATACAGGTTTTCCTATTGAACATGGTAGTTTAAACCGCTTAAGTCAAAATTACATCTATATATTTCCAGTGCTCATTGTGCTTGCAATTATTAGTTCGATTTTTCTACTTGTCCAAAATCGTTCAAAATCTACTGAAGTTAGTCAGCAGGAACTACCTATGGAAACTAAAGACGAATCTTCTACACCCACATCATCAAAAGATGAACCTAGTCTTGAAAATATGTTTCTAATTATACTCTTAATCGGGATTGGTATTTTCATCCTATTTGTCGGCTATTTCGTTTGGGCCATATACAACACTTAAATATATTCATTTAACACTTCTATAAAATTTTGAGCTGCTTTTGAAAGCCGATGATCTTTTAACCAGATTAAGCCGATGTCTCCAGTGAGCTCGGCTTCTTCTTGTATTTTGTGGACATGTACTGGGTACTCTTTATATAAATAAATCAGTGATTCTGGAACGATGGCAACTCCAAAATTACTTGATACAAGCTGCATCATCAATTTCAAATCTGAAAACTCAGCAATAACATTGGGTTCAATCTTAGCCTTTGAAAAGGCTTCATGTATGGAATAGTAAACACCTAACCCTTTGATACTCGGCAACACCAGTGGATATTGACTGATTTCTTCTAAGGTGACTTCCTCATCAAACAACCGTTCATCTGTTGAAGTAACAACATAAAATGATTCACTGTGTAAGTGATGTAAGGTAAAATCATCAATCTCTAATGGCAACCGAACCAAAGCCATTTCAACTTCTCTTTGCTTTAATAGATAACAGAGTAGAGATGATTCATTTTGATGTATTTTATATGTGATTTTAGGATACTTTTTCTTATATTCATGAAAGACAGTATCTAAATTTGCTAAAGAAAATGTGTTGATACCAATAGAAAGTTTACCATCGACACCACTGCCAACATCTCTCACTTCAATTTTTGCTTCTTCTAGCATTTGAGTAATCTCAAGTGCGTACTTGTATAAGGTCTTTCCTTCCTCAGTTAATTCTAGAAATTTTCCGCTTCTTTCAAATAATATTTCTCCGACTGATGTTTCTAAATTTTTCAATTGCTGACTCAAAGGCGGCTGTGACATATAAAGCTTTTTGGCCGCTGCAGAGATCTGTTTTTCATCTGCAATGACAAGGAAATAACGTAATTGTCTAATGTCCATTAATACACCTCATGTATATGAAAAAAGTTGGTAAAACTAATTTTATTAATATTTTATGTATATTAATCTTAATGGTATCATATTAGTTATTGTAATTTATACCAAATATGGCTGGGGGAAAAATGATTGAAAAACTTGTACAATCGAAATACTTTAATATTATTGTTTGTCATTGCAGCTGTTTCCATTAACCTACGTTTAGGTATAACATCTATCGGGCCATTAATGGATACGCTAAAAGAGTCCTTAAATTTATCTAGTACACAGGCGAGTCTTTTAACGACAGTACCTGTGTTATGTATGGGTATTTTTGCCTTACTTGCAACAGTACTCAACAAGACGCTCGGGTCAAAAATCACTTTATTATTAATGCTTTCCATCCTACTTATTTCTACATTAATCCGTGGTTTTTACACAGGATTTATAACTTTACTTATTTCTGCATTTTTTGTTGGTCTAGCAATTGCTGTCTTAGCGCCAACGCTATCATCTGTTATTAAAAAATACTTTCCAGGACATGCTGCCGTTGCGATCGGTATCTCTTCCTTCTTTATGAGCGCAGGTTCAGCAACCACAGCAGCTCTAACAGGGGCCTTTTATACAAGTATGGATTCATACCCATTCGCCTTAGCAATCTGGTCAGTATTCTCATTTTTAGCGATTATTGTCGTCTTATTTATTTACAAACCTGGTGCCCAAAACAACACACCATCCCAAGCTGTGCCTGAATTTAAATATAATTTCCCGTCACCTTGGGTACAAAAAATGCCTTGGTTATTCATGTTATTCTATGCCTTACAAGCTGCCTTATATTTTTCTACATTAACATGGCTTGTACCTATGTCCGTAGATAATGGTATGTCAATGATTCAAGGTGGGATGTTACTCGCTGCAGTTATGGCTATGCAAGTCGTATTTAACCTACTATTCCCGATCTTGATGGAAAAATATCCTGCAAGAAGAAATTGGATATTCTTAATAAGCGGTATCGGTGCCATTGCAACAGGATTATTCTGGACTGGAGATCATACATTAATGTGGATTGCTGCCTTTATGATGGGGATTCCATTAGGTGGACTCTATTCCGCAGCCATGATGTTACCATTAGATGAAACAGTTACCTCACAAGGTGCGAACTCATGGACTGCTATGATGCAAACCGGCGGATGTATCTTAGGCGGACTCTTCCCATTCGTAATCGGATGGATATTCGATATTACACATAACCATAATTACACAATGTCGATACTTTTAGGCTTATATGTGGTTGGTTTCTTGTTAATTACTGCAATTGGTAATAAAACTGAGAAGAATTATGATGATTATATTGTAAGAGACCCTGAGAATATCGCAGGTTAAGAGGATTGAATGAGCACGCCAACTTCTCATGTCCATCCTAGACAAATAGCCTTAAAACATAGATCACACAAACTAAAAGGACTGGGCCAATAATGGTCCAGTCCTTTACTATTATAGTATTATCCCCAAACTTCCTCAGCGATTTCTTTAACCAACTGAAGTTTAGCCCATTGTTCTTCTTCAGTCAGGTTATTTCCTTCTTCAGTCGATGCAAATCCACATTGTGGACTTAAGCATAATCTATCCTTACTAATGTATTTCGCAGCTTCTTCGATTCTTCCTTTAATTTCTTCTTTGTCCTCTAACTCAGGAATTTTTGAAGAGATTAATCCAAGGACGACTTGTTTGTCTCCACTTACTTTGGCTAATGATTCAAATCCACCTGCACGTTCTGTATCAAATTCCAAATAGTAACCTGCTACATTTTCTTTCCCGAATAATTCATCAGATACTTTGTCATATGCACCGGATGATGCCCAAGTTGAACGGTAATTACCACGGCAAACATGTGTAGTAATTGTAAGATTTTCAGGCTTCCCTTCAATGGCAGCATTGTTTAGATTCACATTTTTTTGGCTGAGTGATTCAACTGTGAAGTCGTCATTCATGTTCTTCCAGAAATTCTCATCGACGATCATGCCCCATGTGCAGTCATCAATTTGTAGGTTCGTACATCCAGCTGCTGATAATTCTTGTATAAATGTCTGATATGCACTCGCAATATCCTTCAAAAGGTCTTCTTCATTCGGGTAAAATTCTTCAGTCGCAGCCTTGTTTTCCGGACGGACAAGTTCTGCTAAAAACTGTGCTGGAGCTGGAATCGTCAGACGTGCAATGACATCGTCGTCAGCAAACTGCTGAACAAATTTAAAATGTTCGATAAATGGATGATTCTCTCCACTAATCTTTCCTGTTAAACGTGCTGTCTCTGCTCTTGTTTCAACATCTGCGAACTTGTAACCTTGCTCAGCTTCGACTTTCTCTACACCGTTTAGCCCCCAAAAGAAATCTAAGTGCCACCAAGAACGACGAAACTCACCATCTGTGATTGCTTTTAGTCCAGCTGCTTTTTGTTTTTGTATTAAGTTTTCAATGACTTCATTTTCTACTTGTGTTAATTCATCTTGAGAAATTTCACCATTTTTGAAATCTTCGCGTGCGGCTTTTAATTTAACGGGACGTAAGAAACTCCCTACATTATCGAATTTAAATGGTGCTGTTTTAGTAGATGTTACTGTCATGACTAACCACTCCTTCATCTTTTCTATGAATTTATGGTAGCACAGCTTCATAGTAATAGCGTAACTGTTAAATTTCATGATTGGTTATAACTTTTAGCTATACCATATATAAATTAATTAAAAAAGATTCTAAAGATGAGACGTGGAATATAAAGTATGAATTCGAAGAAGGTATTAAATAATATATCAAAAATATTTACTTCCTTACGGTCCTTATGATGTGTGGGCTTAGTATGGTCATCTCCATATTTATATTGAGTCATTACGTCACCCTTCCTAATATTGTTATTTATTTTCTATTCCCTTTTATGGTGAACAACTAACTACTTATATTCAAATTGGGTATAGGTTAAGAAAGAGTAGCTAACGGCATTACCTTTAACAACTGCTTAAGATCTTTAAGATAAAAGTGTTTGGAGGTGTATGAAGTGAGTAAAGAGGAGGAAAATAGTAAGGGGAATAGTGGTGGCGCTGTAGGAATTGGGCTAGGTATTGGTGTGGTGCTTGGTGCAGTTATTGGACTTGTGATGGATAATTTAGCGACTGGTATAGCGCTTGGAGTCGCTTTTGGTGCAGCCGTTGGTAGCATGGGATATTTGGGTAAAAAGTAGATAAAATAAGAACGCCATATCGTTTGGGCGTTCTTTCTGATATTTGTTGAAACCTATATTTCTCTCGATAGCCTCACCATATCCATACATTGGATTCCATTTTCAAATATCGCTTCATCATAATGTTTAAGAAAATAACCTTGATCTACTCCTCTAATTCTAAAACCACATTTTTGGTAAAAAGCAAGTTGGTCGATACTAGAGTTCCCTGTACCTACTTCTAACTTTCTATAGCCCATATCTTTGGCTCTTTGAATTGCATCTTCTATAAGGAGCTTTCCTATTCCCTGATTTTGATGAGTTTCGTCGATGGCGATATTGATTAACTCAAGCGAGGATGCATCATTAGGATAGAGTACATAAACACCAACACTTTGACCATTATTCGTTTTAGCAATATAACAATGACCATTCTGTAAATAGTTCTTAATTTTTTCTTCAGAAGGATCGGCTAACAACAATAAATCCATCGGTGCCGCTTCATTTTGTGATAATAAATTAATTTTCATTATTAACTCCTATACATTTTAATAATGTCAAAGTAATAGTAGCCGGACCCTATCACTCATCACTATAACTAGAATCCCTTTTTTTATCTTTATATTTTGGTTTCATGTAAATTCCACAGAAGATACCAGCACTGACACCATATAAAATGGACCTAAGTATAATTTCCGACATATCTTTACTTTGCGGCAATATATCATTTAAAAAATAGAATAATAGACAATATACTATAAATAGCTTTAAAAACTCTGACATATTATACAACTTATACAACTTTTCATGAAGTCTTTTCATTTCCAAATCTCCTCAAAAAAATTTAGGAAAGTTAAATCGATAATAATATTCCCATTTTGAAAATATGGTAGACTTGGTTCTGTTGCAAAGTTGAATTTATAGTATAATTTTAACAAAAAGGAGTCTTCTGTATGAACTATTTCAGATATAAACAATTTAACAAGGATGTTATCACTGTAGCCGTTGGCTACTATCTAAGATATGCATTGAGTTATCGTGATATATCTGAAATATTAAGGGAACGTGGTGTAAACGTTCATCATTCAACGGTCTACCGTTGGGTTCAAGAATATGCCCCAATTTTGTATCAAATTTGGAAGAAAAAGCATAAAAAAGCTTATTACAAATGGCGTATTGATGAGACGTACATCAAAATAAAAGGAAAATGGAGCTATTTATATCGTGCCATTGATGCAG
>NZ_AUEE01000016.1 GCF_000425825.1 Jeotgalicoccus marinus DSM 19772
ATGGCTAAAGTAATTAAAGCTTTTAAACTTAAACCTGACTGTCATTGTACATCGAAATATCTGAATAACCTCATTGAGCAAGATCACCGTCATATTAAAGTAAGAAAGAAAAGATATCAAAGTATCAATACAGCAAAGAATACTTTAAAAGGTATTGAATGTATTTACGCTCTATATAAAAAGAACCGCAGGTCTCTTCAGATCTACGGATTTTCGCCATGCCACGAAATTAGCATCATGCTAGCAAATTAAGCGAACACTGACATGATAAATTAGTGGTTAGCTATATTTTTTTACTTTGCAACAGAACCGCCTCTTTCATATTGACTACATTTCTTATATGACTCTCATTTAGTAACAGAACTTTATCACCCTCTTACGATATTTATCTATATTCTATCTACCATTAAAATTAAAATCTATTCATAAAAAGTATACTGTCTCATTATGGTATAAAGGTTATATATAATGCTTTAAATCGGAGTGTTCTTATTATGAAAGAGGATAATATTCAAATCGATAATGTCTTAAATGAGTTGAAAGACTTGTTTACAAATGACTTATTAGGGGTCTATCTGTATGGTTCCTATGTTGAGAGTGGCTTAAAAACCAATAGTGATATTGATTTTTTAGTTATTTTAAATAGAGATATGACATATCAAGAGAAAGAACAACTAATTTCTAAAATTATGCCTATTTCCAAAAGTATTGGAGCGGACAGTAATCTCAGGTACATCGAGTTAACAGTGCTTAATTACAATGACAATGTCCCTTGGACCTATCCTCCTACTGAAGATTTTGTTTATGGAGAGTGGCTCAGGGAAGATTATTTAAACAATATAATTCCAACTAAGAAAACTAATTCAGATCTCGCTATTTTGCTTTACCAGGCGAGGTCAAACTCAATTTCACTTTACGGGGATAAAAATATCAAAAATCTAGTTCCTGAGATTCCTTTGAACGACTTACAAAAAGCGATTGAGGATGCTTCTAGAGTATTAATAGGTGATTATGAGGGTGATGAAACGAATGTCATTTTAACCTTTTGTCGCATGATTCTGACCTATACTACTGGTGAGGTCTATTCGAAAGAAACTGCCGGACAAATTGTTATGGAAAGCTTATCAGATGAAGAAGCTAAGCTAGTTCAAATGGCTGTTAATGATTATAAAACTGGGGAGTATATTGACTGGCATCTTTACCCAGTTGAGACTTTAATTCAGGTACTGCAAAATCGTATAGGACATGAATAATTTATCAATAAAGAGCCAGCAATCTTTTAATTAAGATTACTGGCTCTACTTTTTACCAACTTGCCTTTTTTACACCTGGAATCTGCCCTTTATAGGCATGATCACGAAAGGCAATACGAGACATATTAAATTTACGCATGTAACCACGAGGTCTACCGGTTACACCACAACGGTTGTTTACGCGTGTTGGTGATGAATCTCTAGGTAACTTCTGAAGTGCTTCATAATCACCTTTTTCTTTTAACTCTTTTCTTAACTCTGCATACTGTGCAACCATTTTTTCTCGCTTCTGTGCTTTAACTACTTTAGATTTCTTTGCCAAGTAAACACTCCTTTTGATTTTATCTTCTAACTCATCTAAGTGAATGAATTATAACGTAATCATTACGATTTATCAAAATAAAATATTATATAACAAAAAAACCGATGTATGATTTAAGATACATACATCGGCTTTGAAAGCAACTTTCTTATTCCCACTCAATGATGTACTCCAATTATCACCCTACAAGGGTTAATAAAAATCCTTTTAGATCAATGTTTTCCAACTATTTTCTTAAAAAGAATTCCAATACTATCTGCCCTTTTCCAGATAGTTTGCCCTTTTATTGCCCTGAAAACTCCACTAGGTTCTTATTTAAGAAACTTACTTAATTTAAAGTAAGAAGGCAGCATGTCATGTATAGAATCGATGTATTATTACCTAATTAATCATAGCAGTTATTTAGAGTACTTAAAGTTTATTCAAAAAACACAAGATGTTTCATTCAATCTCTGATGTGCTCCTCCTAAAGTAGACACTTAAAAATTAAAATAAAAAAAGCTTTCTAAATCTAGTAATTTAAGGATTTACAGTAAACGAATTTAATTAAATTGGTTCTAAAAAAAAGTGTTACCTACACTTATAAAGTCGTTATTTACAATAGTATCTCTTAGCTCTTTTCCAATTTCTTTAGCTTTTCTCTCTAGCATAGCTTCTAACTCCTTTTTATTCTGTCCATCTTGAAACTCGACAGTTTCTGAGTATTCTGCTTTAGAATCCTTACCTTCTATGAATTCAAAAACAATATCAAAGTCTACAACTACTTTTTTAAAAGCCATAACCTCTCCCTCCAAATAGCCATTTATTATAATAAAAAAAGTTGGCTTTTTCACTTCTCTCATCATACCAACTATATAATCTAATTAATAGTTCCTTATATTACCACCAAACATACTTAAGTTATCGCTAAAAAATATATCAAAAACGTTTCATTACAAGAATTTTGATTTTAATTAATTAGAATGTTATAATGTAGATAACAAAAATTAGTTCCATGGAATCACCGAACCCCCAATCTACTGGTATAGATTGGGGGTTTTTTGGTGTGGTTATTGTCGCCTACTTATTGTTACGCTTATCTCACCAATAGACAAAGAGCGCAACAATGCCCCCTACGATAATTGGGGCAATGATGTTAACAAAAATTAGTTCCATGGTGTTCACCTCCTTCCTGGTCGATGTTCGCCCAGGAAGTATAGGCGACTATGATATTGTATCATTTTTTATGTCCCGCAATAAGATTCGATCGTGTTTTAATGTAGACGCATCAGTTAGACTGGTTGCCCGTAATATACTGGCTTCTCCGAAACGTCTTTTGATTTTATCATAGGAAAGTTATATTGTGGGGTGTGGGATAAAATAATCCGTGAGGACGCACTCATATGTTGTGATCGACGTTTCTGCATAACTTTTTTCTCCTGTGCTAGAAAAAACAGTGGAGATTCATTTATGCCGAGAAAACTTTTGGTGGGAAAAGCAACCCTGAATAAACTAAAAAACCGGTAGGCATATACCGCGAGGTATCAAAAATGCCTACCTACAGCTTTTGGGTTTTTAGGGTTGCCGTTGGTTCACACCAAAAGAAAATTGGAATAAAAATTATTGATATAATTAGTAAAAAATAAAAGTATATGAATGGAGAAGTGGATGGATAATAAACAATCATTTATCGAAAAAATAGTGACTTATGAACCTGTTTTAATTTCTGATTTATTAGCGTTTATTTCCTCAATAATTTTATTAATAATTACTTGGAAATCTGTTTCTAATGCTAAAAAGAGTAATGAAATCACTTTAGATTCTTTGAAAATTTCAGAAGAGACATTAAAGTTACAAAAACAGCAATTCAATGAAAATATTAAACCTGTTTTAGTGATGTATTTTCCTGATGTAATGACAGAAGAGAAATCTCATTTTAACGAAAGTTGGGTTGCTGAGAATGTGTCTATGCTTTTTGGAGATTATCGTTTTAGTATTAAAAATACATCAAAAAACATTGCTTATAATGTGAGGGTTTATTTGTATTTATATGCAGAAAATGAGACTTGGATGAAACATAAAGATAATGGTTATAGGGATTTGGGGTTAATATTTACTACTAACGGATCATATCATTTAGATAGTAATGAAAAATTAAAAAATACTATTCCTTATCACTATTTTAAAGGTAAGATGAAAAATTTTTATACTGACATTTATATAATAGTTTCGTATGAAAATAAAATTGGAGATGTTTATGAAGAAGGTTATGTATTAAGACAAATGGGTCATGTTTATGGTGAATCTCATGTCACTGTAAGTTTTGAACCAAAAAGTATGGAGGTTGTAAAACTAAAAGAGACAGTATTGAATCAAAAAGAATTTTTAGAAAAACATTTTGAGAAAGATCTTTTTTATTATTTTGTGCCTAAATAATTTTGATTTCTTCTTATCTTGATACTATACGTCACATTTCTGTTGATAAACACTATTTCATTTCTTTCTTAATTCTATATATAGTCTGTCGTGTAATTCCTACTTCTTTCACAATTTGGGATATGGCAATGCCTTCTTTCAACTGAGAAACGACACGATGATACACGAGTCGCTTTTGAGGATCTTTCGCATTTGGAAAGTAAAGTATCGGTCGGCCTTTATAGATTCCTTTACTTTTTGCCAATTTAATACCTTGGGCTTGTCTACGCTTTGATTCCGAACGCTCCTGTTCTGCAATCATGCCTAGTATTTGGATGATTAGATCTTTGATGAACTTATCCAACAGTGGATTGCCGATCGCTTCACTCATAATAGGCAAACTTGTGATAACCAATTGAACATCTTTTTGCTTTAAGAAATTAACTGTATCTATGATTTCATCGTAATTTCTTCTTAATCGGTCAATAAATTCTACAATGAGTTGGTCTTCCGAACGCACAAAGTCTAAGACTTCTTTGAAGACACTGCGCTCATTTACGGTGGCACCAGATCTCTTTTCTCTAAAAACCTTTTCTGCACCAAATTCTTCTAATACTTCAATCTGTCTATTCAAATTCTGATCCAATGACGACACTCGAGCGTAGCCTATTTTCATATAACCATCTTTTCTGAATATAATTAAAATACACCCTAATCATACACTGAAAAACCAGTGAAAATAATATCCTTGTAATGTCTATTTAGGGTCTACCATAAATAGACGTTAATAACATAACATCAAAAAATATAAATATAATTGATAGGAAAAAGATAGTTGCGATTGTGTATCAATTAGAATGAGAGGCTTGACAATAATGCTAGATATTTTTAATATATGACTATATATAGATATACCAATATTAATATTAGACCTACTTAAATAGGGAGAGGTGAGTAATCATAAAAGACATGGAAGAAAACGAAACAGTGGTTAATCATAAAGATCTTGATGAAGAAACTTTATTTGTTGTTTCCCAGACTTTTAAAGCATTAAGTGACCCGACGCGAATCAGAATACTAAATTTGCTGTTTCTTAAAGAATATTCCGTAAATGATATCGCTGAAAACTTACATTTAAGACAATCTACTGTCTCCCACCAATTACGGTTTTTGAAGAATTTACGCTTGGTCAAATATAGAAGAGCGGGGACGACTCTATATTATTCCCATGACGATGCACATGTAATGAACATGTTGAAAGAAACAATTGATCACGCTTGTCATCACTGACCAAAGAAATATGAAAGAACTATATATATAAATCGATTTAATATATCGATCTGCAAATATTCAGAGGAGGGGATTGGATGAGTCAGGAGCATGACCATACACATGGTGCGAACAAAAAGACCTTGATGATCAGTTTCATAATTATCACAGTTTATATGATTATTGAAGCAATTGGAGGATTCCTGACAAATAGTCTCGCCTTACTAGCTGATGCGGGACATATGTTAAGTGATTCAATTTCGCTGGGTGTGGGATTGTTGGCTTTTATACTTGGAGAAAAAGCGGCCGATTATAGTAAAACATATGGATACAAACGATTTGAAATTCTTGCAGCAGTATTTAATGGCGTTACTCTGGTACTGATTGCTATCTACATTTTTTATGAGGCATATCAACGTTTTGCGAATCCACCTGAAGTGGCCTCTACTGGCATGTTGATAATTGCTACCATTGGGTTATTGGTAAATATACTTGTAGCATGGCTCCTCATGCGAGGAGGAGATACAAAGGAAAACTTGAACATACGTGCAGCATTTTTACATGTGCTGGGCGATCTGCTTGGTTCAGTAGGAGCCATTATTGCGGCGCTGATGATCATCTTCTTCAACTGGGGTTGGGCAGATCCGTTGGCGAGTGTGATTGTTGCAGTGCTTGTATTGATAAGCGGATGGCGTGTGACAAAAGATTCCATTCATGTACTGATGGAAGGCACACCCAAAAATGTTGAGATCGATGCAGTGATTAGAACCATAGAGCGCATTCCCGGTGTAAATAACATGCATGACTTGCATGTATGGAGTATAACAAGTGGTCAAAATGCACTCTCGTGCCATGTGGTAGTGGATGGCACCATTCCTATTCAGGAAAGCGAAGAAATACTGAGAACAATTGAACAAAAGTTGGAAGACGAGAATATTGGGCATGCAACTATTCAGATGGAAAGTGAAAATCATCCTCATAAAAATTCTGTAATGTGCAAGGATGAAAATCCGGAGCATGAACATTAAACAGTAGAATATATTGGATTGTAAAAAAGCTGTCATTATATTCTGGCAGCTTTTTTAGCACGTTTCATTACGATATATTTGACGATTTCATTACAACTTTTATAGCAAACATTGTATTAATTGTTTAAGTGATATCATTGCTATATAAAATATGATAGTTTGAACAGGAGAATGATACATGTTTGATTTGAGAATAATATTTATGGTTACAGATGTCACTTAAGACGCTATTTTACGCCTGTTTTTAAGCGCTATTTTGCACTATAACACATTTGAAAAAAGGTAGAACACAGCCTTTTATGTTCCAACTGTCACTTTCGATGTTATTTTGCACTGATTTAGGCGATAATTTGTACTATAGTTAAGAAACCCGGCTAATCTTTTCACAAAGACAGCTAGGCTTTAAAGTTGGTTATGCAAAATAACACTTAAAATATATGCAATTTATCGTCAAAAATGACACACATCTACAAATTGTTTAACCAGAAGATTACTTTTCTAATTATAAATGAAAAACGTTCGTAAAAGTATATGGAAAATATTGAACGTTCGTAAACTATTTTTATATGTTTAAGAACGTTTATTTTGATCTATTTCAAATGTTTTTAAACCGTTCTTAAAAGTGTACTTTTATGAACCTTAATGGTACTGTAAAATATTTAATTCAACTTATATAGTCGTTTCCCAATCCATGACAGACGCCTAGATACTAAAGTATAGTCATAAATTTTATGCTTTTCTCAATAGATATGAGGTTAGCGATTACTATCATTACGATATTTCCTTTAGGGTCGCGCACACTTGCCCAGAAATGAATCCGAAAATTCATGCCAATCATGCAGACATTGGTGGCATTTATCATCTTGTTATCCGGTGTTTACTTGCTTATTTATTTGACACACGGGCCGATTTTTTAATGCATGAAAAGGATGGAGTTAGTGGCAGATACAAAAATATTGAGGTGTTAGGGGCTCATCTTGTATCCGAAAATGCATGAAATGTGATTTACACGATGACATTAGCCGTTAATTTGCTTAACCATAGAAGATTTAAAAGAAAGTCTTGCTATATATTTAACAATGTTGTGCGGGATAACAACAAAATGAATCCACCGTTTAGTTAAATACGGTGGATTTTTTCAACCTTGGACAAGGTACGGGGTTTCATTAGATAGAAACAAGGCAAACGTATTACAGAGTGATTTCTATGAGGAGGATAATGATGACAAAGAAATACGATCTTATTGTGATTGGTTCAGGTTCTGCTGGTTCCATTACAGCAGCAAAATGTAATAAAGCCGGCTGGAATGTAGCTATGGTAGATGACAGGCCGCTTGGGGGCACGTGTGCACTACGTGGATGTGACCCAAAAAAGGTTCTACATGGTGCTGCCGAGCTTATTGATTGGAACAAACGAATGGTTAGGAACGGAGTACCATCTGAAGTCTCCATCAACTGGAAAGATCTAATGAGCTTTAAACGAACCTTTACAGATCATGTCCCGGAAAAAAAAGAGCAAGCATTGAATAAACAGGGAATCGATACGTATCATGGCAATGCATCTTTCATGAGTGAGGACAAACTTGAAGTGAATAAAGAAGTGCTCGAAGGGGGTCATTTCTTGATCGCTAGTGGTGCGAAACCTACCCCTTTGCCCATACAAGGAGAAGAACATCTTACTTATAGTGATGAGTTTTTGGAGTTGGATGAATTACCACAAAGAATCGTCTTTGTTGGTGGGGGGTATATTTCGTTTGAATTTGCTCACATCGCGGCACGTGCTGGATCAGAAGTTCATATTATCCATCGAGGTCAAAAACCTTTGGAGAATTTTGATATAGATCTTGTAGATATCCTTTTAGAAAAGTCGAAACAGATTGGCATACAGGTACATCTTCAACATTCCGTTGAATCCATTGAAAAAAAACAAGGTAAGTTTCATGTGTACGCTCGAAAAAAAGAGGATATAACTCGGTTTGAAGCAGACATTGTTATTCATGGAGCTGGACGGGTCCCTGCCTTAGATATGAATCTTGAAAAAGGGAATATAGAAAGGAAAAAACATGGTGTCCATGTTAATGAGTATTTGCAAAGTGTAAGTAACCCGAATGTCTATGCAGCCGGAGATGCTGCAGCAACGGATGGCTTGCCTCTCACACCTGTAGCCAGTGCAGATTCTCATGTCGTAGCATCTAATTTATTGAAAGGGAACAGCAAAAAAATTGAATATCCCGTGATTCCATCTGCTGTATTTACCGTACCTAAAATGGCATCGGTAGGTATGAGCGAGGAGGAAGCCAAAAACTCTGACCGGAGTATTAAAGTAAAGCAGAAAAACATCTCCGACTGGTTTACGTATAAACGGACAAATGAAGACTTTGCTGCGTTTAAAGTGCTGATTGACGAAGATCATGATCAAATTGTCGGTGCTCATTTGATTAGTAATGAAGCCGATGAACTGATTAATCATTTTGCAACAGCCATTCGTTTTGGAATTTCAACCAAAGAATTGAAACAAATGATATTTGCCTATCCAACGGCAGCTTCGGACATTGCCCACATGGTGTAAGTTTACGTAATGTGAGATGTTTATAAACCACTTTATCGTCTAATCTTGTTATATGATCTTAGAATCAAAAAGAAAATAACTTTTTTGACAGCCGCATTTTTCAACGGAAGAATGTGGCTTCTTGGCGTGAAGAGCAGATAGCTTTATTCTTAAACTTCTAAAAAACTTATGTGAACAATTGATAAATAAGGTTTTTTATCTGATCTGTTTTATAAGATTATTCTATAAAAGAAAAATAATGTATGACTTAACCGTGTACTATGGTACAGAGTTTATATTTTTATTGAGGTGACAATATGGGGATGAAAATCAGTGAATTGGCTAAAGCGTGTAATGTGAATAAAGAAACCGTTCGGTATTACGAGCGGAAAGGATTGATAGCCGGACCTCCCAGAAACGAATCAGGGTATCGAATATATTCAGAGGAAACAGCAGATCGGATACGGTTTATTAAACGAATGAAGGAATTGGACTTCTCGCTAAAAGAAATCCACCTGTTGTTTGGTGTAGTTGATCAAGATGGGGAGAGATGTAAAGATATGTACGTCTTTACCGTTCAAAAAACCAAAGAAATCGAGCGGTGATTACGGCCAGAAAAATGTACCACCTCTGCCATCTTTCTTACCATTAAATGACAAGGAATGTACCAAGTCATGTCAGTATGTTTACCACTACCTCCGATATAATTAATGCGCACACCAATAGGTGTGACATTTTATATCGGAGGTATTTTTATGATTCATTATCGAAAGATATTAGAATTACGTGCTGAAGGCATCAGTCTTAGAGGCATCGCGACCAGTACGAATCATTCTCGACAAAAAGTGACAGAAATTATTGATTTGGCGGAGAAGAAAGAATTAGTCTGTCCATTAGATGAAATAATGACAGATGTATGGATTGAGGCGTTTTTATATCCGGAAAAGACATTGGAGGCATCAGGCAGACAACCGTTAGATTTTGATTATATTCATCAGGAATTAGCGAAACCCAATGTGACGCTCTCACTCCTTCATCATGAATATGAGGCGGAGTGTCGGACGAATCAAAAAATACCGTATTCATATCGGAGCTTTGTCCGGCACTACAGTAAGTATGCAGATAAGCATAAAGCCACTTTACGCATCCGTAGAAAACCAGGGGAAATCATGGAGGTGGATTGGGCAGGATCCACAGCTTTTATCATTGATCGAGATACGGGTGAAAAGTTAAAAGCGTATGTATTTGTCGCCACTCTACCATGCAGTCAATTGTCTTATGCAGAGGCGACCTTGTCGATGGACTTACAGTCATGGATTCGAGTACACAATCATGCGTATGCTTACTTTGGCGGGACGACACAGATTATTGTTCCAGATAATTTGAAAGCGAGCGTGACAAAGCACACGTCTCAAGAGCTTATTTTAAACCCAACATACAGAGAAATGGCTGAGCATTATAATACAGTCGTCATGCCAGCACGTGTGCGGGCACCTAAAGATAAGTCGAGTGTTGAGGGCTCAGTCAGTACGGTTTCTACATGGATTATTGCCGCACTCAGAAATACTCAGTGCTTCAGTATCGATGAATTAAATGAAGCAATTGAACAAAAGTTGGCTGACTTCAATCAACGTGCATTTACACGTAAACAAGGGAACCGACTGTCAGCATTTGAAACAGAGGAGAAATTTGCGCTTTCCCCTCTGCCTGCCACACCGTATAAACTTTCTGTATGGAGAACAGCGAAAGTCCGTCCAGACTACCATGTCTCTGTCGAAAGTATGTTTTATTCTGTGCCTTATGAGTACATTAATCGGCAAGTTGACATCAGACTCTCAGAGACCCTGGTAGAAGTTTATTTCAATCATATGCGAGTGGCCTCTCACAAACGATTATATGGGAAATTTGGACAACTATCTACTATGCGGGACCATATGCCAGATAATCATAAATTATTTGTAGACCAGACACCGGAAGCTGCGATTGAGTGGGCAAACAGTATTGGTTCATGTACTCTGAAGGTCATCGAATATATATTGGATACGGCTCAAATTGAAAAACAAGCCCTCCAATCGATATTTTCACTGAAAAGATCAGAACGTAAATATACAAAGTATGAGATTGAACGAGCGTGTAAAATGGTAATTTCCCTCACTCAACGACCGACGGTCAAAAGCATTCAAACCCTCTTAAAAAATAATAAGAAGAATGATGCCGAACAGACACTGAAACAGAATACAGAAATGACCGAAAACAACTATGGCTTCACCCGTGGCGCATCTTATTATGGAGGTGAGGATAAATGATGAATGATCAGACTTTAACTAAATTACACGAAATGAAATTAAATGGCATGGCTGAAGCCTACCAGGAACAAGCGATGAATCAGGATTTTAAAAAGATGAGTTTTGAAGACCGATTTTCTTTACTGGTCGACTTGGAACATTCCCGTCGTAAAAATAATCGTCTGCAGCGCTTGATTAAAGCAGCGACATTCGTTAACTCAAATGCCAGTGTTGAAGATATTGAGTATCATGCAGATCGTCGACTGGATAAAGATTTGATTTTAAAACTAGCGAGTGGCACTTATATTCATCACGCGCACAACATCATATTAAAAGGACCCACAGGGTCAGGTAAGACATTTTTAGGCACCGCATTCGGTATTTCGGCATGTCGTCAATTGTACAAAGTGAAGTACATTCGTTTACCCGAGCTATTAGATGAATTATCTCTGGCCAAATTATCCGCAGATGGAAGTTACCGAAGAAGTATTAAAAAATATACAAAAGTGGACGTTCTAGTACTGGATGAGTGGTTACTCACTGATTTAACACCTGAAGAAGCAAGTATGCTTTTGGAAATTACAGAAGCCCGTCATAAGGTATCTTCAACCATTTTCTGTTCTCAAATTGACCCAAGTGGTTGGCATTTGAAACTGGGTAATGAAACAATTGCCGAAGCCATTTTAGATCGGATCATCCATGACTCCTATCAGATATTAATTGACGGAGAAATCTCTATGCGTGAACGTCATGGCTTGGAAGGTGGTTTCTAGTCTGGCACTACTGACTAAAAAAGACATCAATTCTTTCTCAACATATGATTACCATTAATTTTTATATGTATTGGTAAGCTTGTTGGCAGGGTGTGGTAAATACTATGTCATTTAGTGGTAAGAAAGATGGCAGAAGTGGTAAAATCTTGTGGCCGTAACCAAGCTTTTCCTTTAACTTGTTCCATTTTAAAAAACAGCTCCTTTATCTAAATTTTTTACAAAGCTATTGTTAACCAAAATTCGAAGATTAATGCATTCCGTTTTGAAATAAAAGAGGATAATAAGTCTAAAATATAGGAAATTCATTTTCATTTCTAAAACATTTTATTCGAATAATAACAGTGCGTCGTGTGCATTTTATATAAGTAGAACCATTATTTTGTAAAGGAGAATTCTTAATGACTAATTACGATCTTATAGTCATCGGTGGCGGTATGTGCGGTATTCAAGCTGCGAAACAAGGGGCTGCACTCAATGCCAAAGTAGCTCTAATTGAAAAAGATGATGTTCTTGGTGGTACCTGACTTAACAGGGGGTGCATCCCCAAAAAGGCCTTGGTAAGGTCTAGTGAAGTTTGGGATTTAGTTAACAATGCAAAGGAATTTGGAATAGTGGTGCAAAACGCATCTTTGCTTTGGGACAAAGTGATCGATCGAAAAGAAAAAATTATTAAGTCCTTTGAGGAAGATAAAGAAAAAGGTCTAAAAGAGCGAGGAATTGATTTAATTCGTGGAGAGGCATCGTTTATATCCTCAACGACTATCAAGGTCAATGACATGGAGATTTCAGCGGATAAGTTTGTGCTTGCTTTGGGATCAAAAACATCCACACCCCCAATTGAAGGTATCGAACACACGATAAACAGTACAGAAGCGTTAAATCTCCGTGAGTTGCCGAAGAAAATGGCGATTATTGGTGGTGGCGTTATTGCGATGGAATTTTCTCATATTTTTGCAAGTGTAGGTGTGGACTTGACTGTAATAGAAATGGGAGATCGCTTGTTGGCCAGTGAAGATCATGACTCTTCACAAACCATTGAAGCAATCTCAAAAGAAATAGGCATAGAAATTTTGTTAAACAGTAGAGTTCAGAAAGTCCTCAAAAGTAATGACGGGAAAATCATTGAGGTCGAAACGCTAGATGGAAAGAAATCTTTTGAAGTAGATCAGGTGTTATTGGCTACTGGACGTGTGCCAAATGTCAGTGGACTTGCTTTAGAACAAATTGGCGTTAAAGTCGAAAAAACAGGAATCCAAGTAAATGAATATCTTCAGACAACAGTGGAACACATCTATGCTGGCGGTGATGGCATTGGAGGATATATGTTAACTCCTGTTGCATCTTATGAAGGAAGAGTTGCTGCCAAAAATGCCATTGAAAATAACATTGAAAATGTCGATTATAGCTTAGTAACACGGACGACATTCACTCACCCGCCTATTTCTAGTATAGGTTTAACAGAACAAGAGGCGATTGAAAAAGGAATGGATATTGATACGAACCGGTTAGATTTTGCAGATGTTGGACCAGCAGTGGTATTAGGAGAAACAAGAGGATTTGTTAAGTTAATCAGTGACAAGAAGTCCAAACACCTTGTTGGTGCTCACATTGTTGGACCAAGAGCAGAGGAATTGATTCATGAAATTGCCATAGCCATGAAAGGCAAATTGACTATAACCGATCTTTCAGAGATTATATCTATTCATCCGAGTATTTCAGAAGCCGTTATTGGTACTGCCATCTCCGCTGACAAAGGATACCAGGAAAGCTGTTGTGGTTAAGGAGGTGAATGTTATGGCAACAAATAAAATAAAACAACAGGAGAAGAGAATTGATAAATGTTGCTATAAGATTGAGAGTACCAATTCGCCTGAAGAAATTAGTCATCAAGTTAAAGAGATACAAGGTTGTTGTAACAATATTGAGCAGCAAATAAAGGTGTGATAATCATGTTTCGTTGGATGAAAATGATGATGATGATGACTATGTGTGCCTTATGTGCTTTTAATGTCGTTAACAATGTATATCAATCCTATTTGTTAACAATAATTACTCAAAGAAAAAGATGCTAACCAAAATTAAGCATACGATAATTTTTTCAATTTATCTTGGTTGAATTTTTTTCAATATACAAAAAGCCGATGTCCTATTAGGATGCATCGGCTTTTTGGCTAACATAACGATAAGCGTATCTATTTTCAAATGTTACAGCAAGACCCATTGGTAGGGTCGACTTCCTCGTAACTCTTCCCCATAAGATTTCCAAGTTCAAAGGCATCTTCAACAGATAACACCTTTCCCCCTGGATGTTGGTTAAGCCAGTCCTGCGCTTCACTCGCTGAGCTGAAAAAATGGACTTCGTTGCAGAATGCCGAGCGAATTGACGACATATCATCCGGAGTAACTATCGAGACAACAGATGTGGAAGGTTCCACGCTTATAACGCGGTCAGGTTCCACCGTCAACTTTACAGGCTTGCCGGTGCCGTGGCAAGGCGACTCTATTTGGGCCTTGCGTCCGATGAGTTTTGGGAACATAAGTGTGTCAAGGGCACACCATGTATATAGTTCCTTCCCATCTACCTTGAATCGGTGGGGGGTAGGGACCAAGGTGAGACCAAAACCAACGACACGACGCTGTTCGTTTAGTTCCACGCTTGGTAGGGTCTGAAGAACCTTTCTCATTTCCTCGACAGGCTTCCCGGTCGCAGAAGCGATATCTTCAACAGTCACCGGCTCCCCCTCTGCTAGCATTTGTAACAACGGGTGGAAGAGCCACTTCATGGAGCCTGCTTCCCCTTGGTCAGACTGTTGGTCTATTCGGGTTGCTATTTGTTTAATTTCATTTTTCATATCTTTTTCCTCCTTAGCATTTTTGTTTAATCTTCATTATTGTTCCCGATGTTATATTCAAAAAATTTCCTGTCTATAGTTAGAATTTTACGAAGTGATCTCAGTAAAACCCTTTGTATTGTGTTTAATTCTTTAATGTCTAACTCCCTCCATATGATTGAATACCTCATTCGGTGTATCAAGAAACGATGCAACATGTTGACGTAATTTTTGTAGATCCTTGATATGCTCATCTATTTCAATAAGTTTCTCTTTTAATAAATGTTGAAGATGAGGTTCTACATCTACCGTATTTTTTTCAAAAATCACGATCAAATCTTTCATTTCCTCTAGTGATACGCCTAATGAACGGAGTTGTTTAATTCCATTGATACAAAATACATGCTCTTGATTATAGACGCGGTAATTGCCCTCGCTTCGCTTAATGGAAGGTAGGATCAATCCCTTTTCTTCATATAATCGAATGGCTTTTCGACTGACTCCTGTTTGTTGGGCTAGTTGACCAATCGTAAAACACTCCACTTCCTCCCCCCTTTCTTTAAATCATCAGCGGACTAAATAGATTATATAACCTTAACCTTAGGGTAAGGTCAAGGATAATTTTATACTTTAAACCATTTTAGTTTAATGAGGTGTAAATTTTATGAATACACTAGGAAATATATCTTTATTTAAATCGCCTATTCTATCTTTCACCATTCACAAAATCTCTTGCAAAATCCTCTGCTCCTCTCCATATTGTTTCGTGGTTTTGACCATCTATTGGATGTAACAGCCATAATCTTTCTGATGCTTTTGTATACAGTTCCTTTTTTGAATCGATATGAAAGGGTTTATTTATGAATCCTATTTTTTTCAGCGTGTCAAACTCTGAAAAAATTCGTTTCCCGTAAATTTCTTTATCGTCAATTGTAACCACATTGTTATGATTGGAAATGATATGTCCATTAAAAAGAATGAGGTGCATATCGTCTCCCAATTCCTCTATGTTCCAAGGCATTTCACTATTTTCTTCAATAAAAGACTGGAACTTATCGAAGAATTGTCTAATGTTTTTTCGAGAAAACTCACTTAGAACTAATGCAGTAAGCTCTCCATATGACGAAAGATGAAAGGCGGTTGCTATTTCAAGTGGACCATCTCCAATAATGATGGTCTCAAAATGTATATATGGATCAATGGAGCAACATCCAGCCATGTTAATCATCCTTTCTTTTAAACGACCCGTACATTATTATATCTAAAATTCCTATAATTACTAAAATAATTCTGACTATTTGTTGAACTTGAATAAATAAGGTGGATCATACAGCAATTGACTTATCGAAATTCAAAAATTCATACATGATAATACCTTTTTTCAGTATTCAAAAAGGGAGAGATTTTCTCCCTCCCTGAATCTCTACCCTGCACAACAAGATAATTTACTTACATCTTTATCCAATGTTAAGGCTGCAAGTTTCAAGCCTTCAGACATCGTTAGATAAGGAGCCATCGTATTTCTTAAATCATCAGCTGTTAGACCGAACTGAACAGCTAATGTCGCCCCATAAATCACTTCACCTGCATTTTCGGCAACTACATGTGCACCGACGATTTTCTTAGTTTGGTTATCAACAACCAGTTTAAAGACTCCATTAGTTTCACGGTTTACTAGTGCTCTAGGTACACTATTTAGTGGAAGTACGGAAGTCTTTACATCATTTCCTTGATCCTTGGCTTGTTGTTCAGTTAAACCAACTGTGGCAATGGATGGGTTAGTAAATGTTACTCCCGGTACAAAGCGTAGATCCACTTTCTTATTGGCAGCTCCTAGTGCGTTTTCTACAACAATTCCACCTTCGTATGCTGCCACATAAACAAATTGTGGGCCTAATGTCACATCACCTGCTGCATAGATGTTTGGATTGCTCGTTTGTAGGTAATCATTGACAACAACTTCTCCTCTTTTACCTATTTCAACACCTGCAGCTTTTAAATTGAGTGATCCTGTGTTCGGTCTTCTTCCAGTAGCAACCAATAACTGATCGGCTTCAATGACTCGTTCTTCACCATTCACTTCAATATAGACTTTTTTCATATTACCGTTTTGTTCAACCTTTTTGTAGGTGACTCCGGTGATAAAATTTAGCCCTTGTTTGGTTAATGCTTCATCGACGGCTTCTGAGATTTCAGGATCATATTCTTTTAGAAGTCGTTCACTTCGTTGCATCAACGAAACTTCTGAGCCTAAGTTATGAAACAGTTGTCCTAACTCCATCGCAATATATCCAGAACCGATAACGGCTAACTTTTTCGGAACTTCCTTTAACTCTAAAGCCGTTGTGCTTGTGAGAAAGTTCACCTCTTTTAGTCCAGAAATATTTGGAATAGATGGGGATGCCCCCGTTGAAATAAGGAACTTGTTTGCTATATATTTTTGACCGTTCACTTCAACCGTGTTCTCATCAATAAATGAGGCTTCGCCACGAATCAAATCAATACCATATTCATCGATAAGATCTACATATTTTTGTTGTCTCATACCCTCAACGAGTTTATCCTTATTCTCAGTTAATGTAGCCATATCCACTGATTCGGCTTTTGTATTCAAACCACCAAAAGGGTTTTTTCCTGCCAAGTGATTGATTTCGCCGGCACGAAGCATTGTTTTAGAAGGTACACATCCTATATTGACACATGTACCGCCAATGGTTCCTCGCTCAACCATGGCTACTTTAGCCCCTTTTTCAACAGCTTTGATCGCAGCTGAAAAAGCCGAACCACCGGAACCAATGATAAGTAAGTCATAATCGCCTTCATTACCTAACACCACATTTTCTTGTGATGATATTTCTTCTATTTCTCCAGGTTGATATTTCGCCTCATCAATAGCCTTTTTTGCACTTTCAATCCCAATATCATCGGGTAATTCAAATAATACTTCACCGTGACGAAAACTAGCTTCTACATTCTTGGCACCAATATTTTCAAGTGCAACTGCTACATGTTCTTCACAACCCATACAAGTCATGCCACTAACTTTCATACTGATTTTCTTAGTCATTTTTTAACACTCCTTTTAATTATCGAAATATGCCACCCGGACCAATTCCCCAATAATAAGAAATATAAATTCCTGAAATTAAAATAACAATGGAGGAAATAAATTGGATCATTGCCATATTTTTAGAAAGTAATTGTTGGACATATCTTTTTGAAACCAAAGAAACAATGGTTATGGAAGTAACGACAACACCCATACCGATTGAGTACACAATAAATTTAAGTATAACCATCAATAACGAATTACCTTGCATAGATTCAGTGAGTACAAATAAAAAGGCTGGCAACGTACAACTTAATGATGTGATTCCATAAGCAATACCATAGAAATAAACTGATCGTTTACCTTGTTTAATATTAACTCTTAAAGGTAGAGAAACTTTTTTTCCAAGCAACATCCCTAGTCCTAAAAGAAAGATAAGTACGCCCATTAGAAATGACCAAATTGGAAAAACATTGATTAAAGCTCTACCTAATAACGATAATAGAAAACCGGCTATCACAAAAATAGTTAGAAATCCCAACGTCATAGACAATCCTAACCATAGCCCCTTTGATATTGTCCTTATTAAGGAACGCCTCGTTTCAACCTCTCCTTCACCAATTAAATAACTAATATATGAAGGCAACATAACAATCCCGCAAGGATTAAACGCAGCAACCATTCCTGCTGAAAAAATAAAAATAAAGGGAACCGTCATGAACTACTCACTCCAATACGTGTTAGTTCCTTTTGTAAATCATCAAAAGAAGGGTTAACCGCGTGATATATAACTTCTTGATTGCTATCTATCAAAAAAACTTCTTCCAATTGTTTTACTTGATACTTTTTAGTGAGTTCATATTCTTTATCGATTAAATGTGTCCATTCTCCACCATATTGACGTTGGAAATCCTTTAAATCTTGTTCTGTATCTCGTTGGGGATCCATATCAACAGTTATAAGTTGAACATTGTTTCCATATTTATTATGAATCTGTTTAAATACCTTTTCCCCTGCTACACAAGTCGGACACCAAGATGCCATGAAATAAATGAGTGTTGGCTTCTCGGAACTTATTTTCTCGGAACTTATTGGTTGTGTTTTTTCATTGTTTATCGTGTTGGTTCCATTGGATATTCCACATGCTGAGAGACTTACAATAATGAGAGCTGGTAATAAAATTTTTTTAAAGAACAATACTGATTTCAAATCACTCTCCCCCTTTTTCTTCTGTTTCATTGAATTTAGAATGGCAACAATCCGACTGACATGTATTACGACTACCTCTTCTTTTTACCAACATAATCAGTCCGACAATTAACAAAACAGCACCAAATATCCAAACTTCTTTTCCTATTAAGAAAGCACCCATAGAACTCAATCCAATTGCAATTAAAAGGATTGGTAAAGCGCAACATAGAACCAACAATGCTGGTATTCCTAAAAACAATAATTTATCATTATCCTTTACATTTTTTCGCTTTTGTACAGTCAATTTACATCACCTGCTAAAAAGTTGATTTTAACCCTCAAACATTTTCTCAATAATAGGGCAAGAATATAAATATTCTTCATTCGGACAACATTCTTTTAAATCATTCAACATATTCTCAACACGCATTAAATCTCTAATTTGTTGTTGTACTTCATCAACTTTTTGAGAAACGAACTCATACATATCCGAACACCGCACATCATCCTTATCTACAACACCAAGCAACTTGTGGATTTCACTTAAAGAAAAACCAAGCTCTTGCATCCGTTTAATAAACCATACACGCTTAACATCATCATCTGAATATATCCGATAACCAGCTTTCGTTCGGGAAGGTTCTTGTAATAAATTTTTTTGTTCGTAATATCTAATCGTCTCTTTATTTACCCCACATTTTTCTGCAAATGCAGTAATACGATAACTCACATAGTTCACCTCTAAATAATAATAAACCGCGTACCATAGTACGCGGTCAAGTATAATACATTTTTCTTCTTCAAGTGTCTTGCTTGTACTTTAAGGGAGCCTATCAACTCCACTTGGTTATTATTGTGATCTACTCAAACATTATAGTCAAATGACCATTTGATTGTATTTGTTATTCCTTTAAATAGTGACATAAATGAACCCGTCGGGAAAATAAGCTTAGCGTTGTAAATCTGCATTTTCCTGACGGGATTACTTCAAGAAATAGTAATCATACTATTACTAAGGAAGCAGAGCATCGAGTCTAACTTCCCTTTGAATTATTATGAATTTAGAGACTTTAAATAACTCCTATTAACTTAGACTCCGCTGGTTCACACGGTTCGATCCATCTTGCCCAAAAACAATACGTGTTTCAATTCCACCAATACATACCGAAGTACACTTATCTGACCTTTTTCTGTAACAAGAAATTGCATCGCGTTTATAAAAGTACAACTTTTATCGTCCTAAGAACCATACATTCTATTCTTCCAATAAACGACCGTTTATTGAAACATTTTAGGTAGTTATATTTTCAGTTTGTCATTTTTAAAGATAAATTGCATATATTTTAAGTTTTATTCTGCATAACTAACTTTAAAACGAGCTGTCTTCTTGAAAAGATAAGCTCTGGACTTTTTAACTATAGTGCAAGTTATCGCCTAAATCAGTGCAAAATAACATCGAAAGTCACAATAAAGTTCACTTACGATATCGTAATTTCTTTCAGCTTTATTTCAGAAAATTCTTTCTATGTCGAGAAAAACTTATACAAATTTATTATTATTCAAACATCTGCTTGAATAAAGAAAAACAAGATGTTATGCTATATTCAAACAAATATTTGAATGATGAGGTGTATGTATGAATAAGAAAGAAACATGTGAAGTTTTTTGTTATGACGAAGAAAAGGTTAACCGGATGCAAGAGAATTTACAAACTGTAGATATTGCCGGTATATCACAGATGCTTAAGGCTATTGCCGATGTGAATAGGGCAAAAATCACCTATTCCTTATGCAAGGAAGAGGAATTATGCGTCTGTGATATCGCAAATATACTCGGTGTGACTGTAGCAAATGCATCTCATCATTTACGCATGCTCTACAAAGAAGGCATCGTTACATTCAGGAAAGAAGGGAAACTCGCGTTCTATTCACTGGAAGATCAGCATATTAAAGAAATCATGACGATTGCATTAATACATAGGAAAGAAGTGATAACCAATGTCTGAAGGGATTGCAGAGCTGACTGAAGAAGAAAAAAAAGTTTACCGTGTTCAGGGGTTTTCCTGTGCGAACTGTGCAGGGAAATTTGAGCGCAATGTGAAGAAACTACCTGAAGTTCAAGATGCGAAGGTGAATTTTGGCGCATCAAAAATTTCTGTATATGGTTCTGCAACGGTTGAGGAACTGGAAGAAGCAGGAGCATTTGAAAATCTCAAAGTGGTGCCTGAAAAGTCTAGTCGTCAAGCGCAACCAGAAGTTAATAAAGAAAAAAATGTTTACCGTGTTCAGGGGTTTTCCTGTGCAAATTGTGCTGGCACATTTGAGAACAATGTGAAGAAACTACCTGAAGTTCAAGATGCGAAGGTGAATTTTGGCGCATCAAAAATTTCTGTATATGGTTCTGCAACGGTTGAGGAACTGGAAGAAGCAGGAGCATTTGAAAATCTCAAAGTGGTGCCTGAGAAATCCCGGGAAGAAAGTGGACAAGACAAAAAAGAAAAGGAAGTAACCATTCCATTTTATAAAAAGCACAGCACTCTGCTCTATTCGCTACTGTTTATCGCTTTTGGCTTCATTTCAATGTTGGTGAATGGTGATGACAATATTCTTACACCACTGCTATTCATCACTTCCATGATTGTCGGAGGGGCTTCAATGCTGAAAACGGGTCTCCAGAATTTAGTCCGGTTTGAATTTGATATGCGAACCCTGATGACAGTCGCAGTGATTGGCGGTGTCATCATCGGAGAATGGGCCGAGGTCGCCATTGTTGTCATCTTGTTTGCCATCAGCGAAGCGTTGGAGCGTTTCTCGATGGATCGAGCAAGGCAATCCATCAGTTCATTGATGGATATTGCTCCTAAAGAGGCACTTGTCAGACGCAACGGACAGGAAATGACAGTGCACGTCAATGATATTGCTGTGGGCGATATCATGATTGTTAAGCCTGGACAGAAAATTGCTATGGACGGCGTAATTGTCAATGGCTACTCTGCAATCAACCAGGCAGCAATCACAGGTGAATCAGTGCCGGTTGAAAAATCGATCGATGATGAAGTATTTGCAGGGACACTGAACGAAGAAGGCTTACTGGAAGTTAAAATCACTAAATTGGTTGAAGATACGACCATTGCCAAAATCATTCATCTGGTGGAAGAAGCACAAGGTGAGCGTGCTCCTGCCCAGGCATTCGTTGATAAATTTGCAAAATATTATACGCCTGCCATTATGGGTGTCGCAGTGCTGGTTGCGATTGTACCCCCGTTATTTTTCGGTGCGAGCTGGTCCACTTGGGTGTATCAAGGGTTAGCGGTTCTCGTTGTAGGTTGTCCTTGTGCATTGGTCATTTCTACTCCGATATCCATTGTTTCAGCAATCGGAAATGCTGCCAAGAAGGGAGTCCTTGTAAAAGGCGGGGTCTACCTCGAAGAAATGGGTGGATTAAAGGCCATTGCATTTGATAAGACCGGCACACTCACAAAGGGCGTCCCGGTTGTAACTGATTATCGTTTAATCGACAATGCAATTGATGAAAAGGAAATGCTGGCAGTCATCACAGCATTGGAATATCGTTCCCAACACCCATTGGCATCAGCAATCATAAAGAAAGCGGATAGCAATAATGTTCCCTATTCCGATATACACGTCGAAGACTTTTCTTCCATTACGGGCAAAGGGATAAGGGGTAAGATCAATGATAAGATGTATTACATTGGCAGCCCGGCATTGTTTAAAGAGATACAGGCAGCCAATTTCAGCAATACAATTGAAAAGGATGTCAAAACGCTTCAGAAACAAGGGAAAACGGTCATGCTTGCGGGCACAGAGAATGCCGTCCAAGCAATCATTGCGGTTGCCGATGAAGTACGCGAATCAAGTAAAGAAGTGCTTCAGAAACTGCATCAGGCAGGCATTAAAAAAACGATCATGCTTACAGGTGACAACCATAGTACCGCCAATGCCATCGGTGAACATGTCGGTGTCACAGATGTTCGATCTGAATTGCTGCCACAGGATAAACTCGATGTAATCAAACAATTGAAAACCGAATATAATCATGTGGGAATGGTCGGAGACGGTGTTAATGATGCTCCGGCATTGGCAGCTTCCACAGTTGGCATCGCCATGGGTGGGGCCGGTACAGATACAGCCCTTGAAACAGCAGATGTTGCTTTAATGGGCGATGATCTAAAAAAATTGCCATTCACCGTTAAACTGAGCCGCAAAACGTTGAACATCATCAAAGCGAACATCGCCTTTGCCATTGGAATCAAGCTTATTGCTCTGCTGTTGGTGATTCCAGGCTGGTTGACACTCTGGATTGCGATCCTCTCAGATATGGGTGCCACGGTATTAGTCGCACTCAATGGTTTGAGACTCATGCGTGTGAAGGAAGATGAATAGGTTTTGAATCTCTTCACTTTGAATCGAAATTTTAAAATATTGGAGATGGAAGAATGATTGTAACGGCATTTACAGCTGCTGCGGTTTACGTAGCAACAGGCATCGATTACCTTATTATATTGATTCTTCTGTTCTCACAAGTGAAAAAGGATCAGATAAAGCATATTTGGATCGGTCAGTATATAGGAACGGCAATTATCATTGGTGTGAGCCTTCTGGTCGCTTTGGGGGTTGCCAATCTGGTTCCCCAACAATGGATGATTGGTTTGCTTGGGCTCCTGCCCCTTTACCTGGGTATAAAAATATGGATTCAAGGTGAAGAAGACGAAGATGAAGGCAACATTCTCTCCCTTTTCTCTTCAGGCAGATTCAATCAATTATTCATAACGGTCACTTTCATTGTACTGGCTTCCAGTGCGGATGATTTCGCTATCTATATACCGTACTTTACGACTTTAAATATGATGGAAATCATTATTGCCGTCATTGTTTTCATGATCATGGTTGGTGTTCTATGTCTAATCAGCTATCGATTGGCTTCCTTGAATTTTGTTTCAGATAAAATCGAAAAATATGAACGATGGATCGTTCCAATCGTCTTTATAGGATTAGGAATTTATATCCTATTTGAAAATGGCACATTCAACGCTCTGTTCTCATTCGTATTTTAATAGAAAATTTTATAAGCCGATATCTCTCTTTTAATGTGAGATATCGGCTTCATTTTATTGCAAAATAAAGTCAAAAGTCACAGCAATCAATATTTGTATAATAAGGATCTACTCAAAACATCCGATTTTCATAAGCAAATTTATCTGGCTTATTTTAGTGTTGAATTTAAATTTATTCATAATTTGAAATGTCACATTAAATACTAATAAAATGCACAGTTTCTTTAAAAATTTGATTTAAGCTAAATAATTAGAGGGGAATTTTTTAATAGCTAAAATTGGTAATAAGACTAGTGTACGAATGATTTCTTATTCTAATAGAATAGTAAGTTTGTTTGAAAATTATCTTTCAAAATTAACTATGTATGAGGTGCAAGATGAAAGTAATTGCTACTGGAGGTGTAAGAGTATGAAGAAAAAAACAAGGAAGATTCTAAGAATCAGTATTATACTGAGTGTCATTATTTTGTTAGGTGTGACCTTATGGTTCAACTTAACTTCTGATACAAAAGCCTTACAAGTAGGCGATGAATCAATTGATTTTCAATTGGAGACGTTAAATGGTGATTCAATACAATTATCGGATATCAATTCAGAAAAAGGTGTTATTTTGAATTTCTGGGGGACTTGGTGTAAGCCGTGTCGTGAAGAAATGCCTGATATGAACCGAATTTATAATGAAGGACATGAAGACTATGAAATCATTGCAGTAAATGTTTCTGAGGATGAGCAGCAGATTAATCAGTTCTTATCCAGTTTAGATGAAAAACTTAATTTTCCAGTTGCATTGGATCGCAATAGAGAAGTGACTAAAGCGTATCAAGTAGGCCCACTGCCAACGACAATAGCAATCAATAAAAACGGCATTGTTGTGGAGAAGAAAGAATATCAGTTAACTGTAGATGATATTTATAGATTTGTAGAACAATCATCTTCTGAATAGGATGAGAGTTTATAGGATTGAAAGAAATAAAATGTGGAAGAAATTCGTTCGGATTATTTAAAAGATGCAATATGAATGGAGTGTTTTTTTGGGTAGTGAAATGACTTTCTTTCTTGCATTTGGAGCTGGTTTTTTAAGTTTTGTCTCACCTTGTGTGCTTCCAGTATTTCCTGCTTTTATCTCTTACATAACAGGAATGAGTTATAATGAAGTAGAAAATCAAAAATTCAATGCACGCGCAATATTCCACACAATTTTCTTTCTTGTGGGATTCAGTTTGTTCTATATAGCATTAGGGTTTGGCACGGCCTTTTTAGGCGGAATATTGATTGACCATGCGAACCTGATTAGACAACTAGGTTCAATCCTGATTATTATCTTCGGGCTTATCATTACCGGTGTGCTTAATTTTAATTTCCTGATGAAAGAGAGAAAAATACAATTCAAAAATAGACCGTCTGGATTTTTAGGTTCAACTTTAATAGGTATGGCATTTGGTGCCGGATGGACTCCGTGCAATGGACCAATTATCGGAGCTATTTTCGCAATGAGTGCAAGCGCACCTAACGATGCTTTAATGTTGATGATTGTCTATTGTCTAGGCTTTGCAATTCCATTCTTTATATTGAGCTTTTTCGTATCTCGTACACGCTGGATGCTGAAATACTCGAATACGATTATGAAAGTTGGTGGGGTCATCATGATATTAATGGGTGTACTTCTGTATTTTGATGGATTGACTCAGATTATTATTTGGCTGCAGCCGTACTTTGGAAATTTTCAAGGCTTCTAATTATGAATACATTAAATGACTTGTTTATATAACTTTCATAGAAATGATATATTATTATAAAATTTGTTTAAAAATTATTGTTAAAATTAAATATCAAGGAGGAATCTGGATGAAAAAATATTTAATGCCAGTTTTGATGGGCGTAATCTTTATTTTAACAGGTTGTAGTGATGACTCAGCATCGAACGAATCAAATATTAAAGAAATGGTTTCGGAATTAAGCGCTAGTAATATTGTAGAATCAGCATCTATAAATGATAAAACACTTATTGTTAAAGATAGTGGAGATGAGAATGTCTATACTTTGCCTGACGATGAATTTTTTGTATCTATTGCACCATACATCTCATATACACATCCTTGTGAATTTCATAGCTTAACAGGTTGTCAGGGAGAGCTGATGAATGAAGAGATGGATGTAAAAATTACAGATGAAGATGGAGAAGTTCACGTTGATGAGAAGTTGACTACCCTTGAGAATGGTTTCTTGGATTTTTGGCTGCCAAGAGATAAAAATTACTCTTTAGAAATTAATTATGATGGAAAAAAAGTTGAATCTAATTTTTCAACTTTTGAGAATGACAGCACCTGTCTGACAGATTTACAGCTTAAATAATATTATTAAATGCAGATTACCCAATGCTATTTAGTGTCGTGGAATCTGCATTTTTAATTCAATGTTAAATCTCAGAGTAGCAGTTAATTTATTTTTACTTAGTTTTTAAATACATGTAGTGGATAGTTTCTGCACATATATTTTTTATAATAAACTTAGTAAATTAACAGCTTGACAAATAACGATTACAGACGTAAACTTAAGTTAATAAATCGATTACAGTTGTAGTCGTATTATAATGTAGGAGGGGAAAAAATGAATAAAGAAGGTAATCATAATCATGCTGAGCATGAAGAAAATCATCATAACCATGAGGAGAGCCACGAATCCCATAATCATAGCGGACACGATCATCATGCGCATATGGTGACAGATTTTCGTAATAAATTCTTCATTATCCTGATATTCACAATTCCAATTGTACTTCTATCTCCGATGATTCAAAATTTCATAGGTGTGGATTGGCAATTTACTGGAGATAGTTATATTGTGGCAGCGTTGGCCACGTTCGTTTATTTCTACGGGGGTTGGCCATTCATTAAGGGCGCTTACGATGAATTGAAAAACAAAGAACCAGGCATGATGACATTAATAGCAATGGCGATTTCTGTCGCTTACTTCTATAGTATGGCAGTTGTTTTTGGATTCAATGGGGAAGAAATTTTCTGGGAGCTGGCAACTCTTGTATTAATCATGCTTCTGGGACATTGGATTGAAATGCGAGCTATTAACAATGCTTCCAAGGCTCTGGAATCCCTCGCATCATTAATGCCTGATACGGCAAACCGTATCACTGAAAATGGTGAAACAGAAGAAGTTCAGATTGATGATATTAAAGCGGGTGATTTACTATTAGTAAAACCCGGAGAAAAAATGCCGCTGGATGGTAAAATCGTTAAAGGAAAGTCGCAAGTTGATGAATCAATGTTAACGGGTGAATCTGTTCCAGTTGGAAAATCCGTTGATGACAAGGTCATTGGAGGTTCAATAAACAGAGAAGGTTCTCTCACTATTGAAGTGGAGAAACTGATGAATGAATCTTATCTGACACAAGTTATAGATATGGTTAGAGAATCACAACGTACTAAATCGAAAACTCAGGATGTAACTAATAAAGCAGCTAAATGGTTATTCTATATCGCTTTAGCTGCCGGTATCATCACATTTATCGTTTGGATAAGTATTGGAGCAACTATAGATACTGCTATCATGAGATTGGTAACAGTTTTGGTTATTGCTTGTCCTCATGCTTTAGGTCTGGCAGCACCGTTGGTTATTTCAGTATCTACATCACTTGCTGCAAAGCACGGTTTGTTAATTCGAAAACGTCCACAGTTTGAAAAGGCTCGTAAAATTAACGCTGTGATCTTCGATAAGACGGGTACTTTGACTGAGGGTAAATTTGGTGTTACAGATATACAGACTTTCAATAATATTGACGAAAATATCCTTTTAAGTTATGCAGCAACAATAGAAAATGACTCGGAACACCCTATTGCGAGAGGTATACTCAATGAAGCCAAGTTAAAAGAACTTGAATTGCTTGAAATGTCAAATTTCAATTCAATTACTGGTGTAGGAATTGAAGGGACGATTGATGATAAACAAGTCAAAGTAGTGAGTCCGGGATATGTACGTAAACAAAAAATAGATTTTGACGATAAGAACTTTAATAAATGGTCAGAACAAGGTAAGACGGTAGTTTTTCTTTTGGTAAACGAAGAATTAGCAGGTGCCATTGCACTGGCAGATAAGATTAAGGAAAGTTCTAAGCAGACAATAGAACAGCTGCATAAGAGAAATATTAAAGCTATAATGTTGACCGGAGATAACCAAAAAGTCGCAAATTATGTCGCAGAACAAATTGGGATTGATGAAGTCTATGCTGAAGTAATGCCCAATGAGAAAGCAGATAAAGTGACAGAAATCCAAGAACGTGGTTTGGTTGTTGCAATGACAGGTGACGGAATCAATGACGCACCGGCATTGACTAAAGCAGATGTTGGTATCGCAGTGGGTGCAGGCACAGATATCGCGATGGATAGTGCAGACATCGTTCTCGTTGACAGTAATCCGAAAGATATTCTTGCAATATTCAGCCTATCTAAAAAAACATATAATAAACTGGTACAGAATCTGATTTGGGCAACCGGATATAACGTGATTGCTCTCCCATTGGCAGCAGGAGTACTGGCGCCTTGGGGGATAATACTCAGTCCGGCTGTAGGTGCGATTTTGATGAGTCTCAGTACAATCATCGTTGCAATCAATGCGCAGTTACTTCATAGATTTGAAGTAGAATAAAATAAATGCCGACAAATCCTTACTTAAGGATAGTCGGTATTTTAATTCTTTACTGTATGAAATATGAAAGACATCTTAAAAATACTTGAAAAAATTAGAGGTGAAAATATGACCAAAGCAATTGATTCAAATATCACAGATTCCGAATGGGAAGTGATGCGGGTCGTTTGGGCACAAAACAAAACTACGAGTAAAGATATTAGAGATATTATAGAAAATAAAAAGAATTGGAAACCGGCCACGACCAAAACACTTATTGGGAGACTTGTTGATAAAGGTGTATTAAACACAGAAAAGGACGGCAACAAATACATTTATTCAACTAATTTAAAAGAAAGTGACTTTCTCAAAAGTATACTTGAACAAACTTTCGATAATATATGTAATAAAGACATTGGAAAAATTATTGCAGATTTAATTTCAAAATCAACATTAAGCTATATAGATATAGAAGAGTTGGAAAAAGTGTTAGAGATGAAAAAAGAGGATGCAGTTGACGCAGTGCCATGCAATTGTGTTCCAGGTCAATGTAATTGTTAATCAGCAGTAGACAAAATTAATAAATTAAGACAGATAATTGATTTGTTAAATAAAAAATGAAAAAGGGTAAAATACCTACCATGGGTATATTGAAACTTTCGTATAAAATAATATAATAAAATTTTAAGGAGAAATTTATATGTCAAAAGTAACACTTAATGTAGAAGGTATGTCATGTAGGGCTTGCGTTAATAAAGTCGAAGAGAGCGTCGGTCAATTAAATGGCGTTGAATCAGTTAAAGTTCAAATTCCTGAAGGTAAAGTAGATGTAACATTTAATGACAGTACAATTAATTTGGCAGACATCAAAGGTGCTATTCAAAATACCGGCTACGAGATTAAAGAGGATATTGATAAAGAAGATGGTTCTGCGTGTTCATGCTGCAGCTAGTTAATGACAAAAGATTTTAAGAATTTAGAGTATCATTTTTTTATGTCATATTGATTCTATATAATAATTGTAGAAAGAGACCAAGATAAAAAATCCGGCAAATCTTAATTCAAGATTTGCCGGATTTTTTCTTTGTAATCAGGAATCCATGCTTTTATCCTATATTACTATTCACTAATTTATTCCACAGGTGCCAGTTCACTTTCTGTAACCCACTTATGATTCTGAACTTCTTCTTCAGTATCTATTGTAACGAAATCCACCATATAGACAGTGGTCTCTTCAGCAGAATCAATCGTAGCCGTTGCACCTTCCATGCCTTCCATGTGTGATGCATTCATTACTGCTTCATCGCCTGGTTCTAATGGGGCTTCTCCCGGTTCTTCCAATTCTTCATGAATGACCCATTTATGATCTTCTACCAGTTCTTCGCCGTTCGTCGGTGTGTATGAGACAGTATAGACAGTGGTGTCAAAAGCACCGGAAATTGTTGCTTCAGCACCATCCATACCTTGCATGTGTTCTGCTTCAATAATCGCTTGACTTCCAACTGCATAAGTTGGATTTTCTGCTTCTTTCAAGTCTTCAGGTACTTCACCGGAACTGGACATCTCATCAGCTGAATGTTCCATATGACCTCCGGAATCTGATTCCATGTCCATTTCCTCCTCAGATCTGGACTCTGTTTCAGTGCTTTGGCTTTCTTCATCTTCATTAGGCTGAGTTTCCCCATTACCACAGGCAGCCATTAAAAATACAGCGAATATGGAAAGAAGCCCTAATAATATTTTGTTTTTAACCATGTATATACCCTCCATTTTATTAGTTCTACTGATAACTCTACCCATAACTTTTGCAGTTTACGTGCAGATTCAATGAAAAATAAATGTATTTAATCAAGAATAATATTACCGACTCGACATATTGGATTTCAATTTAAAGGTTTATTAACCGTGGATGATATCTCAGCGCTTCCTTCAAATCTGCACGAAAAATCGATATTTAAATAATAAAATGTATAAAGAGAGTAGCGAATCATGATACCAAGAAAATTAATAATTAATACTATAATATTATCATCTATATTTTTAGCGGGATGCGGTAAAATCACTCATGTAACTTCGAGTTACCCTTTAAATTTAAAAAGTTTTGACGGTCAGGTGTTATACTTAGTCATACATTTTTCAGACTAAAACTTCGTTGCAGCTGCTACCTCTGCTAGATTATTTTTATCGAAAGATACTGGAGATGAAAGATGATGGTATTTTGTATGTTGCAATCAATCCACAGAACGAAGATGAGTTAGCAATCTAGACTATAAGCAGAAATAGTTATGTGTCTAATGACGGCTCATAAGAACAGTGGAAGAAAATTTTAGTTGTGGGCAAAGTAAAATAAGCTGAATTATTCATAATAAAAATACTACTTTTCTATATAATATGACTAATGAACAAAATGATAAGATGATCTATTACGATTTATGCTGTTGCAGAAAACTGAGGAGGCTTTTATGTTCAATAAATTAGCTTTAAAAATCGGACTTTTGTTTTTTCTGGTGATTCTTATTATTGAAATCATATTATTCTATATCCTATATACAAATCTGGTCGCTGATCGTGTGGAGGAAGTGATGGGGGATTTATTGGCCCGGGGGAATACACACAGAGACGTATTGGAAGAAAACTATACAACCACGACATTGGAACATGTTGCGATTATGGAGTCAGAATCAGATTTTATTGTGGTGATAACAGATGAGAATGGAGAGATAATCACCAATTCTGATCCGGTTGAACCAGAAATGATAACTGTTATTGAACATACTGATTATGGTGAAATACCACAAGAAGGAGTTATCCTGAAATCAAATTGGTCAGAAGAAAAATATGTCTCTACAGACAGCCCCCTAACTTTTAACGAAACTCATAGCGGGCATGTTTTTATGTTTGCTGAAAGTGATAGCATCGAACGGATTATTGATCATCTCAGCCATAAGTTTTGGCTTGTGGGTCTATTGACTTTACTTCTGACTGTTATAACGGTGTTTATTCTTTCCAGAGTTATTACCCAACCGGTATTGAGGATGAAAAAAGCGACAGAACAATTAGGTAGAGGCAATCATAACGTGGAATTGTATACACATCGAAAAGATGAGCTTGGAGATTTGGCGACTTCGATTACTTTGCTGTCGCAAGATCTGGAACGTTTAAAAAACGAGAGAAATGAATTTTTAGGGAGTATATCGCATGAGCTACGAACACCTTTAACCTATATGAAAGGGTATACGGATATTATTAGCAGAAAAGAAATATCCACGACGGACAGGAATAGATACATTAAAATCATTCAGGAAGAAACAGAGCATTTAGCAGACCTGATAAAAAATCTGTTTGAATTAGCTAAAATCGATCATAATGAATTTGCCATCACAAAAGAGAGGGTAGTATTTAGCGCTTTGATTGAGACGGTTTTAGCACGAATCTATCCAGCGCTCAATGAAAAAAAGATAGAGCTTTTCTTTCATTGTCCGGACAACTTGGTTGTTATGGCAGATCCCGAAAGAATTCAACAAGTTATATTGAATATATTAGATAATGCAATAAAGTATACTCCCGAGAAAGGTCATATCACAATGGAAGTGATTCAAAATAAAAATGAAATTTTAACAACTATTTCAGATACAGGAGAAGGAATCCCAGAAGAAGATATACCCTTTATATACGATCGACTGTATCGTTCTGAAAAGTCTAGATCCCGGGTAAGCGGAGGGTCTGGTCTCGGGCTGACAATCGCTAAAGAAATTGTGGCGTTGCATGGTGGCGAGATTGGAGTAGAAAGTACACTCGGCAAGGGGACTGTTTTCGTCATATCTTTAAAGAAGGAGAATGTAAATGAATAAAGTGCTGTTAATCGATGATGAAGAGAGAATGCTCGAACTGTTGACATTATACTTGAAACCTTACCCTTATTTTTGTCGAAAAGCAGTAGGTGCAAAAGCAGGGCTTAAGTTTGTTAAAGAAGAGAAGTTTGATCTTATTCTACTGGATATCATGATGCCTGAAATGAATGGATGGGAAGTATGCAGAGAAATACGGCAATACTCAGATGTACCTATTATCATGGTGACTGCACGTGAGCAGAAAGAAGATATTGTAAAAGGACTCAAGCTGGGTGCAGATGACTATATCACAAAACCTTTTAATGAAGAAGAATTGGTTGCAAGAATGGATGCATTACTAAGAAGAACAAGACCTGTCAACCGGATTGAAGTCGAAAGACTGTTATGGGACGAAGATCAATTTGAACTATCCTATAAAAAACAGCTTGTAAAATTAACACCAAAAGAATTTGCAATCATTGGATTACTCATGAAAAATCCAGGAAGGGTATTTTCTAGAAATCAATTGATTGATTTAGTGTGGGGCATGCATTCTGAAACGGAAGGACGTACTGTGGATTCCCATGTTAGAAATATGCGGGAAAAAATTCGGGAAGTCGGCTTTCCTATCGATGATTACTTTCACACGGTGTGGGGCGTTGGTTACAAATGGATTAAAAATTAAAAAACACTTTCAATATTAGAACGTTAGACTGATTGCTTTTGTTCTATTAATAAGAAACGCCATGCCAGAATTATTATCTGACATGGCGTTTTTTCTATATAAGTTTTATTTTAAGCGATTTCCTTACAAGCTTCTGCACATTTAAAGCACGCTTCTGCACATCTCTGACAGTGTTCGTGGTCGTGTTTCTGACATTCATTTCCGCAAGCTTCGCAAATTTTGGCGCATACTGCTGCTAAATCAGAAGCAAATGGTGTACCTCTCATTAATGCTTGTTCCAGAAATGCACAGATATCTGCACATTCACGGTCCAGACGGATGCATTCCGCCATCATATTTACGTCCTCTTCTCTCAAACACGCATCGTAGCAGTGGTTACAGGCTTCCATACATTCATGTAACGTCTGAATCAGTTGTTGGTGTTGTTCATGAGCCATTGTAAATACCTCCTATAGATTTAAATACGCTTGCATTAATTGAATTCCCATCCATTTCGCATATAAACCGATATTGGTAAACTCCATAGAAAATGCACATAATTTTAATGATGATTGTCCTTCTCCACTTATTCAATAATGTAATTCGCCTAGAAAAATCAAAAAATAGTTCCTTTTTTATTATTAGATTGAAGATTTGGATCTTATTCTACTTTAACCTGTCCCATCATCCCATTGTCCTCATGTTCAAGTATGTGACAGTGGAACATATATATGCCTTTATTTTTAAACTGAATGGCAATTTTCACAGTCTCATCCGGGGCAACGGAAAAACTATCTTTCCAGCCTCTTTCGTTCTCAGGTGGTGCTTCTCCATTCCTGGAAAGGATTTTAAACTGAGCACCATGGATGTGGAACGGGTGAATCATGCCGCCCATCATGTCTGGTTTATTATAGATTTCCCATACTTCGGTGACACCTTGTTCCTGCGTAAAATCAATTCTTTCAGAGTCAAATTTTTTACCATTTATCGTTACCTGATCCATCATGCCGAAAAGTTCAATTTCTTTTGTTACTGGTAAATTCTTTTCTTCTTCCGTAACTGAAAAGTCATTCATTTCATCAGGTATATCTATGGTTTTACCTGTTTGATCTGTGATTTCAAAAGGTAAGAGCGTGGTACCTTCTTCGTTTACTAAAGCAATCTCTTCATTAGTTTTAACTTGTGAGAAGTCAATGACTATTTCGGCCCGTTCTGAAGGCGTGAGTGTGATTTCTTGCATTGAGACCGGTTCATTTAAAAATCCGCCTTCCGTTGCGACTTGTACAAAAGAATCTTCTGTATTTAGTTTAACGGTGTAGTTTCTTGCATTTGAGCTATTTAAAAGTCGAAGCCTTACTTTTTCTTTATCTACAGTTAATTTTGGATTTAATGTTCCATTAATTAATGATGTATCTCCGACAGTGCCATCTTCATTTGCTGCTGCTTTATAATTCAACTGTTTTTCGTCATCAAAGACTCTGTCCTGGAAAATGAGAGGAATGTCATTTTCTCCATATTCACTTGGTAATTCGAGATTTTTTGAATTTTGGTCCTCGATATAAATTAACCCAGCAAGTCCGTTGTACACTTGTTCAGAGGTTTTTCCTTCCGGGTGGGGATGGAACCACAATGTGGCAGCTTCCTGTGTCACTTCAAATTCAATAGTACTCTCTTCGCCTGGCTCCAATACATTGTGTGGACCACCATCGTCATTCCCTGGCACTTCCAATCCATGCCAGTGAAAAGTGGTATTTTCATTGAGTTCATTGATTAAGTTTATTTTCACAGTATCTCCTTTTTCAAATTGAAGCATGGGACCTAGAAACGAGTCATTATAGCCATATGTTTTTGTTTGAACGCCATCAAATATTTCTGTTTCTCCTTTTTGCGCGCGTATTGTATACTCAGTTCCTTTGTTGCTGTCGCTTTTGAGTACAGGGGGGATATTCAGTTCATTCTCTCCTGTCGAATCAATTAGACTTACCACATCATCATGATCCATATGACCATTACCCATGGAACCATTATTCATTTCTCCTTCACTGGAGGAGTTATTCATATTTTCTTCCATAGAATTTTCATTGTCCTCATTCATATTCATCTGTTCATTTGAATCCTTTCCATTGTTAGTATCTTCTACAGATGCTTCTCCGTCATTGCTTGTACAAGCTGATAAAACAATGACCATCATCAGAGAAAACAAACTTATCAATAGGTTCTTTTTTCTCATACTTTACAATCCCTTCTTTCTACTTTTAATAAAGAACTTGTCATTCCTTTATGTATTAGACTAGATTATAATTTTCGAGAATCCGTGCATAAAATGAGTATTTAATATGACAAAAACTACATGTAAAATTAAGTTTAAAAAACGACCGTTTATTGGAACATCAGGAAGAGAACAAACATAGTTGATTTTACTATAGATTGAAAGTACAAAAACCCGTACAATTATCTTTGTACAATATTTTAAAAACTTATTGAGTTTTTGTACTATAGCCAAAGCTTATGAATGCTAATTAGAGTATAGAATACATATAACCCCCCACTAAGAGAAACATAAGGAGGAAAAATTATGAGCAAAGTTGGTTATGCCAGGGTCAGTACGAGAGATCAGAATTTAAATAGTTAAATTGATGTCTTAAATAAATATGGTTGTAATCGAATATTTTCCGAAAAGGTAAGTGGCAAGAAATATAAAAGAACAGAGCTTGACAAATGTCTCGACTACCTACGTAAAGGGGATACTTTAGTAATCACAAAGTTAGATCGACTCGGACGTACAACGAAACAATTAATAGAACTATCTCAATACCTCGATGAAAAGAATATAGATTTGGAAATAATAGATATGAATATTAATACCAAAGATGCAATGGGGAGGATGTTCTTCACTATGATGAGTGCTTTTGCAGAGCTCGAAGCAAATCTATTGAGTGAAAGAACGAAAAAGGGTTTAGAATCTGCTCGATCAAGAGGTAGAATGGGAGGAAGGCCTAAATTTCCGAAAGATAAAAGGGAAATGGTCATTTCTCTGTATGAGAGTGAGAAATACACAATAAATGAAATCATCAGGATGACAGGGGTATCAAGAGGTACCATCTATAACATGATTAATAGCAAGTCTGAGAAAAAGATCGGAGAGAAATGATTTTATGGAAACAAAGCTCCAGCAAGAGATAAATAATGTTCTAAAAGTATTTCCTGAATATTGGCATGAAGATATATTATTGAAGAATAAGTTGATTGAAGATATACGTTCTTACAATGAAAAATTAATAGAAGCTCTTCTATCGAACGAATCGATAAGAGATACATATTCCCTCGAGCTACCGTCGGGCTTAGTTTTTAAGATAGAAGAGTTCATCAGTATGCTACGTTTCAAAAACTACTGGGATAACAGCTACACAAAATATACAAATGAAATTGGTCTCACCAGTGAAAATAAGTATTTTAAGTATAATTCTGATGTAGTTCTAGATTTTCCGCACAAAGATGGTGTTTTAGAAGGAGGAATGACGACAGAAGAAAAAGGGAAAGACGAAGTTTATTATCATAACACCTTAGCCAAAGAAGAGATTGATACACTTTTAGCTCCTAAAATTCTAACTAATATTATCAAATATGCTAAAAACGAAGAGACGAATTTAGATAAATTCTCAGATAAAGATAATTTGATTCTAAAAGCTAATAATCTTATTGGATTATATTCATTGAGAGAACGTTACGCGGGGAAAGTAAAGTTAATTTATATAGATCCACCTTACAATACTGGTGGAGATAGTTTTAAATATAATGACCAGTTCAACCATTCTACGTGGTTGGTATTTATGAAAAATCGGTTGGAAGCCGCCAAAGAACTATTGAGTCCTGATGGTTCTATATGGATTAATATCGATGATAATGAGTCACATTACGCAAAAATATTGATGGATGAAATATATGGTAGAAACAATTTTGTTGCTAATATAGTTTGGCAAAAAAGAACCTCTCCTGATTCTAGAATCTCTTTAGGAGCTGCGCACGATAATATATTAGTCTATGCAAAAGATATTAATTTATTCAAACCAACAATTAATAAAGTTCCTTTGTCAGAAAAGAGGATTTCAGAATACAAAAACCCAGATAATGATATAAATGGCCCTTGGGTCTCTGTAGATATGACAGGGCAAACAGGACATGCAACTAAAAGCCAATTTTACAATGTCACACTCCCAAACGGTACGATAATATCTCCTCCTTCCAATAGATGTTGGGCGATAAGTGAAAAAGAATTTGTAAACCTTAGAAAACAAGGAAGGATTTGGTTTGGTATTAATGGTGATTCACGTCCAAGATTGAAAAAATATTTGAGTGAGTCAGATGGTGCAACAAGTTGGACTTGGTGGACGAATGGTGATGTTGGACATAACCAAGAAGCAAAAAAAGAAATAAATAAAATATTGTCTGATGTGGAGTGACCTGATGTCACTTAAGTTTACAGTTGAATAAAATAAATTTTTCTCTGGGATATGAACATGTTCATATCTCAGTTTTTTTTATGCAGCCACACGACGAAGTTCGATTGGTGTCAAACCAAACAGCACATCTTGTGGTCGTTCATGGTTATAAAAATGGATATAATGATTGAGATCTTCCACCAGGTGTTGGTAGGTGGCATAGCCACCTGACTTTCTAACTAAGTGATAACGCTCTGATTTTAACTTACCAAAAAATGACTCCATCGGCCCATTATCAATACATTTCCCCACTCTAGACATGCTCTGAGTCATCTGATTCACATTTAACAGT
>NZ_AUEE01000017.1 GCF_000425825.1 Jeotgalicoccus marinus DSM 19772
CAACTTATCCGGTATTAGCTACCGTTTCCGGTAGTTATCCCAGTCTAAAGGGTAGGTTGCCCACGTGTTACTCACCCGTCCGCCGCTCGATTGTAAGGAGCAAGCTCCTTACGCTCGCGCTCGACTTGCATGTATTAGGCACGCCGCCAGCGTTCATCCTGAGCCAGGATCAAACTCTCCATGATTGGAAAGCTTTTACTAAGCTCACTCGATACTGCTGACAGTATCTACTTGCGTTTATATTGTTCGCCTCAATCTGTGCTCCTATCTTAATAGAAGACTTTTTATTCGGAATTAAACGTTGACATATTGTCATTCAGTTTTCAATGTTCTGTTGAAACTTTATTTCGTATTACTCTTATTACTATACACGGTTGATTTCAAAAATGCAAGTGTTAATTTAACATTTTTTAATCTTTTTTAACACGTTCTTAATTGCGTTTTGCAATCCTTTGTGTTAGGCGCTCTTGAAACAAGCGACTTTTATATAATAACAAGTTGTATGTATTCCGTCAACACTTTTATTAAAAATCTTTAAAAGAATTTTTTAAAGTTCTTTACTTCGCTTAAAAGTTCTTAAATGTTCAAAATGAATACTTGATATATACTATCATATACAGCGATGAAAGTATAGAATAATTTTAGAGGTGACATATATGAGAAAGCCCGGAAACAAAATCCTGCGTATACGCGGCTGGGCTCTAGCACTTATCTTTATTGGTATGGCTGTGATGTATATAGGAATATTCTTTAGAGAAACACCCTGGGCTATGATGATCTTCTTAGTTTTAGGTGTCATTCCGATTATGCTAAGTTTCGTTATTTACTTTTGGGTCGGTATGATTAGTACGAGAACTGTGACTGTCCAGTGCCCAAACTGTGAACGCCATACTAAGATATTAGGTAGAGTTGATTATTGTCAGCATTGTAAAGAACCACTCACCCTTGATAAGGAACTTGAAGGTGAGGCATTCACAACTGACTATAATGTGAAGCACCGCCGTGAGAAAAAGATTGAAGAAATCAGAAACAAAGAAAAAGAATAAGGTCAGTAATAATAAAAACGGGACTACTATTAGTAGTCCCGCTTTTATTTCACCTATTATTTTGTATTGCACTCTGGGCATACACCGTAAATTTCTAAACGGTGATGACTCACTTCATAATCAGTTACTAAACCTGCTAAATGTTCAACTTCTTCCAAAGCAGGATACTGGAAGTCTGTGATCTTGCCGCACTCACTACAGATGATATGATAATGTGGAACCGAATTAAAATCGAATCGACTAGATGAATCTCCATAAGTCAGTTCTTTAACGAGACCAGTCTGTTTAAATAATTTTAAATTATTGTAAACTGTCGCGACACTCATGTTTGGAAATTCGCTAGACAGTGATTGGAATATATCATCAGCAGTAGGATGCACTTCACTCTCAACCAAATAATTGAGCACAGCTTTACGCTGTGGAGTGATTCTTACGCCAGTTTGCTTAAGCGTTTCGAGAGACTCACTGAAATGGTCATGATGATTATCGATCATCTTCATATGACTGATCCTTCCTTCTATATTTATATACTAATAATATTATTGTACTTTGAATGTGAAAAGATTGTCAAATCAATCTTAGTATCCCTTGTCAAATTCCACAACATTAACTAGTGCAGCATCCTTATTAAAACGAGCAAGATTATCTAAAAAGATATCAAAAGCTCTGTATAAATACATGTCTGTTTTAGCTGAACAATGCGGAGTGATAGTTAAATTGTCAAAGCCATATAAGGGGCTATCCTCTGACAATGGCTCTTCATTAAAAACATCAGACGATACATGTGCGATATATCGTTCTCTTAATATCTCTAATAAAGTCTCATCTGTCATTACTGTACCACGGCCAATATTAATGAACATACCATCATCTTTCATAGCCTTAAACGTATCTACTTTTAACAAGCCAGTTGTTTTTTCAGTCGAGGGCAAAACATTCACTAGAATATCTGCGGAGACGACCGCTTCATTTAAATCATCAATTTTATGGGTTTTATCGAAACCTTCAATACTTCGCCCATTAGTATTATAACCATGTGTCTGTACTCCAAAGACTTGTAAAGTTTTCGCTAGATGACTTCCTATATTACCTGTCCCTAGAATATGAGCTTCTTTCCCATATAGCTCCTCAGATCTTGAGTACTTAATCCACTCATTATTTTTTTCTGCCTCTTTTAATGAAGGAAGTTGTTTATAATACTGTAAGATGAGACCAATTGCGAATTCTGTCATCGGTATTTTATGAATACCTGAAGAATTAGTTACAATTGCCTGTTCGAACAAAGCTTTCGGAATCTCATCGACACCAGCACTCATCACGTGAAGCCATTTTACATTTGGAAAATTAGCTGATTCCTCAACTGTTATGTCGCTCCCATAAGTAATGAGTATTTCTGCACCCATTTTCTCTTCACTGGAAAGTTCTTTCATCTTATTGAAGCTATAAGTTACAGATTCAGGTAAACGGTTAATCATTTCATCTTTCAGTCTCACAGTAGAAATAATATTCATAGCTTATCCCTCTTTAAGAAAACTTTTCAGTTCGTCTGCATGTTCTTTTGGTTTTACATCATCAAAACGTTTTAAAATGTTAGAATCTTTGTCAATTACAAACGTCGTACGACTAATCCCATTAAATTCTTTACCAAAGGCTTTCTTCAAACCATAGACCCCAAGTTCATTAGAAAGTTTAAAGTCTTCATCCACAAGTAAGTCAAAGTTTAAGTTATTTTTTTCGATAAAGTTCTTATGTTTTTGTTTAGAATCACCACTAATTCCATATACTGTGACACCTAATTCATTTAAATCTGCCATGCTATCACGCATATCACATGCTTGTGTCGTACAACCTGGCGTGTTGTCTTTCGGATAAAAATATAGCACAGTGGTACCTGTTAACGTGTTATTTGATACGACTTCCCCATCTTGATTTTCTAATTCAAATTCAGGAAATTTCTCCATTTATATTCATCCTTTATATAATGTAATTTGGTATATCTACAATACCCTCTTATATGTTTACTTTAAACCATTCTTGTACCTTAAACAAATAGCTGAATTATGTTATTATATTGAATGAATAAATCTGATGTAAAGTAAGGATGAAAATATGTATAAGCATACGAACTCACAGGCAATGCAAAAAGAAGCCGAAGCAGTAATTCTCGGTGGTGTGAACTCCCCTTCTAGATCTTATAAAGCTGTTGGTGGCGGTGCACCGATTGTGATGGAAAGTGCTGAAGGTGCACATTTCTATGATATTGATGGAAATAAGTATATTGATTATCTCGCGGCCTATGGTCCAATAATTACTGGTCATGGTCACCCTCGAATTCACGAGGCAATCACTGAACAATCTAGTAAAGGTATTCTCTATGGTACAGCAACAACACTTGAAGTTGACTTTGCTAAAAAACTACGAGCAGCTATTCCTTCATTAGAAAGAGTACGCTTCGTGAACTCAGGTACTGAAGCAGTTATGACGACAATAAGAGTGGCGCGTGCCTACACTGGACGGAATAAAATTATAAAATTTGAAGGTTGCTATCATGGCCATTCAGATTTAGTACTCGTTGCTGCGGGTAGTGGTCCTTCACAACTTGGCACTCCAGATTCTGCAGGTGTACCAAAAGGTGTTGCTGAAGATGTCATTACTGTACCCTTCAATAACATAGAAGACTTTAAAACTGCTATCGATCATTTCGGTGATGAAATTGCCGGAGTCTTAGTTGAACCTATCGTAGGAAACTTCGGTATTGTTGAAGCAGAAGAAGGCTTTTTACAAGCAGTCAATGATATTGCACATGACAACGGCTCCTTAGTAATATACGATGAAGTTATTACCGCTTTTCGCTTCTCTTATGGCTCAGCAACAAATCTTGTCGGGGTGACACCTGATTTAACTGCCTTAGGAAAAATTATCGGTGGCGGTACACCAATCGGTGCCTACGGTGGTCGCCTTGATATCATGGAAAAAGTTGCACCACTTGGTGCGGCCTACCAAGCTGGTACTATGGCAGGAAATCCACTTTCTATGGCAGCAGGTATCGCTTGTTTAGAAGTACTCGAGCAAGAAGGTGTTTATGAAGAGCTAGACCGCTTAGGAGCGAAGTTAGAAGATGGCCTTCTTAAACTAATCGATAAGTACCAAGTAAAAGCAAACATTAATCGTCTTGTTGGTGCCTTAACAATATACTTTACAGATGAAACAGTTAAAAATTATAAACAAGCTGAAGCAAGTAACGGTGAATTATTCGCTAAATTCTTTAGAGGTCTAATCAACCGTGGTGTCAATATTGCACCATCTAAATACGAGGCTTGGTTCTTAACGACAGAACATACAGATCAAGATATTGAAGACACTTTAGAGATTGTCGAAGCAGTGTTTAAAAATGACCTTTAGGAGTAGGAGTTGGTGCCATGCGATTTGGTGCTAGAGTATTAAAAACCGGTATAGCTGTCGTTTTAACATTCTTTTTAGCAAATTACATTGGCTTAACACCGGCTTTGATCGCCGGTATCGCCTCTGTTAACGCCTTACAACCCAACGTTTATCGATCATTAGAGACAACTTGGAATCAATTTAGAGGAAACTCCATCGGTGCCATTTCTTCTATCATCATGGTACTACTATTCGGTAGTAACATTTTAATTATCGGATTGACGGTCATTCTCGTCTTGGCAATGCTGTTATTCTTTAAACTCCAAAGTGTATCAACACTTGCAGTCATCACAGTAGTCGCTATTATGGATGTACCGTTCGGTGTCGAGATGGACACAGGTGATTTTCTAGTTGTTGCAGGAACCAGATTCTCTCTCGTAATGATTGGTGTTTTGGTGTCTTTACTTGTTAACCTTGTCTTTATACCACCGCGTTATGAAACTAAGATGTATCACAACTGTTTTAATGTAACGAATGATATTTTTAAATGGATACGTTTAGAATTCAATGCGGTAAGTGAATCTCAAATCGTCAAAAAAGACTTGGCACAACTTCAAACTAGAGTGACAAAACTTGAAACGATGTATTCCTGGTATAAGGAAGAGCGGAACATCTTTAAGAAGCAAAAATTTACACATCACCGTAGAAAAGTGCTATTTAAACACTTGATAGAATCTACCAGACAAACATATAACTTTTTGGATCGTTTAAACAGACATGAAAACGACTACTATCACTTAGATGAAGATTTAAAAAATCATATGCGACTCGAAATGGATGAATTAATGGCCTACCATGAACAAGTATTCATGAAGTTTACAGAGAAAATTAAACCAGAAACGTCTGAAATCTACATTGAAACGACACATCAATATGATGAAAGCCTTATGACACATTTCCTGACTAATTATTCTCGCCTAACTGATGAAAATGATAAGCTTCAATATGAGAACATTTTAGAAGTTATTACTGCCCTACACGAATACTCAAGAGCTGTAGAACGTGTAGACCGCTTAACAAACAGCTTTTTCTCATATCACAATGAAGAAAATAAAATAGACATTCAAGATGAAACTTTAGATATATAAAAAAGAGACGATAAAATCCAAATGGATTTTATCGTCTTTAATATTTCCAACCATTATTTGCTTTGGCCTTACCTCTAAAGCGGCTCACATGCGGATTACCACTAACGATGAAACGGTATAAATAATCGACTGCTTCTTTTTTGTTATCAATACCAATCCTCGGTGTATCTAAAATCTCATCCGGTTTTTTACCTTCATAGATTTTTAAAATATCACTGTTTATATCAATGCCATTATGCGCTTGTCTAGTAATACCTAATGCTTGAGTCAGTTTACCAGGACCATCTGTTAAACCATCACTACGTCCACGCCTGTCCTGCATCGTATCGATACCTCGAGATGGCTCTATACCTCGAATCAATACACCTTCCGGTCGATTATTTGTCGTTACAAAGTTCATACAACTATGCCCATGCATGGTGTATACATAAATATGTCCATAAGGTTTGAACATCATATCATTTTTCTTCGTAACCTTACCTGAAAAAGTGTGTGATGCTCGGTCTTCTAAACCAAGGTAAGCTTCAACTTCAGTAATATATCCAGCTGTGATTTTTCCATCTATATAAGTTACTATCTCTTTTCCAAGTAAATACTTGGCGGCGGCTAAAGTATCATCTTGTAAAAAGTCTAAATTCAAAGTATTCATATAAACACCTATAAGCCCTGGATATCATAAAGATTTCTATAGACTCCACTATGTTTCATCAGTGCGTCGTGACTACCAGACTCAACTATTTCACCATTTTCAACAACAACAATCTTATCAGCATGAGTCACTGTTGATAACCTATGCGCTACGATAAGTGTCGTTCTATTACTTGATAGTTCTTCAATTGTTTCTTGGATAATACTCTCACTTTCGAGATCTAGTGCACTTGTTGCTTCATCTAAAATCAGGATTGGAGGATTTTTCAGGAATACCCGGGCGATTGCAATTCTCTGTTTCTGACCGCCAGAAAGTTTAACTCCGCGTTCACCAACTGTAGTATCATAACCTTCTTCTAGATTCATGATAAATTCATGAGCATTCGCTCTTTTCGCAGCCAAGATCACTTCCTCATCCGTTGCACCAGGTTTAGCCAGTAGGATATTTTCTTTTATAGAATCCGAGAACAAGATATTGTCCTGCATGACAATACCTAGATTATCTCTTAAAGATCGTACCGTTACATCTCTTACATCCTGTCCATCGACTTCGATGCTTCCTTCAGTCACGTCATAGAATCTTGGAATTAATGATACTAAGGTGGACTTACCGCCTCCACTCATACCCACAAAGGCAACCGTTTGTCCAATCAATATATCTAAATTGATGTTATTTAAAATCGTTTGATCATTTTCTTCATATTGGAAAGAGACGTCTTTTAAGCTAATATGACCTTTCACATCACCAATCGGCTTCGCTCCCGCTTCATCTTTTACATCGTATGGTACATCAAATAGTTGGAATACCCTATCCATAGATGCCACACTCTGTGTTAGTGCTGTTGAAGATGAGACAAGTCGACGTAATGGCCCGTATAGTCTTTCTAAATAGGCAACAAATGCAGCAAGGATACCGACTGAAAGTTGATCATTCAATACTAGGAATGTACCGTATCCGACAACTAATAATGGACCAATATCTGTAATAGTGTTAACCACCATGAAACTGTAAGCTGTCCATCTTGAGTGGTCTAGTGCTTTTGTTAAGAAATTATTGTTGGTCTTATCGAATCGCTTTTCTTCATGATCTTCGATTGCAAAACTTTTTACAACATTAATCCCTTGCACTCTTTCATGTAGAAATCCTTGTACTTCTGCTAGTGCTTGCGAACGATTTCTTGTTTTTGCTCTTAATCGTCCAAAGAAGAACCAAACACCAAAAATATAGAATGGGAAGATGGCAATTGAAGCAAAGGTTAATTCAATATTTAAGTTAAACATAATAATTAAGGCAATAATAATTGTCACTAAATCTAGCCAGACGTTCATTAAGCCTGTCATTATAAAGTCCTTAGTCTGCTCAACATCATTGATGACTCTTGAAATGACTTCTCCCACTTTATTGTTGGCATAGAATTTTGCACTTAACATCTGGAGGTGCCCATATAATTTTTTTCTGATATCATATAAAATCTTATTACTCGTGCGCTGTGCCAAGTACTGTCTGAGAAATTCTACAGGTGGTCTTAACACTATAAAAATCACAGCGAATACTAAGAGAACTTGGATGAGCATCGTCATACGCTCATCATAAGCAAGTCCTTCAGCGAGTATAATGTCATCAATTGCATACGCTACAAATAACGGAATAAGTAAAGGAATTCCGAATTTAAGAATCCCTATAACAATCGTCAAAGCAATGATGCCATAGTAAGGCTGAACGAACTTCATATACCTTCTAATCATTAAAGTGCCTCCCTTAAGATAGTAAAACCAATCAGTGCTTTCACCGATTGGTTAATGTTCATTATTAAAACGATGGTGCCAAACCTTTATAAAATCTGGAGCAAAAGGCCCTTTTTTTCTTTCAATCCACTGTTGCAGTTCGTCGACGTTGAATTTTAAAATGCGGTCAATATCATCAGAATAGTTCATTCTACTTCGGTGAACTTTATATTCATCTTCGTCTAAAAGATGATATTTACCATCTGGGTAGACCTTGATATCTAAATCATAATCGATGTACTTAATTGCTTCATCATCAGCAACATATGGAGAAGAGAGATTACAGTAATAATACACACCGTCTTCTCTAAACATACAGATGACATTGAACCAATAATCTTTATGAAAGTAAACAATTGCAGGTTCTCTTGTCACCCACTTTCGTCCATCACTTTCTGTGACGAGCGTCCTGTTATTACCTCCGATAACGACGTGATCTGTACCTTTTAAAATCGTCGTTTCGCTCCAAACGCGGTGGATGCTCCCATCATGCTTATAGCTTTGAATCCTCATTTTTGTTCCTTCTAAAGGAATGGATTCCTTCACCATAATAACCCCACCACCTTTATTATTTACGTAAATAGTATAGCATAGCAAAATACTTATTAAAAATTTATAGACTAGGATTTATTCATCTATAAACTTCATCATCTTTTGCATTGCCACACTCATCGGTAAGTTTTTCACCTCATCTAATGGAACAAAATCTGAATGACGATCTGTCGTTCTAATGATATAGCCATCCATGTACCAGACTTTATGTGTGAAGACATGTTTGTGTTCACCGATGGGGCCTTTTGGCTGACTGAGCTGGATTTGGTATTGTTCTTCTAAAGATTCTATGGAAGTATCTACGTCAAAGCGTGGTAACTCATACATGCCTTTTAATAAATCATCTTCTTGTTTAAAGAGTAAAATTTCATTCTTATTGTTCAGAATGTAGTACACATTGTAATAATATTCTTTTTTAGTTTTCGCTTTTTTCTTCACAGGATAAGCCATTACCTCACCTTTTTTATAAGCTTCACAATGGGCCTGTACTGGACATACAACGCACTTAGGTGTGCGCGGTGTGCAAATAGTCGCTCCAAGTTCCATCAAAGCTTGATTAAAGTCACCCGCTTCTAATGGCATATCACTTTCTATATCTCTTTTAATATCTTTTTGCACGCTAACTTTTGTTGTGTCCCGGTTGTCACGATTTAATCTTGTCATCACTCTGAGCACATTGCCATCTACTGCGGCAAGTTGATTATTAAAAGCTATACTTTGTACTGCACCACCGATATATGGACCTACACCTTTTAAGCTAAAAAAATCTTCGGGTCGATTCGGTACTTTAGAATCATATAGACTTTGTACTTCTTTAATTGCATGGTGAAAATTTCGAATTCTATTATAGTAACCTAGGCCTTCCCAATCTTTTAATAAGTCTTGTTCGTCAGCATTGGCAAGGGCATCTAGAGTTTCATATTTTGTTATAAATTTATTAAAATAGGGTATAACAGTAATGACTTGAGTTTGTTGTAACATAACCTCACTCAGCCAAATTTTATAGGGATCGCTCGTCTGTCGCCAAGGTAGCTCCCTTTTATTTGCATGATACCAAGCGAGTAATGTATCATTAAAAACTGATCTTTTTAACATGTAAACATCCTTAATAAATTATTAAAATGCAGAAATTGAATGGAAGTGGAATGATGGATACTTTAACACATACCCTGATGGGTGGTACGATAGTTGGTCTTGCACAAATAGACCCAAATATCGACCCCGTTTCAGCAGGGTTTATTACGACTGTCGTCGGTGCTTCGTTAATTCCAGACATCGATACTTTAATGAAACTTAAAAATAATGCCATTTATATTAAACACCATCGTGGTATTACCCATTCTCTACCTTTTACTGTATTAATTTGGCCATTATTGCTGGCAATTTTAAGCAGTACCTTATTCGGCCTGCCTTTTATAAATATGTACTTTTGGTCACTTTTTGGCGTCTTCCTTCATGTTTTTTCAGACATTTTCAATGCCTATGGTACACAGGCGCTCAGGCCTTTTAACCACACTTGGATTCAGCTCGGATACATCAACACTATAGATATACCTATTATCATAATGCATGCCTTGTATTTTATCCTGTGGTTCGTCGGTTTTAATCCAGTCATGCTGTTTATTATTTTATATGGTGTATTAGTATTGTACTACATCACCCGTTTTACCTATCAAAAATATTTAATCCAAAAAATTATAAAACAAATTCCTGATAGAGACATCAGTAGAGTATTCTGTATGCCAACCATACGATTTAATGAGTGGAGAGTGGTAGTAATTTCAGCAGATTACTACTATGTTGGTCGGACTTTTAAAGGTCAAATTGTATTTTACGATCGCTTTGAAAAAGTGAAACCACTTGAAGGTGAATTATTTGAAGCTGTAAAAGATGATGAAAACTTTAAATCCTTTACTTTCTTCTCCTCTATTTATAGACATGAGGTTAAAGATATTGACCATAATACAATTGAGGTGCGTTATATAGACCTTAGATATTTAAAAGATGGTCATTATCCATTCGTTTGTATCATGCTATTAGACAAAGATGATTTTGATGTTCAATCCTCTTATACAGGTTGGGTTTTCACTGAAAATAAACTCCAACAAAAATTATCGTAACATAAAGCCAGCATGCCTATTTTTCAGGCATGCTGGTTTTATCATTATATAATTGTATTTTCATTTTTCCATAAGCCTCAAACACCCACAAGTATAATATCGCGACTTGGGTAAAGTACAGTACATCGTATGGCAAACGATTAATTGACCATGCTTGATGTACCGTATTATTTTGCAATCCATTAATTACATAGTAAAAGGGATTTAAACTCAATATATTTTCAAGAATCCCTGGAAGTTGTTCTGGTAAGTAAAACACAGGTACAACGAGCAACACAATTAGGAACAAGATTGGATTAATCTTGGTCGTATTAATGTGCATTGATACGCCTAAAAACAACATAGTGAATGGTATCGTCAAAATTACACCTAGTAAGATGTAATATATTAACGAGAAGATATTTAATAGCCAATCATCAATAAAGAGTGCAGTTATCGCACTATACATCGTTAAAAATATAATAAAGATTATAGTTTGATAAACCATGACAGGTAATATTCTTAAATATAATGGAATGTAGTTCACTTTTAGAATTGAACCTTTAACGTAAGCATCATTTTTATTTAAAATTACCATACTAAAAACCCATACTGTAGACATGAAACCAGTCATCCCATACAAGAGCCGAATCATAGTTTGGGATTCTAGGAACATAAACCCAACAATCATACCGACAAGTCCGACTAAGTAAATAATTAATGGTGTAAGATTTAACAAGGTAAACCTATCCGCCTGTCGGAATACTCTTCTTAGCAAATATTTGAATCTGTAATCCATCTCAGGCACCTACCTTATTATATAGTTCCATTTATTAGTCGTACTATCGTAAATCATAAAGCCACCATCAACTCTAAAAATTGTAACTTCCGAAGATAAATTCATATCTTCTACAATTGGATTATTTTCAACCCCATCAAATTCCATAGAAAATACTGTTTGCCCTTGGAAGTGATAAATAATAGGTATTCCTGCAACCTTACCTGAATTCTCATCCAGACTGTCAAAAGTAATATTTTGTTCTAAGAATTCCCTATCTCCATTTAAGTAATTAGAATAGAATAGATAGTTATCTTGGATAACCGGTGCAGTGTACTGAAGTAACTCCATGAAATCAGCTTCAGTATAGAGACTCGCTGGATTAAAATAAACAACCTCATCACGATTCACAGTCTCTTCTATACCATTATGATTTATTGTATAGGTCTCTTCAGTCGAATCTGTGACTTCTATGAGTGTAAATGGTGGTAAAGTTTCACCATTTAAATTTAGTCCTTCATTATCAACAAAAGCATATGCGAGTCGATCTGTCGTTTCGCCTTCTGTAAAATTCTCATTCTCTTCTGTAAATGTTGGTGTTTCTGATACGAAAGTAATATTCATGAAAATCACCAATGCAGCAACAATCATAACGAAGGTAATGACTAGGCTGACAATAATCTTTTGAATATTGACATTATCTAGAACAGATGCCTGTTGTTTACCTAAACGTTTAAAGTTTTCATTATATTTTTCATCTTCATATACTCGTCTTTTCCAGTCTAAGTCAAAGAGGGCTTCTTGCTCTATATTTTTTACCTTACTTTTTTCTTTTAAGTATTTGTTATAGGCTTCCTTTCCACCCTCTACACTGCCCTCATACCGTATTTGTCCATAGCTTATCCAAGTGAAATAATTCGCCATTTTTTCAATTGGTTCTATGGCAGTTTCTAAAAGCAGAATGCCGCGTTTACTGTTCTCGTGCATATTAACGACACTTCTGAACTTGTCCAAATCTTCAAGATCTTTATGAAAGTTGTTGTAAATAATCACATCAGCCTCAATAAGTGCTGACAACTCTAGTAGGACGTGAGATAACTGTTTACGCGTCAATTCATTGACTTTCTTATCTAAATTATTTCGGATAATTGCTTTAACTTGTAAGCGGTCAAGTGTCTTAGTAAAAGCCTTACCGCTCATATATTCTTCAAGCAGTTCTTCAATGAAAAACGATAATTTAAACGGATTCGTTAGATGATCATCTACATCTAAACTTAGGATACTACCATTACGAGTTATTTTACCTTCTTTAAGGTCCAGTGTGCCACTTAGCGTTTCTTTAATATAGAACAGAGTATCTGGACTACTCAGAAGTCCAAGGACCTCTCCCTCATAGAGATGAATATTTACGTCCTTTAAATAAATATCTCCTGCATTGCCAAGCATGCGAGTTTTAAAGTCTGAAGCTTCTTTGCTATAGGTTAAATCGATCCCTTTTAATAGTACTTTATTTTTCATTAGCCAACCTTTTTAGGCAATTGTAGCATGCTAACTGGGATACCAGTTTCCTTTTCATCACCATTGACAAAAAAGCCCCAAGCAAAAATGCCCTTGACATACTCGACTTTAAAATAGTGATCTTCTTGGCTAATCACCTTATATATTTTCCCTTTTTCAATAAGAGATAAATCGATTAAATAGCACTCTGCAATGATTACCTGACGCTCTAGTACACGGTACTCATTTTCAACACCCATCATTTCAGCACGTCTCATCTTTTCGCGCTTAGTTTGTATATAATGGTTTAGTTCCTTTCTTGTCATTTGACCGAGAGATTCATTCATCATCTATTCCGCCTAACTTTTCACTGATTTTATCATAAGGGTAACCTTTACTCATCATTGCTGCAATCATTTTCTGTTTTAGCTTATAGCCACTTTCTTTTCTTTGATACTTATTATAATATTTTTCAAAGTCTTTCTCAAAATAATGTTCCTCATCAAAATCATCATCAAATATAATCATTTCCATATGATGCTTTTGATATCCCCTTTGGATTAATTTCTCCTGCAGCTTTTGTTTAAACTGCATGTATGAGCCACGGTGAGATTTGAGGAATTTATGCTTCAATTTATTCATTCGTTCAGCATCGATTAAATCATCAAAATAAGCTTTCTCTCTCATGATAATATCTTCTTCGATACCTTGTTTTTTCAATTCACGAACAAGGTGTCCTGGACCTTTATCTGTTGTATTTAACAAGGTATTTCTAAATGCCACTGCATATTGATCATCGTTTAAGTATCCTTCATTAGTCAATCGATTGATTGTCTCTTTAACAATATCGTTATCAAAATCCTCAATTAAATAATAATACATCTCTTGGATTGACCTTAGCTTGTAACTGATAAATTTTAGTCCCTTTGTATAGGCCTGATCGAATTGAATACTTGTTGTCAGTGCTTCAAATTCATCTTCTTCTATCACTTTACCTGGTATGAGCATGTACCTTACAAGTGATTCTTCATGTACTTTTAAAGTGCGTCCGTCATCAAAATACACCTGGTACATTTCTTTTTTCTGTTTGACTATACGTCTAATTTCCACTTAAATCACTCCAATAAATCAGAAGCGAAAAAACTGCTTAATGACTTACTTTGTTCTTTTCTTTGAAGTCGACGTTCCGACCGCTCTCTACCGGTGTCTTTCAGCCACTGCAAACGGTCATTATCCGCTTCAATTTTAGGAACTTCCACCTTATTATTGTCATCATCAAGTGCGACGAAAGTTAAGAAAGAAAATGCTGCAAGTTCCTTACCAGATTCACGTGTTAAATCTTCTTTTGAAATCTTGACCATGACTTCCATAGAACTACGTCCTGTGGAAGTTACCATAGCTTCTAAAATAACAATTTCGCCGACATTGATTGGCTTTAAAAAATCCATTGAATCTATAGAAGCTGTGACGACACTCTCCCTACAATGTCGTCTTGCACTGATTGCTGCAATATCATCTACATATTGTAACAACCTACCACCGAACAATGTACCATGTGAATTTGAATCTGGTGGTAGGACATTAGCAGTTTTTACTGCATAGGATTCTGACATTAGTTTTTTCATGATTTTCCCCTTTCATTAAACGACAAAAATAGAGGAGATTCGCATCTCCTCTAACTTTAAAAGCTTATATTTTACGTTCCAGCGCTTCTTCTGGCGTATCCACAACAATTGCATCTTTACTGTGGAATGCCTGTGCTAGGAAATAATATAGCACTGCTGCAAAGCCGAGAATAGCAAACATGAATGATAATACTATTAAGAGCATGAGCCAACTGCTCATAGTACCCCTCCTCTAATAAAATGTTACATAATTTAATTACTTAAATTGTATCATATATTAAAACACAATGGTGCTTAAAATTTATTAAAAGGCCCAGTTTCCTTGACTAAATACCGGTGTCTCATTTCCTTCATTATCTACACCATAGATATTTAAGTCTTTAGAACCAATCATGAAGTCAACATGGGTTATAGAGTCATTGAGTCCGACCGCATCCAGCTCATCACGAGACATCTCCTTACCGCCTTGAACAGAGAAAGCATAAGCACTACCTAAAGCAATGTGACATGATGCATTTTCATCGAATAAGGTATTAAAGAAAAGAATACCTTTATTTGAAATAGGAGAATCATCAGGTACAAGTGCAACTTCACCTAATCTTCTCGCACCTTCGTCAGTGTCCATAATATTCTTAAGGATTTCGTAACCTTTTTTTGCCTCATATTCGATAACTTCGCCATCTTTAAATGTTAATTTGAAATCATCAATGATATTTCCACCATGACTCAGCGGTAGAGTGTTTGATACATAACCATCTACTCTGTTCTTATCTGGTGCGGTAAAGACTTCTTCAGTGGGCATGTTCGCCATAAAAGAATCTCCATTTGAATCAGTACTTGATGCACCAGCCCAGAGGTGATTTTGTGGTAAGCCAATAGTTAAATTTGTACCAGGTGCTTCATAGCGTAAGGCAGTAAATTGTTTATCATTTAAATAATCAACCTTTTCATGAAGCGTCTTATCGTGCTCGGTCCAAGCTTGAACTGGATTATCGACGTCTGCACGAACGGTATATAGAATCAATTCTAACAATCGATTTACTGCTTCATTGTCACTTAAATCAGGGTAAACTAATCTCGCCCACTCAACTGAGGGATAGCCTGCAACACACCAAGAATGGTAATCACTTTGTGTACGTGCAGAGAATTCTTTGAATGCCTTACCTTGTGCAACTTGCATTGCCATTAATTTTTCTGGCTCGACATCTTTTAATAGCTCTGGTGAGCTTGAAATAATACTTAAAAATCCGGCTTTCTCATCGCTATAGTACATACGTTCAGCGACATCAAACTCATGTACGGTCGCTAAACTTTCTTTGTCTTTATAAGTCGCACTCAGTCTTGAGAGTGTATCATCACCTAATGAGACTCTGACATCTTTTGATCCACGTTCATAAGCAATTTTAGTCACTAAACGCACAAGTGGTAAAGCGTCCGAAGTTGCTCTAATAAATAGTTTTTTACCTTCAGTTACATTAATACCAACATCTACTAGAAGCTCTGCATACTTGTATAACTTATCTTCTAAATTAGTCATGATTTCCCCTACTTTCTCATTTTAGATAATTCTTCAATTACAGCAGATTGTTCAGCCGCTGAAATTTGCTTACGCGACTGTAACATTTTTTTAATATCGTTAAGCTCAGTCAACTTATCATCACTGTAATCTTCAGCTTTGAATATGCCTTTATTCACCACATTTAAGTGTTCTACTATATCGCTTAATATTTCTTCTTTGTTCATATTAATCCCCTTTCCATACTCACCTACTATATTATCAAACATTAAATTAAATATATATTATCTTAACAAGGTAATAAAGTTTTCTTTTATATGAGTTTCTCTTAATTTCTTAGCTTAAAACGTTTATACTTAGCTTAGATAGGATATAAAGACTACAAAGAAACTATAAGGAGAATCAATTATGAAAAACAAATTAGTACCAGCAATAGTAATTGGAGCCGCTGTCGGCGGAGTAATTGCACTTTTAGATAAAGGCACTCGCGAATCACTTGCATCAAACACAAAATCTATTAAGCACTATGCACAAAACCCAGATGATCTTAAATCTCGTTTTAATAGTCCTTCAACAGGCGAACCATCTAAAATTGATATGATTAAAGATGAAGTTCTATTCTGGAAAGATACAATTGAAGAAATTCGCCGTAACAATCCTGAATTAGAAAAAGCAATTATAGATGCTAAAGATACGTTCCAATCAAACCGTGAGAAAAAACTAAATTAATATTACTTGGGACTATGTTACATAGTCCTTTTATTTTAGCGAGGTGAAATGAATGTCAAAGGATAAATCATCGTCAAAACTACTGAATCAAATTAAGAATAATACTGAAGAAGAGAAAGATAAGAACGATGTCTTTGTAGATAAGATTGATTTTAAGTCTGTATCTTCAAAAGACAAGGAACATGTGTATGTTTCAAAAATTAATAAGCCAGCAAAAGTTAAAGATGAATCTGGTTTCTTTAATCAATTATTATTTAGGTTTTCACTAGACAATACATCAGGTATGGCTGCTCAATTAGCCTATTACTTCCTACTAGCGATTTTCCCATTGCTTATTTTCTTATTATCAATCGTACCGCTGTTTCAAATACAGCCGGAAGTAATTACTGGCTTTATTCAAGATTATGCACCAGCCGAGATATCTAGCTTACTTGAAGGAATCATTGGCGATGTGTTAGAGAACTCTGGTGGTGGCACATTATCATTAGGTTTAATTTTAACTCTGTGGTCTGCCTCTAATGGTATGACTGCCCTAATGAATGCCTTTAACGTTGCATATGATGTAGAAGATAATCGAAACTTCTTCGTTACGAAATCACTCTCGGTCTTCTTTACACTAATCTTGTCACTATCAGTCATTCTGACATTTGTCTTAATTGTCTTTGGTGGACAAATTGGTGACCTAATGTTTGGTGTGATAGGCCTAGATGATCAATTCCAATACGTGTGGAGTTTAATTAGAAGTATCTTACCAGTTCTGCTCGTCTTGATAGTATTCTTAATTATGTATGTGACAGCACCGAATATTAAACTGAAATTCAAATCCGTTATTCCAGGTACAATATTTACAACAATTGCCTTTTTAGTTGCATCATGGGGCTTTAGTTTCTACGTTTCAAACTTTAGCAACTACTCAGCGACTTACGGTTCAATTGCCGGTGTGATCATTTTAATTTTCTGGTTGTACATTACTGGTGTTATAATTATCTTAGGCGCCCAAATTAACTCAATTTTATACAAAAGAGAGTTAAGAAAAAAAGCGGATAACTATGAGCGTCAATAGGAATACGAAGGAGACGTGTCAGTCTAAGATGACTTTATTAGAAGAAATATTAAAGGCAAATGAAGCCTTCGTCAAAAACGAGGAATTCAAAGCCTATAAGACAGATAAGACACCTAACAAAAAAGCAGTGTTTTTAACTTGTATGGATACACGCTTATCTGAACTTGCTACAAAAGCATTTGGATTAAAAAATGGTGATATTAAACAGCTGAAAAATGCTGGTGCAGTCGTATCTCACCCATACGGATCGACTATGCGCAGTATTTTAGTTGCCGTATATGCCTTAGGCGTTGATGAAGTATTCATTATGGGCCATCATGATTGCGGTTTTGGTGCCTTAAAACCAGATCCTGTAATCAAAGAAATGAAAGATAGAGGTATTTCTGAAGATACCTTTAATACTTTAGATCATTCAGGTATTGATGTGAGAGACTGGCTTAAAGGTTTCGATAGCGTTGAAGAAAGTGTGACTGAAACAGTCAACAACGTGAAAAATCATCCACTCCTTGCTAAAAGTATTCCAGTTCATGGTCTAATTATGGACCCAGAAACAGGAAAAGCAGACCTCGTCATTAATGGCTATGAAAAAGTAGAAGAATAGATAAAGAAGCACCTAACATCATTGTTAGGTGCTTCTTTTTGAAAAGAGGATTTTAACTTTAATCTTCAATAAGCGTCAGTAATTTTGGACCTTCTTTAGTCACGAGAACTGTATGTTCTTTTTGGGCAACATAGCTTCCATCTTTCGTTTCAAAAGCCCAGTCATTTTTACCATCTGAAACGATAGTCGCTTTAGATGAAATAAATGGTTCTACTGCGATAACCATGCCCTCTTTTAGAATCGTTCTATCAGTTGGATCATAATAGTTCATTATGTGTTGTGGCATATCATGTAAGCTCTTACCTACACCGTGTCCAGTTAGATTTTTAATGACTGTCAGTCCATTTTGTCTAGCGGTATTAAAAACTGCACGGCCAATTTGTGAAACTTTAGCACCTGGCTTAATTTTCTTCATTGCTTCCTCAAATGCCATTGCTGTCACATCAATTACTTTTTGTTTTAATGGATCATCCGCTTCACCAGCAATAAATGAAATACCTGTATCTGAATAATAACCATCTTTAACAGCAGAAATATCGACGTTTACGATATCCCCGTCTTTAATTTTACGTGGACCTGGGATGCCGTGTGCAACCTCTTCATTGATACTTATGCAAGTATAGCCAGGAAAATCATATTCACTTATTGGTGCACTTTTCGCACCGTATTTTTCTAATTCCTTGCCTGCAAAGTCATCAAGTTCCTTAGTCGACATGCCAACTTTTGCATGTGCTACCGTATCTTTTAAAACACGCCCACAAATCTGGCCAATCTCATCTAATTTTTCAAGTTCTTCTTTTGTTTGTACAATCATGTTTATACCTTCTTACTTTTAGTCTTATTTATTATTATATCAAAGATGCTACAAGATAAAATCATATATGGTCATGTTTCTATAGAGTCTTTCACTGAGATTTGATGCTGTCACTCCAATTAATCGTATCGGTACATCTGCTTCTTTCACTTCGTGATAGAGATTATATGCATAATGATATATATCATCTCCAGAGGAAACTGGATCAACCGTCATCATCTGTCTTGTATGAGTTTCAAAATTAGCAGTTTTAATCTTTACAGTGATAACCTTAGCCACAACACCTTTTTCCTGTAATCGAGTACTTACTTTTTCTGTTAAAGTCTCTAGTACACTTAATATTTCAGTGTCATCATTTCTGTCATAATTAAAAGTGGTTTCTTTACCAATTGACTTTCTTTCTCTTTGGACAGTCAGTTTATTCGTACCGATTCCACGCGCCTTATTATGGAGACTTTCGCCTCTTTTGCCAAAGTTTAAAATTAATTCACTCTTACTCATATCATATAAATCTTTGCCTGTTTTGATTCCAAGTTCATGCATCTTTTCTTCAGTCACTTTGCCCACTCCTGGGAACTTGCCAATCGGCATAGAAAACAAGATTTCAAGAACATTACTATAATCAATAACAGTCATTCCCTTTGGCTTATTCATTCCCGAAGCAATTTTTGCGAGGTACTTATTATATGAAATCCCACTACTGGATGTTAAACCTGTCTTTTCAAAGATCTCACTTTGTATCTTCAAAGCGACCGTTCTCGCTGACTGGGTCTTGTTTACAAGTTCAGTAATATCCAAATAAGCTTCATCTAAACTTAAAGGTTCAATATCATCTGTATAGGATAAAAAGATCTCCCGAATTTGTTCGGATATTTCCTTATATCTTTCAAATCGAGGATGAACAAATACGCCGTCGGGACACAGTTTATGGGCAGTCTTTGTGGGCATTGCTGAATGTACACCAAACTTTCTTGCTTCATATGAAGCGGTGGCTACAACACCTCTATTGTAAGACCGACCACCGACGATGACAGGTTTTCCTCTTAAATTTGGATTATCATTCTGTTCTACTTGTGCAAAAAAGGCATCCATATCAATATGAATGATTCTTCTCTCCATCATCCTCACCCAAATATATTATAGCAAATACAGAACAGATGTTCTATAAAGATTACTCAGCAGGTTGTGATTCATATAGACTCATTCCCACTTCTGTATCTATCGCATATTTCAAATGCTTATGTTTGAGTATGAGATAGGCATAGTAAAAATCACCAGCACAGGCACCTGCGTGAATTGCGATGTAATATTTATAAGCAGGATTAGGGAGCGTAAACATCATAATTACCATAATCGTTGTGATAATAAGAAATGGCATTAGGATAATAATTAAAAATTGAAGTCTTGTATAAACTGTCCCAGGTGAAGTGGCATAGGCCATGCCTGCTTTAAAGCCAAAGTTCACCTTAGCAGACGGGTTAAATAATTTAAAAAATAGTCCATGTATACTTTCGTGAACAATGATAATTCCTATAAAAAGTGCGATAATAATAAGTACTGCAACAGCTAAACCAAATCTTTCATTACCAATCAGTGCACTACCAATAGGATGGATAATCAATCCCTCAATGAGATAACAAATAATAAAGGCAAGTATTGCGCTGATAATTTGAATCCAAGAAATGTGTTTGAGCGCTTTTTTATCTTGGAATATATTTAATTCTAACTTATCCATTGAAATCCTCTTTCTATAAAATATATATGAAACATAACATAAATTTACCTTTAGTTACACAGGAGTGGTTAACATGCATTATACAATAATAGGTGGTGGACTAGCTGGTGTGTCGATCGGCTATCACCTAGTTAAATTAGGCAGTCAGGTGACAATCTATGACAGAAATGATGAAGGTCAGGCTACCTTTGCTTCAGCAGGCATCGTATGTCCATGGATCAGTCAACGTAGAAATAAAAAGTGGTATCGACTTGTCACAAAAAGTGCTTCCTACTATCCAAGTTTTATAAAAGAATTAGAAACAGACAGTCAACTTTCTACCGGCTATAAAAACTCTGGTGCGATATGTCTATTTAAGGAAAATATTTTTGACAAAGCTGTCAAAAGAATTAGTGATAAAGCAATCGATAATCCAGATGTCGGCGAAGTAAGAATATTATCGACCGATGAATTAAATCAATTACACCCTGCCTTGACTAATCAATACCCTGCTTTAATCGTTGAAGGCGGTGGGCAAGTAAGAGGTAAAAAATTATTAGCTGCCTTAAAAGCTGGCTTTTTAGAACACGGCGGTGTGTGGAAAAATGAATCGTACAAAGAAGATGATGATAGTTTTAAAATTTATGCTACAGGCGCATGGGGAAAAGAACAAAGCTACAAGCCAGAAATTTCTCATCAGCGTGCGGAGATAATGTACTTTAGATTAAAAAATCAAGCTGTTGAACAGTCTCCTGTCGTCATGGCACTTGGCCCGACCTATATCGTGCATTTAGAAGATAATGAATACGTTATAGGGACAACACATATCGATACTGATTCATTTGATTGTCAACCCACAAAAGAGAGCTATGACTATTTGGAAAGCGAATTATACAAATACTTTAAAAAAGACGAAGTCGAAATTACTCAGATGAGTGTCGGTCTGAAGCCGTATACTAGGGACTATTTACCGTTTATAGGTTACGTTGATGACAATACCTTTGTTGTTAATGGTATGGGATCAACCGGATTAACTGCAAGTCCCTTTGTCGGACGTGAAGTCGCAAATCTCCTTCACGGAAAGCCGACGGATTTAGATTTATCCGACTATTCTTATATAGAAAGTGAAACTTAAGATTTTTAATTTTTTTCTTGAGTGTTGTATTCAATCCTAAAAAAAGGCTAAAAGTCACTTTATCAGGACTTTTAGCCTAAAATAATGTTCTCTAATTAACAAAAAACATCACTACAGCATAGATATAGTAAAGGAAAATCACAGCGTTAATAATAAAAACAATGAGCCATATTCTATCTTTACGATATCTATAGTTTACATATGAAAAAATAAAACCAAGTATAATAAATAACACGTTTAAAATAAGTACTTGGCCGCCGTCTAAGAATAGAGGCAGCAATAGTACAATCAAGGGAATCAATATACACAACACTCTCAACATTTACTGCCTCACTCCATTCATTCTTTTGTCTTATATTTTACCAATTTCGGTGTAACAATTTGGCAAGATGGTAATCTTCTCTTTTATATAGTTTATACATAAAGTACATTAGTATAATTAAACACGTTTCTATATCAGATGTTTCACCTGTATAAATCTTGTGATCATTCATTGAACCAAGGAGGTCATCGTCTCTATACATCGTTAAAGTGACTTCCTTGTCATCTTTAAATATATAAGTAGTATTGTCCACTACCCCCTCGACATGAAAGTTCATGAAATTACGAAGTTTACGTTCTTTTAAAGTGTAATGAACACCCTGATATTCAACGGTATATTTTGCAACATTCAAATCTTTGAATCGTCTATTCTGCAGTCCAAGTAGAATTTCAGTTCCACTTTTATGTTTAAATCCATAAGTATTTTTATCGTCGCACCCAGAAATTGTCGTGGCAAATATATCCCCGATAAGTTCATTTTTTTCATTCAAAATCGTCACACCTTGGCGCTGTTCTTGATCGATAACTTTTGCATATAACTGCTGCACAAAACACCCTCCTATCCACTCTAGTTCAGTTAATATTAGTTTACCATAAGTATAATGAAAAAGAGTATCCCCATATTTTGGCGATACTCTAAAATCTTAGCTTAATATTAAATCTACGATTTCTTCTTTTGTAATTTTACCAATATAGTAATTTAAATCCACATCACTTAATGCCTCTAGTAATTCCTCTTTAATCACGCGTGTCCCAATCAAGGCATTTTCAACTACAGATATGTCACCTTGACCAAAGAAGTCACCATAAATTGAACACTTATCAATCTTGCCACCTTCAATTTCTAAAGATATGTCTAAAGTGCCGGCTTGTGTTCTCGCATCCCTATTATATGAATAACGAGGGGACTTTCCGTAGTTCCAATCCCAATTTTTGTACTTTTCTTCTACAAGTTTATCTATTCCTGCCCAATCTTCATCTGTTAAAACGTAGCGTTTAGCATCTTTCACATCATCAATATTTAACAAGCCTTTTATGACTAAATCTTTAAACTCCTCAGTCATAATATCTTTATATTCATCTGCTAAGTGATCTCTTAGAGTCGTCACTCTAGCCTCTGCTGATTTTATGCCTTTTGACTCAATCTTCTTCTTGTTTGGATTGAGTGATTTCATCATCGCTTCAACATTGATATCTAATAGTAATGAGAACCCACCGTATACACGACCATTTGACATCGTCATGGCACCGCCTGATACCTTTTTCCCATCGATAACTAAGTCATTTCTGCCGCTTTGTTCTACTTTATCTATACCTAAATCGTTTAAAAATTTAATGACTGGTTCATACATTTTTTTGTAATCACCGTAGACTCCTGTATCTTCAGATACTAAGAAACACACATTTACAGCTCCGTCATCTACTAAGATCGCGCCACCACCTGTATCTCTTCTAACTAAAATAATATTATTCTCATCGAGATAGTCTTGGTTTACTTCAGATACTGTATTTTGGAAACGACCAATTTCAATTTTTGGATTACAGTAATAAGGGAAGATGATACCTTCATCTAAAAAGATATTGTTTTGAACATAAACTTGCATTGCAAGTGCATAGGCACCGTCTTTTATATACTCACCATTTCTATAAGGTTCAATTAAATACATTACTCTATCTCCTTTTACTTATTAGCATTTAGTATTGTCTTTTGAATATCATCAGTTAAGAATACTGCTTGAGATCTTATATTTTCAGGAATACGATATTGTTTTTGATTCATTACAGCATATAGAGCTTGATCATTAGTTCTCGTCTCTCGCCAGAATGGATGCTTAATAAATTGAGGCGTAGTATGACCGACGCCGATTTCTAAGAATAATGTTTTTTCTGTATTGTGTGCCTTTAAAAAATCATTATAATCATCGCGACGTTTATTAAAGTATTGATCTTCAACCATCCCTTTTTCAGCCGTACGTTTGTTTTTTTCTAAGGGTGCGTGACACTCCGGGCAACGTGGGATAAGCTCTGAAGGAATATTAAGATCTTTTTGTTCTCTTACCATTTTTCTAATCAATTCATCGTCACGGTAAGTCTTATCATGACAGAATTCTGAGCACTGCATACGCACATATTCACCTTGGTAATAGATGACTTTATTCATATCATAACCAGCTTTATAGAAAGCATTATCAGCATTTGTCGTTATCACTCTATGGGCTTTATGAGCTAATAATTCTTTTAAGGCAAGATAGCCTTCACCAACACCTTGGTCTAAGTAATTCAACAAAATAAAACGGCTTTGAAATGCCCAATATTCTTCCCAAGAAGGAAATTTTTCAAGGCTAGCTTGTAACATATCTAACCACTTATATTTTTCTATAAAATCAGGGAAGTTACGTGTAAACCGTTCACCGGTATATGTGAATCCATCTGATGCAGACATACCAGCTCCGATTCCGACTACAACCGCATCTGCTTCTTCAATCAATCCTTTTAAAGTACGACTTTCCTCTTCTGTCGTTTCGAGCGTACGCCAAATTGACATCTTCTTGTGCTCCTTTATTTCAAGAGATTTTCATATGTATTATAGGCTTCATCATCAAAGACGTTAAAGACTACTTTTATATTAGAATCCTCATTTGTTTTATATTCTTTTACGGCTTCAATTGCCGCTTCTGCTGCTTCTTTTTTAGGATAACCAAATACCCCTGTTGAAATACTACAGAAGGCTATACTTTCTATGCCTGTTTCTTCTGCAACTTGTAAGCAACTCGTGTAACATTTCTTCAATAGGTCTCTTTTTAGTGGAGACACCTTATTGCCTGTGACAACTGGCCCAACAGTATGCAAAATATATGAGGCAGGGAGATTGTAACCATCAGTGATCTTCGCTCGCCCGACCGCTTCTTTACGGCCCTGTTTAGCGATTATTTTTGCACAAACAAGTCTAAGTTGTAGACCCGCTTTAGTATGAATAATGTTATCGATACAGTTATGATTTGGAATCAAACAACCAATCAAATCTACATTCGCAGCATTGACAATTGCATCTATTTTCAATGTAGTAATATCACCTTGCCATAAATATAGTGCATCATCGATGGGTTCTAAGTCTTTAAAGTTTATAATATTTTCTTTGTTATAATCTCTTAGAAACATATCTTGAACGTCTAAATATTCACGACTAATTTTCTTGGCTGGTCTTTCATTGGCAAGTCCTCGGTACATTTTAAATCTTTCTTCAAATGACTTCGGAATTACCTGCTCCTCTCCTTTTTCTTGTAGCATATATGAAATCAAAAAATGTAACCGTTCTGTTTGGTTCATCATATTATCACCTAAAAAAAGAGCCTACATTCAAAGTGTTTCTATGAATGCAGGCCCTAATATTATTTTACTTATGCATCGGCCAATGCGTTAAATTCTGCTTCATCCACACCTGTAAGTTTAACAACCCAGCTCTCTTCTGGTTTAGCTGAATTTAAAAGTGTTGGCTCATCTGTAGCTTTGTCATTCACTGCTACTACTTTACCTGCTAGTGGTGACGCTAGATCTAAGACTGTTTTTGAAGCTTCTAATTCTAATAGTGAGTCATTTTTCTCAATTTCTTCTGCTTTTGTAAATTCTACGAAACCAACTGTTCCGATATCATCTTGTAGTTCTGGTGTCATGATTAATGTATATTCTTCACCATTTTTTTCAACCCATAAATAGTTCGCAACTTTTCTCATCGTAGACCATCCTTTTATTTATAATTTATATATTGAAGCTATCAATTCCAATGCTCTATGTCGATTGTTAACTCCAGGCATTAAGGGGATTAATAGCAGTTCATCTGCATCGATTTTCTCTATGAGTTGATCGAGCTGGTCTTTAACGCTTTTAGCACTACCTACTACCATTCTCGAACGATTCGATTCCAGACGTTTCACTTCTTCTACAGTATAAGTGTATTCTTCTGCAGTTTCAACCGATGGAAACCTTTCAAATTCACTGAAATTCATTTTACCAAGTAACCATAAATCTAAAGCCTTCGCCATATGTTCAGCCGCTTCATCTGTATCTGCAACAACGACAAATGGTGAGATCATCACCGTAGGCTTTGCCATCACTTTGGATGGTATGAAATTTTCTCTATACCTCTCAACAGCGAGTTTTCCAACATCAGCCTTATCTCTCGAAGCATGTGGAAATAAGCCAAAAGTATAGCCAATACCTTGCCGTGCAGCAAGTTCAGCTGATTTAACGCTTGTAGATAATACCCACATTTCTGGATTACTTTCACCGAGTGGATTCGCCCGAACATTATTAAAACGGTGTTCTTCATCATCTTCATTACAGAGAAATTTCTTAATATCTGAAATATTTTCTTTATATCTCTGTTTTCTAGGTCTATATTCATTCATTGCTTTATTTACTTCTGGTGTCCCGAGTGTATTTCCAAAACCTAAATCTACACGCCCCTCATAAAGGTTTTCCATAACTCTGAAATTTTCAGCCACTTTTAAAGGACTATAATGCGGGAGCATCACACCACCTGAGCCAACTTTAATTCGTTTCGTTTGGCCTAAAATATGCATCATCATCATCTCAGGGCTCGAACTCGCAAAAGCATTTACGTCATGGTGTTCAGCCATCCAGAACCTGTAAAAACCTAAATCTTCTGCTTTTTGGGCAAGTCTGACCGTCTCCTTTAGAGCAGTAGTCGCATCTTGACCTTCATCAATCACTGCATAATCTAGCAAGTTTATTTTCACTATTTCCACTTATCCTTCAAATACAATATATGTTAATCATATTAATTATAGCTAGGGTAAATTTTATCGTCAATTGAGTTGTTTTACGAGTAACTTTAGAATCATTACTTTGATTTTTATGATATAGCACATTAATATTAAATTAAGGAAATGAAAATGTACGAAGGAGCTATACTATGAACAAAAAGTATTCACCCTTGTTTGAACCTCTGAAGTTACCAAACGGTAGTGAGCTTCAAAACCGTTTTGTACTATCCCCAATGATTACAAACTCTTCTACACGGGATGGTTTGGTTACTAAAGAAGATGAACAATATCATTTAAGAAGGTCGACCTCAGCACCTATACAAGTTACTGGTGCTGCCTACATCGAACCCTATGGCCAGCTCTTTGAGTATGGGTTTTCAGTAGTAGATGACCGAACAATTCCAGGACTTACAAAACTCGCAAGTGCAATGAAATCAAATGGAAGTAAAGCCATTCTTCAATTAACTCATGCAGGCCGGTTCGCCAATACTGCGATTATGGATTTGGGTGTGGTTTATGGTCCGAGCTTTATGTCCTTAAACACACCTATAAAACATCAGGTTTTACCGATGACAAAAAGAAAAATTGAACTTGTAATTAGAAATTATGCTGATGCAACCAGACGGGCAATTGCAGCTGGTTTTGATGGCGTTGAAGTATCCGCTGCTCAGCGTCTACTAATTCAAACATTCTTTTCTAAATTTTCCAATGAAAGAACGGATGAATATGGTAGTGATTCATTAGAAAACCGTTCAAGATTTGGTCTAGAAGTAATTCGAGCAGTTTCAGATGTAATTGATGAAGAAGCTGATGAGAATTTTATCTTCGGATTTAGAGGTACACCTGAAGAAACACGCGGAAACGAAGTGGGCTACAGTGTAGAAGACTTCTTGAGTTTCGTAGATGAGATTGAAAAGATTAGAAGACTAGACTACCTTGCCATCGCCTCTTGGGGTCGCAACATTTACCAAAATGAAGTGCGTGCTGAAGGCCAATATCAAGGTCAGCCTATCAATAAAGTCGTTTATGAACACGTTAAAGGCCGAGTGCCAATGATGGCAACTGGTGGTATCAACTCTCCAGATAAAGCCCTAGAAGCACTCGAGTATGCAGATATGGTCGGTGCCTCTAGTCCCTTTATCACTGAGCCGGATTTTGTAGCAAAACTACAAAGCGGTGACGAAGATCAGATTGATTTACAGTTTACTATCGATGAACTGGATGACCTCAAAATACCTGAAGCAGCCTTCAAGGATATTGTAAAAATGATGGATTACGGTGAAGGTCTCCCAAAAGAAACACGTGATGAGTTGAGACGGTTAGCAGAAGAAAAATGATATTGATTGTTATTTGCTGGATTTCGAATTTAATTCGAGGTCCAGCTTTTTTTGGTTGCTGGTAGTCGTTTTATTTTCGAGTTCTTGGTTTTATCAATCATCATACTCTAACTGCTTTTTCTCCTTGAGAAGGTCTTGAAACTCCGCATCTAATTCCTCTGATGGCTCAATACTCAATCTTGCCAACACATCTGCGATTTTATTGTCTAACAGCATCAATTTTTCCTTTTTGAGATTCCGTTTTGTTGCCGTATTTCTATTTTCAAATTCAGTGAATGTCCCATCGAACACTATAACCTGTCTATCTTCAATCGAGAGTATTTGACTGGCAACGTTCTTTAAAAGCGTCCGATCATGACTAACAAAAATGATTGTTCCTTTATAAGATTTCATTAATGCTTCCAATGCTTCTAATGAATTAATATCAAGAAAATTCGTCGGTTCATCCAATACCAGCACATTGACGTCACTTAAAAATAGCTTAGTCAAGGCGACTTTCACCTTTTCTCCCCCACTTAAGACACCAACTCGCTTAAATACATCATCTTGCCAAAAGTGCATTCTCGCCAGGACGGTTCGTATTGTTGTTTCATCTTGGGAGGAGCTATCTTTCACATTCTCTAGAATACTTTTCTTCTCGTTTAATATAGTCAGATGCTGAGAGAAATATGCTATTTTCACTGCAGGAGATACTGTTATCTCATTTGAATCATTTAAAATTTTATTGATTAAAGTTGTTTTTCCTGACCCATTCGCTCCAATAACCGCGACCTTTTCACCACTCTTAATATTGAAGCTAAAAGGTGACCATAATATTCGCTTACTTATATTACCTGTTACCTTCTCTCCTCTAATAATGATGCGGTCTTTTAAAGCTTCTTCATTGTACACTTGCATTTTTATAGGTGCTTGAACTTCAGGTTTCTTCACTTCTTCTAGTTGGTCTAAGCGTGATTCTAGAGCTGAAGCTGTTTTTCTTAATTTCTTTTGCTTTTTAGCAAAATACGGCTTTGCCCCCATTTGACTCGCTTCTGAATTTGATACTCTTTTTGGTGCTTTTGTTGCCCGTGCTGCTTTTGCTTCCTTCTTTTTAATTGCCTCTTCTAGTTGTGACTTTTTCTTTTTATACTTTTCGTACTCTGCCATTTGGTGACGTTCTACCTTTTCCTTCTCTTCTATAAACGTCTCATAGCCACCATGGTAAAATTCAATTTTTTCATCATTTATTTCCCAAATATCAGTACACATTGCTGATAAAAAATCACGGTCGTGAGAGACGATAATCATTGCTCCAGACAAGCCGTTCAATTTTTCTTTCAACCAATCGATATGTTTAAAATCTAGATGCGTTGTAGGTTCGTCTAATAATAATAAGCCGGCTGAATGATTAATTGCCTGTTGTATATAGCTTTGAGTCATTTCACCCCCACTTTTTTCATCGCCAATTTCCTTTATCTGAGGTACGAGTTCAACCGTCGTTTTTCGATCAATCGTACCTTCTTCTGGTGTAATCGTTCCTTCTATAATGCTTAGTAAATTAGTCTTACCACTGCCATTATCACCAACTAAGCCGATAATTTGATTATTATCTACATGTAAGTGATTGGCTTCAAACAGTAAGCGGTCTCTGACATAGTGTTTTAAATTCATAATTTCAAGTAACTGCATAATATCTACTCCTTAAATGGAGGCATAAAAATACCTCCTATCTCTATATAGAATAGGAGGTATCCACACATTGAGATGATTATAGATAGGCAGACAGAATTCACCCAACTACACACCCAAACACAAATATCGAATCCAATCCTATTCTAAAAACAAACACAACAAATAAGCATTCAATATAAATACTTATTCACTTGCGTGGTTTTTGGTTAAATAGGATTAGAACTTCATGTGATTGGCTCACCTCTTTCTTAGATTGCTTACAGATTAACATCCGCTTAAAATACTGTCAACAACGCTTATTGATTTACCTCATTAGTGATTACTCTTTAACAGTAAACTTTATTTTGACCTGAGAGCATCATACGGAACACCCTCATCAAACAACTGAATATAATATAATAATTCACTAGTTGTGTGCACTATATTCGACTTCAAAAAATACTCCCCCTTAAGTTTTCACTTCATGAAGTGAAAACTTAAGGGGGAGGGACATCTTTTAATTAAGATGTGGACATTTTTTAATTTGAAGTCACATTAACCGGTGCACCATGTTCAATGGTATTACCAATCGTGCAACCACGTTTTGCAATTAGGACTAATTTTTCCTTAGTCGCATCATCAATATTACCTTTAAATGCAATATCTACATCAATTCTTTCAAGTCTTGATGGGCTTGTATTAGCTTTTGTAGCTGATGTTTTAATTTCATATGAGTCAACTTCAATTTCTCCACGATCTAGTACAGCATCAAGCGTCAGTGCCATACACATAGCAACTGAACTTGTAATGTAATCAATAGGACTATACCCTTCAATCACACTGTCCTGTGCGGCACCTGCCGTCATTACATTTTTGTCATTTGTAATTTCGTGTACCTGATCTTTATTTTTGACTAATTTAATCATTATGCATTCTCCTTTTTGTTATTTCATTCCAAGTGATTAATTCCCAAGTTACATCGTCCAAATCTTTAAATATAGCTGAATACCCCCATTCATCTGCCTTGCCCTTAGAGATGATTTTACCTCCATGTTCAGAAGCACTTAATATTATACTATCCACAGTTTCTCTCTTTTCAACATTTTGACTTAAAATAAGACTAGCTGTACTAATAGTTTCCACATCTTGGTCAGTCATTTCAGCGAAACTTTCAATTTCACATAAAACTAAAGACAAGTTATTACGAAACAGTATAGCAATATGATTTTCACCTTCAGAAATATTGTCTTCTTCTAATTTAAAAATTTTCTTATAAAATAAAGCAGCTTCCCCGAGGTTTTTTACAGGAATTGTGACAATATCAATGTTTGGTTTCAATCGTATCACCTCTTTGTTATTAACCTCATTATAAATTTTCTAATCTAAATAAAAAAGCACAAGGCTCTGAACCTTGTGCTTTCATTTATTTACCTACCCCTATAACTAACTGAATTTCCACAGGTGCATTTCCTGGTAAGGACTTTACTCCAATGGCTGCTCTTGAGCCGATACCAGCCTCTCCCAAGTTATTAAATAAGTAGTCAGAACCAATATCTGCCACTTTAGAATGTGAAGTGAAATCGTCATCTGCATTGACATAAACAGTCATAGATAAGACCTGTTTAACTACTTCATCATCACTAACCAAAGACATCGCTGCACTATATGCATTGTCTATGGCTTGTAAGATTGCTTCTCTATAAGATTCTATTGACTCAGTGTGTAAAATTCTCCCACTTTGAATAAGCTCTCCGTTCTTTCTCGGTGTCATTCCTGCTGTTGAAATAATATTTTTAAATCGTGATGCTGGCTTATAGTTACCTTGTGGAACTGGCTTATTTAATTCACTCATTTTCTTAGTTCCTCCACAACTTGAATAATGCGTTTCATTGCTTCCACTGCAGCTTGATGATCTTGTGAGAAGTTAACTCTAAAGCTAGAATCAAAGCCTTTCCCAAACTCTGTTCCTGGAGTCACTGTTACCCCTGCTCTTACTCTTAATATTTTAACGAATTCAGCTAATGATACTTTAATAGCTGGAATTTCAGGAAACAGATAACTTCCCGCTTCTGTTGGACGAACTTTAAAGCCATCTGCCTCATTTAAAACTTTCACTAAATCATCTCTTATTGCCTGATGACTCTCAATTCTATTCTTCATCCAACCATTTGGCTCATTAAACCATAGTTTTAGTACAGCTTGATTGTAGCCACTTGCCCTTAAAGAAACAATTGCTTGGAGTTTTTCCATACGTTCGATAATTTTTGCGGATCCAAAAGCGACACCTAAGCGGTAACCACTTAATGATTCTGTTTTAGAAGGCCCAATGATCGTAATGACATTTTCTGAATTGATACCTTCTTGTGTAATCAGATGTATATAGTCTCTCCCATCGAACAACTGACGCGAGTATAGCTCATCGACAATAACAGCAACACCATACTTTTCTGCTAAGGCCGCAATTTTTTGAATTTCATCCTTAGAATATATGACCCCAGTTGGATTATTTGGATTAGAGAATAAGAAAGTTTTTACACCATTCTTAAATGCCTCTTCAAGTTCATTTAAGTCTAAACCCGCTTCTTTTTCATTATCAAAATAATTTAATTGTACGGGAACAAGTTCCCCATCAAAAAAGTGCACCAATTTTCTATTGGCGAAATAATCCGGTTCAACAATTGCCACCTTATCCCCACGTGCAACTAAAGCACCCATAGCAAGAAATAGTGCGCCTTGGGTCCCAGGAGTGATGAGTAAGTTACTGTCCGCTTCCATCTTCCATCCCGTAAAGTCAGTGAGCTTACTCGTAAGATCTTCACGTATATCTAAGCTACCACGATATTCTGTATATGCTTGCTGTCCTCCAAGTTCAAACCCTTCATTAAAAGTTTCTTGAACACCTGGAATGGGCTCATGTGCATCGATATCTCCATGTGAAAAATCAACCGGTGTACCAGGAATTTTATCGATATCAAACGAGATTTCATCAATACTTTGTCTGACCTCTTGACCAGGCGCAAATTCTGCACCTAACTTTGAAAACTTATCTTCTATAGATGACATTTCAATCACGCTTCCTTTTTTATTTTGCATAAAATATTAATCTTCTCTATAGTTAATAATGTTAATAGATAAAAGCCTGGATGCCCAATAGCTATAATCTATAATGGTATATATTTCTTGTTATAGTGCGTTAGAAAGGAATGCTGAAATGTTAAAAAGTATGGATTATGTGTATGCAGTTTACTTAAATCAAAGTTTTTCAAAAGCGGCAGAAGCTTTGTACATTTCTCAACCTGCCCTAAGTACTGCAATTAAAAAAGTTGAGGTTGAAATTGGCACACCTTTGTTTGATCGCCGAACGAACCCAATCAGTTTAACAGAAGCTGGTCAGTATTATATAAACTCTGTAGAAAGAATTATGCAGATTGAAAAAGAGATGCAAGATAAGTTTAAAGCATTAAGTGAGAAGAACAAGGGTATCATTAACATTGGTGCTGCTTCTTTTTTCTGTACATATGTCCTACCTAATCTTATTCAAGACTTCGAAGAAAAGTATCCACAGTACACAGTGAATTTACTCGAAGCCAATGCAGATGATTTAATGAAATACTTAAAATCAGGGGTGGTAGATTTAATAATAGATGTAGAAACTAAAGGTGAACATTATCACTATGAGTCTCTTATTTGGGCAGAGGATGATATTTTACTCGTTGTTCCAAAAGCATCTCAGATTAACGAAGCACTGTTTAATTATCGACTTACATATGATACTGTCAGAAGTGGTGAATATCACAAAAATGATGACTTAAAGGTAAATTTAGATGCTTTTAAAAACGAGAAATTCCTCCTCTTAAGAGAAGGTAATGACATGTATAACAGAAGCATGAAAATGTTTAAGAATGCTGACTTTAAACCTAAAGTGTCAATGTATTTAGACCAGATGCTAACTTCCTTTCACATTGCCTGTAAAGGTGTTGGTCCCGCTTTTGTACGAGCAGGTTTGACCAACTATATTGATATTAGTGATGACGTCTATTTTTATAAACTGAATGATGTAAACAGCTACCAAAATATAAAGTTGTATTATAAAAAAGGCATTTCATCGTCTGAAATCAGTCGGGACTTAATTCGATACTTAGAACAACATAAACCAAAGACAATATAAACAGGGCTTAGGATTATATCCTAAGCCCTGTTTTAAATATTGGTTCTATAATAAATACGGTTGATGACTAAAAATCATCAACCGTATTTTTCTATAAAATGATACAAAAATAGCGCAAATGTTCTTATACTAAAGTCACCACAACTCAATAGAAAGGAACATTTACGCCTATGACTCATTTTATATCATCTTTACTTCAAATTAAAGAGCCTAATCTCGATTATACAAAGTCCACTGTTGAAGAAGTTTTCTATAAGGGTATTAAGTCCCTATTTATCACTGCCAAACTCACATATAATCCGACACATTGTCCAGCGTGTGGATGTATCAATGCCGATTATAGTATTGTCAAAAATGGCACGCGTACATCCCGAATCACCTTACCTCATGTTTCAG
>NZ_AUEE01000018.1 GCF_000425825.1 Jeotgalicoccus marinus DSM 19772
TGTAATCCAACTTATCCGGTATTAGCTACCGTTTCCGGTAGTTATCCCAGTCTAAAGGGTAGGTTGCCCACGTGTTACTCACCCGTCCGCCGCTCGATTGTAAGGAGCAAGCTCCTTACGCTCGCGCTCGACTTGCATGTATTAGGCACGCCGCCAGCGTTCATCCTGAGCCAGGATCAAACTCTCCATGATTGGAAAGCTTTTACTAAGCTCACTCGATACTGCTGACAGTATCTACTTGCGTTTGTATTGTTCGCCTCAATCTGTGCTCCTATCTTAATAGAAGACTTTTTATTCGGAATTAAACGTTGACATATTGTCATTCAGTTTTCAATGTTCTCGTTTTTAAAACAATTTAATAAATGGAGCGGGTGATCGGGATCGAACCGACGACATCAGCTTGGAAGGCTGAGGTTATGCCATTTAACTACACCCGCATAGGTATAATATTGAGTATAAGATTTAAAGCGTCTTAATGGTGCGGCTGAGAGGACTTGAACCTCCACGGGATTTAACTCCCACTAGGCCCTCAACCTAGCGCGTCTGCCGATTCCGCCACAACCGCTAAAAGTATATTTAAGATGTTTGTTCTTTTTAGCGACATCTTTCATTATAACCTTTCGAGAGTATGATGTCAAGAACTTTTTTGTGATTTTTCTGTAAGTACTTTCGCTTAGTTGCTTAAGCTCTAACAGTTTAGATTTAAAATTATACTTTCTTATAAAGTATAAGTCAATGATTAATTTATATTTTTTTAAAATTAATGGTGACCCGTACGGGACTCGAACCCGTGTTACCGCCGTGAAAGGGCGGTGTCTTAACCGCTTGACCAACGGGCCAACTTATTAAAATAACAACGTTTACTAATATACAGACATTCTTATATTAAGTCAATACATTCTTCACAATTTATTTTATGTTTTATATCTTTATTGACTCCCTTCTATATAATGTAACTTTTAAGTATCATTTTATTCTCATTTAGTTAGCTAAGCACTATGTTCATTAAGAATAAGCATTACGTTTTCCTTGTGTAAAATACTTGTAAAGATATTCATTTACTTCGGTTTAGAAGCTTGCTTTTGTTACTTATACTTGATATAGTTTATTTATAATAATTCTAATTAATGGAGGCAGTTATTGATGACTAATAAAGATAATAGACTTACTACTCTTTTCGGCAATCCCGTTGGTGATCGTGAAAATACAATGACAGCTGGACCACGTGGTCCTCTTGTAATGCAAGATCCTTACTTCTTAGATATGATGGCTCACTTTGACCGTGAAGTTATCCCTGAACGTCGTATGCACGCTAAAGGTTCAGGTGCATTTGGTACATTTAAAGTCACACATGACATTACACAGTACACGAAAGCTAAAATCTTTAGTGAAGTTGGGAAAGAAACAGAAATGTTTGCTCGCTTCTCTACAGTAGCTGGTGAACGTGGTGCTGCAGATGCTGAACGTGACATCCGTGGTTTCGCACTTAAATTCTACACCGAAGATGGTAACTGGGATTTAGTTGGTAACAACACACCAGTATTCTTCTTCCGTGACCCTAAACTTTTCCCAAGTTTAAACCACGTTGTTAAACGTGATCCTAAAACAAACATGAAAAATGCTGAAAGTAACTGGGACTTCTGGACTAACCTTCCTGAAGCATTACACCAAGTTACTATAGTAATGTCAGACCGTGGTATTCCTAAAGGTTTCAGAAACATGCATGGTTTCGGTTCACACACTTATAGCATGATTAATGAAGATAATGAACGCGTGTGGGTTAAATTCCACTTCAGAACTCAACAAGGTATTGAAAACTATACTAATGAAGAAGCAGAATCAGTTGTTGGTAAAGACCGTGAATCTTCACAAAGAGATTTATTCAATGCAATTGAAGAAGGAAGCTTCCCTAAATGGAAAGTGTACATTCAAGTGATGACTGAAGAACAAGCTAAAACTCACCCAGATAACCCATTCGATTTAACTAAAGTATGGTACAAAGGTGACTACCCACTCATCCCAGTTGGTGAGTTTGAATTAAATAAAAACCCTGAAAACTACTTCGCTGAAGTAGAACAAGCAGCATTTGCACCAACAAATATTGTGCCTGGTATCGGATTCTCTCCAGATAAGATGCTACAAGGTCGTATCTTCTCATATGGAGACACCCAAAGATACCGTCTTGGTGTGAACCACCACCAAATTCCAGTGAACTCACCAAAAGGTGCAACGAATGTTTGCCCATTCTCTAGAGACGGTGCAATGCGTGTAGATGGTAACATGGGCTCTGGTGTTAACTACTATCCTAACAGTTACGGTGCGCATAACTCGGATCCTGACGCAAAACAGCCTGCATTAGATCTTGAAACTGCATCAATCTATGAGCACAATTTCCGTGATGACGATGATAACTACTTCGAACAGCCTGGTAAACTCTTCCGTTTACAGTCTGATGAAGAGAAACAACGTCTATTCAGAAATACTGCTGACGATATGGCTGAAACAACAACACGTACTAAACACCGTCATATCTATAACTGCTACCAAGCAGATCCGGATTACGGTAAAGGTGTTGCAGCTGCACTTGGTATCGACATCAATGATGTAGATCTTGAAAACCCTGATTACTTCCACAACATGTAAAAAAGTAAATATGAAAATGGCGGGAAATCTATTTAAATAGATTTCCCGCCATTTTTTATACATCCTTCATTGTTAAAGCAATTCTATTTTTCTTTACATCTACATCCATTACTTTTACTTCTACAATATCTCCAGTATTTACTACGTCTAAAGGATGTTTGATATATCTATTAGCAATTTGAGAAATATGAACAAGTCCATCTTGTTTCACACCAATATCAACAAAAGCCCCAAAATCTGTTACATTTCTTACTGTCCCTGATAAAGTCATACCAGATTTTAAGTCTTCAATACTTAAAACATCAGATTTTAAGAGTGGAGTATCGTACTGATCACGTACGTCTCTAAGTGGTGCTTTCAAACTTTCGATAATATCTTCCAAGGTAGGTACACCTAAATCTAATGTTGTAGCAAGCTCTCTAACGTTGATTGATGACAGTTTTCCTCGGATTTTTTCTGTTCCTAAAGCATCAATAGTTAAACCTAGAATTTTAATTAATTCATATGTTTTTTTATATTGCTCAGGGTGAATCTGAGTCATATCCAGCGGTTCTTTACCGTTGAATATTCTTAAGAACCCGACACATTGTTCATAGGTTTTATTACCTAAGCGCGCAACTTTCTTCAGCTCACTTCTCTTTTTGAAGCCACCATTTTCCTGACGATATAGGACAATATTTTTACTAATAGCCGGCGTGAGCCCTGCAACGTGTTGTAAAAGCGTCACTGATGCTGTATTCAAATCGACACCTACTTGGTTAACAGCTGTTTCAACGACAAAATCTAAAGATTCCGTTAGGAATTTCTGATTAATATCATGTTGATATTGCCCAACACCAATTGATTTTGGATCAATTTTTACAAGTTCACTAAGCGGGTCATGAACACGTCTCGCAATCGACACCGCGCTACGTTCTTCTACGTTAAAGTCAGGAAACTCTACTCTCGCGATTTCTGAGGCTGAATACACACTCGCCCCTGCTTCGTTAACGATAATATAACTCAAATCTAAATTCTCTTCACTGATGAGTGAGCCGACAAATTCCTCTGACTCCCTTGATGCGGTTCCGTTACCAATAGCAATTAAAGACACATCATATTGTTTAATTAGATTAACTATCTTTTTCTTCGCTTCATCTTTTTTATTTACAGGCTTATGTGGGTAAACAACATCTTTAGCTAAAAAACTTCCTGTCTCATCAATGACTGCCAGCTTACAACCTGTTCTATAGGCAGGATCTAAACCGAGAATAATTCTTCCTTTTAGCGGTGGTTGTAATAAAAGACGTTTTAAGTTTTCTTCAAAGACGTCAACAGCGTGCTTTTCACTTTTTTCCTTTAAATCAGAACGGATCTCTCTCTCAAGTGAAGGTAGTAATAAACGCTTCAGACTATCTTCAATTGCGTCAGTTATTAGGTCAGCCGTCTTAGCACCATGTTTAATAACTTTTCCTTTTAAGTACTCAATAAATTTCTCGTTGTCATGAGAAAACTTCACACTGAGTACCTTTAATGTTTCTCCGCGATTTAAGGCAAGAATACGGTGAGGTACAATATTTTTCACACGCTCCGTATAATCATAATACATCTCAAAGACACCTTCAGGATCGTCTGCATTTTTTCTCACAGTCGATACAAGACTCGAAGTTGCTTTAATACTTTTTAAAATATGCAAACGATAATAAGGATTATCAGATATCATTTCAGCAATGATATCTTTCGCGCCTTGAATTGCGTCATCTGCTGTAGTAACTTCTTCGTTAAGATAAGTTGCCCCAAGTGCTTGTATATCTTCAGTATCTCCTTTTAATATTTCTTTAGCCAGTGGTTCTAAGCCGAGACGTTTCGCTTCTGTTGCACGGGTTTTCTTCTTCTGTTTATAAGGACGATATAAGTCTTCCACACGACTTTGTTTGGTCTGTTTTAATATTTCTTCACGTAACTCTTTTGTTAACATGCCTTGTTCGTCAATTAAACGTATGACTTCATCTTTACGCTTGTTTAAGTTTTCTAGGTATAAATATTCTGTTTCAATTTCTTTAATCGCAACTTCATCAAGTCCCCCTGTAGCTTCTTTACGGTAACGCGCAATAAAAGGGACGGTATTCTTGTCCGCCAGGAGTTCAAGTACTATTTCAATAGGTTGCTGATTGATATTCATCTTCTGGCTAATCTGTTTAATGAGTTCCTCTGTCATATACATAATCTCCTAATATAAAAAGCCCAATCTATACAGATGGGCTTTAGTAAATTTATTCTACTTCTTTGACTGCTTCTCTCAGCTTCTTAATTGCAGAACGTTGTAAACGTGAAACATGCATTTGACTTAAGCCTATGCGTTCTCCAGTTTCTTTTTGACTGAGCCCATCGATGAATGTAGAATGAATAATTTCCTGTTCTCTATCTGAGAGAATCGGTAAAACCTTCTCTAAAATCATACGTTTTTCAGCCAAGTCATAATTGTCATCTTGTTCACCCATTACATCGAGCAAGGTAACTGTTGAGCCATCCTTATCCGCTTCGATTGAATGATCGACACTTAATGCATTATAACTTTGACCCATTTCCATTGCTTCCAATATTTCTTCTTCAGTCACTTCCAATTTGTTTGCAAGCTCTAAAATTGTCGGTGAACGCTCCAGTTCATTTGTAAGTTGGTCTGTCGTATTTTTAATTTTGGGGCCGAGTTCTTTTATACGTCTTGGAACATGAACACTCCATGTCTTATCTCGTAGATACCTTTTAATCTCCCCGACTACGGTCGGTACTAGGAAGACTTCAAAACGACGGTCAAAAGACGTATCAAAACGTTTAATTGCCCCGAGTAGGCCAAGCATGCCGACCTGGACTAAATCCTCATGATGAGACTGCCCTCTTGAATATCGAAAAGCTAAAGATTCAACTAGTTTCGTATAGTTATCGACCAGTTTACTTTGAGCTAACTGATCTTCATTTTCCTGATAGCTTTTAATAAGCTGGTTAACCTCTTCAGGTGGCAGTCCGTAATTTTTATTTTGAGATTGCTTCTCCATTCGGTTGCACCTGACTTTCGCTAATATACTTCGTCATGCTAATTGTAACACCCGGTTCTTTTTTGAATGTCACCTTGTCCATGAGAGTTTCAATAAGGAAAAGCCCAAGCCCACCTTCTCTCAAATAGTTAATATTATCATCTTCATTATAAGGACCAAGCTCTGTTTTAATCTGTTCATAATCAAAGCTTTGCCCATTATCAGCAACGATAATTTCAACCTTATCATTAAATACAGCAAAGCCAACGGAGATATCTCCTGCTTCATCTGCACTATAAGCATGCTTAACAGCATTTGTTACTGCTTCTGATACGGCAATTTTAGAATCCTCAATGTCATCATAAGTTGCACCAGCTCTTGACAACACACCTGATAAGGTTAGACGGATTAAACCAACGTATTCAGGGTTCGACGGAAACTTCATTTCTATAAAATCATATTCGCGCGTCATTATTATTCGACCTCCGAATTCTTGTTTACATACATCAAGTCACGTAAACCAGTAATTTCAAAGAGTTTCATGATTCTATCATTTACTCCAAGTACATGGAGCTCCTTGTTATGCTTATTTAAATCTTTTAAAGTTCCAACAAAAATACCTAGACCGGTAGAGTCCATGTAGTTTAATTCACTTAAGTCTACAATTAAATTGTGTTCTCCGGTAGCTGCGATCGGTTCAAAAACCTGCTTGAGTTCAGGCGCGGTATAAACATCTAACTCTCCTTTTACAGTCACTAGATATTCATCTTTATTTTCTGTCACATCAATACTAATATTCATGATTATGTACGCACTCCATTCGATTCGTTTGTAAAAAGTATGGCTCCATATTTTTACCCTAAAACATAAAATTTGAAACTTACTAAGATTTTTTATTTTTTATAATAAACATCGTTAAATCATCTCTATAGCTTTGATGACGCATACGGGTTAAATTCTCATAGATGTACTGCACTATATCTTGAGGATGCTGATCTCTATATTCTCGAATCATATCTTTAATATCTTCCATATCGATAAATGAACCGTCATGCTTTCTTAACTCAGATACACCGTCGGTAAAGACAAATAACATATCATTCACTGCTAAGTCAGTAGATACTTCCTCGTATTCCGCCTCTTGCATAACACCAAGTACCAAGCCCTTACCATCTAACTCTTCAAAAACATCCTCTTCATGACGATAAATGAATGCAGGTTCATGACCTGCACTGGAGATACATAAATTAGCTTTTTTAAAGTCATAAAGACCGTAAAACATCGTAACGAACATATTTTTATTCACGTTTTTCTCAACTAAGCGGTTGAGACGTTGTAATGATTGTGAGGGTGGGTTCGATGAAGATGTTAAATCCATCCCAAATTTCAGCATGGACATAGCAATCGCTGCAGGAATCCCTTTACCGATGACATCCGCTACCGCGAACGTTAATTTACCATCAGCGTGTTCAATAATATTGTAGTAGTCTCCACTCACTTTTCTAGCAGGTACACTAATGGCACCGAGTTCTACGTTTTCCATAACAGGTATAGACGTTTTTAACATCGTCTCTTGTAAACTAGCAGCGACATCCATTTCTTGGTCATGGCGTTCCATCTTGTTTAGCATGGCCTTATAGTCCTTGTATGTAAAACCAAAACGAATCATCACTTCTTGTAGGACTTCTAGGGAATCTTTAATTAAGGTGTAACTATTAAGTTCCATCACATCAATTAGTTCAATATGTAAAGCAATCATTTCATCAGGTGATATATCCATATCAATCGCGCGCTCACTAAAGTCGTGCGCTTTATTATAAAGTACATCATCATCCTTTGACTCTAGATGTTCCCTTATCAATGTCTTATAATCTTCAACTAAGTCATCAATATATGTCACAACGATCACCTCCTATTTTAAAAAAGACTTTTGATAACAAAAGTCTAGTTTGCAGTCTTCTTATATTTTTTCTTTTTCTTCTTACTCTTCGGCTCAAGCGCTAAACTAATCTTTAGAGCCTCTGTAACTTCTAGCATTTTTTCATCATCTAAATATGTAAGTTTTTCTTGCAAACGGGTTTTATCCACCGTTCGAATTTGTTCGAGCAGTATTACTGAATCCATGTCAAGGTTGTACTTTTCCTTGGAAATTTCAACATGTGTAGGTATCTTGGCTTTGTTTATCTTACCAGTAATGGCGGCAACAATCACAGTTGGACTGTGAAGGTTACCTACATTATTTTGGATAATAACAACAGGGCGTTTGCCCCCTTGTTCAGAACCCTGCACAGGTGAAAGATCAGCTAAATACACTTCTCCTCTTTTCATCTATTCACCATCTTTTCTGTCATTGCATGCTGCGCCATTACGCTTAGACTCTCCTAAGCTGATCCGGTACGCTTCACTTTCGGCATTGAAGCTTTCCTGGGCAATCATCAAATTAAGCTCAGCCATTTCTATATATCCTATGACTAAGTCCTTTTCCAAATCGCTGTATCCTGATAAATTCATCAATACACTCAGCTCCAAAATACATTTATATCATACTTACTTCTCATCATAACATTTAGATGTTCTTAATGCCATGTTACGCTTGAATATCAATTGATGACTTCATTTAGAATAAATGTTTCAGTCTCATTTTTATACCTACGTGGTAATCGTTTACTAAAGGCACATAGTGACTCGTAAGTAATTGTATTGACATATTCACTATACTGTTCTAAGGACTGTTTCGAATCTGCCTTATCATCAACAATTGTTACGATCTGCCCTAACTCAGTACCATCGGGTACTTTAATCATTGTAGCATCCATACAAATTGTGCCGACGATTTGACATTCTCCCCCGTCTCCCAACTGTACTGTATAGCCCTGATGTTGGCGCATTAGTCCATCTGCATAACCGATTGGTAGTGTCGCAATGACCTCATCTTGATTTGCTGTATAAGTTCTTCCATAGCTTACACTATCTCCGGCTTTAAGCTGATGTAACCCACAAATTTCACTTGTGAGTCGAGCTGAAGGAATCAGCTTCACAGATGTATTGTTTTTAACATAATCACTTGGGTAATATCCATATAAAGAAATACCACTTCTTACAGCGGTTGTGAAGTCTTCTTCTAACAGTAGAGCTCCACCAGAATTACTCATATGAATATAGGTAGGCTGTTCGACAGCTTGAACAATACCTTTAAACTTCTCAAATTCTTCAAGTGTTTCAGGACCTTCAACATCGCTAGAGGTAAAGTGACTATATATACCTTCGTAAATAAAACGCTCAAAGTGATTAATGCGATTAATCATTGCTGAAATTTCATCAATATCATCAGTTCCGTAACGGTTCATGGCACTGTTAACTTTTATATGAATCCATACCGATTTATCGTACTTATCATCTACATTATCAATCGCATCATTAACCCAATTTAAATTTGGCGCAGTCACTGCAATTCGGTGCTGGATTGCCTTGTTAATCTGTTCAGGATTAATCGTACCTAACACGAGAATCTTCTCTTTGATACCGTGCATTCTTAGAGCAATTGCCTCATCAAGTGTGGCAACAGCAAAAAATGTTACTCCCGCATCTGCAAGAAAGTTAGCCACAACTTCAGCTCCGAGGCCATAACTTTCAGCTTTAACGACTGCAATAAACGTTTTGTCATAATTCTTTGCTTGAATCGCCTTATAATTTTTTTCTATGGCTGTTAAATCAACGTCGAGTACGGTATCTCTATAGTACCTATCAATCATCTATTTTCCTCCTCAATAATCACCGTCGCAACCGCATAATCTCTAGAATGAGAGATTGAAACATGGACGTTAGGGTCACCTTTAATCATCGGCTTACCTTGTTCATCATTTATACAACAGATATCATTAAAGCTAATTGCCTTACCAATACCTGTACCGAGCGCTTTGCTATAAGCTTCTTTAACAGCAAAACGACCCGCTAAGTAAGCAGTTTTTCTATCTAAATTATTGATTGTTTGATAGTGCGTAAATTCTAAATCACTTAGAATTCTTTTAGCTAATCGATCATCCTTATTGACCTTGTGAATTCTAGAAAGTTCAATTATATCTGTTCCAAGTCCACTTATCATAAAATATTACCTGCATTTTTTTGTTGACTATTTCGATTGATCAACGTTCGAATATCACTTCGTAGTTCGTCAGCCTTTTGATTTTCCAACTCAGGAATATATAATCTTTCAGCCGATGTTTGTAAGGAAATACCTTTTAAACTCATTTTTTTCATAATGGGACCGACCGTCGTATCGATGTTTTGCACCCTAAATAATGGTACTGAAACTTCTGATTTAAACCAAATACCGCTGTGTATACGTATTTCATCCTCTAACACTTGATAACGGAAGTATTTGTACTTTAATTTCGGCGTAATCCATGCACTAATCAATAGAACCAAGAGGCCGAGACCGACTGGTATTAAAAAGATCCACCAAGGTATAAAGTCGAAAAAGAACGTAGCAATACCTATTGCTAGAGCAATCACAAACCAAATTCCTGCATTAATCAGTGCTCGAATTCTCCATAGTTTGATTGCTTTCGGTGATATCCGCTTCATCATCAGTCCCCCTCTCTATATATTTCCATATTCTCTCGATATCATCTTTTTCGATAAATTTAATTTCCGCTGACGAACTTAGTACACCACCCGGTGTCGACACTTCAATATGCCCGAGGTCTGCTCGGTGCAGGAACGGGTTTCTACGATACGTTGTATCTATAATTTTATCATGCTTAATCGCAAAGTGACGACGCGTAAAGGCTGATGCCGTCATCATGTTAATTTCATCTCCATAAATGGTATAACCAACATTCTTAGCACTATAAATACCACTTATTACAAAGATAGCTAAGAGTACTACCGCACCAATATAGATATAGGTCATGAATGACTCATCGTGGAAGAAATAAGCGAGTACGCCCACCGCGATTAAGAAAAACAGAATCGTAAATTGGAAGTATCTTCTATAAGATCGAACCGGCACTACTCTTTCAGGCGTGGTCATATGATAGTTTGGGAATATGTCCCCTATTATCTCATATAATTCTTTCTTTTTAATGAATGGGAGTAATTGAACCTTACCATCAACCTCATCTGATTCTAAAGAATCACTTGTTATCGAAACAGACAGTGCATAATAACCAATTAATCGGCGTAATAAACTGTCAGAAATAACGACATTTTGTACTCGATTTATATTCACGCTCTTGTTCTTCTTAGATAATAACCCATATTCGATAGACAGATCATCACCCCGACGTTTCAAGGTGTAATCATAGTTTCGAACCATAATAATCGTCGTACCAATAATATAACCGATTACGACAAAGATCAGTGAGGCAAGAACGACTGCCAGCACAACACTTCTAATAATATCCTCGAAGTATTCAAAGTAATTCTCAATGACAATTTCGCCACCTACGATATTAATTAAACCGAAGAATATTGCAGTAAAGACACCTAGGCCTCCACTCGTCATTGCCATGAGTAATAATTCCTTAAAGGACATCTTTTTAATCGTTTCAAAGCTTTTAATACTTTTAGTTGCAGTTTCTCTTGGCCAAGGGCTCGCATCACCTATATTGATTTCTGTTTCATCAAGTGATGTCACTGCCTCTTTCTCTTCTTTTTCCTCATAGATTGCACTTTGTATTTCACTTGCTTGAGATTTTTTTATGGTATCAATTTTAATGCCATCACCTGGTGTTAAAATATCGAGCTGAACGGCACCAAAAATCCTATGGAAAAATGGCTCATTAAAATCAATAGACTGAATGCGTTTGATGTCTAAATCTTTCTCATTTCTTGTTATGACACCGTCTTTAAAAACAAATTTATTATCCTCAATCCAAAATCTAGTTCGGTATTTATTGATCACATCATAACCAGTTAATAAGATAAATACTAAAACTAGAATACCAATACCACTAAATAATAATTTTGGACTGACTGTACCTGAGAACAGCTCTTCTCTCATATTAAACAAAATAATCAGTGTCGGTATGAACATATTTCTAATTCCTTTAACGACACTGCCTAAATATGCAACAGGGTGTAATTTCTGAGGATTATACATCGCTAGACTCCCCCTTTACAAGATCAACTATATTTTGTTTTAAGGATCTCGCCTCTTCAATTTTGAGTGGTGGCATCATTATACCTGTACCAGCAGTCTTAATTTCAACGATACCTAAATTATATTTTCTAGATAAAGGACCACTGTTGAACGTCACACCTTGTGCGCGTTTAATTGGGATCATTTGTGTTTTCACTGTAAAAAATCCTTGACGGACAACGATTCTATCTTCATGTAACTGATAAGAAGTCACCCGTGAATATATGATTGGCCTTAATATTACAAAGCTTACTAGCCAAAGGACTATGATACCTAAAAATATATAGTACAACCAAGTTGGCCAATCTAGAAAATAGACACCTACTGATGCACCAATAAGCACTAGTAATACGATCATCCAAGTGAGTAAGGCTTTAATCATTAAGTAGGGTCTTACACGCTTGTCCATTTGTATCATCGCTAACACATCCAAAATTTATTTACTTCTATAATACAACAGTCACAAAATAGAAAAAAGAGCTAGGAAATTGAGATTCCCAGCTCTGACGTTTTTATCTTTCGTGATCTTTAAATACACGACCTTGTTTACTTGTACGTCCGCCTTGTCCTTGGCGTTTGTTGTTTTTGCTGCCACGTGATTTAAAGTTGTCTCTACCACGTCTTTGGTTACCACCTCTGTGGTTACCTTTACTATAATTTGGTTTGCCTCTGCGTCCTTGACCTTTGCGAGAAAGTGGTTTTTCAAATGACAATTGAATATTGTCATCTTCTTTAGAATACAGAAGCTCATTAACTAGTGCTGCAATAATTGCTTTAGGCTCATGTTGAGTCATAAGACCTTCAGCGATTTCTCCGGTATGTTGGTTATTATTTTCTTCTAACCATTTACCAATTTTTTCATAGACTTCTTGTTCGCGTGCTTTTTCCACTTCTTTTTTACTTGGTGGACGAAGGGCACGAATTGCTTTTTTCTTATCGTTTTCAATTTGACGTAAGAAATCCATCTCAATTGGGTTAACGAAAGTTAATGCCATACCTTCTTTACCTGCACGACCTGTACGACCGATACGGTGAGTATAAGATTCAGTATCTTGTGGAATATCAAAGTTGTACACATGTGATACTCCTGAAATATCTAAACCTCTTGCTGCAACATCAGTTGCAACTAAAATATCGAGAGAGTTGTTTTTAAACTTCTTCAATACTTCAAGTCGTTTGGATTGTGTAATGTCACCGTGCAAGCCTTCAGCTCTGTAACCTTTGGCAATTAATGCACTTGTTAATTCGTCAACACGGCGTTTTGTACGACCAAAAACAATCGCAAGTTCTGGTTGGTGAACATCTAAGAAAGATGTAAATACAGATAATTTCTCTAACTCTTTAACAATTGTATAAAACTCATCGATTAAAGGGTCTGAGTTATTTTGATTCATCGTCTTCACAACTGTCGGATTCTTCATAAAACGTGTCACTAGATCTTGGATTGCACGTGGCATCGTCGCAGAGAATAGAAGTGTCTGACGGCCTTCTTCAGGTACTTTACTCATGATGAATTTAACATCATCAATAAAGCCCATGTTCATCATTTCATCCGCTTCGTCTAAAACAATTGTCTGTACATCTTCTAATTTTAGTGTGCGGCGATTAATATGATCAATCATACGTCCTGGCGTTCCGACGATGATCTCCGGTTTTCTCTTCAAATCTTTGATTTGACGTTCAATGCTCATACCACCAAAAATAACGGCAGTCGTTAATTTCTTTCTCTTAGCAAATGCCTTTAACTGATCGGCTACTTGTACAGCTAACTCTCTTGTCGGTGTTAGAACAATCACCTGAGTACCTGCACCTTTAGTTGTGTTTTCAACGATTGGGATACCGAAAGCACCAGTTTTACCAGTACCAGTCTGTGCTTGCCCAAGGATATCCTTTCTCTCTAATGCTAATGGAATACTTTCTTCCTGGATGGGAGTAGGTTCAGTGAACCCCATATCAGTAATGGCCTGTATTGTCTCATCACTGATTCCTAATTCTTTAAAAATCTTCAAACTTTAGTCTCCTTTGACTATTCATTTCTCGCATGTACAACTTCTCTATAGTAACACTTCACGCCTCAATTCACAAGGTCTTTTCTTGACTACCCTTAAAGCAAAAACGCTCGACTAAAATATTGGCCTCCAGCAGCTTCTCTTCTGTAAACATCAATAGGTGCGGCCCATGCTCAAGTAAAAACAATTGCGAGTTAGGCATTTGTTCATGCGCTTTTACACTTGCTTGATAAGGCACTAATAAATCAATCTTGCCGTGTATGAATATAACAGGACATGTCACTTTTCTTAAATCACCAGTTTTTGCTTCCACTATTTTGACGAATTCATTCATCGCTCGAAGTGGGATATTTTTTAATCGTGGACTCACTCTTCTAATCATATTATATCTCAAATGATCCTTCACAACACTTGATGAGAGGTTTAAACGATGCAACTTTGAAATTTTAGTGTGATCGAAGGCCGGTGCGATTAAAATTAATTTATCAACATGGTAATTTTGCGCGAGGTAAGATGCAAAGACGCCACCCATAGAGTAGCCAATGATGTATATTTCATCCACTCTCTTAGTTAGATTAAAATACGCCTTTTCTGCTTCTTGATACCAATCATCACCAGCTAGGCCCACTAAGCTTAAAGTGTAGCCATGACCTGGGTACACAGGAAATTCATAATCAAAATCATATCGCTTTTTTAAATATTTAAATGTTGGCTCTAATTCAAAACGCCCACCTGTATAGCCATGTAGAAATAAGATGCCGACTTTAGCGATCTTGTATCACCCTTTCTAAGGCCATTCCCCTAGAACCTTTTAATAAGATTGCTGTATCTTTATTTAGATGTTCTATCACCTGATCTCTCAAGTCCTCAATTGTCCCGATATGCATTTTGTTTTTAGTCTCTAAAATATTATGAATGTACTCTGTATGCTCACCGAATGTATATATATAGGTAAAGTCTGTTGGCAATTCATTGATGAAGTGCCCAACTGCCTCATGAAGTTCCTTAGAATAACTACCGAGTTCTAGAATGTCACCGAGCACTAGAATTTTGTTGGTGTAGTCGAGTTGACTCATTGTATCAATTGCACTGATCATACTAGCCTTAGATGCATTGTATGCATCATTAATAATTAGAGCACCACTCTTGTCCTCAATACGTTCCATTCTCATTGTTGTCACTTTTAAGTTTTCCAGATTTGCTTTACTTTCAGCTAAGCTAACACCTAAACTTTCAGCAACTAAAATAGCGAGTGATGCATTCAGTGCGTTATGGGCACCAAGTTGAGGAATCGAAACCACTTCGCCTTTAAATGTAAATTGCGTACCTTCACCATTTGCGCTGATATCCGTAATCAACGCTTCATTTTCTTCATTTAAACCAGCTGTTTTTAATGTATATGGTACATCTTTTTTAACGATGTTTTCTAAGAGTTGATAATCTTTAGAATAAATGAATGTACCCTCATCTTTTAATTCATCAACTATTTCGTATTTTGCCTTAGCAATATTTTCTCTAGAACCTAACATTTCTATATGGGATTCACCGACACTAGTAATCACTGCAATATCTGGTTTTGCAAGCTGACTTAAAAAACTAATATCTTTTAGTCGGTCCATCCCCATCTCTAAAATTGAAACCTCAGTATCCGCTTCAAGCTGTAAGATCGTTAATGGCATACCAATTTCATTATTAAAATTACCGATTGTTTTTTGCACCTTGTACCGTTTATTTAAAACACATTCAATCATGTCCTTGGTCGTCGTCTTACCATTTGACCCTGTCACAGCAACAACCTTCGGTGCAATTTCATTCAAATATACCTGGCTAATCTTCTGAAGGGCTTTTAATCCATCCTCAACAAGTATAGTAGGATAACTCGACTCCATATCGTCTTGTTCACTTAAGGTTAGCGCTGCACCCTTTTCAAAAGCCATATCTATAAAACGATGACCATCGACATTTTCACCTTTGAACGGAATGAATAAGTTATTTGTTTCAATTGTGCGTGTATCGATGGAGACACCCTCGATATAATTATCTTTTAAAGTTTCAGCCTTCTTATTTAATGTACCGCCACAGGCCAAAGCGATTTGCTCAAACGTTCTTTTTATCATTTTCTTCATCCTAATTTTTCTTATTTACTGATATAATTATAAAATAGTTGTATACTAAATGTCATGATTTCTATATGAATTAGGTGACTTACGTGAGTAATAATAAATATCAACGACAAAATATAAATATATTCGCACGCGTCGACTGGATTTTAATCATTTTAATCTTGTTATTAGCAACTGTCAGTGTGATTGCCATCCATTCTGCGATGACGAGTGGTCAGTACGGTACAGATTTTGGTACGCGTCAAATCATGTTCTACGCACTCGGTTTTGTTATAGCACTCGGCTTAATGTGTATCCCCTTTAAATTAATAAAGTCCTATACTTGGATCTTATATACAGTAGGCGTCCTGAGTTTACTCATCCTGTATATTGCGCCAGTCTCATCAATTACACCGATTATTAACGGGGCTAAGAGTTGGTATCAGTTCGGGTTCTTCAGCATCCAACCTTCAGAGTTCGTTAAAATCATTTATATTTTAACGATGGCTTACGTGATTAGTCAGCACAATAAATACAAGCTCACCGACACACTGGCCATGGATCTAAGATTGTTGCTCAAATTAATTTTAGTTTCAGTGTTGCCGATGATCTTAATTCTCCTACAAAACGACATGGGTACTGTACTCGTGATGATTGCAATTTTCCTCGGCTTAGTCATTGTATCCGGTATTAGTTGGTGGCTCATCATTCCAACTTTTACTGTTGCTGCAACGACTGGAATTGCATTAATCTTAGGCATACTTTACCGTCCAGATATTCTTGAGAAATACTTAGGTATTCACCCCTATCAATTTGAGCGTATCTATTCTTGGTTAACGCCTGAGGCCTTCCAATCAGACAGTGGCTTCCAATTGACCAATTCACTGATTGCAATTGGTTCAGGTGGAATTACTGGTAAAGGTTATACAGATGGTATTATATATATTCCAGAAAATCACACAGACTTTATCTTTACGATTATCGGCGAGGAGTTCGGATTCATAGGATCAACTATTGTAATTCTGATTTTATTTATGTTGATTATGCATTTGATTCGTATGGCTTTTCAAGCGACTGATAGCTTTGCATCTTATTTTATAATCGGCTATATTGCACTCTTGGTCTTCCACATCTTCCAGAACATCGGTATGACGATTCAGCTTGTACCAATTACAGGATTACCTTTACCGTTTATAAGTTATGGTGGTAGTGGACTTTGGTCGAACATGGTCGCAGTTGGTGTACTCTTAAGTATGTACTTCCATCACCTATCCGGTCCAAAATTAAAATAAAAAACTGCTGTGGAGGCGTTATGCATCTACAGCAGTTTTCTTTTAAATATTATTTTCTTTCAGTCTAAGTTGTTCCTTGTTAGCAATACGGTTCATAATTTCAAAACGAGATTTCGAAGATGAGACCTTCACGCCGAGTTCATGCAGCATCTGGACGACTTCCTTAACTTTACTTGTGTCGTTTTTGCGCATATGGACACTCCCTTTTTATAGCTAACTTTATTGTACTTCTTTATAATATAATTATCTATACTTTTCAGAGAGAAAATATTACAGACTTATTACAAAACTATTTTATATTATTTTTTAGAAAGGGATTCAAGCATGTATATTCCGTTTACAGACATTTATATAACGGACCAAGTGGTGTTTACAGTTATTACTGCTATTATATTTTTTGTAAACTTCTTACTCGCCATTGGTATAATATTTTTAGAACGACGTAGTGCACAAAGTGTTTGGGCTTGGATGCTCGTCCTGTTCTTCCTACCGATTGTCGGTTTCTTATTATATATACTTTTTGGTAGAACGATTTATCGACAACAAATATTTAAAATAGATGAAAAAGATAAGGTTGGTCTCGAACACTTAGTCAGTGAACAACTAGAGGAAATCAGAGAGAATCGCCTATCCTTTTCTAATATCACCGCAGAGAAGCATAAAAAACAAATACATATGCTCCTTTATAACAACCAGTCCTTTGTCACAAGTAACAATGATGTGACAACCTATACCAACATGAATGACAAATTTGACCAAATGATCAGAGATATAGATGATGCAGAAGATCACATTCATTTCCAATATTACATCTTCAAACTCGATGGTATTGGGAACCGTTTGTATAAAGCACTTTTAAAGAAACAAAAAGAAGGCGTCTCTGTGAGAATACTATACGATGATATAGGCTCACGGTCTTTATCTTTAAGAAATTTCTCTGATATAAGAGAGCAAGGCGGTTTAGTTGAGGCTTTCTTTCCTAGCAAACTACCACTCATCAACCCACGTATCAACAACAGAAACCATAGGAAAATTGTGGTTATCGATGGACGTATCGGTTATATCGGCGGGTCAAACGTCGGTGATGAGTACATCGGGCTGAGTCCTGAAATGGGTGCTTGGCGTGACACACACTTACGTATCGAAGGTAATGCCGTGAAATCTTTACAGATTCGTTTCATGTTAGACTGGAACTCTCATGATACACGTAATAATATGCACAATACTGAGCGATTCTTTCCTGAGCTACCATCTGTTGGTGACACGACGATGCAAATTGCTTCAAGTGGGCCAGATGAGAACTATCAACAAATTAAATATGGCTACTTAAAAATGATTTATAACGCGAAAGATACGATATATATTCAATCTCCATATTTCATTCCAGATCAGTCAATAATGGAAGCTTTAAGAATTGCTATTCTAGCAGGGATCAAAGTATACATCATGATTCCAAGCTTCCCAGACCATCCCTTTGTTTACTGGGCAACTTATTCAAATGTTGGTACTTTGATGCGTATGGGGGCAAATATCTACATGTATCAACCAGGATTCTTACATCAAAAAGTATTTATTATTGATGATGAAGTTGTATCTGTGGGTACGACTAATGTTGACAACAGAAGCTTTATCTTAAACTTTGAAGTCAATGCATTTATGTATGATAAGGAAGAAGCTAAAAAGCATCGTCTCATATTCGAAAATGATATTCAGTATTGTGAAATATTAACTGAAGAAAAGTATGATGATAGAGGTTTATGGATTAAGTTAAAAGAAGGCTTAGCCAATCTCATATCACCGGTTCTATAATAAATACGGTTGATGACTAAAAATCATCAACCGTATTTTTCTATAAAATGATACAAAAATAGCGCAAATGTTCTTATACTAAAGTCACCACAACTCAATAGAAAGGAACATTTACGCCTATGACTCATTTTATATCATCTTTACTTCAAATTAAAGAGCCTAATCTCGATTATACAAAGTCCACTGTTGAAGAAGTTTTCTATAAGGGTATTAAGTCCCTATTTATCACTGCCAAACTCACATATAATCCGACACATTGTCCAGCGTGTGGATGTATCAATGCCGATTATAGTATTGTCAAAAATGGCACGCGTACATCCCGAATCACCTTACCTCATGTTTCAG
>NZ_AUEE01000019.1 GCF_000425825.1 Jeotgalicoccus marinus DSM 19772
AACTTCTCCGGTTTCTTCAACTTCTGGTGCTTGTGATGGTTCTCCAGAAATTTCATCTGCAGAAACATTCTTGTCTAACCCAATAAAACTAAGTGTTCCTATCAACACACAAGCCACGCCTACAGAATATTTTCTAATCGAGAACTTCTGCAGTGTATTATTAAGAAAATCTATTTTTCTCTTTTTTGTCTTTTTCAAGTTCATACTATTTTCTCCTTCGGTAGCTTAAATTATAATATTGTATTATTTACATTTATAATTATATATCATTTGAAGTTTTACATATCTTCATTTTGTTGATATTTTCAACATAATTATGAAATTGATTTGTATAGGTTGTGAGTTTTACAGTCAGAAAAAAGTTCTTAACCAGTATTAAATTTGTCTCAATAATAATCATCTATATGCGTTTATCTAAATAGGAATAAGATGGTCAGTTTTTCAATTTTACTTTTTTTATGTTATTTATTACAAAAAATGAAAATATTATTTTGGGATACAATACAGATGAGACTATCTCAATTCTATCCGATAAATTTTTAGAATTATAAAATGTAAAAGCATTACCACAGAAGAATGTCGCAGTTAAATTATTATAACGACTGCTTTCAGGAAGAGTGAAGTCTCTAATCTGTATAAGTGCAACACAATCAAAAAATTCTCTGAAATGCTAGATAATGCCACCAATTCTGTTAAATGAATTGTTTTCTTCATATTGGTATGTCAACAGTATTCTAGACAGTTTTTATAGAGTGCTTCCTTATACTCCTTCGGTGTCATATAACCGAATGCACCATGTGGTCTAATGTTGTTGTACCAATTCACATAGTTAAATAGTTCAATTTTCAACTGTTGTAGAAATATAAAATGATACTGTCTAATGAATTCAGTTTTCAGGGACTTAAATGTCGTTTCAGCAACCACATTTTCATAGGGAAAGCCCTTCATGCTCAGTGATTGATTAATGAAGGTAATTTAAAAGTAAAAGATGTCATCACTGATGAAATTGAGCTAAATGATATTGTAGAATCAGGGTTTGAATAACTTGTAAATGATAGATCACAATCCAAAATTCTTGTTAAATTATAATATAGGTTATAACAACTAATGAGTTTGCTACTCCACTTTTATCAATATATAATAGATCAACTGACTACTACGTGTTTAGCAATCTCTCAATCCTGAAATAAGGTTGTTTGGAGCTTTATATTTTTTAATGATTATGGAGTGGGTATATATTATTAGTAACTTTAGGAGGAATTTATTTATGGCAAAAAAAAATTGCTATTGTACTAGATAATTATTTTGAAGACGTTGAATACACAAGTCCAGTTGAGGCTTTAAAAAACGAAGGACATGACATTACTGTAATAGGAAAAGAAACAGGTACAGTAAAAGGTAAGTCTGAAGATACTGAAGTAACAGTAGATAGAGCGATTAGCGGTGTAAAACCTGAAGATTTTGACGCATTACTTATCCCAGGGGGATTCTCACCAGATATGTTACGTGGAGATGAAGAAGGTCGTTTTGGGGAATTTACAAAACATTTCGTTCAAAATGAAAAGCCTGTATTTGCGATTTGTCATGGACCACAGCTATTAATCGATACAGACTTATTAAAAGGTAAAAAATTAACAAGTTTCTTATCAGTTCGTAAAGATTTGGAAAACGCTGGAGCAACAGTAGTAGATGAATCAGTTGTAGTTTCTGATAATATCGTCACTTCACGTACACCTGATGATTTAGAAGACTTTAACCGTGAATCTGTAACTTTATTAAAATAATCATTTTTTAAAGAGGAGACTATCAGTCTTCTCTTTAGTTTTATATAAAATAGTCATCATTAACACGAATGAAGATATTCGTAGTAAGATGATTGATTTTATAAAGATTTATGTTTATAAGTCAAGTTAAGAGGAATATTTTAGTATGCTTGTAAATAATATTTAGAATGGAGTGTTATTTTATGAAAGCAGTCACTTATCAAGGACATAAGAACATGAAGATGGAAAATGTTGAAGATGCTAAGATTATTGAAACAACTGATGCAATTATAAAGATAACAGCATCTGGGATTTGTGGTTCAGACTTACATTTATATCATCAAGGTGATTTATTCATGGAACCTGGTTTTGTAATTGGACATGAACCGATGGGTATTGTTGAAGAGATAGGAAAAGATGTAAAAAAACTAAAGAAAGGAGATCGTGTGGTAATACCTTTTAATATTGGGTGTGGAGAATGTTTCTACTGCAATAACGACATGGAATCTCAGTGTGACAATTCTAATGAAACACCAGCGAACTGGAAATTAGATAATGGTGGACTATTCGGTTTTGGTAATCTTCATGGTAATCACTGGGGAGGACAGGCAGAATACTTAAGAGTACCTCATGCTGACTTTTCTTCATTTAAGGTTCCTGATAACAATCTAAAAGATGAGCAAGTTTTATTCTTATCAGACGTTGTACCTACTGCTTACTGGAGTGTAGAACACTCAGGCGTTAAACCTGGTGATACAGTTATTGTATTAGGTTGTGGCCCTATCGGTTTAATGGCGCAGAAGTTTGCGAAACTAAAAGGTGCAGAGAGAGTAATTGCGATTGACAATGTACAGCATCGTCTTAATCACGCAAAAAAGTACAATGGTGCTGAAGTGTATAACTTTGATGAAGAACAGGAAATAGGTAAACTTCTTAAAGAAAAAACACGAGGTGGCGCAGATGTTGTTATTGATTGTGTAGGGATGGATGGACAGCAATCGAGTCCAGAACAGGAGCTATCTGAGCATTCTCAACAACGTGGAACAATAAGTCCAATACTTACTGCTACTGAATCAGTAAGAAAGTTTGGGACAATACAGCTTACCGGTATATATGGATCACCTGCTGATAATTTCCCTATAGATTTAATATTTAACCGTGATATTACAGTAACAAGTGGACAGGCTCCTGTTATTCATCTAATGCCTAAACTTTACGAGATGATTAAAGATGAAGTATTTGATCCTACAGAAATTATTACACATACTTTCCCACTTGAAAAAGCAGACGAAGCTTACAAAGTATTTGATCAGAAGAAGGATAACAACATTAAAGTTGTATTTAAACCAGAATAGACTATAAAAACTTTTGTTCACGACTATTAAATTATTGGGTATTATTATAGGTGATATGTATGACTAACGGATATTTCAATGATGATTTTGATTCAATTTTCAGAAGAATATTCCAATATATGCAAGAATCTGTCAATAGTGGTACTAAAAAATATTATATCAATGGGAAAGAAGTTTCTCCGGACAATTAGCACAATTACGAAAACAGTAAGGTGGAAATTCTGCCGAGCAAAACGCGCGTGCATTTCAACAATCTAATTCTCAAAGACAAAATGATGAAGGTAATTATTTAGATCAAATTGGCCGTAATTTAACACAAGAAGCACGCGATGATTTATTAGACCCAATAATTGGTCGTGATAAAGAAATCCAAGAAACTGCTGAAGTCTTAAGTAGACGTACTAAAAACAATCCTATTTTAGTAGGTGAAGCTGGTGTAGGTAAAACAGAACTTGCAAAGCAGTTAGCAATTGATTTATTCGGTAATAAAGATGCATTAATTCGCTTAGATATGAGTGAATATAGTGATCAAACTGCTGTATCTAAAATGATTGGAACAACTGCTGGTTATGTAGGTTATGATAATAATTCAAACACATTAACAGAGAAAGTTAGACGTAACCCATACTCAGTTATCTTATTTGATGAAATTGAAAAGGCGAATCCACAAATCTTAACTTTATTATTACAAGTTATGGATGATGGTAATTTAACAGATGGTCAAGGTAATGTCATTAACTTTAAAAACAGAATTATTATTTGTATTTCTAATGCTGGCTTTGGTGAAGGAAATGAAGAGTTTGATGATATTATGGATGAAATGAAAAAATTCTTCCGCCCTGAATTCCTTAACCGTTTCAATAGTATCGTTAAATTCGAGCATTTAGGTAAAGATGCATTACAAGACATCGTGAACTTATTATTAGAAGATGTTCAAAAAACATTAGATAAAAAAGGAATCACAATGGATGTTACACAAGGTGTCAAAGATTGGTTAATTGATAAAGGCTACGACGAACAAATGGGTGCACGTCCGTTACGTCGTGTTGTTGAACAAGAAGTACGCGACAAAATCACAGATTACTACTTAGATCATACAGACGTAAAACATGTAGATATCGTACTTGAAAATGATGAAGTAATAATTAAAGGTAAGTAAACTGGTCCACTTAATAAAGGAATTTATATTAAAAAAGAGTCTGGAACATAAATCTAGAACAGCAATAAGATAATTTTAAATACGAAATTATCTTATTGCTGTTTTTATAATACCTCACTTTCCAAAGGTAATGGCTCAGCCTTAATCATCGACTGCCACTACTAACTATCAGAAGTCTTGTCATAAAAAATCGCCTACTTTCTTTGATTTAACAATAACCTCCCCCATAGGAGTTGTCCAATCAAGTGTGGACAATTCATTTAATAAAAGCGTTAGGCTGTGAGTAGATGACACCTGTATTGTGCTGGGGTCATCTTATTTACTCCCCATTGATATCGCTGATTATTATACTTTGCTTATAAAAAGGTCGCTATTTTTCCAAAGCGACCACATCATTTATGGAGTTTATCATGGAATTCTTCAAAAATTATTAAAATAGAGTATTGGATTTATTTCTTGATGCTCACTTTTTGCAGATGATAAAAACATTACGCCAAGCAATTTTTATAGTGATAGTAGATAATATCAACCATCCTAATTGGATAAGTGGGTCAAGCATCATCAGGCGCCAGGTTCTTTCAGTCATTTAGATAACTTTACAGATGAAGAAAGAGAAATGAGACAACTCAGAAAAGAAAACGAACAACTTAAGATGGGAAATGACATTCTAAAGCAAGAAGTGCTGATCATGGGACGAAAATAGATGTCATTCTTGAGAATGCCAATAAATATTCAGTATCAGCAATGTGTAAAGTCCTACAAATCCCAAGAAGTACCTAATATTATGAATTGAATAAATAGAATGTTGATGATTCAGAGGATGTCATCAGCCATAAAGGCGTGGAGGATATTTAATACGAATCGTCAGTGTTTTGGAACACGTAGAATTAAACATGAGTTAGATAAACTTGGATTCCAAGTCTCTCGAAGACGCATCGGTCGAATTATGAAAGCAGAAAGATTGGTATCGTTATATACTTCATTGAAATATAGATCGTATCCCTCACAATCCAATGAACGGAATATCATGAATAGACTCAGTAGAAATTTTATTAGACAGGCATCGATGGAGGTACTCGTCAGTGATTTAACTTATGTAAAAGTGTCTGGCAAGTGGCATTATATATGTGTATTTGTTGACCTGTTTAATCGTGAAATTATTGGACATGATGCCGGTCCAAATAAAGATAGCCATCTTGTGTCAGCAGCACTGAGTACCATTAAGCATGATTTAAGACAGGTTCAAATGTTCCATACAGACCGTGGCAAAGAGTTTGATAATGTGCTTAATACATTTGGTATTTAAAGATTACAGAGCATGAAAGGCTGTCCCTATGACAATGCGATTGTTAAGGCACAAAAACTGAATTCATTAGACAGTATCATTTTATATCTCTACAACAGCTGAAAAGTGAACTGTTTGACTATGTGAATTGTTACAACAATATTAGACCACATGGTGCACTTGGTTACATGATACCAAAGGAGTATAAGAAAGAAGTCTATAAAAACTGTCTGGAATACTCGTGACATACCACATATTATGTTTACACAGAGATGGTTATGTGAATAAACAGTATAGGAGGTTTTTCATATGAATAATAAAGTTATTGAAAATAAAGCGATAAAAATTTTAGATTCTTCTAATCTAGGTGTTTTGTCTACCGCGCACAACAACATACCTAACAGTAGGTATATGATTTTTTATAATGATGGATTAACTCTGTATTCTAAAACTGACATTGATTCTAATAAAATAGAAGAGTTTAAGAATAATCCTAGAGCTCATGTTCTAATTGGATATAGTGATACCAATGACCATAGTTTTCTTGAAATAGATGGAGAAGTGTCAATTTCCGAAGATCCAAAGATTATTGATTGGATTTGGAACAATCAAGACAAAAGTTTCTTTAATTCGAAGCAAGATGATAACCTTTGTATTATACAAGTGAAACCTAAGATTATTAAAGTTATGAATAGTAATGACCTTGATTCACCAGAAACAATAGTTTTTGATTAGGTCCACCGTCTGTAAAAGCGTTAATTTTTTGTGTTATATTATAAAACATTAATTCCATTATTAGTAAAAATGCGGTGAATACGTTATTATTCATTTTTTTCTAATGAAATAAAATTATATAATGAACAGCTTATTAGATACGCAGGATATGGTGACATTGGCGATCCAATATCTAAAGAAATTACTGATTTAGCATGTAAAATCGGGTGGGAAAAAGAGAGAAAAGAATTTGATGTTTTACCACTAATATATAGCGCCCATCATCAACCTATAACTTATTATGAATACCCTCAAGGCATCATAAAAGAAGTTAATATTAAACACCACCATTATCCAAATTTAGAAAAACTAAAGCTTAAATGGTACACTGTTCCGATAATCTCTAATATGGATTTAGAAATTGGTGGGATAAAATACCATACTGCCCCCTTCAATGGATGGTATATAGAGACCGAGATTGGGGTCAGAAACTTTACTGACGAATACCGATATAACAAGCTTAAAGAAATTGCGAAAGCTTTTAACCTCGATACTTCTAAAACTTCAACATATTGGAGAGACCGCGCTTTAGTCGAATTCAATTATGCTGTATATCACTCTTTTAAAGATGCCGGTGTTTCGATAGTTGACCATATCACTGCATCAAAGCAATTTAAACAATTTGAAAAGAAAGAAGAAATCGCAGGAAGAGAAGTCACAGGTAAGTGGAGCTGGCTGGCCCCTCCACTATCTCCATCACTTACTCATAATTATCATAAAGGATTTAACAATACTGTTAATTCACCAAGTCTAATGTATAAAAATGTGGATAAAAAGTGCCCATTTTATCAATAATCATTCTTGTTATTTTTACAATGATTAACTCCCATAGATACGATAAGCCGTATCTATAGGAGCGGTAAGGTGAGAGATTATTGCTCTCTCACAACGTTATAATTGAATATATATAATTTGTCTAATTACTTGAAAAAATCTCGATATGTTTTAAATATAATACTGCTGGGTATATTTTATTCAAGTCAAACTATAGGATATTCACAATGAAAATTCTTGATATATCAGCACTGTATTTCTTGAGATTTTTTTGGCTTAATTAGTTCAAATAACAGAAGATATTAGTAATGTGTAAAAGATGACAAAGTCAATATGTAATTGATTTTGTCATCTATTTTATTAATCTATAATTAAAATTTTATAGAGTACTTTCTAACACACCATCGACCATTTTATATACAGCATCACAATACTCTGTTAATCTTTCATCATGAGTAACAATGATACATGTCTTCTCCCTACTGATTGTTTCTTCTTTTAATATTTCCATTACTTTCATCGCATTTTCTGTATCTAGTGATGCCGTAGGTTCATCTGCAAGAATAATACTAGGGTTAGTGTATAGCGCTTTAGCAATCGCAACACGCTGTTTTTGACCCCCAGATATTTCACTAGGTAACTGATTTTTCACTTCTGTTAGTGATAGATTATTAAGCAATTTTTCTAACTCATCATCTGTCATGATATCTTTATTATACTTCTTTAGTAATTTAAACTGTTGCTGAACAGAAAGAAATGGCACCAAATTACTAGCTTGAAGGATAAAGCCAATCTCATCCATTCTGAGCTTAGCTAAGCTTTTAGAATTCATACCTGTGATTTTCTGACCATTAACAATTACCTCACCTTCAGTTGGTGTTTGTAAGGCACCAGCCATGGTTAAGAAAGTACTTTTACCTGAGCCTGATGGTCCAATCAGTGCAATACAAGCTCCCTTGTCAAATTCAACCGAAGTTTTCTTAACTGCTTCTATACTTTGATTACCGTCCTTGAACACCTTTTTCACATCTATAAATTTAAGCATACTATTCGCCTCTCTTAACCGATCGCTTTTAATGGATCTACTTTTCTAACGCTGATAACTGAAAATAAACTTCCCAACATAGCAACAACAATCAAGACCATCATATAAATAATCATTGTTAAATAATCGAATTCTATAGGCACTGCTGGTGGAAGGAAGATACCAGTTAATAAGGTAAGCGCCAATCCAACAAGCGTACCAATCATAGTCACAATTAGTGTTTGACCTAATACTGAACGTGCTAAATAACCATTAGTAAATCCTTGGGCTTTCAAGACACCAAATAGACTTGTCTTTTGTAATGTAAGCACATATAAGAATATTCCAATCACTGACGACGATATGATAAATAAAAATATAATCATAAAGTTTAGCGTTAATTGTTGAGGTAAATATCCAGGTAGATTCTCTATATATTCATCTATCGCTAATACTTCCATATCATCACTTAATTCTACGTTTTTCCAATTACTGTCCCTAACAACAAGTGCATTTATTAAGTCCTCACTTAACATTGGATTTAACTTTTCTATGGTCTCATTATTGGAAAATAAAAGTGAGGAAGAACGATATTGTGCACTTTCTGTAAATCCTGTAATTTTCAGCGTCTCTTCACTATTTGATAATTCAAGTGTATCTCCAATAGAAAAACCCGATTCCTTTAAAGAATAGTCGCCAACAACTTCATTTTCATTGGTGAACATCTCTCCTTCCACTAAATCAGGCATTAGAAAGGAGCCTTCATCTAGGCCAAATACAATAGCATTATCTTCAACTGCACTATTAGAAATAATAACAGCAAGCTCTTTTAAATTTGCTTGTTCTTCAAATTTGTCTTTAATATCTTCTATTTTAATCATAGATTGTTGAACATTTTGATTTGCATCTGCATTTATAACAATCGCATCAGCCTCCCATTGTTCCACAGCTTCCTTATTTAAATTCATTAATCCATTTGCTAAACCCGAGAGCAATAGTAGCAAGTAACTTATCATTATTACAATGCCTATAATTAAACTAAACTTTAACTTATTTCTTATAATCTCATTCCATGCTAGATACATTAAAACACTCATTTCATTGTGATATTTAATTAGCTTTAATTATTTAAACTCCCTCGTATTGCCAGTATAACTTTATAGTTTTATTATCATATATTTAAAATTGTAGATTCTTGGAGATACTTCACATCATACTGATTAGAAAGTTTAATAATAAATCGCTTCAATTCTATATCTTTTATTTTATCATCTAAGAATAATGTTCTTATTTTTTTATACTCATACTTTTCTGTTAATGTGCATATTCTCTTGAAGTATCCCCACATATGATCAAATGTATTCACAATAGATCCTTTAGTAGGCTCCTCTTTCTTCGCTTCAAAAATCATTGATTCCAATAAATCCATAGAAGCTCCTTTATTCATTTCTTCTCTTATACGATTATAATATTTTTGTGAGTGCCACATAACATTGTACTTCTCTGACGCCCATTTTTTCTCAATTACATGTCGACCTTTCATTTTAATATCCCTCCTTTATCTAAGTTTATATTACAACGTGGTGGCACCTTATCATTAGTCCACTTTAAAAAAAGTAAAGACTCATAATGAGTGTAGGCCATTACTCCGTATACTTTTGTATCTTGATAAACATAAAAAGCAGGTAAACTTCTTTCAGAAAAGAGATGTTTGTTACTGTAGATGATTCTTTCTAAGTCTATAAGTTTTTCTTTAAAATTTGTAGAACGTATGCCTCCTCTTCTTTTATGTTCTTGATCATAAGACTTTAAAAGCTCAAACGCATCCAATAAATAAGGATGACCATTATTGTAAATAAATTTGACGATTGGATGTGATAAATATCGAGTATTAGCACTAATAATATTCATTTCAGCGAGACAAACTCTAATAATTTGATAAAGTTCTAACACTTGTTTTGATAAACGTCTGTTATCCAGGAAACGTGCACTGATATCATGATTTTGATGTACTCTAAAAATTTGCATTATTTTCACCTTCTTAATTGTAATGAGCATTTTACTTTCTTTGATTTAACAATAACCTCCCTCATAGAAGTTGTCTAATCAAGTGTAGACAATTCACCAACTAAAAATGTCACTTGTAAGTAACACTCAGTAATTAGCTCTTCGTCTGAGATTTATAGTAAATAAAGAATGAAAACTAGTAAGAATAATGAGCAAGAATATGGATATAAAGAATTTGAAATCAATGGTTAGACCTTTTAATAATAATCCTGAACACCCGTACTACCGTCCATTTGTGGTTAATAATATTGATGAAAAATATGTAGTTTTTTTAGTGGGTATTAACCCAGCTACTCCTATTTATAATAAAGAAAAGAACTTTGCGACGTCATTATATCCGTTGCTTACAAGCCTTGCCAACACTTTTGGTACTAAGAACTCTAGTATGCACTTTGAAGATGGGACACCAAATATGGAGAGATTTGATTTTATATCCTAATTATTCTGATATACGTAAATTATCATGCATTCCGCATAGAAAAACTTGTCTTATATTTTGATGACGAAAACGTATTATAAAGAATCAAAAAAGACTGCCTCACTTGCATACAGTAAGTGAGGCAGTCAGGTAAAATGTTTCGTTAACCTTATTTGACATAGAGTCTTAGATTATCAATGAATGGACAGATTTATATCACGTATAGTACCGAGGGACCGTCTTATTCCATGTTTTATAAAAGCATTGCTCATTATTACTATAACCCGTCATTTCATTGTACAGGTAATAGTTATCAGCATCACAACTCATGACACTTTTTGTTACGACGTTTGTATCGATATCGCTATCTTTCACTTGTACAGTCCAGTCACATTCTACTTTAGCGGATAGAGGGTCACCTTCTTTTATTGTATATACATTATGGTTAGTAGATCCATAAGTGATATTTGTTTCGGTCAAAGTTCGTAGCCCCTCATCAGAAAAGTCATCTAAAACCCACTCATCTGTTGTAAGTTTCTTGATGACATTCCGAGTCCTATAACCATCCCTGATAATTTCCTTTTCAAGGGGTGTTGCAGTTTCGGACTGCTCATATTTCAATCTTACCTCATTGAAATCATTGATAACAGGAAGTAATAGTTCTGAATGAGAGAAATCGACTGTTAGATTCACGATTTCCTTGTCTGGCCATATTTGAGGCCAATATGTTGGTGAAATTGATACTTCGATGCTATGCTCTGCTTCAATTTGATAGCCAATAACATCTAATGGAATTTCTACATCGATGTATTCACCAACAGTGAGATCCTCTGGGAATTCATGACTTTTATAATGGTTGAGATTGAGTTGACCTTTTGTTACGAGTGTCTTTTCACCTGTAGGGTGTACATCCGTCACTCTTACGTGAAGATTTGCTTTTTCCTTATCGGATTTTACTCTTATTTTTGCAATGGGCTGGCCAACGATATTTATTGCAGTATTCTGTTGTGGCAACATGAATGATGTAGCCAATGCATTGTCAATTAATTGATCATCTGGAAGATCACCTTCCTGACCAAATGGACAGAATACTCCAGAATAAAGACCATGTTGTTGACGATTCAATAATGGAACTTCACCGTTGATATTTTCCAAAATATCAATTTCACTTGTTTCTTCATTATATAAGTCTAGCCACTTACCTTCTCGGTAATCATAGGTGGTCTTAGGTTTTACACCATCCTGTACATATACGAGAAAGGCATCTTTATGTGCGTCTTGGTCCCCTTCATCAGTCATCCAGCGATCGAGCCATTCAATGACCTCTTGAAGATAACCCATTTGAGGTCCTGGTATGGCCATGTCTGGAAATTCATGTGCCCAAGGGCCAACGATTCCTCTTTTAGGGACATCAAGATTATCCATTAATCGAAATAGGGCATTTGTATATCCATCTGCCCAACCACTCATGGTTAGGACTGGTATTTTGATGGCACTGTAATCTTCATCTATTGAGCCGTGTTTCCAATAATCATCTCGTGTTTGATGTGACACCCATTCTTCGATGAACGGTGGTGTATTTTCCATACGATTGAGCCACATATCATACCATTTTTCTCCCACATACTTTGGAAATGGTGGTCTTGCGTTGTAAGCGAACATAGTTGATGCCCACCAAAGCATGTCAGAGGCCATCATTGTACCGCCTTTATAGTGTACATCATCTGCATAGCGATCATCCGTAGAACATAGAGTAATAATTGTTTTCAGTGCAGGTGGTTGCAATGCAGCAAGTTGAAGCCCATTGAAACCGCCCCAAGACTTACCAATCATCGCAACCGAGCCGTTGGACCATTCTTGGTTTTCAATCCAAGAGATTACGTCCAGTGCATCATCTTGCTCCTGTTTTGGATATTCATCTTCGATTATCCCTTCAGAATCTCCTGTACCTCTGATATCTACACGGATGGAAGTGTAACCCATGCCAGCAAAATATTTGTGACGGATTTCATCACGAAGGGCAGTGAATTCATCTTTCCGGTATGGAAGATATTCAAGTACAGCGCCTTTTGTCTTTCCAGATGTTTTAGGTTGCCATAGTTTGGCTGATAATTTTATACCGTCTGACATCTCTATCCAACAATGGTTAATAATTTCTACTTCGTACGGAAAGTCTGTTCTTTCTTGAATTTTAGTATAATCAACGTCGAATACACCCAATTATTTATCCTCCTCGTATATATGATCGTCGTTCTTCAACCATTTCATCAATGAAATGATAAGCAGTATATAGATGATGACGACTGGTACCGCAACGACAACGGCTGATGTCTGTACTACGTTCAATCCTCCAATTAACAGTAATGAAATGGACAACAAGGCCATGATGAGACCCCAAAGAATTGTATGCCATGTCGGAGGCTCAATACCTTCGTCTACTTTTATTGATGCAGTTGAAGCAAGTATATAAGACGCTGAATCAAGCGATGTTGCAAGGAAAATGAATCCTAGAATGACAAAAAATAATATCGCAATATAACTCATCGGTAATGTTTCAAGTACATTGATGATTGTTTCAGCATCCCCAAATTCTGCCATACTACCAAGGACATCGAGTTCTCCTGTCTGTTGAAGATTCATCGTATATCCTCCGAAAATTCCGAAATATAGCCAACTACCGATAGAACCCCAACCAAGGATGTGGAGTATCATGCTCTTCAAAGTACGTCCTTTTGAAATACGAGCAATGAAAAGTCCCATAAATAGTGCAGTAGCAGCGAACCATGCCCAATAGAATACTGTCCAAGATTGTGGGAATCCACCGCCGCCAATCGGGTCAGTATAGAAACTCATTCTCAGAAAATTCTGCGCCATGATGCCAAAGCTGTCTGTAAAATAAGTTAATATGAAACTTGTTGGACCCACTATTATGACGAATATGGCTAATATAAGTGCAAGATATACGTTGATGTTACTGAGCTTGCGTATACCTTTATCGAGACCTAGGGAAGCACTTGTAATATAAATGACCGACCAGATTAGCATTATAATGATACTAAGTGCAATTGACTGTTCCACACCTAGAAGGTGGCCAATTCCAGCGGACACCATCGGTACACCTAGTCCCAGTGATGTACCAAGACCACCGACAAGACTCCATATGACAAGTATATCGATGATCTTTCCGATGATACCATCTGAATGTTTACCAAGCGCTCCTCTTACAGATTGACTGACTTTAAGTGACTTGTTCTTTTTATTAAAAAAGGAATACGCAATGACTATGGTCGGAAATGCGTAAATACACCATGCAGAGATCCCCCAATGGAACATTCCATACGCGACAGACCATTCTGCTGCAGTGTCACTGCCAGATTCAAAACCGAATGGTGGTCCTTGGAAGTAGTACATAGGTTCAATAATCGACCAGAACATGATACTGGTACCCATACCTGCACAGAATAGCATCGCTCCATAACTAAAATTTCCAAATCTAGGTTTTCCCTCTCCGAGTTTTACTCTTCCATACTTTCCAAAAGCTAGCCATAAAAGCAACACGAAAAGACCAAACGTCATAAACTGGAATATCCAATCCATTCTTGAGTTGATACCAGACAAAATATTGTCTAAAAGCGGTTCAGCAGATGATTGGAAAATGATTAAAAGTAATGTAAGTATTAACAGCACGACAATAGATGGCCAAAAAATTAAGTGATCTAATCTTGCTTTTTCTTTCATCAAATCCCTCCGTAAATTATCTATGTTAATTTTCAGAAATGATAATTTCATCATTTTCTAGCACGAGTATGTTATGTAAAAAACTTAACATAAACATTAATTTAAGGAAAGGTAATGTGATATTTAACTGCCTTTACGTTTTTCAATCCTTCAAGAGTCTAGATATTATATAGGAACATAAGGAAATCTGTGAAGGTATTATTGATAGGCTGATTGAAGGAGAAAACAAAGCTAGAGACCTAGAATTATAATATAAACCTCTCCTCTTACTCATTCATCAGTCAACCTTTGATAAGTCATGATGCGGCCTCTAAAGCAACGGTACTTGTTTTAGGTAAAACATTGGCAGCTAAAGGATTGGAGCGTGGTATTACGGTAAATATGTTGGCGTTTGGTGCTTTCACAGCATTGTCTGGAAGTATGGAAAACGAAGAAGGAAGCGTCAGGGAGAACGAATTGGAGCTGAACTGCTTTCACCTGCTGTTTTGTGGTTATCTCACAAAGATAATCAATATAATGGTAAAATTTTCGAAGTGGCAGCAGGAAGAGTCGCTGAGAACTTCTTTGGTTCTAACTAAGGCTACTGGGATAAAGATCTTACAGTAGAAAAATTATTTGAAAATGAAGAAGCTATTCTAAATCAAGATGGATATAAGAGTTTAGAAAATACTGTTGAT
>NZ_AUEE01000020.1 GCF_000425825.1 Jeotgalicoccus marinus DSM 19772
TTCGAAGTGGCAGCAGGAAGAGTCGCTGAGAACTTCTTTGGTTCTAACTAAGGCTACTGGGATAAAGATCTTACAGTAGAAAAATTATTTGAAAATGAAGAAGCTATTCTAAATCAAGATGGATATAAGAGTTTAGAAAATACTGTTGATGTATCGAAATGAATGACTGAATATAACACGGGCTGGTAGTATATATACGAAGATACCAAGGTTTGAAAATTACATTTAAAGTCGTTAGACTACATTAATTTAGAAGGATTATTCTGAAAACTCAAAGTGACATTCAATCAAATTGTTAAACGTCCGCATCGAAAAATGATAAGCCGAAGTGTATCATAAGTAATCCAGGAACTAGATTTGATTAGGACAAGAAAACTTGTTATATACTCACCGCCCTAAATTGTTAGAATGGTGAGTTAAGTATCAAGACACAATGAAATTTCTCAAATTATAAGTCTTTAAATTTTATCTTATCACTTTCTCTATTTTTATTTATCAAATCCTCTATATATAATCCCATAAGTACTACAACTTGAAATAGGATTAAACTAGCACCAAAAGTGAGTGACACTAAATGGTATAGATAGGGCTGTAGAAGCTATCAAAATAAGGCTTGGTAAATCCATTTATTCATCTGTTTGTTTTTAACAAAATAAACTTCTAAATGGCCGAAAGATATACCTATTAATAAATATACTATTATATAATTATTCACTTTCTGAACCCTGATTTCTTTTTTGACATTGGAATGAATAATTAAATTTTCTCTGTCTGCAGAAAAATGATTTATATAAGCGAAAACCTGAGTCTCAGCTGTTAATGTTTTTTTGTGAGTTTTGACTTCATCCTCGCTTACCGGGATATTAATAAGCAATTCAGCCCTTATAACCTTCGTACTTGGGGATCGGGGACATAAGTTCTCAAAAGTTATTATTTTTTCTGGAGATATTTATGTCCCAGCCTCAATATGAAAACACAACGTAAAATTGAGATGTACCTATGAATCATTCAGCTTAATACTTATCGAGTTCCAGCATTTCTCTAAACGTTTCACCGTTATAATCTCTTCTAAAAATGCCGCGTTTTTGCATTTCCGGAATGACTAAGTCGACAAAGTCTTCAAGACTTCCCGGGAGTGTTGGTGGCATCAAGTTAAATCCATCTGCGGCACCTTCATTCATCCATCTTTCTAATTCATCGACAATTTCTTCAGGAGTGCCAATGAGTGTTAAATGTCCACCTCCAGCGTTGAGATAACCGAGTAGTTCTCTGACTGTGGGATTTCTGTCTTCTATAATTTCTAAAACAGTTTGATAACGTCCAACAGGTCCTTTGAATTCTTCGACTGGCGGCAATTTTGGTACTTTTTCGTCGAGTTTCCATGATTTTGTATCTTGCTGAATAAAGAATTCGAGCTGATTAAGTGCAGTATCAATTGGAAGTAGGTTGTCTAATTTTGCTTTCTTTTCTTGCGCTTCTTCTCTTGTTTTACCCACGTAAGTCACTAGTCCCGGAAATACTTTGATATAGTTGTCTGGACGACGGCTTTCTTTTATGGCTTGATTTAATTTTTCACGATAAATATTTGCTTGTCTTAAATTCCAAGAAACTGAATAGACAGCATCAGCATATTTCGCAGCCAGTGCAACACCTTCTTTTGAAGACCCGGCTTGCATAGCCACTGGCTTACCCTCTTTTCTTAAAGGTAAAGTTAGCGGACCTTTAACTTGGAAGTTTTCACCATTGTGATTGAATGGCTGAATATTCTTATTTTTAGTAATTGTGTTATTTTCTTTATCTGGCTTGTAGCTTTCAATTGACCACGATTCAAATAATTTATTCATGACTTCAGCAAATTCATCCGCTTTCTTATAACGAACGGCTCTCTCAGGCAATTCAGGTATACTGTGGTTTTGTGCTTCGCGGTCGGTCATTGAAGTCACCAGATTCCATCCCATGCGTCCTTTTGTTATGTGTTGCAGTGTGAGTAATTGTCTTGCTGTGGTAAATGGGTTATTAAATGTACCTGAAATAGTTGAAACAAGTCCAACGTTATCTGTGACTTTACTCATAGCAGTTAATGCAATCATTGGGTCAAAATAACTCGCTGGTAATTCTGTTGGACTATCTGCGGGGAAGGCTTGTGAATCTGCGAAAAATACGGCATCAAATTTTCCGCGTTCTGCAATTTTTGCCAGATTTTCATAATATTCAATTGTCGTGAATTCATTGACACTCGAATCGTCTTCTAACCATGCTGCCTGATGGTGACCCACACCATACAATAAAATTCCTATATTTAACTGTTTAGAATTATTCATAATATATACCGCCTAGTTCATAGTAAGTCCGCCGTCTACCGTGATGTTTTGCCCTGTAACCCCATCTGCTGCCTCAGAACAAAGATAAACAACCATATTAGCAACGTCTTGTGGGGTTGTTACTTTTCTCAATGGTGTGGACTGTGCGATTAAATCAAATACTTCTGGTGTTGTGACTGCACTTGCGTCTGTTGTTTTCAGTAAACCGCCAGAAACAACATTTGCTCGGATACCATACTGTCCAAGTTCTGCTGCAACGTTTCTGGTGAACCCAATTAAAGCAGCTTTTGCAGTGGTGTACTCGTGATATGGTACTACAGGATTTTGATATAGATTAGTTCCAATACTAATAATTGCACCGTCTTTACGTTCTAAAAACTGTGGTATTACACTTTGTGATACGTTGAATGCAGCTTTTAGTGTCCCGTCTAACTGTTGCTCGTAATCTTTATAAGTCAAATCTTTGAATGATTTTTGAGCGGTTGGATCAAATTTAAAGTTAACGAGTGCATTGTTTACAACAACATCAATCTGTCCGAAATGTTCAGTTCCTTTTTTAACTAACTGCTCAACTGCTTCACGGTCTGTAATGTCCGCTTGAATCGCAATGGCTTGTGCTCCAATTTCGTTTTTTAACTTCTCTGATTCTTCTTTACTGTTGTTGTAGTTAATTATGACATTAAAACCTTTTTCACTTAGTGCTTTTACGATATAGCTACCAAGTCCTCTTCCACTTCCCGTTACTAAAACTGTCCTTGTCAAATAAATCACTCCTATAATTTTTTAGAATAAAAAAAATACGCAGCCTTCATAGGAAAGTTACGTACCGAGAGTAAATTATATGCCCGCAAAGACATAGATATACAACTGTATCGATGTAACACTTTCCTACGCCAGTTTTAACTGGATCAGGTTCAAAGGGTCTGAGGTTACCCTCATCTCAGTTTATAAAAACGCCCCTAGTGCGAATCTATTCTATTTAACATCATTGTATTACTTTACGAAGATACGTCAAGTAAATCACAAATTATGTGAATTGGAACAAACACAATTCAAATTCAATTCTGTAACTGTACTGCTATCTAGTTCTTATATGATTGAGTAAATGTTAAAAGATAGTTATCAGTATAATTAAAATATAATTTTATTTGCAATATTTAACTTTTTAGAGTAACTTGAAGTTATTGATTGGAAAATTAAATAGTTAAGACCACTGGAAGTGTCTTTGAAAAAGGCTGAGATTAAAGTGTAGACTTTGGGATTCCGGGAACCTGATACAGTTCATACTGGCGTAGGAAAGTGGCGAAAGTAATATGTGTTGATGCATACTTGCGCTGTTTTTCTATATAGAAAAACAGCGCTTTTTTATATTAAGGGGTGACATAATGCTTATTGCAATTACACATTTTAAGATATTAATTTCCAAGGACATTGTTCATTTCAATACGATTTCATCCTGTATCGATTATCTTTTACTTCGTACACCCATGTCCGACAACGAGTTATCATCTTTCCTTTGTCAGCTTATTCAATCAGGTTTCCCTAAAGAAAAAATCATCATTCACACTTCGACTAAATTGCTGGAATCTTTTCGTTTAACTGCCATCCACTTTAGAGAAAACGATCCAACTGCATTAACGTATAAAAAAGAACATCCGGATATTTCAGTCAGCATGTCTGCTCATTCATCTGAATCTGTCAAGAAAGCACAGGACAATCATCTCGACTTTGTATTATACGGGCATATATTTGAATCGAGTTCAAAGAAATCTTTGCCGCCGCGTACACATCAAGAAGTACGTGATGCACTTTCTTATGAAATTCCGGTCGTTGCACTTGGCGGTATCAATTTAACAACTATCAATCAATTACCGGCAGGTTTCAGTGGTATCTCGGCAATTTCTGCATTTATGGATGCATCACCCAATCAAATCACCAGATTAAAAGAAGAATGGCAAATATTAAATTTGATGTAAGTAAATGCTCCATTGCTTAGACACTATAACTTGGTTAATATATTTCCCAGCTGTCGCAGTACTTAAAAAACTCTCATTTGAAAGGATGAAACAATATGCAGTGCACCGTCAACGGAGAACTCCATTATTTTGAAAAGGATATTACCATAGCTACCCTGCTGGACCACCTGGATGTAGATGATAATCGTATTGTAGTGGAACACAATGGGGAATTGATAAAAAAAATTGTATTTAAACAACAAGCAGTGAAAAATAATGATCGACTTGAATTATTAGAATTTGTAGGAGGCGGATAATATGTTAGAAATTGGAGATTTAAAATTTAACTCAAGGCTATTTTTAGGTACTGGAAAGTTCTCAGATGAGAAAATACAGGCCGCTGCAATTGAAGCGTCAGGTACAGAAGTGCTGACTTTCGCTGTCAGACGTATGAACTTATTTGATAAAGACCTGCCCAACCCGCTGGCAAATATTGATTTAAGAAAATACACGACATTTCCGAATACAGCAGGGGCGAAAACAGTGGAAGAAACTGTACGCATCGCAGAAATCGCAAGACATGCGGGTGTCTGTGACATGATTAAAGTTGAGGTTATTGGTGATGATAAGACATTACTGCCTGACCCAATTGCGACATACGAAGCGTGTCAAATACTGCTGGACAAAGGTTATACAGTCTGTCCATATATTTCAAACGATGTCGTGCTTGCAAAAAGACTCGAAAGACTTGGTGTTCATGCAATCATGCCGCTCGCTTCTCCTATAGGTACGGGACGCGGTATTAATAATCCATTGAATTTAAGATATATTGTAGAACAATCCAGCATCCCTGTTATTGTGGATGCAGGAATCGGTTCACCCAAAGATGCGTGCTATGCTATGGAGCTGGGTGCAGATGCGGTATTATTAAACACCGCTGTATCGAATGCCAAAGACCCGGTTAAAATGGCAGAAGCGATGAAGCTTTCAATTGATGCAGGGGTACTGGGTTATGATGCAGGACGTATTCCGGTTAGGTATTCTGCACAGGCCTCAAGTCCTGCTGAAGGACTGGAGTTTCTTTAATGGAGAGATACGACAGACAAATGAAGTTTAATGAATTTGGAGAGAATAGTCAAAAAAATCTGATGTCAGCCACACTGATGGTGATGGGCGCCGGTGCACTTGGAACACACGTTTCTGAAATGCTTGTGCGTATGGGTGCAGGTAAACTCATCATCATTGATATGGATATTGTTGAAATGACCAACCTGCATCGTCAGGCTTTATATACTGAAAAAGATGCAGAAGATATGACGCTGAAAGTTAATGCTGCCAAAGAAAAATTGTGTCAGATAAACCGTAATGTTGAGATTGTACCGATCAATGCAGAAATAAATTCCAGTAACATCTCCGCAATCTTAAGAAAGTATCAGCCGGATATTGTAATTGACAGTATGGATCATTTTGAAATTCGATTTCTGATTAATGAAGCCTGTCATAAGCTTGATATCCCCTGGGTATATGGTGCTGCTGTAGGCAGTAAGGGAAGTGTCTACGGGATTGATTTTAAAGGACCTTGTTTAAAGTGTTTGATGGAGACTCTGCCATCGACGGGGGAAAGCTGTGCAATCAACGGTGTGCTTCCTCCTGTAATTTCCCTCATTGCCAGTATGGAAGTTTCTGAAGTCATTCGTTATTTATCAGGAAAAGGTTTTTCCAAGCAGCTCATTACTGTAGATACTTTTAAAATCGGCTTTCAAACGATAAATATAGATGAATTAAAGAATGAAGACTGTGTGGTCTGTAAGAATCGGATATATGAACAGTTGAATAAAAATATGCTGGCCACTGTACAATCTAATTGCGGAAGTGTATATACACTCAGGTTCGACGAATCGGTTTTCAATCAGGAGCTGCCCGGTAAAACTATCAGGGCAAGTGCATTTGTTAAGTTATTGACTTATAAAAAATATAAGCTGACCTTATTTAAAGATGGGAGAATGAATGTTCATGGCATCTCTCGAAAAGAAGAAGCCAATGCTTTATATCAAGAAATGATTGAGAAACTGAGTGAATACCCTGTATAAAAATATAGTGTGAACTATCTCAAATAGATGAGTTTTTATAGTGTTTTAGAAATACTAGACAAAGAATTAAAAAGGCATCCGTTATTTCTATAGGGTGTTGAATTAGGTGAAGATACGGTAATCAGAAGGGACTATTTATTACAAATTTTGGTGGAACGTTAAGAGAAAACCGCATCATAAAGTGATACGCTGAAGCTTATCACAAGTAGTGCGTGTTAAGACACAATACGCACATGTGGTAACCAGAAGCGTATCACGAGTAGTGGGTGTAAGGGATAAATTAAATCACAATTGTAATGAAATAGAAAAGCGGAGATTGATACCAATCTCCGCTTTTCAGTGCCTAAAATCCCTAGAACTACGTGCTCAAATACTACGTCCCTCACCACTTATTATGCATATTCAGCTACTCTTCGTCAGAATGAGTTTTGCGATAAGGGGGAAGATGAGCACCGTCACTGCCCCGCCGGTCACCATAGTAGCAGCTGTTACCTGATCAATGATCTCCGAAGACGCAGCAACTTGTGTTACCGCTACGATAATCGGCAGTCCGGTAGCGGAATATAAGCCTAAAGCAATCTGTTCTCTCGATGATTCGATACCCGAATATGTGTTGCTCCAACGTTCTCTAAGGAATACCACCAAACCGCGAACAATCGCAATCAATGCGACGAATCCCAGCAGAAGTTGCCATTCCCCGAGTACCTGACCGAGGTTAATTGCCATTCCGCTGGTGACAAAGAAAATCGGAATCAGGAAGCTAAATCCTACAATCTCAACTTTGTGTGCAATTTCCTCCCCGTGTTCCGGATCAAAAGTCTGGAATACAACGTTGAGCAGGAGCCCTGCAGAGAATGCGCCCAAGGCGATATCAAGTTCAAATATTGCTGTGACTAACATTAGAGTAACCAATGCAAAGACAGTCATCCTCAGCGTCGTTTGCATTGTTGTATTGGATGCCGATACAACAGCTTTTCCAAGCAGTGGGACCTTTCGAATGAATCGTATTGGAATGCCGACTACGAAAACAGCAATCATGGCGAAGAAAATCAGGACCAAGGAGGCCTGCCACGGTGCAAATGCGGAAAGCAACAATGACATGGCCACGATTGGCAGCAGCTCTCCGTATGCGCCGTGCGTCATCGCCGCCCTGCCCAGTGGGGTATCCATCCCGCCTGAGTCCTTCAGAATAGGTAATAATGTTCCCAAAGCCGTTGAAGTGGAAGCGATAGCGAGCACTATAGCTACACGGATATCAAAATCGGTAAGTAAAAGACCGGCACCAACGCCCAATACGGCGCAAATTATCCATGTGAGGGCGGCATGCTTACCTTGGCGCGCACGCATATCGGAGGTGCTGACTTCAAAACCTGCCAGCAAAAACAGAAAACCCATACCGAGTTCACGAAGAAACGCCACGGCCTCAGTCTGCTCAGCTAGCCCGAGCATGTTGGGACCGATGATGACTCCGAATGCAAGCAGCCACACCACATCAGGCACATATTTACGCGAGATGAGTGCAAATATCGGTGCGAGTGCTGCCATCAGCACTATCCACCATACTGAGGTAAGGTTATCGATTAATAGATGATGATCGGGCATATTTAAAACTCATTTCATATAGTATTTTCCCCGTACCAGGGAAGAGTTGCTATGTAGTTGCTGTAATCGGTTCAATTTATCAGGAGTCAATGGAATTGCACGCGCATCATAAACATTTGATTTTTATAAACTTAAAGGGTTTCCCAAAGAAATCCCCGGAGGTAAATATTTTATTCCTTTTGATGTTATAATATCAATCTCTTAGATTAATTCAAATTATAACAAATTCTGAGTTATAATTTGAATTTTATTTTCGTTAGTTACTGGCTAGAAAATGGCATGAAGGAAACAGTAATGGAAATGAGTTTATGGCTTACAAAAATCATCTTGTATTCTCTAGGGAAGTTCGAATGATTAATGGGCTATAATTGCAGCTGGTAGAGGATTTTGCATCTTACTCAAAATGATGCTTTAGTTCAATTGGGTTGGAAAATATTCCGCAAGTAAACAAACGCTCAGAAATAATCTGAGCATTTTTTATACTTGCCGGTTATATCGTTAAGTAACTATTGAAATGTAGGCTAATCAGGTTGTTATTTACACTGTTTTATTTCTCCAATCACCCGAACCCGTTAATTATAGTCCTAACCTTTTCTTTTAAGTTACATTATAAAACACTGTATATAGAATTTTTAACTTTATTACTTTATTACTTTATTACATTTTAGCTATTACTCCTCCATCGATAACGAATTCTGATCCAGTTGAGAAACTCGCATCATTTCACAGCGAATTTAGAAGCACTGTAAGCTAAGCCGCCCTTGACACCTCTTAACTCAGCAAGATGAATATTTGTTACAGTCAAACCTTTTAGGGGTACGTAATATACAAGAGCTTGAGCAACTCGAAAGAGTTGCTTTTAATCTATCATCTTTAAAATTGGAAAGGGATAGTTTTTATTTTTTATTACCTGTGAGCGTGGCATCACATTCATCATCTCCTGAAAAATATTTGCACGCTCCATCACTTTTTTGTGCCGTGTACCTTATACCAGGTGATCATCTTTTGTTCCAGGTGATACTGAACTGCTTCTTGAGACCAATGGTTCGGCACTGGGGCGATGAATCGGCCCTGTTGGTACTGTATTGAAGCGTCTTTTATATTTCCTCGCTTTACTTTCAAACGATAATTGCGGCCTAAGTACGATAGTTTTTCTCCACTGACAAATTCCGTCGGTTGCACTGTACCTTTAACTTCATTTAATTCCTCAATCTTTTGCATGATTCAGGGTGCTTTCTTAAGCAGCACCTGGCCCAGCTTTTGTTCATCTATATCTGCCGGTGAATGGACTTCTACACCATTAATCAGATTGGCTGTGATTTTAAGGTCATTACGTACCTCATTGTAAATACTATAATAAATCTCCGTGGATCCATATTGTATGGTTGGCATAATGTACCTACTTTCATCATCTTACTCTTATAGCATTATACCAAAAATACATCTATGTATTAGCAAAACAAAATTAAGGAGATGTGTTTCTAGTATCTTAGTAACATTAGAGGCATACTTTCTTAATGGTGAACATTGAATTTTATAACTATAATAATTTATGGATGAAAACTATTCAAAATCATCTTATATAGTATAAGCTAAGGAGCAGTATTGTTATTATATCGAGAAGGTATAAAGGAGTTCCATCTGTTAAATCGATTCTTTATTAGATGGGGTTATTATTAAAGGTATTCTGTTTTGATAATTAGAGAGTATAAATTATTGTCTATGTGATTTACTAGCTCTTCTATGAATTTTTCTTCAATAAGAATTTCATTGTTTGGAGAAATATCAACATTTTTAAGATGTTTTCTTATAATATTAACCAATGATGAATCATCTGTTACGAAGCCACCTTCGTGTACGATGCAATTCCTTATTTCTTTGACATTCTTCAAGAATATCCAGTCTTTACCTTGGTCTGGAAATTTAATATTCATATCATCTTTTATATACTTTCTTGCCTGGTCAATAATTGAATTTTTAAAAGTGATTTTAGGATCTTTTTTCGACAGAAACTTATTAATTGGTGTTCATAAAAAGACCATATGCTTAGAAGCAGAGATCTTCGAATTATATGAGGATAATGATTGGTATATGGGTCTTTAATATCATCCATACTACTTATTTCTCTCTCAAATTCAATTAATTCTCGCTCAGTCATTGAATCATCAGAATATTTCTCAATGAAATCCTCGATATCTTTGTCGATTATTTTTGATTCCCCACTGATTTTCTCTTCAGAATAGCAGTAAAGACTTAAAAAATTATTCAATTGCCCTCTTATCCTAATCTCACACAGAGCTTCTTTACCTCTTTTAAAAATACCCAAAAAACTACCTCCAAAATCTTTATTTATAAATATTTATACTATTAACTCGGCCAGTTTACTACCTTTCCTCTATCATTTATCATGTCTTATACTTGTGATGCTAGCTTAATTATTACAATTCATTACTTCGACTACATTAAGATTAAATTCATTTCCCTACTTTAGTCTAATAAATAAAGCATGGCTTACTAAGTTATTAATTTAATATGACTATCCAAAACAAAAGCACCTTTCTCACTACGCCTAACATAGTATAATCAAGTTAATAATATTTAGGAGAGATAGGAAAATGAAGAAGTTTTTATTAATACATGCCTTACTTTTAATATTACTCCTTAGCGCTTGTGGAACTACAGAAGGTGAAGCAAATATGGGCACTCAAAATGAATTAGAGTCCGAAGCAAAAGATGGTCAATATAAACTTATAGAAGAAAGTTATGAAACCACAATGGAGACAGTAAATATCAATCTAAGTGATGGCATTTCTGCAGCAAGCAAATTCGATGAAGACGAATATTCTCTTTTCATGGTAATTGAATTAGAAATTGAGAATACAGGGAGAGATACAAGAATTGTACCTATGTATGATGCCAGTTTAACAACTAATAATGGTCATAACGTGAATGTTGGAGAAGATGGCTTTCCTTTAAACATAAGTACAGAAATAGATGGTGAGACTTCTGTCAGTGGAGACTTTCGTGTGAAATTACCAGGGGAAACGTTAGAAACTTTAAGTCATGTAGACCTCATACTTCCTTCAATAGAGAGGGAAGACGGCTCAAAAGTGTCTGGTGAGAGCGAAATTAGAATTCATTTTTCTGAGGAAATATAAAAGGGAGTAAGTACACGTTGAATTTTAATTATCTTAATAATAATATCTTCATAAATTACAGCCCCTTACTGCAAAGTAGGGATATAGAAAAAGATTTTAATATATTCCAAGTTGCCGGTTTTCCGCATTACGAGGTCGTTTCAAGTCGTGTGTTAGAGTTTTTCTTTGACCCAAATGAATCACATGGCCTTGGAACCCTCTTCCTGGAGGCATTATCTACTTTTCTGGTTTCTGGGAAAGATGTGGAATCTTTTATTAACACTGATTGGGAAATAGAGAGAGAAGCAATTACCAGTAATAATAAACGGATTGACCTCTTACTGAAATCAAATGATTATGTAGTTGCTATTGAGAATAAAATCTATGCAGCAGAATATAATGACTTAAATGATTACCTTAACCACGTTAAAAGAGAATTCAGCATCAAAAACAACTATGGCTTGGTACTGAGTCTTCATCCTACTACATTTAATATCAAAGGATGGAAGAATATAACTTATCAGCAGTTTTTCGAGTGTATTAATAAAATCTTAGGAAGCTATTTTATTGGCAGTAACACAAAAGGTTTAATGTTTCTCCATGATTTTATTGAGAACTTAAAAATTTTGGGTAATCGGAAAATAGTGTGGAATTTTTTATCTGAACCCCTCTTTTTACTAATCCCCCCGTTAACTTAACAAGGATTTACTTTTTAACGAATAAAAGCTAAGTCATCATTGGCAAGGGCGTCATTTAACCATTGAGGATGCATTTTCAATAAGTCTCTTGGTAAACTTTGTTGTTCAAAAAATTGAATTTCTTGTGACTCAGAAGAATTACATCGTAGTTCACCCCCAGTAATTTCAGCAAGAAAACAAGTTGTTATAAAATGCACTACTCTTCCATTTGGATAAGTAAAAACCTGAGAATCAGGCTCAGAGTACACACCTATAAGCTTTT
>NZ_AUEE01000021.1 GCF_000425825.1 Jeotgalicoccus marinus DSM 19772
CCATTTTTGACAATACTATAATCGGCATTGATACATCCACACGCTGGACAATGTGTCGGATTATATGTGAGTTTGGCAGTGATAAATAGGGACTTAATACCCTTATAGAAAACTTCTTCAACAGTGGACTTTGTATAATCGAGATTAGGCTCTTTAATTTGAAGTAAAGATGATATAAAATGAGTCATAGGCGTAAATGTTCCTTTCTATTGAGTTGTGGTGACTTTAGTATAAGAACATTTGCGCTATTTTTGTATCATTTTATAGAAAAATACGGTTGATGATTTTTAGTCATCAACCGTATTTATTATAGAGCCTTCTTTTAAAGAGCATGCTTTTTTTTTTTCATTTACGACTTTACGAACATATATTCAGTTCATAATACGTTTGGTCGGCCTATAGACTGTTCAATAGAGAACATATGTTTTGTCCACAAAGTGTGCATAAGTTGTGGGTAAAACTGTCGTATTTGTGTATTAATCTGTGCATAACTATGTTGAAAACATAATTTTTTGTGGATAAAATCAATGAATTGTTGATAATATAGCATTATAATTGTGGAAAACTCATCTTCCATTTTGTGTATATTGAAATCGAACATACGGTTAAATCCTCTTAACAATATGTATGAATGTGGGGAGAGTAGGAGCGAGTTGGAACTCGAAAAGAAATCGAAGGGCAGCAATCCAGATAGCTGGAACTCGAAAAAAACGACTACCACTCTTCATAAAATAGGTGGTAGTCGTTCATTCAAAAATCTAAAGCTCAGCTAATTTTTCTTCTGCTTCTTCCCATTCTTCCATACTCTTCTCAATACGAGCATTGATTTCAAGGAGCCGTTCATTTAATTCTTGGGCTTTTTCATAGTCATTAAAAACTTCGGGAGCGACAAGTTTGTCTTCAATTGCAGTGAGCTCGCTTTCTAATTCTTGTATTTCCTTTTCAAGTTCTTGACTCTTTCGCTTAATTTTCTTAAGATCATTTCTTCTTTGTTTTTGAGCTTGGTAGTCAACACCTGTATCTGCTTTTGGTGCGTCGACCACACCTTGATTAGTAAATTCCAATTCTTTTTTCTTATGTGTGAAATAACTATAGTCGCCGTCTACCAACAGTACTTTATCCACTTCTATTTCTAATACTTTACTGGCAATCTTATCGATAAAGTAACGGTCATGTGAAACGAATATAATCGTACCTTCAAAATTCGCTAAGGCACTTTCCAACACTTCTTTACTGTCTATGTCTAGGTGGTTCGTTGGTTCATCTAGAATCAGTAAATTGTTTTCCTCAAGCATCAGTTTAGCGAGCTGTATTCTCGCTTTTTCTCCACCACTTAGGTCATTGACTTGTTTTTTTACCTCATCTTGAGTAAAGAGGAAGCGGCCGAGTATCTTTCTAACATCGCTTTCCTTCATATGCGGATATGCACTCCACAGTTCTTCTAAGACGGTGTTTACAGATGTAAATTCAGCCTGTTTTTGATCATAGTATCCAATTGAAACATTTGTCCCATATTGAATTTCACCTTTTAATTTAGGGATTAATTTTGCAATCGTCTTAGCCAGTGTAGATTTACCAATACCATTGGGGCCAAGAATACCCAGTCTTTCGCCTTTATCAACATTAAAACTGAGTTGATCTCTTAAGACGTGGTCCTTGTAGCCAATCGCAACATCTTTTAGACGGAGTACATCATTACCGCTTTCCTTTTTAATCGTAAACTGGAAGTCCGCACTCGAACGGTCGATGTATGGTCTATCCATCTTGTCCATCATCTCAAGTTTCTTTCTTCTATCTTTTGCCATACCTGAAGTAGAGGCGCGGGCAATATTTCTATCGACAAAGGTTTCTAAACGCTTAATTTCACCCTGTTCTCTTTCGTACTGTTTCATTTGTAACCTGTAGTTCTTCTCTTTTTCTTTAACATAGTTAGTGTAATTTGTATGGTAAAGCGTGCCACGCTGTAATTCGACTTCAAAAATCTTATCCACTGTTTTGTCTAAGAAGTAGCGGTCGTGAGAAATAATGACGATAGCCCCAGAATAAGTTTTAATATATTGTTCTAGCCATTCGACTGTAGACATGTCTAAGTGGTTAGTTGGTTCGTCTAACAGTAGGAGGTCAGGTTGATTCAAAAGCATCTTACCTAGAGCTAAACGTGTTTTTTGACCACCTGAAAACTCAGCGACTTTCCTGTTTAAATCAGCCTCTGTAAAATTTAAACCTATTAAAACAGCTTTAATTTGAGCATCAATTGTATAGCCGTCCAGTCGCTCGAATTCTAGCTGAATACTTTCATAGCGCTTCAATTGCTCATTATAGTCAGCTTCTGAATTATCATGTTCACTCAACCATGTTGCAATATGCTCCATATCTTTTTGCATTTTTAATATGTGAGCAAATGGCTTTTGCATTTCATTATAAACACTTTCATCTGACTCCAAAGTCATCTGTTGAGATAAATAACCCATGTTTACATGTTTTGGCATACTCAATGTGCCTGTATCATAGGTTAATTCGCCGGCCATAACTTTCATCAAGGTACTTTTACCTGCACCATTTTTACCAACGATACCCAAAGTTTCACCAGATTTTATTTCTAAATCTATATGTTCAAAAATAGTATTTGTACCATATGCCTTAGAGACATTTCCTAATTGTAAAAGAATCATATTAAATACCTCGTTTCCTATTTAATTTTACATGATAAATGGACAAAATTCGACTAGATATAGCGGTGTCAGCAGATATAGATTATGTTATAATGTGGAGAATAGACATACAGAGGTGAAAGGAATGGCGAACAAGAAGAAAATTCCTAATGCAACTATGAAAAGACTACCTCTCTATTACCGTTATTTTAAGCAAGAAGAACATAATGGTAATGACAGAGTATCATCGAGAGAAATTAGTGAAGCCCTAGATATTGATTCGGCAACCATCCGCCGTGATTTTTCCTACTTTGGAGAATTGGGTAGAAAAGGATACGGCTATAATATCGGAAGTCTTTTAAAATTCTTCATGGAACATATTCAAGGCAACGATGTAAAAAATGTAATTTTAGCTGGGGCAGGGAATCTTGGTAGTGCACTGTTGAACTACAAATTTGCCAACATTCATGATAAAATGAACGTAGTTGGTGCTTTTGACAGTAATGAATCACTTGTAGGTAAAACTATAAATGATATTGAGATTTTTCATGTCAATGAAATGGAGCAAATAATCAACCAAGAAAATGTTGAAGTCGCAATTATGACTGTACCTATGGAAGCGGGACAAGAAACAGCGGAACGACTTGAAGCGGCTGGTATAAAAGGAATTTTAAACTTTACACCGATTCGATTGAACGTTAGTCCTGACGTCACAGTACATAGTATTGATCTTGGTGTTGAACTCCAGGCATTATTTTTCCAAATGAAGATTAAATAGGAGGGGTATAATATGATAGATGTTCTTTTACCAAATACATTAATGGCTGTAACTCCAGTTAGCTTGATTGTTATCGCAGTGGTTGCATTAATTATTTTTGGACCGAAAAAGTTACCACAATTTGGACGTGCAGTAGGGTCTACTTTAAAAGAGTTTAAAGATGCAACTAAAGGGCTTGCTGAAGATGACGAAGAAGATGACAAAGTCAAAAAAGACGATAGCTCAGTAAGCAAAAAAGAAGAACCAAAGAAAATTGAATCAGAAGCTTAAACTAGGGGTGGCGAAAGCCGCCTCTTTTTAAAGAGGTGAAAGCTAAATTGGTAGATGAAGAAAGAGATTTTACAGAGCATTTTGATGAATTGAGAAAACGTATATTGATTGCAATGTACTTCTTTGTTGCCGCTCTATTTATAGGTTTTTTCTTATCTAAACCTTTAATAAATCAAATGCAAAATGCACCCTGGACAGAAAATATTCAAATGCATGCATTTCAGGTTACGGATCCATTAAAAATATACTTAGTTGTTATCATTATTATTGCATTCATAATTATCTTACCAGTAATCTTGTACCAACTCTGGGCATTTATTGCACCGGGATTGTATGAGAAAGAACGAAAAGTGACCTTGCTATACATTCCAATAGCCATGGTGTTGATGTTAATCGGTATGGCTTTTTCATACTTTATAGTTGTACCATATATTATTCAATTTACATTTGAACTATCCCTTGAAATGGGTATAGAAACGACTATAGGAATTAATGAATATTTTGGTTTTCTATTTAGAACCGTACTACCATTTGGCGTTATTTTCCAACTGCCAGTCGTAGTACTATTCTTAACCCAACTTGGTATCATTACACCAATGTTCTTAAAACAAAATAGGAAGTATGCATACTTCATTATGTTTGTACTGGCTGCTTTTATTGCACCGCCAGACTTTATGACGCATTTATTATTAACAGTACCGATGATTATCCTCTACGAAATTAGCATATATGTATCTAAAGTCGGTTACCGAAGATATTTAAAAGCAGAACAACAACTCTTAGAAGATGAATTAAAATAAAACGGGAGGCGAGTGAACAGATATGCCAAAAAAGCTAGAAGAATTGACACGTACAGAAACGGATCAGCTGATTAAAACGGCGAGTGAATCGAAGTGGCAGTCCGTATATCATGTTCAGCCACCGTTTGGTTTTTTAGGTGCCCCGACTGGTTTTAATTATATAAACGGTATCTACCATTTATTTTATGAGTGGTCACCTGATAGTCGTCTTGTAGAAACACCAGACTACAAATACATATATCATGTGACTTCTAAGGACTTAGTTCATTTTCACAATGAAGGTGTCAAAGTTAGACCAGGTAGTTTATATGATGAACATAGTATTCACGGTGGTAGTTTATCGAAAATATTTAATGAAGTATCGTACTTTTACACTGGGGAACGCGTGAAAAATGATACGACACTTGTCACTCAGCTTGGTGGCTATATGAATACGGATGGCAAGATTCAGAAGTATCCAGCGCCCTTATTAAGAAATTCTCCAGCAATGACAAAAGAATTCTTTAGAAATCCTTATGTAACGGTCATCGACCGGGAAGTCGTTATGTTTATAGGCACCATGAATGATGAAGAATTCGGGCGAGTAGCAGTATACAGAGGACCTTCAGTTGAGGACTTAAAGTTCGATGGTATATTAGATACTGGCTACAAGGCCTTCGGTTATTTGTGGGAAAGTCCGGAATTCTTTGATCTAGACATGGATTCAGTCTTTATCTTTAATGCTAGAGGCTTAGATAAATTTGGACATCATTTTTGGAATATCTATCAGTCAGGCTATATGATTGGAGATTTTCAAAGAGAAGGCAATTATTTTATACATGATGAGTTCTATGAATTCGATAGAGGTTTCGATTTTTACCGGCCTGTAACAACGCTTGATGAGGATGGAAATAGAGTGTTAATAGCTTGGATGGGTGCAGAAGAGAGTAGCTATCCGTCTAGAGAAGATGAAACAACAGGTGCGTTGACGATTCCAAGAATATTAGAAGTTGAGAATGATCGATTGATACAAATACCACACCCAGCACTTGAAAAGTTACGGGGTGAAGCTATTACTGCTGAAGGCTACTTCAGAGAATATCCAGCAAAATTGACGGATTTCTACGGGGAGGTCTATGAGTTAATCGTCGATATTTTAGAAAATAACGCTTCGATATTACATATCTATTTACGAAAAAATTCACGTCATGAAACAAAATTAACCTACGATAGTACAGAAGGCGTTCTGACCCTAGATCGTACATTTTCTGGAGAAACGATTGAGAATGTTGATGGAACCACGAGAAGTGTTGAACTAGAAGAACCTTTAGATAGTTTAAGAATCTTTATGGATCACTCTTCAATCGAAGTATTCGTGAACGATGGAAAATACACGATGACATCTAGAATATTTCCAAGTCATGATGCTAAAGGTGTGGAATTTGTTACAGAGTACGGAGACTGTCATGTCCAGCTCATGCAGTATTCATTGACTAGCCGAACATAAGGAAATAGAAAGAAAAATAAGATAATTACAGATAATAGCATATATTTATGTAACATTTATTTCGTTAGAGTGCTATAATTACACCATAATATTGAAAAATTAAAAGAAAAAGTCTGCTAAATGAGGTGTATACAAATGTTTTCTGTACTTAGCCAAATTAACAAACGCTTAGAATATATGACGCCAGTAGAACAAAGAATTGCGGATTTTATGCTGACCAACCCTAACAAGGTTATCAATATGCCTGTAAAAGAAATTGCGAAAAGTTCGGACACAAGTGATGCCGCCATAGTTAGGTTTGCTAAAAGAATTGGTCTTCGGGGTATCAAAGAATTAAAAGTTGAACTTGCTAAAGAATTGCATACCTTAGATAAGGAAAAAATTTCACGAGTGATTGAACTAGAAGAGGATAATCATGCTGAAATTTTTGATAAGGTATTTAAAAATACCATTCAAGCCCTATACAATACAGAAAAAATTGTCAGTCGTAAAAAGATGATTGAAACTGCTGAACATATTTCAAAAGCGACAAATTCATTCATTTTTGGTGTAGGTGATTCAGCAAACGTTGGCCACGATATTGAACAAAAATTACATAGAGTGAATATCAATGCCTTTTTTACTGCAGACAAATACCTTTGTATGACACGCCTAACAAATGCTAAAAAAGATGATGTTCTTTTTGTGATTACTTTATCGGGTAAGACACAGGAAGTAATTGAAATTGTGAAATTAGCTAAAAAGCTAGGTGTCTTTACAATTATACTAACGCAAAATCATTCATCAGTTGCTAAGAGAAATTCAGATCTAGCAATCGAAATTACTGAAGAAGAAACGAATATTCAATACATGAATATGACGAGTAGAATTGCTCAATTGGTGATATGTGATGTGCTATTCTTCTATGTCTGTAAAGCGCTAGGAACCTCGGCATATCAGACTATAATCAACACATATGATGTCACACATTAAGAAAATTACATTATAATACGCAGATGTTAAGGTTCTGTAACATATTCTATATTTTATAGTATTTCTTCATTCATTCCCTTATAATTTTATGTGACATATTTAAGTTGAAAAAGTTATAAAGCTTAGTCAGAGTATATGGAGGGATGAGAAATGAGAACTCGTAAAATTAAAAAAATGAAATTGGCCTCTGCATTAGTGCTGACGACAATACTAATCCCTAACATTGCTTTTGCTGATGAGGAAATAGAAGAAAATTCGAATGCTATTGAAAGTGGTTTGGATGAATCAGTAGAACAAGAAACTGAGGAACCAGTTGAAGAGACAGAGGAACAAGAGGAAGTCGAAACACCACAGATTCAAACATTCAATAATGAAGAAGTAGAAAGTAATGCTAGTGAGACTGATAGTGAAGGATCAGAAGATGTAGAAACAAATGGTCAGCCAGAACAAACAGAAGAAGAAATGACTGATGATTCAGGTTCAGGCGAAACGGAAAATGACACAACTAATGATTCTGGCGTAGAAGAAACAGAAAATGATGCACCAATACTAGAACCAGCTGATCCTAACGATGATGGTGAAGGAAATGATATCACACCACCAGTTGATGATAGTGAAGACGGTACAGAAGTACCAACTGAGACCCCATCTGAAGAAGACACTAACATTGATGAAGAATCGAATGGAAATTTTGAAGAAGATTCAAATCAAGAACAACAAGGTTCAGAAGAGAATCAAGGTGAAGCGGACGTTAGCTCACCCAGTAACCAGACAGATGAAGGTACAGAAACTGATTTACCAGAGTACACAGAAAACAATGATTTAGGTGAAGGTCAGGAACCAAATCAGAACAATAATCAAGAGAGTAATTCATCAACTTACACAGAAGAAGAAAAGGCTGGTAATGCTTCTGAAGAAGCGGCAGATACTGATAACAGTGATAATGAAACAGAAGTGGAAACACCAAATGAAGCGGCTGAAGTAGAAGAAAGTTCATCAGAACAGTCAGCAGTATCAAAACCGAAAAAACTGTATCGTTATGATTATGGTGATATCTTACGAGGGATAACATTAGAAAGTGAAACGATTGAGAAAGATATTTCAACGTTAGATCAACGTGTATCCAGAGTGATGTCATCAAAAATCATTGAAGAAAAAGATTTAACTGAAGCAGACAAATTAGAAATTGAAGAGAAGATTAAAGCCGAAGAAGTTACAGCTGAAAGTGAAAGAGAAGAGCTACCTAACACAGGAGAATCAAACAACTCTAACTTTGTTATCGTAGGAATCCTATCACTTTTAGGCGCAGGTTTAGTGCTCTCATCAAACTTATTTAAAACAAATAGTTAAATATTGTTGAAACATGCCTTCTGTATATTAGAAGGCATGTTTTTTTTATTAGTGACTTCAGTCGGTTGAGCACGTAGACGTGCGAAACAAATAAACCACACGCTATGCGTGTGGATGAAGTAGCTTTAGCGATAATATGCCCCTTTCTGTATACTAAATAATGGCTACCAACCGCTATTTAGAAAAGAAAGGGGCATATTGAATGTCTAAAGACGACCAAAGTTTATCACATACAAGATGGAATTGTAAGTATCATATAATATTTACTCCTAAGTATAGGAGAAAAGTTGTGTATGGACAACTTCGAAAAGACATAGGGAAAATACTTAGACGATTATGTGATATGAAAGATGTAGA
>NZ_AUEE01000022.1 GCF_000425825.1 Jeotgalicoccus marinus DSM 19772
CATTGAGGATGCATTTTCAATAAGTCTCTTGGTAAACTTTGTTGTTCAAAAAATTGAATTTCTTGTGACTCAGAAGAATTACATCGTAGTTCACCCCCAGTAATTTCAGCAAGAAAACAAGTTGTTATAAAATGCACTACTCTTCCATTTGGATAAGTAAAAACCTGAGAATCAGGCTCAGAGTACACACCTATAAGCTTTTTAATTCTAATATCTAAATTGGTTTCCTCTTTTATTTCTCTAATAGCTGCTTCAGAAACTGTTTCCCCTATTTCTATATGGCCTGAAGGAATACCCCAAAGTCCTACATCGGACCTTTTTTGCAACAAAACTTGGTTCCCCTCATTCAAAATAATAACTGCAACACCAGCTTTCAAATCATCGATCCTTTTCATACGATAAATACCTCCTAAATAATAAAAAAAGAGCCGAAGAGAAAGATTTCAACGCATAACAACTACGCTGAACCTTCCCCCTCGGACCTTTTATGTCAATAGGTGCCTTTTACATATTGTAAAAGATGTAGCCCTCGGTCACTGACCTACCTAGATAGCGGAACCCTAGCTACAGTTTTCTAGTTCATTTTTATGCTACCACAATTACTTAGAAAATAAAAGATACTCTTCAACTAGCCTGACCTTAGTTTAGCAAAAATCTACCAGCTATAATGTTTTTCCACACGATAATCCGAATACCCAAAATTTTAAAGGAAGGGAATCGTTTAAACATGAGTAATCCTTCTCAGTTAATGGACTTTGAACACTTTCTTGAAAAGCACTATCAATCGATTATAGATATGGATACAGACTTGAAGATTTATAAAAAAGAATGCAGTCAATTAGTGGATGGCATAATCAGTTTGTTTGAGACGACTGAAATTAAGCATGAAGTAAATAACACTTTAAGGGGCAAGCTTGCAGCACCTGAAGACAAAGTATATTTGAACAAAATTTATAAATTCACTCCTACCACTGAACCATTATCGGCATTGGTAATAGATACAACAGTTACTCAGTATCCGAAGTTATCTATAGCGATCGACTTCGAATTTGGCTATGACAAAGTTATCGGCAGGAGTGGCCTTATACTTAAGATGTTTATAAGAGGCGAGAAAGGTATGCCAGTATGGCACGAAGAACTGATAGACAATTTGACTAAGATAGTAGATGGTGACTATAAAAAAGTAGGTAAGATGGTACATTGTTTCTTCACTTCTGACATTTGGGGCAAGACAGATTTAGAATTAATTGATCTTGTAAAAGAAAAGTATATTGAGATAGTCATCAGCCTTCATAACCTTCGAGTTGATTTAGGAGAATAGCATTAAGTAAGCTTTAAATATTATAGACTTTCAACGCGTTGCCCTGGAAAAAACCGCAGCCCACTCTGATACACCGAAGCTTATCACAAGTAGTGCGTGTTAAGACACAATACGCACATGTGTTAACCACAGAGGGTTATCATAAGTGGTGCGAAGTTTAATTAAAATTAAAAGGAAGCCAGAAATGGCTTCCTTTATTTTATGTCTCATTTAATTTCCTTAAAAGTTTGAAGTATTTGCTAAAGACACAGGTGCTGATGAATTGATTATTGTCACTTACACTTATGATCCAGAAAAACGGAAACAATAGATGGAACTGCTTGCTGACGTGTGGTTCTCTCTTTATTTAACTATCAACACCGTAATTTCTCCTTGATTTGCCACATTAATTACTTTTTCTTTCGGCGTTCCATTTTCATATTGTATCTTGTAAGGAATAGTGTTCATTTCATATACTTCAATAATTTTCGCCAGTTTGTCATTTTAATGTGTGATTTACTGCCACTCGGCATACTGTGTATAATATTATCTCTCGCATCGGACGGGTCCAAGACATATTGTCACCGTCGTTTCTTTATTGATGAAATTTAATGATCCTTCTGCTGCTCTCAGACTGTTTTCCGAACCGTCTGCAGCGAGCAATATTGATTTATACAAGGTGTATTCCTTCTTACAGTAGATAAATATACTATTCTTTCGCTCTTAACAGTCTTAATCCGTTTAGGATAACGAGTATCGTTGATCCTTCGTGGAGGAGCACTGCTGTTGGTAGATTTAGGAGTCCGAATATATTTAATAATACAAGTATAACAATCACACTAATAGAGAAGATAATATTTGCTAAAATAATGCGATTGAGTCGATTACTTAACATGAAACTATAGAATAGTTTTTGTAAGTTGTTTTTTACGATTACGACGTCTGATGATTCCATCGCAACGGATGATCCGCTTCCCATTGCAATACCGATATCAGCGTTTGCCAGTGCGGGTGCGTCGTTGATTCCATCTCCGATCATTCCGACAATCTTACTCTTCTTCTGACTTTCATTTACAAAGCGTACTTTGTCCTCAGGGAGACATGATGCAGTGTAGTCTGTAATGCCCACTTCTCCAGCAACTTTTTCTGCAACATTTTCATTATCTCCTGTTAAGAGTATGACTTCAATATCAGAGTTTTGGAAGTTTTCAACGGCATGTACTGCTTCATCACGGACTTGGTCTGCCAGCGAGAAGAATCCAGTAATTTGTCCACTCTCTCCGACAAAGATATTCGTATTTCCAGCAATGATTTGATCTCTGTAGTTCGATGGGTCTGTGTAGTCTTTAAATGCATCGGGTTTACCGACGATGATATCGCCTTTCTTCATTCCGCTGCCGACGATTTCTTCTATTGGTTCACTGTGATCGACACTATCTAAATCTAAAGTTTTAAACTTCTTCACAATCGCTTCTGCGATCGGGTGACTCGAGTGTTGTTCAATCGTTACCACTTCTTTTAATGTATCTTCATCCGCTGCATATTCTTCAACGACGAAGTCACCGTATGTGAGTGTTCCTGTCTTATCACTATATAGAATGTCCATCGTGCTCAGTGCCTCCATCGCGGCACCGCCTTTAAACAAAATACCGTTTTTCGCACCGTTACTAATCGCACTCAGTGTCGCTGGTGTTGCCGATGCAACGAGCGCACACGGGCTTGCTACTGTCAGCATGACCATTCCACGGTAGAATGATTCTTCAAATCCTAAATTATTAAAGAAGTAAAGGATAGCGATAAACACCGGTACCCCGATTAAAACAGAGATTACATATTTCGATTCAATTCGATCGATGGTTTTCGATAGTTTCGATGGTCTTTGTTGTGCTTCTTCAACCATACGCACGATATTCGAGAAGATTGTATCATCACTCGTTTTAGTTACAGTTAATCTAAACGAGTTGCCATCGTTTACCGTACCAGCAAATACTTCTTCATCCTTTTCTTTTACAACCGGAACAGATTCCCCTGTCAGCGCTGCTTCGTTGACCGATACTTGACGGTCTGCCTTTCCATCGATTGGGATTTGTTCCCCTTTAGCAACAAGGACGATATCGCCTTGGATCAGTTCTTCTGTAGGAACTTCTTTAATTTCTCCATCAGCCCCGATTCTACTTGCTGTTGAAGGAAGGTGGGACATCAGTTCAGAAATTGCTTTTGTGGATTTACTCGTCGCGTAGTTCTCAAGCACTTCAGCACCCGCAAAGATTAGAAGTAACAGTGCACCTTCTGACTCATAATTGATGATGACTGCACCAATGGCAGCAAGAATCATCAGTAAGTCAACGTTTGGTGAACGTTCTCTAATTGTCTCGATGATCGCATTTTTAGATGCATAGAAACCGAGGAAGAAAATTGCAATGTAAAATGCAATGGTACTGTAGATACCCTCTACCGGCATCAACGCAAATCCGAGGATTATAAAGATAATCCCTGCAACGAGAAACTGTCCCTGCCTGTTTGTAAATAAGTAGTTGAACATGATAAAAATCCTTCCGCTTTGATTTCCTTAAGGCTATCTGAAAAATAAAAATCTTCTTATATATTGTATCGTATATAGCGTTTTATTCAATGAATATACCCCGTATATGTATATAGATTTACAAAGAAAAACTCTGCTACATTTTGTCTGTAGCAGAGTTAATATTTTAGTAATCTTTCACTTGTTCAAGCTTACCGTCGTTCATTTGGAACACGCGGTCACAGTATTCAAGCATACGTTCATCGTGTGTCACCATGATTGCTGCTTTATTGTGTTTTTTCACACCGTTAGAAATCAGTTGAACGATTTCAGGTTTCTTAAAGTTTTCATTGAAATATGTCCAGCGTGCTTCTTTTGGCATCCAGAAAATATTCTCTGCCATATATTCATCTTTATCTTCTTCATCTGCGTATTCATCTTGAATCAGTTAAGCATTTTTCTCTTCAAATGCATCTGAGACGTACTTTAAGAAGATTGATCCAAGAACCACACTTTTATATTCTGAGACATCCATTCGTCCTCTGAGTTTATCAGCGGCTTGCCATAATTTCTCTTCTACTATATCTATTAACTACAATTCTATAATACTTAAAGTGAATATGTAACTAGGAGACAGTGAGATAAAGTATGCAAAAAAATTAGGGGATGGGACAAAAGTCTTGAAGATATAGAAAAATAATAGATAGCCGGACGTTAGACTTCTAGGAAATAGCATCTGCGTGAGACTATAGGCACACAGATACCCCAGAAAAGCTAACGTCCGGCTTATTTTTGAAGGGAATGGTTTTGTCCCAGCCCCTAAAATTATTTAAGAAAATATATCTTATTCTGATATTTGATCTAATAAATTATAGAATGAGTGCTGTTTATCACGTATAGTACCGAGGGACCGTCTTATTCCATGTTTTATAAATTATTACTATAACCCGTCATTTCATTGTACAGGTAATAGTTATCAGCATCACAACTCATGACACAAATGATAATTTCATCATTTTCTAGCACGAGTATGTTATGAAAAAAACTTAACATAAACATTAATTTAAGGAAAGGTAATGTGATATTTAACTGCCTTTACGTTTTTCAATCCTTCAAGAGTCTAGATATTATATAGGAACATAAGGAAATCTGTGAAGGTATTATTGATAGGCTGATTGAAGGAGAAAACAAAGCTAGAGACCTAGAATTATAATATAAACCTCTCCTCCTACTCATTCATCAGTCAACCTTTGATAAGTCATGATGCGGCCTCTAAATCAACGGTACTTGTTTTAGGTAAAACATTGGCAGCTAAAGGATTGGAGCGTGGTATTACGGTAAATATGTTGGCGTTTGGTGCTTTCACAGCATTGTCTGGAAGTATGGAAAACGAAGAAGGAAGAGTCAGGGAGAACGAATTGGAGCTGAACGGGTTTCACCTGCTGTTTTGTGGTTATTTCACAAAGATAATCAATATAATGGTAAAATTTTCGAAGTGGCAGCAGGAAGAGTCGCTGAGAACTTCTTTGGTTCTAACTAAGGCTACTGGGATAAAGATCTTACAGTAGAAAAATTATTTGAAAATGAAGAAGCTATTCTAAATCAAGATGGATATAAGAGTTTAGAAAATACTGTTGATGTATCGAAATGAATGACTGAATATAACACGGGCTGGTAGTATATATACGAAGATACCAAGGTTTGAAAATTATATTTAAAGTCGTTAGACTACATTAATTTAGAAGGATTATTCTGAAAACTCAAAGTGACATTCAATCAAATTGTTAAACGTCC
>NZ_AUEE01000023.1 GCF_000425825.1 Jeotgalicoccus marinus DSM 19772
TAGATGCCTCAGAGACTATGAGGTTGATAGGTTCGGCGTGTAAGTGTGGTGACACATTGAGCGGACGAATACTAATCCATCGAAGACTTATTCAAAGTAAGAAATAAATGAGTGCGTTCACTCTTTACTGACACTTCTATTTGGTTTTGAATGTATATACATTCAAAGTCTGGCGGCGATGGCGGAGAGGCCACACCTGTTCCCATGTCGAACACAGTAGTTAAGCTCTCCAGCGCCGATGGTAGTTGGACTGACGTCCCGTGAGAGTAGGACGCTGCCAGGCAAATACATATAAATATATGGATGCGATGAGCCGCATTGAGACCTTCCGAGGTCTCTTTTTTTGTATTATAATGAATAATAAATCCTTTGAGGAGATCTTTGATGTATACTTTTGAACTTAATGCTTTATCTGATACTGAACGTTTCGCAAAAGCATTTTCTGAGGAGATAGATCCTGGAACTGTTATATTGTTAAGTGGTGATTTAGGAAGTGGAAAAACAACCTTTACCCAATTTTTAGGAAAATCCCTAGGTGTTAAGCGACATATGACATCGCCCACATTTAACATTATTAAATCATATAATGGGAAGTATAAAATTCATCACATGGATTGTTATCGTTTAGAAGATAGTGATGAGGATTTAGGTTTTGATGAATACTTTAATGACAATGATATTGCCATAGTTGAGTGGCCACAATTTATTGAAGAATATCTACCGAATGAGTATATATCACTAGAGCTATCATATGGAAATGATAATAGAAGAAACTTAGTCATGAATGCGACGGGTGATAATAATATTAGAATAGCAGGTGAAGTTCATGATCAGTTTATTGATTGATACATCAAATCAGGCCTTATCTGTAGCACTTAACCGTGATGGTAAACTCGTTGCGGAAATCAATACGAATTTTAAAAAAACACATTCTGAAACTCTATTAGAAAATATCAATAAACTCTTAAATATTGGAGATATTAAGAAGCAAGATATAGACCGTGTGATTGTTGCAAGGGGACCAGGTTCTTATACAGGTATAAGAATTGCAGCTACTGTTGCTAAGATGCTAGCAAAAGGCTTAAATATCCCACTGTACTCTGTATCTTCGCTCTTTGTACTTGCAGCATCAGAAAGAATTGAGGGTCCTGTAACAGCCCTTATAGACGCTAGACGTGAAAGTGTCTTTACTGCAACATATGACTTTAAAAACAGTGAAGTTAAGATTGTTAACGAACCAAAGTATAAAACATTCATAGATGATAAGGCATCAACTTATTTTTTAAATGGTGATGAGAAGCGATCAATTCATATAAGCGAATTTGTCGACGTTGGACCTAGAATTGCATGTGTAGAACAATATAATAATATGTTAAGGGAAGAAGATGTTGATGCGTTTACCCCTGATTATTTACGTATCTCGGAGGCGGAAAGAAATTGGCAGGACAACCAGCAATAAGAAAAATGCAGCTTGAAGATTTAAATACTGTAATTAAGATAGAAGAAGAAGCATTTAAAGATACGACTTGGACAATTGAGGCATATACGAGGGAACTAGTTATGAATCAATTTGCACACTATTTTATCCTAGAAATAGATGATGAAATTGTGGGTTATACTGGTATCTGGTTGGTCATTGATCAGTGTCAAATTACGACAGTTGCTATCAAAAAATCGATGCGTGGTAAGGGCTATAGCCATCTTTTAATGGAACATATCAAGGAATTTGTTAGAGGTCAGGCAGATACGATTTCCTTGGAAGTTAGAGTAGACAATACACCCGCTTTAACGCTGTATGAAAAAAGTGGTTTTAACTATGGTGGCGTACGTAAAAATTATTATGGAGAAGGGCTTGATGCACACGTGATGTGGGTGAATATTGATGAGTAAAGATGTGAAGATACTAGCAATTGAAACAAGCTGTGATGAAACTGCTGCGAGTGTCATTTTGAATGGTAATGAAATACTATCTAATGTTGTCGTCAGTCAAATAGAGAGTCATAAGAGATTTGGAGGCGTTGTGCCTGAAGTTGCTTCAAGACATCACGTTGAGTCCATTACTAAGGTAATAGAGCTTGCAATGGATGAAGCAGAACTAGAACCAAGTGACCTAGATGCTGTGGCTGTAACAGAAGGTCCGGGTTTAATTGGTGCCTTATTAATCGGTATTAATGCTGCGAAAACTTATGCCTTCGTTCATGACCTCCCATTAATCCCAGTTCATCACATTGCTGGTCATATTTACGCAAGTCAGCTCGAACAACCACTACAGTTTCCACTCGTCTCATTGGTAATTTCAGGTGGCCATACAGAGCTTGTTTATATGAAAGATCATTTTTCTTTTGAAATCATCGGGGAAACTAGAGACGATGCAGTGGGGGAAGCTTTCGATAAGGTCGCCAGAGTGATTGATTTACCGTATCCAGGCGGACCACATATCGATAAACTTGCTCAAACTGGGGAAGACACCTTTGATTTCCCCAGAGGTTTAATGAAGGAAGATACTTACGATTTTAGTTTTTCAGGTTTGAAGTCGGCTGTCATAAACAAACTTCATAATTATCGACAAAAAGGTTTAGAAGTCAATAAAAATGATGTAGCGGCAAGCTTTCAAAAAAGTGTCGTGGATGTTTTAACAGATAAGACCTTCAAAAGCTTAAAAGCGTATAAGGTAAAAAATCTAGTCATTGCAGGTGGGGTAGCTGGAAATAGTGAGATTCGTCAGCGTTTTTCTGAACTGAGTGAGGAGAATGGTATAGCTTTACACATTCCTGCCCTAAAATTTTGTACGGACAATGCTGCAATGATTGGTGCTGCAGCTTATCATTTATATACAAAAGACCACAGAGCAGACCTTACCCTAAACGGTAGAAGTTTTATAGATATAGAGGCTTATGAATTTACGACCTAGAAATTTAGTGTAAATTTTGTTATAATGAGTATAAATAATTTTAAGGAGTGACAGAAATGGGAATCCCACGTATTTGGACAACAATTTTGAATCAATAATTAAATAATTCAAAAGTCTTGTCCAAACTATATTACATGGGAGTAGTATGCCTATTTTTAACACTTTTTATAGTACGGTAAAGACAGCTTAAAGCTGTCTTTTTTTATGACCTAAATATAGTTTGCAAGCTCATAAGGAGTGCAAATTATAATGAATACTTTAACAATAAGATTAAAAGATATATCAGTTAGTTTTGGCAATAAGGATATCTTTGATATCGATGATTTATCAGCCTATATTAATGATCGAATTGCAATTGTTGGTAAAAACGGTACAGGAAAATCAACTTTGCTAAAACTACTTGCAGGTGAATTAGAAGAATATACTGGGGAAGTTCAAAGAGAAAACGACTTTAACTATTTTAAACAAATTGAAGACACTAATTATCAAAGTGATAATGATATGGACTTTGAGATGCTAAGCCGCTTAAATGTTCCAGAGAATGAGGGTATGAGCGGAGGAGAACAAACTAAATTTAGAATTGTTAAAGCCCTTTCGACATATCAATTAGGACTATTACTAGATGAACCGACAACACATCTGGATAGTGAAAGCATAGACTATCTTTTAGATGAATTGAGATACTATTACGGTACTTTAATATTTGTAAGCCATGATCGATATTTTATAAATCAGTTGGCAACAAAAGTTTGGGAAATCTCAGATGGTACGATAAGAGAATTCAATGGGAATTATGATGATTATTTAGAGACAAAAGAAAAAGAAGCACTAGAGCAAGCTCACGAACATGAAAAAACGGTTAAGGAAAAAGCAAGGCTCGAAGCTGCGATCGACAAAAAAGCTCAGAAGGCAGAGAAATTGGCTGGAAAAGCTAAAGGAAATGATATTAAACCGGATCGACTATCAAGTTCCAAACAAAAAGATACTGTACAAAAACAAGCTTTTAAGGCAGTTAAAGCCATGGAGAGCAGGTTGAGTCAGTTAAAAGAAACATCATCGCCGATGGAGAGTAAAGACATTCAATTCCCTCTTTCAAAAGACTTAGAAATGCATAACAAATTTCCGATTATGGGAAGAGATGTATCTATTTCTAGGGGAGATCGATTACTTCTAGATCAGGTTAATTTTCAATTTCCACTAGGAGCAACCATAGCAATAACTGGAAGCAATGGTTCTGGGAAATCGAGTTTCCTAAATGAGTTAATACATGACGAGGAAGGGTTTGAGCTATCTCCTAAAATAAAATTTGGATTTTACAAACAGATGGATTATAAATTACAGGGCAATACCTCTGTCTTAGACTTCCTACTAGCCAAATCTACACTCACTGCAGATAAAATTAGAGCGATATTAATTAATTTAGGTTTTACTATCGATGAAACAATAAAACCAGTGAACAAGCTAAGTGGAGGAGAAGCTACAAAAGTGTCCTTAGCACTCATGTTTGTCGAACCTTCCAATGTGATTATTATGGATGAACCAACGAACTTTATCGATATTAAAACGATTGAGGCATTGGAGAAATTCATTAAGGGCTATAAAGGTACAATTATTTTGACCTCACATGATAAATATTTTGTTAACAGAATCGCTGATTATGTTTATAAAATTGAAAATCAAAACTTAGTAGAAGTTCGCTAAAACGGGTATGTAGTAATGTAAAATTATTTAAGGAGTGAGTCGAAGATTAAAAATGTCCAGTACTTTAACTTTGCGGATGCGTTAGGTGCTTTAAAATTTTATGAAGAAAATTTCGGGGCAACAGAAGTTGAAACAGCTTTAGCGTCTGATCCAATGTTTAAAGAAAACTTAGATCAAGTGGGAATGACTGAAGAAGAGGCTGAAACATTTGTGATGAATGCATCATTTAAGATTTTAGACCAGCCCTTTATGGTAAGTTCAACTTGGGAGCAAAAGGAAATCGACAACTCAGGTGCCATCAACGTTTTTACCTTCGATTCAAGTAACAAAGCGGAAGTACAGACAATTACAGACTTTTACAACAAAGCAGTCGAAGCAGGTTTTGAAGTAACAATGGAACTCGGTCCGACTGAATGGTCGTCACATTTTGGTGGGGTCAAAGATCCATATGGTCTTGAGTGGATGTTTAACGGAGAATAGAAATGTATATAAGCATGTTCTTTTAGGCTCTACGTCAAATAAGGTTGATGAAACAATTTATCTGACTGTCTAACTTGCTTTATGCAAGTTAGACAGTCTTTTTTTGTTCAGGTTTATATAAACGCGTCATCAATAATATTCGATCTCTGAAATGCGCAAAGTTCTTGTAACCAAAAGCCATCCGTTTTAATACTTTGATACTGTTATTGATACCTTCTAATGGGCCGTTTGTTAGTGTTGGATAATGTAATGTGTTTTCAATATAGGATTCATACTTCTTAAATGTTCGTAATACTCGACGCATGCCAGGAGATAATGGAACCTGATTAGAAGTTTGAATCAATGTTTTAAACTGGCTCATATGG
>NZ_AUEE01000024.1 GCF_000425825.1 Jeotgalicoccus marinus DSM 19772
ATCTCACAAAGATAATCAATATAATGGTAAAATTTTCGAAGTGGCAGCAGGAAGAGTCGCTGAGAACTTCTTTGGTTCTAACTAAGGCTACTGGGATAAAGATCTTACAGTAGAAAAATTATTTGAAAATGAAGAAGCTATTCTAAATCAAGATGGATATAAGAGTTTAGAAAATACTGTTGATTTATCGAAATGAATGACTGAATATAACACGGGCTGGTAGTATATATACGAAGATACCAAGGTTTGAAAATTATATTTAAAGTCGTTAGACTACATTAATTTAGAAGGATTATTCTGAAAACTCAAAGTGACATTCAATCAAATTGTTAAACGTCCGCATCGAAAAATGATACGCCGAGAATTTCAACAAATAATTCGTAGTTCAAAGTGATACGGTTTGAAGCTTATCACAAGTAGTGCGTGTTAAGACACAATACGCACATGTGGTAACCAGAACCATATAATAAATAATCCTGAAAATCATATAAAGATAATAAACGTGACACTTTTAAAGTGATTTTATTCTTGTTCTTTATAACTAAGATTTAAATAGATAATGATAGGCTTTTTGTTTTTTGATACGACATCACAAAGTCTTTTGAATAATCGAATTCTTTATTATTGATTTTATGTTTCTCATTACTACTTCCTTTAAGATATCCATAGTTATTGAATGCTTGTTTTGTGATACTATTAGCTAATATTTGACGTGTATAATTTTACATATCAGGACTTGTCTGACAAATTTCATTATTTAAAAGATAAGTTGAATAATTGCAACAATGATTAAAATGCTTATAATCCATTTTTGTATGAAGTTGGGGATCTTTTTACTTAATTTCAAACCTAAGGGAGCAAAGATAGTACTCCCTATTATTAGAAATAATGCGTCTTCAAAAGGAACAAACCCCTGTACAAGTTTAATGATAAAGGCACCAATTGAAGATATAAAAGCAATTACTATACTATTAGTAATCACCGTATTCATGGGTAATTTGAATAAAACTAATAATATAGGAATGATGATAAAGGCACCACCTGCGCCTACTATACCCGAAATAATACCAACGAAAAGACCTATAATAACTAGTAAAGGTTTATTAAAGACAGGTTCGCCTGAACGAGATTCGACTTTAATGAACATTAATATTAATGCAAGTAAGGCAATGATAATATAAGTAATATTTACAAAAGTAGTATCAAATAAATTTGCTAGAAATGCTCCTAACATGCTTCCTATAACCATGCCTCCACCCATGGAAATAATTAATTGCGACGAAAATTCTGCGTTTTTTTTTCGAGCTTTCAACGAACCACTTAAAGTACTGAAAAAGACTTGGCTAGAAGTAAGTCCCGATGCAATATATGCACTATATCCAGGAACCCCAAATAGTGGTGGCAATAACAAAATAGCTGGATAAATAATAATAGCACCACCAATACCTACTAAACCAGATATAAATCCTCCGAATACTCCAATGAATAACATGATAACAATTGTAACGATATCCATTATTTACTTTTCACTAATAAATTAACAGCTTCATTAATTAGTTCTTGAGAGTTTTCTCCATTATGCTCGGCTGCTTTTACACATTCTATCAAATTTTCAGTAATAATAATGCTCATTAAACGCTGTAGGGAACTTTTGGATGCACTGATTTGAGTGATTACATCTTTACAATCTTTTCCTTCTTCCATCATTTTTACAACACCATTTAATTGTCCTTGTACTCTATTAATACGATTAATCATTGTTTTATCATAATTCATAGTTAACTCCTCCACTGTTAATTGAATAAAATCATAGTAAATGATTGAAATAACTTTGTCAAATACCTATAGGGGTATTTGACAAAGTTTAATTTTTTATTTATCATACCCCTATAGGTATTTATTAGGAGGATATTATGAAACAATATAACGAAAAGCATATCAACAAGTTCAGTAAGCAAGAATTAGAAAAATTAGGTGCACAAAGTCAACTGATTGACGTAAGAACAGAAGAAGAATATGAGCAAGCACACATAAATGGTGCGACATTACATCCTGTAGATAAGATTGAATCGTTCAATAAAGATAAAAACAAAACTTATTATATACACTGTAAAAGTGGTACCAGAAGTACTAAAGCGAGCGATTATTTAGCTGAACAAGGCTACGATATTGTTAATTTAGACGGTGGCTATAAAGCATATGAAGCAAAAAACGAAGATAATAATACATTAGAAGAAAATACAAATGTAGAAATCAAAGCAGAGCGTAAACAACTTAACTATAGTGGTCTTCAATGTCCAGGACCGATTGTAAATATAAGTAAAGAAATTAAAAATATTGAAGTAGGCGAGCAAATTGAAGTTACAGTGACTGACACTGGTTTCCTTAGCGACATTAAAAGCTGGGTGAAACAAACAGGACATACGTTAGTTGAATTGGATGAAAGTAATAATGTAATTAATGCTATCATTCAAAAAGAAAAACCAAAAGACTTACAAGTGAATCATACTGCTAAAGGTACGACAATTGTACTATTTAGTGGAGAGTTAGATAAAGCAGTGGCAGCAATGATTATTGCTAATGGCGCTAGAGCTGCAGGAAGAGATGTAACTATCTTCTTTACTTTTTGGGGACTTAACGCTTTGAAAAAAGAGCAAACAGTTAACGTTAAAAAGAAAGGCATTGCAAAAATGTTTGATTTGATGTTGCCCAAAACATCTGTACGCATGCCACTTTCTAAAATGAATATGTTTGGCTTAGGTAATATCATGATGCGCTACGTAATGAAAAAGAAAAATGTTAATTCATTACCATCGCTTATCAATCAAGCTATCGAACAAGATATCAAATTAATCGCATGCACGATGAGCATGGATGTTATGGGCATTCAGAAAGAAGAGCTCAGAGACGAAGTTGAGTACGGCGGTGTAGGCACTTATATAGGTGATACTGAAAACGCGAGTCATAATTTATTTATTTAATTAAATCTATCAAAATAAGGAGTTCTTTATATGTTTTTCAAACAATTTTACGATAACAATTTATCTCAAGCATCTTATTTAGTTGGCTGTCAACGAACAGGAGAGGCAATAATAATTGATCCTGTACGTGACTTAACAAAATATATGGAAGTTGCAGATAGCGAAGGTTTTAAAATTACACAAGCTGCAGAAACACATATTCACGCTGATTTTGCTTCTGGAATTCGGGACGTGTCAGAACGTTTAAACGCCAATATATATGTATCTGGCGAAGGTGATGATCAATTAAGTTATAAAAATATGCCGGAACAAACAAATTTTGTTAAAAATCAAGATATTATTCAAGTAGGTAATATTAAATTAGAAGTCTTGCATACACCTGGTCATACCCCGGAGAGTATTAGTTTCTTACTTACGGATGAAGGTGGCGGCTCAACTGTTCCAATGGGTTTATTTAGTGGTGACTTTATTTTTGTTGGTGATATCGGTAGACCTGATTTACTAGAAAAATCAGTACAAATGGAAGGTACTACAGAGATGGGTGCAAAACAGATGTACCAATCTATAGAAAGTGTTAAAGATTTACCAGATTATATTCAAATATGGCCTGGACACGGTGCTGGAAGTCCTTGTGGTAAAGCATTAGGTGCCATACCAATGTCTACGCTAGGTTACGAAAAAATTAATAACTGGGCATTTAATGTAACAGATGAATCTAAATTTGTTGAAATATTAACATCAAATCAACCAGCGCCACCCCATCACTTTGCACAAATGAAAAAAATTAATCAGTTTGGTATGAACATGTATCAACCATATGACGTTTCTCCTAGTCTAGATAATGCAAGAATAGCCTTTGATCTTCGTAGTAAAGAAGCCTTTCATGGTGGTCATACTGAAGGTACAATCAATATCCCTTACAATCAAAACTTCATTAACCAAATCGGTTGGTATTTAGACTATGAAAATAGTATAGATTTAATTGGTGATAAATCTACCGTTGAGCAAGCAACACATACTTTACAATTAATTGGCTTTGATAATGTAGCAGGTTATCGTTTACCAAAATCAGAAATTTTAACCCAATCCATCCATAGCGTTGATATGACTGGTAAAGAAGAATATATACTTGACGTACGTAATGAAGAAGAGTGGAATAATGGGCACTTAGATCAAGCAGTCAATATTCCGCATGGTAAATTATTAAATGAAAATATTCCATTTAATAAAGATGATAAAATATACGTACATTGTCAGTCAGGTGTTAGAAGTTCAATCGCCGTGGGTATCTTAGAAAACAAAGGATTTGAAAATGTCGTAAATATTAGAGAAGGCTATCAAGATTTTCCAGAATCATTAAAATAACTCAAAGGTTGGAAAAATGCGTAACCATTGCGAATTTTTATTGTAAGACAATCAGATATTATAATACTTTCGAGATTATTTAGAATAAATATAAGTCTAAAAGAAATATAGATTTTATAGACATTCTTGGATATTATAGGGACCGTCAAGAGAGTATAAAATAGTTTGTGTAAATGAATAAATAGAAATAGGGAGTCCTTTTCTTGTAGAATCAAGTTACCATACAAAATCCTAAGATAAAGAGGTCTCCCTTATACTCCTTCGGTGTCATATAACGGCTCTATAATAAATACGGTTGATGACTAAAAATCATCAACCGTATTTTTCTATAAAATGATACAAAAATAGCGCAAATGTTCTTATACTAAAGTCACCACAACTCAATAGAAAGGAACATTTACGCCTATGACTCATTTTATATCATCTTTACTTCAAATTAAAGAGCCTAATCTCGATTATACAAAGTCCACTGTTGAAGAAGTTTTCTATAAGGGTATTAAGTCCCTATTTATCACTGCCAAACTCACATATAATCCGACACATTGTCCAGCGTGTGGATGTATCAATGCCGATTATAGTATTGTCAAAAATGGCACGCGTACATCCCGAATCACCTTACCGCA
>NZ_KE384462.1:0-1231 GCF_000425825.1 Jeotgalicoccus marinus DSM 19772
ATGTAATCGTAATTGATCCGAATACAGGCGAAGAAGTTTCTAGAGTTACAATCAAAGATGGTAAAGATGGCGAAACACCAGAAATCGACATTGTACCAAGTGAAGACCCAGAGAACCCAGGTTATACAATCATCATTACTAATCCAGAAACTGGAGAGAAAGAAGAAGTCTTCGTGAAAGATGGTAAAGATGGCGTTGACGGAGAAGACGGTAAAGACGGTGTAGACGGAGAAGACGGCGCTGATGGCCAAGATGGAGAAGATGGCCAAGACGGTAAAGATGGAAACACAGTACGTATAGAAGATAATGGCGATGGCACATATGATGTAATCGTAATTGATCCGAATACAGGCGAAGAAGTTTCTAGAGTTACAGTCAAAGATGGTAAAGATGGCGAAACACCAGAAATCGACATCGTACCAAGTGAAGACCCAGAGAACCCAGGTTACACAATCATCATTACTAATCCAGAAACTGGAGAGAAAGAAGAAGTCTTCGTTAAAGATGGTAAAGACGGTGTAGACGGTGCTGATGGCGCAGACGGTCAAGATGGAGAAGATGGTCAAGACGGTAAGGATGGAAATACAGTTCGTATAGAAGATAATGGCGATGGCACGTATGATGTAATCGTAATTGATCCGAATACAGGCGAAGAAGATTCTAGAGTTACAATCAAAGATGGTAAAGATGGCGAAACACCAGAAATCGACATTGTACCAAGTGAAGACCCAGAGAACCCAGGTTACACAATCATCATTACTAATCCAGAAACTGGAGAGAAAGAAGAAGTTTTCGTGAAAGATGGTAAAGATGGCGTTGACGGAGAAGACGGTAAAGACGGCGAGTCGATTACTATTGTTAATCAATACGTTGACGAACATGGAAATACAATCATTAAATTTAGTGATGGTTCAGTAGTTGTAATTCCTCCTGGTGCAGATGGTGAATCAATAACTATAATTAATCAATATGTTAATGAATCAGGAAATGTAGTTATAGTATTCAGTGATGGTTCTATTGTTGAAATACCATCAAATCAAGACGGTAAAGTAGTACAAAATATTACTATTATTGAGAATGGCGATGTGGTTATCACATACACAGATAATTCAACAAAAGTAATCTTTAATATCAAAGAACTTTGTGAGATCTGTAATGCTGATGATGACGACCCAGATAACGACTCAGATAGCGACTCTGATACAGATAGCGACTCTGATTCAGACAGCGA
>NZ_KE384462.1:1546-4094 GCF_000425825.1 Jeotgalicoccus marinus DSM 19772
AGCGACTCTGATTCAGATAGCGATTCAGACTCAGATAGCGACTCAGACTCAGATAGCGACTCAGAATTAGACAGTGACACTGACTCAGACATCGATTTAGATTCAGATAATGACTCTGATTTAGATAATAATTCAGAGTCAGAGAGCAACAATATTGATAACTCGAATTCTAATGACACTCATGAAAAAAATACAATTATTGTTCCCGAGTTTAATGACTCAAATTCAAGTTCTGATCAATTCGATAAAGAGGTCAATGTCAATACGGAAAGACAAACTTTGATCAAGCATTTACGTAGTATGTCCTCTACTAAAAATGTAACTGAAAATCCGAGCTCAAAAATGAACTCTGATAATCAAGAGGACGATACAAAAGTGTTACCTAATACTGGTGAAAGTGAAAATAATGCTACTGCATATGCTTTACTATTAGCAGCTCTAGGAACACCACTTGTCTTATCTAACAGACGTAAAAAATCTGAATCTAAAAACTAAATAAGAAGAGAAAAAACCAGACTTTAAGTCTGGTTTTTCTCACTATTAATATAAAAAGAATATAGGGGGATAAACGTGTATTATTTTATTGGTAATAATTTAGGCTCAACGCTTACTGGAATAGAAAAAGCACAATTAAATAGGATGAACCTATTTAATTTGAATAATCAACCAGCTAGTGTTGTATTCGTTAAATACAATCCCAAATTACATGAAAATATGAAAAGATTTAATATACAAGAAAATGTGTTTTCTATATATGACTATTTCCAAGATTCAATTAAATTTAAAGAAGAACACTATAATTGGCCTCAATATTGGCTAAAAGAAATTGGTTTAACGATTGAATATGTAGATAATACATACGATATGAGAATTTATGATAATGAAAAATTTATAATGTATGCACATTTTAAAGATAAATATTATTCAAAAATTGATTATATTAATTACTTTGATATAAACAGAAAAAAAATTAAAAGAGATATATTTGATAGTAGAGGATTTTTAAGTAAAACAGTATATCTTGATAATAACAATGAAGTATCACATGAACGATATTATGATACAAGTGGTAATAGTGTGATTGAAAAATTCTATCAAACAACCGACGGTATTTCACATCTTACGAGAATATTAGTTACCTTGTCTGGCGGTAAGGTTATTCATCTCAGAAATGAAGAAGGGTTGCTCACTCTTTTTACAGAGAGTATTTACACTTCAGGTGATGTATTTTTCAGTGATAAGAACAATGTTACTTTTAATGGTTTATCTGCTTCCAGAAAAGATATTCCAGTAGTTGCCGTTTTACACAGTACACATATAAAATATGGAAAATCTCAACATATAAATAACGTTAAAAATATATACAAACCAGTATTCGATAATATTGAACGTCTAACAGCGATAGTTACATCTACAAAGAGTCAGAAAAAAGATGTATCTGATCTAATTAATCAATCTATTCCTGTATATGAAATACCAGTAGGTTATATTCACAACAATGCTCAAATAAAAAACTCAAAAAATAAAGCAAATAAAATTATTTCAATTGGAAGATACTCATCAGAGAAGCAACAAACACTACAATTAGATTTAGTGGAAAGATTATTATCTGATTTTCCAGAAATACAATTGCATATGTTTGGGGCAGGTAAAGACAAAGATATGTTACTAAAAGAAGTGCAGCGTAGAAATTTAAATGAAAATGTTTTTATTAGAGGATTTAAAGCTAATTTAGAAGAAGAAATAGATGAGGCAGTTTTAAATATTATGACAAGTAAAATGGAAGGATTTTCATTATCGTTATTAGAGACGCTCTCACAAGGTGTACCTACTGTTTGTTTTGATGTTCAATATGGACCATCAGAATTAATAAATGATAACAAAAATGGATATCTCGTACCATTAAATAATATGGACGCTTTCTATGATAAAGTAAAAAACATTTTATCTGAAAATACACTTCGTTTAAGATTGAGCCAAGGTGCTGTTTTTAGTTGTATGCGCTACAGTAGCAGTAAAGTATTTAAAAAATGGGAAGAATTGATAAATTAAATATAAAAAATCTATTGCCTAATATTGAACTGTGACTATTAACCTAAAAAGATTTATAATTAAAAAGCCATACTTTAGACCATCAGAGGATTAAATCATTGAGTGCACAAATAACTCACTTGAATTCCTAAGACAATCTAATGTATGGCTTATTTAGGCTCTACGTCAAATAAGGTTGATGAAACAATTTATCTGACTGTCTAACTTGCTTTATGCAAGTTAGACAGTCTTTTTTTGTTCAGGTTTATATAAACGCGTCATCAATAATATTCGATCTCTGAAATGCGCAAAGTTCTTGTAACCAAAAGCCATCCGTTTTAATACTTTGATACTGTTATTGATACCTTCTAATGGGCCGTTTGTTAGTGTTGGATAATGTAATGTGTTTTCAATATAGGATTCATACTTCTTAAATGTTCGTAATACTCGACGCATGCCAGGAGATAATGGAACCTGATTAGAAGTTTGAATCAATGTTTTAAACTGGCTCATATGG
>NZ_AUEE01000027.1 GCF_000425825.1 Jeotgalicoccus marinus DSM 19772
AACATCCTTGTTAAATTGTTTATATCTGAAATAGTTCATACAGAAGACTCCTTTTTGTTAAAATTATACTATAAATTCAACTTTGCAACAGAACCTTTTAACCTCTAATGAAGGCATTCCTTTTTTATATGTAAACAAGTATTTAAAGTTTTTAGATACTATAAATAGATCACCAAATACTATAAAATCCTATGCTTATAGATTTGACCTGGTACCTCCTAAGTCTACAGATTTTTTATTTCATCTGTAAACTTAGGAGGTACCAGGTCAAGGTAATAATCGATGGGAATTTTGCTTTTTCAATAAATATGCGTAATTCTTTTTTTGCATGTTTGGTACCTAAACCAATTAACATAACAGGTTTTTTACTATTTTCAATCAGTTTTGCTGCATCTTGAATAGACTCAACTGATGGTTTCTTTGGTGCAGGTGGCTCCTTATCTATTTTTTTATCTGTATGGTCGTCAATTTTTTGAGTTAATAAATCATTTGGTAATACAAGCACAGCTACACCCTTTTTGGCATATGCAGTACGAATTGCTTCATTTACTGTTTCAAAGATAGTTTCCGGTTCCTTAATCTGTTTATTATAGACAGCAACATCTTTGAACAATTCCGTAAGATTTGTTTCTTGAAATGCTTTTGTACCGAGAACATCACTGTCAGATTGACCAGCTAATATTAATTGAGGGATGTTGTCCAGTTTTGCATCATACATTCCATTTATTAAGTGGATAGCTCCAGGGCCCCCGATACTTAATGCCACACCGATTTTACCAGTCAGTTTTGTGAAACTGGAGGCGGCCAGACTTGCTACTTCTTCATGTCTAACATGATAAAAATCAATTTCATCTTCTACAACTTTTAATCCATCAACGACCGCATCAATGGAATCTCCTGGAATTCCGTATACATGATCAATATCCCATGCTTTCAAGGCTGAGATTAATGCGTGATTTGCTTTGATTTTTTTAGGCATACATACATTTACTCCTTTATTTTTCTTGATTTAGTGTGCCAATTTGCGTATTCAATTATGCATCAAGGGATTAACGTGCACTACCGTTATTTAAAATTACTTCAACAAGGAATTAATAGAATAATGTGATGATAAAAGGCAAAAATATTGAGCTTAAAACGGCAGTGAGTATCATACCAATTGAACTAAAAGCACCAGACTCTAAATCCAGTTCAAGTGCTTTTGCGGTACCAAAGGCGTGGGATGCATTACCATAAGTTAATCCTTTGGCAATTGAGCTTTGGAAGTTACCTATCTTTATTAAAGAAGAACCTAATATGCTCCCTATTAATCCGGTTGCTATAATAAAGATAATGCTAAGTGTTTCTAATCCTCCCATTTGGTGGGATACTTGAATTCCAACTGCTGTCGTAATGGAACGCGGCAGCAATGTAACAATCATTTGTTTTGAAAATCCAAATAAATTCATAACGAAATAGATAATGATAAAATTAAGTAAAATACCAAATACCACACTGGTCATTATGACTTTAAGATTACGCATTATCATATGTCGATATTTATATAATGGGTAAGCTAGACATACAACGGTACAGTCTAAAAATTTGGAAATCCATTGGCCGCCAATCATATAATCTTTATAATCAAGGCCGCATATAATTAAAATGAAGATGATTGCCAGTGATGCAATCAGTGCCGGGTTCAGTATGGAATAGTTGAATTTGTTCTGGATATAGCGTGCAATGACATACATACATATTGTTAAAATAACCATCATAAAGCCCGTTAAAATCATGGTGAATCATGCTTTTCGTTAGGTGTCCATTTTTGCACCATTTTTTCGGCCAAATAACCAGATGCTAACGCAACAATACATGTACCTAATATGATTAAAGCGATAAATATTAAGTAATTAAGGTTGATTTGTTCAATGATGTTCATACCTCCAACTATAGAGGGAATGAAAAAGAGAGCCATTGTACCTAATAATATATTAGCCCCTTCTTGAACCCATCTTTCAGGTATCACTTTGAATTGAAGTAATAAAAAGAAAGTCGCTAACCCTACAATACTTCCGGCAATTGGTATGTGTAACACACTTTGTATCTTATTACCTAACGCGGTGATTAAAAATATTATGGAAATCTGTGACAGAATTCTAAAAAACTTAAATAACATTCGGCTTCATTCCTTATTGTCTTTTGCTTCTAAAAAATCCTTAATTCTTCCTCCCTCGTTTTGTTTACATACTCATTATAAGACGGAACATGTTATTACAAAAATAGTGGTTTGTCATAATAGATATTACGTTTATCTATGTAAGCGATATCTTCTATTTTGAATCCAGCTGTTTTTGCATAAAGTGAAGCCATTCTTTAGTGACAAAATTCATGTATTTATTGTTTTTCCATATCACACCAAGTTGCCATACAATAGATGGCGACTCGATACTAACGCTTCGAACATCGTCACTTAGCATTTCAATAATACTTTTAGGAAGGATACCAATACCAATTTGTGCAATAATCATTTGTTCAATAGAATTCCACTGAGAAATTTTCGAAACAATATGAGGTATAAAGCCCGCGCGTTTACAAGAGTCAGTTATTATGTCGTTCAGATAAAAATTTTCGTTAAATAATATAAAGCCTTCATTTTCTAGTTGTATTAAAGACACTTTTTCTTTATCTGCTAAAGGGTGATTTTTATTTACAACAAGTTTTAATTCTTCTTCGTAAAATGGAAAGGATTGAAAAAGACGATCATCAACAGGTAAAGCAGTAATTCCAACATCGAGTTCATCAATTTGAATACTTTGCTCTATTGTTTTTCCACCATTTTCGATAAGCTCATAAGTGATATTGGGATAGCAATTATGAAAATCGGCTAAAATTTTTATGAGTTTCTTAACATTCATAATTGGAGAAAGACCAATTTTGAGATGTCCAGTTTTAACCCCAAGTAAATTATCCATCACAACTGGTAAGTCTTTGTATAAATTTACAATTTCATTACATTGTTCAAAAAAGATTTTACCTGCATCTGTTAGTTTTAAACTTTTTTTGCTTCGATCAAATAAAATTAATTGCAATTCATCCTCTAAGTTTTTAATCGTTTTACTGATAGTAGGTTGGGCGATAAATAGTTTTTCCGATGCTTTAGTCATACTTCCTTGTTTTACAACTTCAACAAAATAGACCATGTGTTGTATATCCATATTATTCCTCCTGTGTTTCAGATGCTTAATGAAGATATTATCATAAAGTAAACAGGTTATGAATGGCATGGTAAATCCCTATAATTTAGGTCATCTAAATTAGTGGCGCTAGGAGACTTCCAATTTTACACTCTGGTGATACGATAGTGATTTAGCGATTAGTGAAGCCTTGGGTTACAATTAGAGTATTCAACCGATGTTATTGGGGAAGTCCTTGATGAATAAGCGTAACAAAATGATCTATGAGGCAACTTTGGCTTCAACTGATGAAATAATTTGTGGACGTAACTTGTTTGCCAAGTAATACTCATAATTCGGTTCTGTTGCAAAGTAAAAAAATATAGCTAACCACTAATTTATCATGTCAGTGTTCGCTTAATTTGCTAGCATGATGCTAATTTCGTGGCATG
>NZ_AUEE01000028.1 GCF_000425825.1 Jeotgalicoccus marinus DSM 19772
CAGAAGTTGAAGAAACCGAAGAAGCTATTGAGGAATCACCAGCATCAGAAGTTGAAGGAACATCTGAAATTCAAGGAAATGAAAAAATTGAAGAAGTTAAAGTGATTCAGGAAAAAGGTGGAGAAAGTAACACTCAAATTATTAGAGTCAAATATTCTGATGGCACACATGAAAACTTCGATTTAACTGATTATGAAAATAATAAAGTTCTTCGTGAAAGACTTAACCAAGATAAAGATAGATTTTCTGGATTAGATGGCAAAACATTGAATACTACTTTATCTACGGAAGATATCGATGTGCCAGAAGACTTTAAACAAAAATTTAATAAATCAGAGGATAAAGAAGATTATATAGAAGGCTACATAGAAAAAGCTTACGGTTCTGAAATGGCTAAGAATGTATCTAATGATTTAGGAGAAGTAGACTTTGATGATTTAAATAATAAACAGGCATATAAAGCAATGATGGATCTAACCCTAAATCAAAGAACCACACCAGAATTTAGAGCAGCAACTACTTTCTCGACTACTGCTACTACTCAAGCGGCGTCTATAGAAGACTTAAATGCAACATATGAAGGCACCGGTGCAGTATCAACTAATAATAGTATACCAGCTTATTATACAGTGGATGTAGTTGATAATGGTGGAAGTTTGACTTATAAAGTAAAATATCGTGTGGATTCAGGAGGATCACATGATATGGATTTAGTGGGCTTTCAGTTTGGTGATGCTTTTAATGTACCGGACCAGATTGAAGTTAACGGTTATTTTGTTGAAAGGGAAGACTTCGATCCTTCAGTACTAAGTAGCACGATGAGGAGAATGTATGAAAATCGTACGGGTGGTTTTGCCCCTATTACTGGATACTTACAACAAGGTGCTCGCACGGGCACTCCCGCAGGATACGCATTAACTTCCCCTAGGTCTAAGAATAACTTTAATTATGTAGATTGGGTGCTGGAGTTTACTGTTCCTATTACAAACAGAGAAGCAGATACAACGTATCGTGGTTCTATTCCAATGTATCTTTCAGGCGATAGCAATCACGGACATGATAGTCATTGGAATTATTTTTACAATCAAGACCTGATTACTAATGATAATAACTCTGGGTCTGAAAATCCTGATATAAATTTTGAGAAAGAAATTGTAAGAGAACAATTTGAAATTCCTTATGACACAGTATATACATTATCTGAAGATGTACCGTACGGTGAAGAGGTTGTTATTAAAACCGGTGTGAACGGTACTGGAGAACGTGTGATTCAAAAGACAAGTTATAAAGGAGAATTAGTTGGTCAATTTGAATTGGAGAATTCAGTTCTTGCTAATCCAGAAGCAGAGGTTATTGCTTTAGGTATTGGCGGATTAAGAGGTCAAGACGGTGTTGACGGTCAAGATGGCAACTCAATCCGTGTTGAAGACAATGGTGACGGCACGTATGACATTATTGTTGTAGATCCAGAAGGCAACGAAATCAGCCGTGACACAGTCCGCAATGGAGAAGATGGTGCTGATGGCGAAGATGGTCAGACACCAGAAATCGACATCGT